>JAGHZY010000027.1 GCA_017745175.1 Sphingopyxis sp. | reverse complement strand
GGAAATACCAGCTCGAATCGACGAAGGTGTCGAGCGTGTCGGTCTCGCGCACCGCCGCGCCGCCGCACGACGGGCACGCGACGTGCTTCCACGTCGGATGGCGGTCGAGCGGATTGCCGGGGACCGAGAAATCGGCGTCCTCGGGCAATACGACGGGGAGCTGGCTCTTCGGCACCGGCACCATGCCGCATGCTGCGCAGTGGATGAAGGGGATCGGCGTGCCCCAGTAGCGCTGGCGCGAGACGCCCCAGTCGCGCAGGCGCCATACGGTCGTGCCCTTGCCCCAGCCTTCATGCTCGGCGCGCGCGATCACCGCCGCCTTCGCCTCGTCGATGGTCATGCCGTCGAGGAAGTGGCTGTTCACAAGGCGGCCGGGGCCCGTGTACGCTTCGGCACCGGTGAAGTGCTGCGCGGTCTCGTCGCCGTCGGCGATCACGCGGTGCACCGGCAGCTCATATTTGTGGGCGAAATCGAGGTCGCGCTGGTCGTGCGCGGGGCAGCCGAAGATCGCGCCGGTGCCATAGTCCATCAGCACATAGTTCACGACCCAGACGGGCAGGTGCCAGTTCGCATCGAGGGGATGCTCGACCGAAAGGCCGGTGTCGAAGCCCATCTTCTCGGCGGTATCAAGCTGCTCGGCGGCGGTGCCCTGACGGCGGCATAGCTCGATGAACGCGGCGAGTTCGGGCGAATCCTTCGCAAGGCGTTCGGCCAGTGGATGATCGGGCGAAATCGCCGCGAAGCTCGCGCCGTAGAGCGTGTCGGGGCGCGTCGTGAAGACGTCGAAGCCGACCGCGCCGCCGGCCATGCGGAAGCTGAACTCGAGCCCCTGCGACTTGCCGATCCAGTTTTCCTGCATCAGCCGCACCTTGTCGGGCCATTTGTCGAGGCCGTCCAGGCCTTCGAGCAGCTCGTCGGCAAAGTCGGTGATCTTCAGGAACCACTGCGACAATTTCTTCTTCTCGACGAGCGCGCCCGAACGCCAGCCGCGGCCGTCGATCACCTGCTCGTTCGCGAGCACGGTCATGTCGACGGGATCCCAGTTAACGTAGCTTTCCTTGCGCGTGACGAGGCCGTGCGCGAACAGGTCGAGGAACAGGGCCTGTTCCTGCCCGTAATAGTCGGGGTCGCACGTCGCGAGCTCGCGGCTCCAGTCGATCGCGAGGCCGAGGCGCTTGAGCTGGCCGCGCATCGAGGCGATATTGTCGCGCGTCCAGCCGCCGGGGTGGACGCCCTTTTCCATCGCGGCGTTCTCGGCAGGCATGCCGAAGGCGTCCCAGCCCATCGGGTGGAGGACGTCGTGGCCGGTCATGCGCTTGAAGCGCGCGAGCACATCACCCATCGCATAGTTGCGGACATGCCCCATGTGGATGCGCCCCGAGGGGTAGGGGAACATCTCGAGGATATAGGCCTTGGGCTTGTCGCGCCCGTCTGCATTCTTGCTGTCGGTCGTGGCAAAGCTGTTCGCCGCCTCCCACGCCTGTTGCCAGCGGGCGTCGGCGGCGAGGGCGCCAAAGCGCGGTTCGCGGGTCATTCGTCGGTTACCCCGTTAGTCTGTATGGGCGGGCGCGCGTCCGCGCCGCCGGATTAGTCCCTGATGGCGCTGCGACGCAGGTCGCGGGCGCGGGTGAGGATGATTTCCTCGAGCTTCTGCACCGTCGCCGCCTGCACCGGCGCGTCGACCCAGGCACCGCCCTGCGACACCTGGCGCGAGGCGGCGATACGCAGTGCATCGGCGCGCAGATCCTGGTCGAGGATCGACACGGTGACCTTCATCCGCTCGCCCGGGTTCGACGGGTTGGCATACCAGTCGGTGATCACGACGCCGCCCGCCGAATCGGCCTGGAGCAGCGGCATGAACGACAGCGCATCGAGCGAGGCGCGCCACAGATAGCTGTTCACGCCGATCGTCGTCACCTGGCTGGCCGCGAGGTCGGCTTTCGGCCGTTCCTTGTTCGCGCAGGCCGAAAGGCCGAGCGTCGCGAGCCCGAGCAGCGCGAGCGCGGCCGGACGGCGACCGAGCGTGGCAAGGACGGAAAGCTGGGACATGCGATAGCACCTTATATTGAGCTCGCCCGACATGAGAAATCGGCCGCGCAGAACGGAATTGCCAGCGTCTCTATCGCCCTTGCCGCCATCGGGCAAGCGCGGCAATTCCGGCCGCCGCGCCGTTCAGATTCTGGTCAGGGTCGACCCGCACTGTGACGATCGCGCAACAATTTCGGCAAAAAGCGGAGTCGTTGCAAAGATTTGACGGGATTCACTGGAAATTCGCCCCCGGGAGTCCTATCTGCCGAATCGATTGGGGTTGGAGTCGCCGAGTCATGGTGCGCGTACCGCGACATTTCTGGAAGGGAAGCCTCACCGCTTTGGCGGTGGTTTCGCTTGCGCTTCCGCCGGCTCTCGCGGCGATGTCGCGCACCGACCGCATCCGCGACACCGCGCTTTCGGAAACGCTCCTCGGCCAGTTCACCCCCGCGTCGGGCGATCCGCGCCTGATCGCGCGCTATACCAGACTGTCGCCCGAGCAGCGCGGCAATTTCAGCTTCACCCCGGCGCTCACCGACGCGGGTCGCAAGAACCGGGCGATCACCGTCGTGATTCGCGCCCGCGACGATGCGTCGAGCGCCGCGCGCACCTCGGCACTCGCGGCGGGCCGCACTACCCCGATCGCGATCGCGCCGGTCAAATATAATCTCGGCGCTTCGGTCGGCTTCGAGAAATTTGTCACGCCGTCGCTGCCGCGCGGCGCCGATCTTCGCAACCTGCCGGTCGCCAAGGCACCCGAACAGGAAGAGAAAAAGTCACGCTTCGCCACGCGTATGGTGAACCGCCCAAGCGACCCGAGCGGGGCAACCGACCGCGTCACCGCTCCCGGCGAGGCGCCCGCCGTCGATGTTGTCAGCAGCTATCGCCTGACCAAGAACATCGATGTTACTGCGGGCGTCCGATACAAGAGCGACGATCGCGTCGAGCCGCTGACCGATGCGCGGCGCGACAGCCAGGCGGTCTATGTCGGAACCAAGTTCCGCTTCTGACGCGCCCGGCGCTTCGCCGCCCTTTCGTCCCATGCATCGACCGCCGCCCAGCCGAACCTGATTCCGCCTGCGCGCGTCAGCTGGCGCGCGCGCGCGCCGGTCATCCCGCCGAGCGCGATCGCCTGCGTTCCCGACAGGCGCGCCAGCCGCAGCCACGCCGCGCGGCCGAGCGCGGGCGCGCCGGGATGCGAGCGGGTCGGGTGAAGCGGCGAGATGAAGACAGCGTCGGCCCCGGCGCGGCGCGCACGGCGCGCCTCGCGGGCATCGTGGACGGGCATCGTCACGAACAGGCCGAGACGGCGCGCCTGCCCTGCAAGACGGGCGTCATGCTGGCGCAGGTGCACGCCATCGGCGCCCCCGCGCTTCGCGGATACCGGCCGGCCGGCAAACAGCAGAAGGAGATTTCGCACCCCGGCGATGCGTGCCAGCCGCCGCGCGAGCCGCCAGCGCTGCCCCCGAGGCAGGCCATCATGGCGCAGGACAATGCCGCTTCCCGGCGGCAGCGCCCGTGCGAGCGCCGCGATGCCTGCCGCGATGCGTTCGTCGCTGAATAGCCAGATGTCAGGCAGGGGGTGGCGCGGGCGCATCGCGCTTTCTATAGGCGCGTCGCGAGCGCGCGCAACGCGCGGGATGGAACGAGATGATGAGCGAAGCGGCAGACCGGTTGGCCGAGGTCCGGGCAAATATCGCCGACGCGGCGAAGCGAGCGCAGCGGAAGGCGGAAGATATCTGCCTGATCGCAGTGTCGAAAACGCACGATGCAGCGGCGATCCGCCCGCTGATCGCCGCGGGCCAGCGCGATTTCGGCGAGAATCGCGTGCAGGAAGCCGCGGCGAAATGGCCGGAGTTGCGCGCCGGAACGCCGGGCGTCGTGCTGCACCTGATCGGTCAGCTGCAATCGAACAAGGCCGAGGAGGCGGTGGCGCTGTTCGATGCGATCCATTCGGTCGATCGCAGCTCGCTGGTTCAGGCGCTCGCGAGGGCCTGCGAAAAGACCGGCAAGCGACCGCAGCTGTTCGTGCAGGTCAATATCGGTGACGAGGCGCAGAAGGGCGGCTGCGCCGTCGCCGACCTGCCCGCGCTGCTCGCCGAAGCGACGGAGGCCGGGCTGACGATCGACGGGCTGATGGCGATCCCCCCCGCGGATATCGAACCCGCGCCCTTTTTCGCGCTGCTCGACGAACTCGCCGAACGCCATGCGCTGCCGCTGCGCTCGATGGGGATGAGCGGCGATTATGAGACAGCGGTGATGCTGGGCGCGACGCATGTGCGCGTCGGAACGGCATTGTTCGGCGCGCGCGGACAGGCGGCCGCGCTCGACTAGGTTCGACGGAAGCGGCCGATAGCGATGTCCGCCCCGGCCGCCACCGGGGCGATCGCATCAATAGCCGAGCGTCGCCTCGAGGAACCAGATGCGCTGCTGCGTTTCATCGGCCCAGCCGTCGACGAGCCCGCTTGTCGCGATGTCGCCGCCGGCTTCGGCGGCCGCCTTCACGTCTCTCAGCTGATCGAGCAGTATCCGGTTGTCGCCGGCGAGATTGCGGATCATCGTTTCGGCATCGGGGCTCGCCGCATCGTCGTCGCGGATCGACTGGCGGCGGCCGACGTCACCGATCGAGCGCAGCGTCGGCACGCCGTTCTTGCGCACGCGTTCCGCGATCAGGTCGGTGGTCGCGAAAATCTGTGCCGCCTGCTCGTCGAACAGCAGGTGCAGCTCGCGAAAGCGCGGCCCGTGAACGTGCCAGTGGTAATTCTTGGTCTTGAGGTAGAGCGCGAAGCTGTCGGCAAGCAGCGCGTTCAGCGCATCGGCGACGGCGGGGATATTGTCGGTTTTCTCGGACATGGGAGCATCCTTTCAGTGTCCCACCGATATAGCGGCGCCGCGCGATGCTTTCCCATTGAAGCTTTGGCTGAGCTTCATCGATAAAAACGATGAAACCCGATTGAGCCGACGATCTATCCGATAAGTCCAAACGCACCCAGCCCGGTGCGAAGCCCCCAGACGATCAGGATCGCCGCTGCGAGCCAGCGCAGATATCGCGCCGCGCGGTATCCGGCGAGCGCCGGGCCAAAGGCGAGAAAGGGAAGCATCGCGAGCACCCAGCCGACGAACCCGCCCGCGGCCGCCCATTGCCCAGCCCCGCTGGTCGCGGCGAGCGCACCGATCAGGAAATGGCTGCGGTCGCCGAACTGGCTCGCGAGCATCCGCCCGGCCAGTACGGCCGGCGCCGTATCAGCGTCCCCCGCATCGGGCGCCGGCTTCATCCGCCACAGCAGGGCACCCGCCGCCGTCAGCATGGCGAGCGCGACCAGCAGGGCGGCGACCCCCTGGCCGATCATCCGGTTCGCGATCGCCCCCGCGACCGCCGCAACGATGGCGTTGGCGAGGAAAGCCCCGAAGGCGATAACAACCGTGACCCGCCGGTCGCTACGCATGCCGATCAACCGCGACAGCGCGATCCCGGTACGCCCGTCGGCATTGGCGAGCAACACCGCCACCAGCGCGAACATGATTGCATCCATGACGTCGGGTCTGGGGCGTCAGGCGGCGGGCGTCAATGGCCGAGCCGGACCGCGACCGACGCCAGCCACGCCTCTTGCGCCGCCGCGGTCAGCGGCCCGCGCGGCGCGCCCGCGGCATCGCTCATCGCGTCGAGGTAGGTCAGGATCGCGGCGCGATAGCCGCCGCCGGCCACCGCCGATTCGAGCCGGCTCGCCAGCGTTTCCACGACGGCAAAGCCGTTGTCGCGGGCAAGACAGCGGATGTCGTCGACCCCCTGCACGATCTGCGCGAGCGCACAGCGCGGCAGCGCTTCGGCGAGCGCGCCGATCTGGCCGGTGATCCGGTTCCGAATGTCGAGATATGGGTCGGTCTGGTTCCGCATCGTCCACCCCCTGTTCCGGCCGGTGACAATGCGCCAATTTGGTTAATGCAGCGTTAGGGCGGTCCTAGCGGTGGCCGGGCAGCCCGCCGAGGCTCTGCTTGCTGCGATACATATCGCGGTCGGCCGCCGCCAATATGTCGGACTCGGTCATCCCCGTCTGCAGCATCGCCACGCCGAAGCAAGCCGACAGTGCAATTTCGTGCCCGTCATAGTCGGCGGGCGCCGCGGTCAGCACGCCGCACAAACGCTCGACCTGCGTACGCGCGCCATCCTCGCTCGACTGGTCGAGGATCAGCCCGAATTCGTCGCCGCCGATGCGCGCCGCGACATCGGTCGCGCGGATCGCCCCCGCGAGCCGCTTGGCGATTTCCATCAGCGCGAAGTCGCCCGCGGCATGTCCGAAATTGTCGTTGATATATTTGAGCTGGTTCACGTCGATGAACACGACCGCGGCGCGCTCGGCATGACGCTCGAACCGCGCGAGACGATGGTGGATCGCGGTCAGGAAATAGCGGCGGTTGAACAGCGGCGTCAGCGTATCGCGCTCGGACACGCGTTCGAGCTCGGCGACGGCGATCTTCAATACGCGGTTTTCGCGGCGCAACGCGTCGCGTTCCCGGCGTATTTCACGCAGCTGGTCCTCGATGGAGTCGACGGAAACGGTGCCGAAATGGTCGACCGCCAGCCGTGCTCCCCCTACGCTATCCATGCCTTGTCCCCGGCGCGTACCCTGCCCCCCGCCGGCCGGATGCCGACGGATATGACCCGGCAACCCTAGCCATGACTTCATACCAATCGGTAAACGCAGGGAACATCAATTGCGCGGCGTTGCCCGCGCGCAAAGCAGCCGCTAGGGGGAAGGCGGCGGCGATTCATCGCCGCCCGCAGGAGGGATCGGGTGATGGGCGAGAGTGCGCCGCAGGTCGGTGTGATCATGGGCAGCCAGTCGGACTGGCCGACGATGGCGCACGCGGTCCAGATCCTCGAGGAATTCGGTATCGCGCACGAGGTGCAGATCGTCTCCGCGCACCGCACCCCCGACCGCCTTGTCGCCTATGCGAGGAGTGCGGCCGAGCGCGGCCTGAAGGCGATCATCGCGGGCGCTGGCGGCGCCGCGCACCTGCCCGGCATGGTCGCATCGATGACGCGTGTGCCCGTGCTCGGCGTGCCCGTCCAGTCGGCGGCGCTCAGCGGCGTCGACAGCCTCTATTCGATCGTCCAGATGCCCGGTGGCATCCCCGTCGCGACCTTCGCGATCGGCAAGGCCGGCGCGACCAACGCAGGCCTGTTCGCCGCGGCGCTGCTCGCGAACAACGACGCCGCGCTTGCCGACAAGCTGAACGCTTGGCGCGAGGCGCAGACGAACGGCGTCGCCCCCGTTCCGGTTCGCGAGGGCTGACCGCCTTGCTGCCACCCGGTTCGACGATCGGCATCCTCGGCGGCGGCCAGCTCGGGCGCATGCTCGCGGTCGCGGCGGCGCAGCTCGGCTACAAGGTTCATGTCTATGCTCCCGACGCCGAAAGCGTCGCGGCCGAGGTGACCGCACACCACAGCCAGGCGGCGTGGGACGACGAACCGCGTCTCGCCGCCTTCGCCGCGGCGTGCGCCGTCGTGACCTATGAATTCGAGAATGTACCGGTCGACACGGTGCGCTTCCTGTCGGGTCATGTCGCGGTGCGCCCCGGCGTCGCGGGCCTGAAAATCGCGCAGGACCGGCTGGAGGAAAAGAGCTTCGTCGCCGGGCTCGGCGGCCGCCCCGCGCCCTTCGCCGCGGTGCCCGACCGCGCGGCGCTGGATGCGGCGCTGGCCGCGATCGGCGCGCCGGCGATCCTCAAGACGGTGCGCATGGGCTATGACGGCAAGGGGCAGGCACGCATCATGACGCCCGCCGACGCCGACACGGCATGGGAGGCGATCGGCCGCCACGCCGCGGTGCTCGAAGGTTTCGTGACTTTCGCGCATGAATTTTCGGTGATCCTCGTCCGCGGCATCGACGGCGAGGTCTGCTTCTGGGACAGTCCGGTCAATGTGCACGAGGGCGGCATCCTTGCGACCTCGTGCCTGCCGCCGCCGCAGGTCGTGCTGGACCAGCAGGACGAGGCGCGCGCGCTGATGGCGAAGATTGCCGAAGAGCTCGATTATGTCGGCGTCCTCACCGGCGAATTTTTCGCGACCGACGACGGCCCCGTGTTCAACGAGATGGCGCCGCGCGTGCACAACAGCGGCCACTGGACGATCGAGGGCGCCGTCGCCAGCCAGTTCGAAAACCATATCCGCGCCGTCGCGGGCCTGCCGCTCGGCAGCACCGCAACGCGCGCGCTGCCCGTCACGATGCGCAACCTCATCGGCGCCGACATCGCGGACATCCCCGCGCTGCTCGCCGACGAAAATTGTCACGTCCATCATTACAGCAAAACCGAGGTGCGCGAGGGGCGCAAGCTCGGCCACGCCACATGGTCCGGAGCCAGCCCCGCATGAATCGACCGGAGATTACGCTGATCCTCGCCCGCGCGGCCAATGGCGTGATCGGCGCCGACGGCAGGATGGCGTGGCACCTGCCCGCCGACCTGCGCCGGTTCAAGCAGCTGACGATGGGGCGCCCGATGATCATGGGGCGCAAGACGTTCGACAGCCTTCCCGCGATCCTCGAAGGCCGTCGCCACATCGTGCTCACCCGCGATCGCGACTGGCAGGACGAGGGCGCCGAGCCCGTGGCGACGATCGAGGAGGCGCTGAAGCTTGCCAACGCCCCGCACGTGATGGTGATCGGCGGCGCCGAAATCTATCGCCTCTTCCTGCCACTCGCAGACCGCATCGAGCTGACCGAAGTCGCGCTCGAACCCGGCGGCGACGCGGCGATCGACTATCCCGCCACCGCCGACTGGCGGGAAATCGCGCGCGAGGATCATCCCGCCGACGAGGCCGGCCGCCCGGCGTACAGCTTCGTCACGATGACAAGGAAATAGGCCGATGCGTCGCTGGCTGACCGGAATCCTGCTCGTCGTCGCGGTTGCCGCGCTGGCCTTCTTCACCCTCGCCCCCGGCATGCTCGAGCGCGGGATGAACAAGCTCGACGGCAAACCGCTCCCCGCCGTCAGCGAACGCGCGAAGGCGCTGCACCGGACTCTGACGATCGTCGACCTCCACAGCGACACCTTGCTCTGGAAGCGGAATATCCTCGACCGCGCTGACCGCGGCCATATGGACCTGCCGCGGCTCGAGGACGGAAACGTCGCGCTGCAGGTGCTCGCGAGCACGACCAAGTCGCCGAAAGGGCAGAATTACGACGCCAACGGCGGCGACACCGACAATATCACCGCGCTCGTCATCGCGCAGTTGCAGCCGGTGCGGACATGGAACTCGCTGCTCGAACGCTCGCTGTGGCACGCCGAAAAGCTCCACCGCGCGGTCGCGGCATCGGCGGGCAAGCTGCGTGCGGTCACCACCCCCGAGAATATAGACGCGCTGCTCGCTTCGCGCCGCGGCAAGATGCCCCCGGTCGGCGCGATGCTCAGCATCGAGGGGTTGCATGTGCTCGAAGGCAAGCTTGCCAACCTCGACCGGCTCTACGCGGCGGGCTTCCGCATGGCGGGGCTCAGCCATTTCTTCGACAACGACCTCGCGGGGTCGATGCACGGGCTCAGGAAGGGCGGCCTCACGCCGCTCGGCCGGCAGGTGGTCGAGACCATGGAGGCGAAGGGCATGATCGTCGACATCGCGCATTGCAGCAAGGCCTGCGTCGCGGACATCCTCAGGATGGCGCGCCGCCCCGTCGTCTCCAGCCACGGGGGCGTGCAGGCGACGTGCAAGGTCAACCGCAACCTCGACGACGAGCAGATCCGTGGGCTGGCCGCGACCGGCGGGCTCGTCGGCATCGGCTATTGGGACGCCGCGGTGTGCGACACCTCGCCCGCGAGCATCGCGAAGGCGATGAAGCATGTCCGCGACCTCGTCGGCATCCAGCATGTCGCGCTCGGCAGCGATTATGACGGCGCCACCACGGTGCGCTTCGACACGTCGAAGCTCGTGCAGGTGACGCAGGCGCTGATCGACGCGGGCTTTTCCGACGACGAAATCCGCGCCGCGATGGGCGACAACGCGATCCGCGTGCTCAAGGCAGGGCTCGTCCCGCTGACCCCGCCCGTCCCATGATCCGCCTCGACGGCCACCAGCGTATCGAAGGCGCCCTGCGCGGCGGGGTGATCGCGCTCGGCAATTTCGACGGCTTTCACGCGGGGCATCAGGCGGTCGTCGGCCGCGCGGTACGCCATGCGAAGGACGAGGGCCGCCCCGCGATCGTCGCGACCTTCGATCCGCATCCGGTGCGCTTTTTCAAGCCCGATGTCCCGCCCTTCCGCCTCACGACGCTCGCCCAGCGGCAGGAGCTGTTCGGCGAAGCGGGCGCCGACGCGATGCTCGTCCTGCCCTTCGACACAACGCTCGCGAACACGACCGCCGAGGATTTCATCACCGCCCTGCTCCTCGATCGCTACGGCGCCGCGGGGGTGGTCACCGGCGCCGACTTCGTTTTCGGCAAGGGCCGCGGCGGCGATGTCGTGACGCTTGCCGACCATGCGCGCCGCCTCGGCTTCTTCACCGAGATGGTGGCGCCCGTCGACGACGCCGACGATGTCATCTCGTCGAGCCGTATCCGCGAGGCGCTGCAGACGGGCGACTGCGCCGCCGCGACGCGCCTGCTCACGCGCCCTTTCACCGTACGCAATGTCGTGCAGCACGGCGACAAGAACGGCCGCCTGCTCGGCTTTCCCACCGCGAACCTCGAAATGGGGCAATATCTGCGCCCGCGTTACGGCATCTACGCCGTCACCGGTCGCTTGCCCGACGGGCGTATCCTGAAGGGCGCTGCAAACCTCGGCATCCGTCCGAGCTTCGATCCGCCCAAGGAGCTGCTCGAACCGCATTTCTTCGACTTTGCCGAGAATCTGTACGGGCAGGAAATCGACGTCGCCTTCCACGCTTTCATCCGGCCCGAGGCGAAATTCGACAGCATGGACGCACTGATGGCGCAGATCGCGGCGGATTGCGACGAGGCGAAGCAGCTGCTGGCGGACGTCTGACCGTGAATCCCGGCGAAAGCCGGGGCCATTGGACGCACGAATATCGCATGGCCCCCGGCTTTCGCCGGGGTTCACAGGCTGATAGCGAACCGGTTTCGGCGCGATACAAGAGGGGGTGTGATGACCGACAGCGACGACTGGGCGAGCGCCCTCGAAGGCCCGAAGAAAAAGCCGATGCGTCGCGGGACAAAGATCTTCCTCTGGCTCTTCGCCGCGCTCGTCGCATGGCTCACGCTGTCGAACGCCAGCTTCCTCGCCCCCGATCCCGCGGGCAAGCCCGGGCTGATCGCGCACCGCGGCGTCTATCATCTCTACGACAAGCGCGCCGCCGCGGGCCGCGACACCTGCACCGCCGCGCACGCGCTTCCGCCAAGCCATGATGTGTTCGAGAACACCCCCGAATCGATGCGCTGGGCCGTGGGGCTCGGCGCCAATATGGTCGAGGTCGACGTCGCGCCGACGAAAGACGGGCGCATGGTGCTGTTTCACGACTGGACCGTCGATTGCCGCACCAACGGCAAGGGCGAGACCCGCGATCTGACACTGGCGGAGCTCAAGGCACTCGACATCGGCTATGGTTACACAGCCGACGGTGGCAAGACCTTCCCGCTGCGCGGCAAGGGCGTCGGCAAGATGCCGACGGTCGAGGAAGCGCTCGCCGCGCTCCCTGTCCATCCGATCCTGTTCAACTTCAAATCGGACGATCCGGGCGAGGCCGACCAGCTGTTCGCGATCCTGAAAGCATCGGGCCGCGACAGCCAAAAGATCGGCGACGCCTTCTATGGCGGCGAACGCCCGGTGAAGCGGATGCGCCAACTGCTCCCCGCCAACTGGTCGTTCGACCTCAGGGGCGGCGCCAAGGCGTGCACCAAAGACTATGTCGCGTGGGGCTGGACCGGCATCGTGCCGGAAAGCTGCCGGAACGGCGCGATCGCGATCCCGATCAACTATCAATGGGCGTTCTGGGGTTGGCCCGACCGGCTGATCGCTCGCATGGACAGCGTCGGCGCGCGCGTCATCGTCCTCGGCCCGTACGAAAGCGGCAAATCGAACGAGGGGCTGACGACGCCGCAACAGCTCGCGAAAGTGCCCGCCAGCTTCAACGGCTATATCTGGGTCGAGGATATCCGCGAGGTGGGGCCGGCATTGAGGCCGCGGCAGAAATGAGACTGCTCCATAGCGGATGAAGGTGATCCCCGGCGAAAGCCGCGGCCCAGTATAACCGTGCGTCATGAAGCAAGGCTGGATCTACGTCCTTACCAACAGGCGCAACGGGACACTCTACATTGGCGTAACCAGCGACCTTCCACAGCGCATCGCACGGCATCGCGAAGGGCTGATCGGCGGCTTCGCCAGGAAATATGGCCTCAAGATGCTCGTCTGGCACCAGCACTTCGAGAATCTCCACGATGCCCGCCGCCGCGAAGTGCAGATGAAAGAGTGGAAACGGGCGTGGAAGATCGGGTTGATCGAAGCGGCAAATCCCGAATGGCGCGATCTCTATTTCGAGCTTCTGCGCTAGACGTCTGGGCCCCGGCTTTCGCCGGGGTTCACAAATTGCCAGCCCTATCGTGAACCCCGGCGAAGCCGGGGCCCATCGCGAAGCCGGACAGCAAACCGGAATATCAACTTAAACGTGACTACTCCGCCCTACTTGCGCTAAGCGCCGCCACCATGACCGACAGCACCTCCGCCGCCGAACAGCGCGACTATCGCGACACCGTCTTCCTGCCCAAGACCGACTTCCCGATGAAGGCCGGCCTGCCGCAGAAGGAGCCGCTGATTCTGGCGAAATGGATCGAGGGCAATCTGGAGGGGCAGATTCGCGAAAGCCGCAAGGGCCGCGACCAGTTCATCCTCCACGACGGTCCGCCCTACGCCAATGGCGACATGCACATCGGCCATGCGCTCAACCATATATTGAAGGACATGGTCGTCCGCACCCAGACGCTGAAGGGCAAGGATTCGCCCTACGTGCCCGGCTGGGACTGCCACGGCCTGCCGATCGAATGGAAGGTCGAGGAGCAGTATCGCAAGAAAAAGCTCAACAAGGACGAGGTTCCGGTCGAGGAATTTCGCGCCGAATGCCGCGCCTATGCGCAGCATTGGGTCGACACCCAGCGCGAGCAGCTGAAACGCCTCGGCATCGGCGGCGACTGGGACCATCCGTACCTCACGATGGACTATGAGGCCGAAGCCACCATCGTCCGCGAATTGCTCAAGTTCGCCGCGAATGACATGCTCTATCGCGGCGCCAAGCCGGTGATGTGGTCGCCGGTCGAAAAGACCGCGCTCGCCGAGGCCGAGATCGAATATGAGGATATCGTCTCGACGCAGATCGATGTCGCGTTCGAGATCGTCGAGAGCCCCGTAGAGGAGTTGATCGGCGTCAAGGCCGTTATCTGGACAACGACCCCGTGGACCATTCCTGTAAACCAGGCGATCGCCTTTAATCCCTCGCTCGAGTGGCAGGAACCGCAGGGACTATACACAGTCTTTGCCGGATCGGACGGTGAAAGATATCTTCTTTCGGCCGCACTGGTCGGCGCTCTTGAAGCGCGCACCGGCCTTACCCTTACTCCTATGGGAATTGTCTCTCCCGAAACGCTGGCGGCCTCCATCGCCCGCCATCCGATGCACGCACTCGGCGGCTTTTTCGCGCGCCCGCGCCCCTTCCTTGCGGGCGATTTCGTCACCACCGACAGCGGCACCGGGCTCGTCCATATGTCGCCCGACCATGGCGAGGACGATTTCGACCTGTGCAAGGCGAACGGGCTCGACCCCGTCTTCGCGGTCGAGGGCGACGGCAAATATCGCGCCGACTGGGGCTGGCTCGGCGGTCAGGGATCGGTGATCAACCCCAAGTTCAACGCCCCCGACGGCCCGATCTGTTCGGACCTTCGCGACGCCGGCGCGCTGCTCGCCGCCTCGGCCGACTACAAACACAGCTACCCCCACAGCTGGCGCTCGAAAGCCAAGGTCATCTATCGCTGCACGCCGCAATGGTTCGTGCCGATGGACAAGGTGATGACGCATATCGAGCCCAAGACCCCGCGCGAAAAGCGCTGGGAGAATGAGGGCGGCGCGATCAACCCGCATGAGGAGGATCTCTGCGCCGCGCCGACGCTGCGGCAGGCGGCGATGCAGGCGATCGACGACACGCGTTTCGTCCCCGCCAAGGGCCGCAACCGCATCGGGTCGATGGTCGAGGGCCGCCCCGACTGGGTGCTCAGCCGCCAGCGCGCCTGGGGCGTGCCGATCACGCTGTTCGTCGACCGCAAGACCGGCCATTATCTGAACGACCCCATAGTCAACGACCGCATCGTCGCGGCGGTGAAGGCGGGCGGCGTCGACGCCTGGAACGACGCGCGCGCGCAGGAATATCTTGGGCCGGACTATGACGCCGCGAACTACGAACGCATCGTCGACATTCTCGACGTCTGGTTCGATTCGGGCTGCACCCACGCCTTCGTGCTCGAAAGCGGCAAATGGCCCGCGCTCGTCCGCCACGACGGCGGCACCCACAGCGCCGATCTGTATCTCGAGGGCAGCGACCAGCATCGCGGCTGGTTCCAGTCGTCGCTGCTCGAAAGCTGCGGGACGCGTGGGATAGCGCCGTACAAGGCGGTGCTCACGCACGGCTTCACGATGGATGCCAAGGGCTTCAAAATGTCGAAGTCCTTGGGCAACACGATCAGCCCGATCGACCTGATGCGCGACTATGGCGCCGACATCCTGCGCCTGTGGGCGCTGTCGGTCGACTTCACCGAGGATCACCGCATCGGCAAGGAGATCCTCACCGGGGTCGCCGACCAGTATCGCAAGCTCAGGAACACCTTCCGCTACCTGCTCGGCGCGCTCGACGGGTTCACGAAGGAAGAACGCATCACCGACGTCGCGGCAATGCCAGAGCTTGAGCGTTACATGCTCAGCCTGCTCGCCGACCTCGACGCGAAGATGGCGCAGGCGGTCGACGATTTCGACTACAACACATACACGCGCCTGCTCGCCGATTTCTGCAACGAGGATCTGTCGGCCTTCTATTTCGACATCCGCAAGGACGTCCTCTACTGCGACCTCGGCCCCGCCGCGCCGCTCGGCACCGGCACGCGCCGCGCCTATCGCAGCGTGCTCGACATCCTCTTCCACGCACTCGTACGCTATGCGGCGCCGGTGCTGGTGTTCACGAGCGAAGAAGTGTGGGGCACGCGCTATCCCGATGCGGGCAGCGTGCATTTGCTCGAATGGCCAAGTGTCGATGCCGCGTGGAACGACGCCGCACTCACAAGCAAATGGGCGGGTGTCCGTGCCCAGCGCGAGGCGGTGACCGAAGCGATCGAACCCTATCGCCGCGAAAAGACGATCCGCTCGAGCCTCGAAGCCGAGGTGACGATCCCCGATCCGGCACTCGATCCGGCGGCGCTCGAGGAGGTGTTCATCGTGTCCGTCGCCCGCGCGGGCAGCGAACTCACTGTCACCCGCACCGAAAACCACAAATGCGGCCGCTGCTGGCGCCACCTGCCCGAGGTCGAAACCGACGGTGCCTTGTGCAATCGCTGCGACACGGTATTGGACGCGCGATGAGCAGCAAACGTTCGCCCCATCTGCGCTTCGGCCTGATTTTCGCCGCGGTCGCCTTCATCCTCGACCAGATCACCAAATGGGTGATCACGGTGCCGCTGTCGCTCGAACCCAAGGGGCAGATCGAGGTCACGAGCTTCTTCAACCTGACGTGGGCGGAGAATTGCGGCATCTCGCTGTCGATGTTCGCGAGTTGCACCGACACGACGCGCTGGACGCTCGTCGCGGTGACGGGGATCGTCGCCGCCGCGGTCGCCTTCTGGATGACGCGCGAGCAGGCGAAGGGCGACGTGATCGCGCTTGCGATGATCCTCGGCGGTGCGCTCGGCAATATCGTCGACCGCGTGCGCTTCGGCTATGTCGTCGACTTCGCCGACCTGCATATCGGCGAATTCCGCCCCTTCATGATCTTCAACGTCGCCGATGCGTGCATCACGCTCGGCGTGCTTTTGCTGGTTGCGCGCGCGCTGCTCTTGGGCGAAAAGGCCGCGAACACGGACGGCAAGCTGTCCGCCGATTAACGGGGCGCATTGGGAGTATGTTTAAAGTGAACCGGACCACCGCCATCCTGGCCGCCTCGATCCTTGCCACCACCCTGTCGGCCTGCGGGTCGAACAGCCTGTTCAGCCGCGACCGTCCCGACGAGATGATGGTATCGCGTCAGGCGCCGCTCGTCGTGCCGCCCGATTATTCGCTGACCCCGCCCGCGCCCGGCACCGCGCGCCCCGGCGGCGAATCGACCGCCGAGCAGACGCTCCGCGCCCTGTTCGGCGGCCCGTCGCAGCGCAGCGCAAGCGAAACCTCGATCATCGGCAGCGCCGACGGCACGCGCGCCGATCCGGGCATCCGCAGCCAGGTCGGCAGCCCCGACACGCAGGTGGTCGACAAAGGCCTCGTCGTCCGCGACATCCTTGCCGCGCCCGAAGGCGACGGCCGCGACGCCTCGGCGGCGATCCCGGGGGCCTGAACCGCCTTTTGGAATTTCAGTATATCGACGGCCCGGCATCGCCCGGGCCGTTTTCCTTTGTCCCGCGCGGCAGCCATTCGTCGCCCCACGCCTTGATCGCGTCATAGGTCGGGCGGAGCGCCTGCCCCGACGCGGTCAGCCGGTACAGGGCGCGCTTGCCTTCGGGGGGTATCCGCTCGAGCACGCCCGCCTCGACCATCCAGCCGAGCCGCGAGGTCAGCGCGGCGCGCGAAATGTCGAGCCGGCCGAGGAAATCCTCGAACCGGTCGATCCCGAGGAACGCCTCGCGCAGGATCAGCAGGACCCAGCGGTCACCGAGCAGCCGCGACGCGCGGCCGACGGCACAGGGCGAACGCGATGGCACATAATCCTTCATAAGTCTGGATTTAAGACTTGACGCCCCTTCAGCGCAAGCGGCAATAAGTCTGCATTGCAGACCTTAAGGAGTGCATCGTGCGCGGACACCGTTTTGCCAGCAACGACGAAGCCGTCGCCTACATGAAAAGCGTCGCGGTCGACGCGTCGGGCTTCACCGCCTTCCTCGGCGTCGAACCTTTGCGCTGTTTCGATGGCGAGGCCGAACTGCTGCTCGCGCTGCGCCCCGACATGACCCAGCATCACGGCTATGCGCACGGCGCGATCGTCGGACTGATGGCCGACAATGCCTGCGCTTGGGCGGCATCGAGCGTCATCGGCGACGTCGTCACAGGCAGCTATACGATCAATTTCCTCGCCCCCGCGCAGGGCAGTCGGCTGCGCGCAAAGGGCAGCGTGGTCAAGGCGGGCCGGCGGCAGGCGATCGTGCGCGCCGACGTCTGGGCCGAAAGCGACGGCGAGGAACCGCGCCGCTGCGCGATCGCGCAGGCGACGATCGTCCCCGTCGGCTGACCGTCAGAAAAGCCAGGCCAGAAACGCCACCGCGATCAGGCTTTCGACCATCGCGCGCGACGCGTGGCCGACGGCCTTGACCGCGCTCGTCTGCAAATGCTGGCGGAACCAGAGTATCTGCAAGGCGCCGAACCATAGCAACGCGAAGAGATAGAGACACGCCCCCGCGAGCACCGACCATATGTGCGCGAGGCGGATCAGCACTTCGGACAATCCGCTCATCAGCGCGAGCGGCGCCGCGACATAGCATTGCGCATAAAAGGGTCCGCGCAGCGTCTCGCGGTCGATCGGCTCGCGCCGCGCGCGCAGCAGCCGCGCCGCAAGCACGAGCGGAAACAGGCTGAAGGTCGCGGTGCGCAGCAGGATCAGGCTCGAATCGTCGCTGATCAATGCGCTGAGGCCGACCTTGCTTCCGATTTCCTCGGCCTGCCCGACGATCGACAGCTCGATCCCATGGCCGAGGATCAACGTCAGCAGCAGGAACAGCGGCGGCGTCAGCGTGTCGGTATATTGCTGGTCTTCGGCATCGCGCTGCTCAAGGTCCGAATAGTCCATCATCTTCAGCGGCCGCACCAGCGTGCGCCACAGCGTGACCGGATAGAAGATCAGCCACGACATCACCTCGTAGAGCAGCTCGTCGAGCGACTTCAGGAGGTTGAAGAAGTTCATGCCGCCCCCGTTTTCGCGCGGCTACGCGCTCAGGCCCGCGCGCCCGCTTCCTCGACGCCCGCGCTGTTATGGCGCAGCGCCTTCAGCACCGTGTCGACGATCTGCGGGGCGTTGAGCCCCGCCTCGTCATATTGCAGCTCGGGCTTGTCCTGATCCTGGAAGACATCGGGCAGCCGCATCGTGCGCAGCTTCAGCCCCGCGTCGATCAGCCCCTCGTCACTCGCAAGCGTCAGCACATGCGCGCCAAGCCCGCCGACGCTGTTCTCCTCGATCGTCACGCAGACCTCGTGGCTCGCCAGCGTCCTGCGGATCAGCTCCTCGTCGAGCGGCTTGGCGAAGCGGAGGTCGATCACGCTCGTCGAGAGCCCGCGCGCCTCGAGCGTGTCGGCCGCCTTCAGCGCCTCGGCGAGACGCGTGCCGAGCGACAGGATCGCGACGGTCTTGCCGCTGCGCACGATGCGGCCCTTGCCGATCTCGAGCTTCTGCGGAACGTCGGGTAACGCCACGCCGGTGCCATTGCCGCGCGGATAGCGGAAGGCGATGGGCCCCGCGTCATATTCGGCGGCGGTATAGGTCATATGGACGAGCTCGGCCTCGTCGGCCGCCGCCATCACCACCATGTTGGGCAAGGTCGCGAGGTAAGTGACGTCAAACGCCCCCGCGTGCGTCGAGCCGTCGGCGCCGACGAGGCCCGCACGGTCGATCGCGAAGCGCACCGGCAGATTCTGGATCGCGACATCGTGCACGACCTGGTCGTAGGCGCGCTGGAGGAAGGTCGAATAGATTGCCGCGAACGGCCGCATCCCCTGCGCCGCGAGCCCGGCGGCAAAGGTCACTGCATGCTGCTCGGCGATGCCGACGTCGAAGGTCCGGTCGGGGTGCGCCTTGGCGAATTTGTCGACCCCCGTCCCCGACGGCATCGCCGCGGTGATCGCGACGATGCGCCTGTCGGTGTCGGCAAGCTTCGCGAGCGTTTCGCCGAAGACATTCTGATATGCCGGCGGTCCCGGCGGCGCCTTCGCCTGTTCGCCGGTGATGACGTCGAATTTCTGGACCCCATGATATTTGTCGGCGGCGGCCTCGGCGGGGGCATAGCCCTTGCCCTTCATCGTCACCGCGTGGATCAGCACCGGGCCGTGGTCGCTGTCGCGGACATTTTCGAGCACGGGGATCAGATGTTCGAGATTATGCCCGTCGATCGGCCCGACATAATAGAAGCCGAGTTCCTCGAAGAGCGTCCCGCCCATCGCCATGCCGCGCGCGAATTCGTCGGTCTTTTTCGCCGCCTTGTGCAGCGGTTCGGGCAACTTGCGCGCAAAACGCCGCGCGATCTCGCGCAGCTCGATGAACGGCCGCGACGACACGAGCTTCGCCAGATAGGCCGACAGCCCGCCCACCGGCGGCGCGATCGACATGTCATTGTCGTTGAGGATCACGATCAGCCGGTTGCCCGCCGCGGCGGCATTGTTCATCGCCTCATAGGCCATGCCCGCCGACATCGATCCGTCGCCGATCACCGCGATCGCGCGGCCGGGTTCGTCCTTGAGCTTGTTGGCGATCGCAAAGCCCAATGCAGCGCTGATCGAGGTCGACGAATGCGCCGCGCCGAACGGGTCATATTCGCTCTCGCTGCGCTTGGTGAAGCCCGAAAGCCCGCCGCCCTGCCGGAGCGTGCGGATGCGGTCGCGGCGCCCGGTGACGATCTTGTGCGGATAGCATTGGTGCCCGACGTCCCACACGATCTTGTCGCGCGGCGTGTCGAAAACATAATGGAGCGCAGTCGTCAGCTCGACGACGCCAAGCCCGCTACCGAGATGGCCGCCGGTCGTGCCGACCGCCGAGATCATCTCGGCGCGCAGCTCGTCGGCGAACTGGCGGAGGTCTTCGGGCTTCAGCTTGCGGAGGTCGGCGGGGACATCCACCGTGTCGAGCAGCGGCGTATGCGGACGATCGGTCATCGCGCCGTCATACTGCCAAGCGCATGGGGTGTCGAACGAAAAGGGGTCAGTCGCCGTCCCCTTCCTCACGGCGCTTCGCCGCGTCGACCTGCGCATAAAGTCCGCGCACCATCAGGTCAGTGAAGACCAGCATCACGCCAACCATGCCCAGAAACAGCGCGACGACAACCGCGGGCAACGGCCCGATGCTTTCGACGCCTTCCTTCTTCATCACCGCCGCGAGCAGGGCGGCAGCGGCCATGAAGCCATAGCCGATCAGACGCGGGACCCGGCTCATGCGCACCGCGGCCGGAGCGGGCGAAGGGAACCAATGGCCATGCGGGGGAATATGAAAGCGGTTGACGGGCATTGATGCATGAAAGCCACATGCGACCAAAAGCATCCTGCGGCAAGACGAAGCCGTTGCAATGGCGTGTTGTTTACCTACACCCTCGTAAAGAGGGGCAAGACCAGAGGATATTATTGCGGATGCATATGCCCGACCTGACCCTGTTCCTCTGCATTGCCCGGCCGGCCCGCGTGCTTCCCTTCCTTGCCATGATCGCCTTCGCCACGCCCTCGGAAGCCGAAGAGACTTCGCTGCCCTATGAGCTGACGGCGAATGCCGACACCGCGCTTGCGACCGGAATCGACGAAGAACCCGCGCGCTATCTGCAGAATAGCGACATCGACGAGAATATCCTGTTGCCCCCGGCGCGGCCGCAGGACGACGATCCTGAACGTACATGGTCGCGCGACTATTTCGCCGTTGCCGTGGGGGTGCTCAACACGCCGCGATACAACGGGTCGGACGACCGCCGCACCTTGCCTGCCTTTTATTTGCGCGGGCGGATCAGCGGCTATTCCTTCTCGACCCGCGGCACCAATTTCCAGGTCGACCTGATCCGCCAGCGGCGCGGGCAAAAAACCGATTTCAAGTTCGGCCCGACGATCAGCCTGCGCGGCGACCGCAGCGGCAAGGCCGACGATCCGCAGGTCGCCGCGCTTGGCAAACGCAAGATGGCGGTCGAAATGGGGCTTTTCGCCGGGGTCACCCACACAGGCGTGATCACGAGCGAATATGACCAGATCGGCTTCCGCATGTCGGCATCGAAGGATATTTCGGGCCGTCACGGCAGCTGGACCGCCTCGCCGACGATCGATTACGGCACGCCGCTATCGAAACGCGCCTATCTGGGCGTATCGGCGTCGGTGAATTTCTATGGCAAGGGCTTCGGCCGCTATTATTACGACATCGACCCCGAAGGCAGCGCCGCGAGCGGGCTGCCCGTCTATGACGCCGCCGGACGCAAGGCGACGGCGGGCAAATATACGATCGGGATCGCCGGCGCCTATGCCCTGTCGGGCGACCTCAGAAAAGGCTTCACCCTGATCGGCGGCGCGCAATATGGTCGCCTCCTCTCGCGCTTTGCCAGATCGCCGGTCGTCGCCGACGTCGGCAGCGCCGATCAATGGCTTTTCGGCGGCGGGCTCGCCTATCAGTTCTGACGGGCGCTATCGCCCGATCGGCTGCGACCCGCGGACTTATTCGCCGTCCGCGTCATCTTTCGGCTTGCCGATCCCGGTGACGAGCAGCTTGTCGATCTTGCGCCCGTCCATGTCGACGATCTCGAAGCGCCACCCCCTGTCGGTGAAGCGCTCGCCTTCCTTGGGCAGATGCTTGAGGATCGCGAGCGCATGGCCCGCCGCGGTCGCATAGTCGCGGTCGTCGCCGAGTTCGATTCCCAGCCGTTCGGCCATCTGGTCGGCGGGCATCGATCCCGCGATCAACAGGCTGCCGTCCTCACGCTCGACGACGAAAGGCTCGCTGCCGATGTCCTGATCCGACGCGAATTCGCCCGCGATCGCCGACAGAAGGTCGGCCGGCGTCACCAGCCCGTCGAAATGGCCATATTCGTCGTGGACGAGCAGCACCGGTACCTCGGCGGCGCGCAGCGCCTCGAGCGCGTCCATCGCATCGATCTGGTCGTGAATGACCTTGGCGGGGCGCATCAGCTGTTCGAGGTCGAGTACCTCTCCCTGAAACAGGGCCGCGGCGATATCGCGCGCCTGCACCACGCCGACGATATCGTCGACCGAACCGCGCGCGACAGGCAGGCGACTGTGTGGCGTTTCGAGCAATTTGTCGCGCACGCCGCGTGCGTCGAGCGAGATATCGACCCAGTCGACATCCTTGCGCGGCGTCATCACCTCGCGCACCGGCCGGTCGGCAAGGCGCACGACACCCGAAATGATCGCGCGTTCGCTTTCCTCGATCACCCCCGACTTCGACGCCTCGGCGACGATCAGATGCAGCTCCTCGGCGGTCACCCGGTCTTCCGATTCGCGGTTGAGCCCGAGCAGGCGAAAGACCAGCGCAGAACTATTGTCGAGCAGCCAGACAAGCGGCGCCGCGATGCGCGACAGCCAATACATCATCGGCGCGACAATGATCGCGATCCGTTCGGGGGCGCGGAGCGCAAACTGTTTCGGCACGAGCTCGCCCGCGATCAACGAGGCATAGGTTGTGAGCGCGATGACGACGGCAAATGCCACCGACAAGGCGGTTTCCGCCTCCAGGCCGAACAAGGCCTGCAGACGCTCGGCCACGGGCTGGCCGAGGCTCGCGCCCGAATAGGCGCCGGTCAGAACGCCGATCAGCGTGATGCCGACCTGTACCGTCGACAGGAAGCGCCCCGGATCGGAGGCAAGCTGGCGCGCGATCTTGGCGCCGCGGCTGCCGCGCTTCTCGGCCGCCTGCAACCGCGGGTCGCGCGACGAAACGATGGCGAGTTCGGACATGGCGAAAACGCCGTTGAGCAGGATGAGGATCAGGATGATCACAACATCCGACCAGGGAAAAGGGGTCATTGGGCGGTCGTACGGCGCGTCGGCGCCCGGCCCCTGTCAGCTTCGGTCATGCCCACCCTATAAGCGAAAGGCGGCGCATTGCACAATGGCACTCGCCTGAATGCCCTGCTCAGTCGGCGTTCAGGCGTTTTTTGGAACCAGATCGCCGGCCATATGTTATCGGCAAGGAAGGGCGGCGTGCGAGGGCCAGACGCATCCGCCGGATAGAGGGAGCGAAAAAGATGAACAGCAAGACGATCAAGCTCACCATTTTGACCAGCATCGGCGCGATCGCGCTCACGGGCTGCGTCACCGACCCGGTGACCGGCGAGCGCAAGATTTCGAAGGCCGCGATCGGCGGCGTCGGCGGCGCGCTGGGCGGTTATCTGCTCGGCGACCTGATCGGCGGACGCAACAGCCGCACCGAGGAAATCGTCGGGGCAGGGATAGGCGCGGTCGCGGGTGCAGGCGTCGGCTATTATATGGACCAGCAGGAAAAGAAGCTGCGCGAACGCACCGCGGGCACCGGCATCGATGTCGAACGCCAGGGCGACCAGCTCGTGCTCAACATGCCCGGCGACGTCACATTCGACCTCAACAGCGCGATGGTGAAGTCGCAGTTCCGCAGCGCGCTCGACAATGTCGCCTCGACGCTCGCCGAATATCCGAGCACCTATATCGACGTTTACGGCCACACCGATTCGACCGGCAGCGACACCTATAATCAGGGCCTGTCCGAACGCCGCGCGGCGTCGGTCGCCGACTATCTGGCGGGTCGCGGCATCCAGCGCGCGCGCATGGCGACGCTCGGCTACGGCGAATCGCAACTCAAATGCTCGCCCGAACGCAGCGAGGCCGACTATCAGTGCAACCGCCGCGTCGAAATCCGCATCGCGCCGGTCACACAGGCCGACGTCAACGCGGCGCGTTAAGAGGTTCCATTCCCATGGAAACGAAGGGCGTCGCCTGCGGGCGGCGCCCTTTTTCAGCCGAGGCTCGGGAAGCTCGCCTTCAGCCCGTCGATCACGAATTGCGCCGCCAGCGCCGCGAGCAGCACGCCGAGCAGACGCGTAATCACCGCCTCGCCCTTGTTGCCGATCAGCCGCATCAGCGGTCCGGCCGAAAGCAAAGCGGCCAGCGTCAGCAGCAGCACGAGCAGCAGCGCACCAAAGATCACGAAAGCGCGGTCGAGTCCGTTGTTCTGCGACACGAGCAGCATCACCGAGGCGATCGAGCCCGGACCCGCGAGCATCGGCATCGCCATCGGGAACACCGACACATCCTCGATCTCGGGCGTCGCCATCACCTTCTCGGCCCGCTGTTCGCGCCGTTCAGTGCGCTTTTCGAACACCATGTCGATCGCGATGATGAACAGCATGATCCCGCCCGCGATGCGGAAGCTGTCGAGGTCGATGTGGAGAAAGCTCAGGAGCGCTTCGCCGAACATCGCGAAGAAAACGAGGATCAGCCCGGCGATCACCGTCGCCCGGATCGCCATGGAACGGCGCTGCGCCGCGCTCGCCCCCGTCGTCAGGCTGGCATAGATCGGCGCGCAGCCCGGGGGGTCGATGACCACGAACAGGGTGACGAAGGCGGAGATGAAAAGGTCGATCATGGCTGCTTCGGGGCCGCGACCTGATCGTCGATGACGGTCGCCATCTCCTTGCCGTCCCACAGGCGGATTGTCACGCGGCGCGACTTGTCGGCACGGACGGTGGACGTCCAGCTCAACGTCTGGTCGGGCGACAGGCCGACGACCATATCATCACCCTCGCCGCCCGCCTCGATCGGCACCGCGGGGCGCGAACCGCAGGCCGCCTGCTTCGCGGCGATAAAATCCGGCGCTTCGCGCGGTGTCGCCAGCGCATCGCCATGATCGAGCGTCCAGGCGAGCTTGCCCTTCTTGGGATCGCGCAGCCAGACCGTCGTAAAATAGCCGTTCGCCGGCCCCTTCTGCCAGGCGCCGGTGGTGACGCCGACATTGCCGTCGCAGCTGGTATAGACCGCATGCGGCTGCCACTTCACCGCCTCGGCGGGGTCCTTTTGCGACTTCAGCCAATCGCGTGCCTTGACGCGTTGCGGCACGAACATCACAGCCTCCGGCGCCGCGGTTTCGCGAAACGCGGTCCACTGGCCCTTTTCCTGCGCGAGCCGCGAAAAACCGATTTCGGCGGCGATGAAAGCGCTGGGGTTCGCTGCGAGCGGATCACGTTGGCGTGCCCCCGCAGCGCCACCCGCAATCACCGAAAGCGAAATCGCCGCGATGGCCAGACGGCGCATCAAAAGCCCTCCGGGTCGGCAAGCCCGGCGCGTCGGTGCGCGGCAACGAGCGTGTTGCGCAGCAGGCAGGCGATGGTCATCGGGCCGACGCCGCCGGGCACCGGCGTGATCGCATCGGCGACTGCAGCGACGCTGTCATAATCGACGTCGCCGACCAGCCGGCCTTTCGCAGCACCGTCGGCGGGCGGCAGGCGGTTGATACCGACATCGATCACGATCGCGCCGGGCTTGATCCAGTCGCCCTTCACCATCTCGGCGCGGCCGACCGCGGCAACGACGATATCGGCGCGGCGTACCAGATCAGGCAAATCCTTCGTGCGGCTGTGCGCCATCGTCACGGTGCAATTGGCGCCGAGCAGCAACGCCGCCATCGGTTTGCCGACGAGGATCGAGCGTCCGACGACGATCGCGTCCTTGCCCGACAGATCGCCGAGCCGGTCCTGCAGCAACAACAGGCAACCATAGGGCGTGCACGGCACCATGCCGGCTATGCCGAGCGCGAGGCGCCCCGCACTCACCGGAGTCAGGCCGTCAACATCCTTGTCGGGATCGATCGTCGCGACCGCAGCCTGTTCGTCGAGATGGCCGGGCAGCGGCAATTGCAGCAGGATGCCGTCGACAGCCTCGTCGGCGTTGAGTTCTTTCAGCAAGGCCTCGACCTCGGCCTGCGTCGCGGTCGCGGGCAGATGATGTTCGAAGCTTTCCATGCCCGCCGCAACGGTCGCCTTGCCCTTCGACCCGACATAGACCGCGCTCGCCGGATCGTCGCCGACGAGTACGACTGCGAGGCCGGGCGCCCGACCGGTCGCGGCCTTGAAGGCCGGCACCGCATCGGCGATCCGCGCCCGCAGGCCGGCGGCGAATGCCTTGCCGTCGATCACCTGCGCCCCGCCCGTCACGTCAGATCGCTCCGCTGTTCATGCCGAGCGTGTAGAGGTAGGAAATTACCGGCCCCTGCAGGATGATGATCAGGATCAGCACCACCATCGGAGTCAGGTCGAGCCCGCCGAAATCGGGCATGATGCGCCGGAAGGGGCGATAGAGCGGTTCGGTGATCCGCTCGAGTACCTGCCAGAGCTGGCGGACGAAATCATTGTGCGTGTTGATGACGTTGAACGCGATCAGCCACGACATCACCGCCTGCACGATGATGATCCACCACAGGATGTTGAGCAGGATCGACAGGATTTGAAGGAACATCAGATACATTGAGGGCTCCGGCCGGAAGGTGGTGAAAGAGCTTTAGCGGTGAATCAGTGTCCCCGCACCCCTTGCGGTGAAAATTTCGAGCAGCATCGCGTGCGGGATGCGCCCGTCGAGAATGACCGCCGCCTCGACCCCGGCATCGACCGCGGCGACGCAGGTCTCGACCTTCGGGATCATGCCGCCGGTGATCGTACCGTCGCCCTTGAGGCCGTCGATCGCGGTGCGGTCGAGATCGGTGAGCAGCGCACCCGACTTGTCGAGCACGCCCGCGACGTCGGTGAGCAGGAAGAAGCGCTTGGCGCCGAGCGCACCGGCGATCGCGCCTGCCATCGTGTCGGCATTGATATTGTAGGTCGCACCGTCGGCGCCGAGCGCGACGGGCGCGACGACGGGGATGAAATTGTCGTTCGTCAGATTGGTCAGGATCGTCGGGTCGACCGCGACGGGTTCGCCGACGAAGCCGAGGTCGACGTGGCGCTCGATCCCCGAATTGGGGTCGGGTTCGGTGCGCCCGACCTTTTCGGCGAGAACGAGGTTCGCGTCCTTGCCCGAAATGCCGACCGCGCGGCCGCCGAGCCCGGCAATCCAGCTGACGATTTCCTTGTTGATCTTGCCCGCCAGCACCATTTCCGCGACCTCGGCGGTCGCGGCGTCGGTGACGCGAAGCCCGCCGATGAAGGTCGATTCGATCCCGAGCTGTTTCAGCATCGCGCCGATCTGCGGCCCGCCGCCATGGACGACGACCGGATTGATGCCGACGGCTTTCAGCAGCACGACATCTTCGGCGAAATCGCGCTGCGCCTCGGGATCGCCCATCGCGTGGCCGCCATATTTGATCACGAAGGTCTCGCCGGCATAGCGCTGCAGATAGGGCAGCGCCTCGACGAGCGTTTCGGCCTTCGCAAGCAGATCGGGCATTTTCGAGGGATCGGTCATCGACATCATCCGGCGGTCTTCGCATCGAGGTGGCGGCCGAGCGCAACCACCGCCATCACCAGCAGCGGCACCATGACCGCCGACAGCACGACCTTGGCGATCATCTGGCCCAGCATCAGGTCGCCGATCGGGCGGACCCCATAGAAGCTGACGGTGATGAAGATCAACGTATCGATGATCTGGCTCAGCGCCGCGGCGATGAAGCCGCGCAGCGGCAGCAGCCGACCGTTATTCGCCGTCATCCGCGAAAAGAGCCAGACGTTGAGGCTGACCGACACGCCATAAGCGAGGATTCCCGCCGCCATCATGCGCCAGCCCTGACCGACGATGATCGGGAACGCCTCCTTGGCGGGCTCGTACATGCCCGCGTCGGTCGGCAATTGCAGCACGAACACCGTCAGGATGATCGCGAGGACGAGCGGAATGAAGCCCAGCCGCACGAGCCGGTCGGCGACGACACGTCCGTGCAGTTCGGCGATGCCGCTCGAAATCGCAATCAGCGTCAGGAACGGGAAAATCCCCGCCTCGACCGCCAGCGGCCCGAGCGCGACCTGTTTCGCGCCAAGGAAACCCCCGAGCGGAACCATGCCGCCGTAGAGGATTGCGAACAGCAGCAACGAGGGCGCAATCACGCGCGAAGAGCTATTTTCCATCGAGGCCGCTTAATCGCTTTTGCCGGCGCTGGAAAGACCGGGAAACAAGGGCTCGACGCGCGGCCCTTGCCCCGCCGCCAAAGCCCGCTAGACAGACCCATTAACTTGCGGGGGACGCACTGACATCATGGAACGCCTGATCGGTCTGCTCGGCATCGTCGCATTGCTTGCGATCGCCGTGCTGTTTTCATCGAACCGCCGCTGGATTCGCCCGCGCATCGTCATCCCCGCCTTTCTGCTCCAGGCTGGTTTCGCCGTGCTCGTGATCGGCACCCCGTGGGGACGCGCGGTGATCCAGGCAATGTCGAACGGCGTGTCGAACCTCCTGAGCTATGCCGACGAGGGTACAAGGTTCCTCTTCGGCGACGTGCTGACGCAGGCGCCCTATGGCAAGGCGGTGTTCGCGATCGGCGCGCTGCCCGTGATCATCTTCTTCGCCTCGCTCATCTCGGTCCTCTATTATCTCGGCATCATGCAGCTGATCATCAAATGGGTCGGCGGCGCGATCCAGAAGGTCACCGGCATCACCAAGGTCGAAAGCCTCGGCGCGGCGGCGAACATCTTCGTCGGCCAGTCCGAATCGCCGCTCGTCATCCGCCCCTATCTGGCGGGGCTCACCCCGTCGCAGCTCTTCACCGTGATGACGGTCGGCATGGCGGGCGTCGCGGGGACGATCCTCGGCGCCTATGCGGGGATGATCGGGCCGCACCTCCTCCCCTATCTGCTCGCCGCGAGCTTCATGTCGGCACCCGGCGGCATCCTGATGGCCAAGATCATGATGCCCGACGACCCGAAAGACATCGGGATCGAACCGATCGTCATGCCCGAGGCGAGCCATGACGAGGAAAAGCCCGCAAACATCATCATGGCGGCGGCGCAGGGCGCGCAGACCGGGGTCAAGCTCGCGGTCGCGGTCGGCGCGATGGTGATGGCGTTCGTCGCGCTCGTCGCGCTCGCCAACGGTATCCTTGCCGGAATCGGCGGCTGGTTCGGCTTTGAGGGCCTGTCATTCCAGGCGATTATCGGCGCGATCTTCCGTCCCGTGATGTGGCTGATGGGCGTGCCGTGGGAAGAAAGCGCGACCGTCGGCGGACTGTTCGGCAGCAAGGTCGTGCTCAACGAATTCGTCGCCTTCATCGACCTCGGCCGGGTGCAGGGCAATATGTCGATGGCGGCGGTCGCGATCGCGACCTTTGCGCTCTGCGGTTTCGCCAATTTCAGCTCGATCGCGATCCAGATGGCGGTGACCGGCGGGCTCGCCCCGAACCAGCGCCCGATGATCGCGAAACTCGGCCTCAAGGCGCTGCTCGCGGGCAGCCTGTCGAACCTGATGTCGGCGGCGCTCGCGGGGCTGATGCTCGGCGTCGCACCGCCGCTTGCCGCGCCGCCTCCGAAGGCGCCCGCAGGCGCAACCGAAGCAGCTCACCCGGCTACATCGACGGCGGAGCCCGCAAAGGCCCACTGATCCACCGCCGCGACCGACGCAAGCTTCCCGGCCGATTGGGAGAATTTGCAAGGCGTCGGCGAATGACGTAACTTGGGAACAAAATAATCCCGGGTCGCGTTCGCAAAATGGGAGGCTGAGATGAAAACCGCGTATCGTTTGTCGATCCTTGCCGCGGCGGCGATTTCGATAGGGGCGGGTTTCCTCGCCACATCGAACGCCCAGACCGTTGAAACCGAGCGCTACCGCCCCGAACGTCCTCCCGAAGCGACCATATATCGCGACGCGGGCTATCGCGGCCCCGCCGTCTTTATCGGCGAGGAAAAGCCCAATCTCGGTCTCGCATGGCCGGTCAATTCGATCCGCGTTCCGAGCGGCCGCTGGGAGCTGTGCGAAAAGACGCGCTATCGCGGCAATTGCCGCACAGTCGATCGCGACACACCGATGCTCAACAATGTTCTGCGCGGCCTCACCATCCAGTCGATCCGGCCGGCCGGCGGCGGCGGGGGCGGCGGCTGGAATCCCAACCCGCCCGCCAACGATCAGGTCGCGCGCGGCAATTTCGCCGAATTCCATACGCAGCCGGCCGAGCGCAACTATCGCGTCCTCGCCTGCGCCCGCGGATCGGCGACCGCCAATTGCGCGGCGCAGACCGCCGACACATGGTGCCGTTCGATCGGCTGGAACGGGTCGGCGCGCGAGCATATGGAAACGATCGGCGGGCGCATCTACCTCGCCGACGTGCTGTGCGTCCGTTCGGGCTATTGAAGGGGAGACCGCAAATGAAAATGACGCTTCTTTTCGCGGCGGGCGCCGCGACGCTCGCGCTCGCCGCCTGTTCGTCGGTGCCGCGCAATACGGGCACCAGCTACGACTGCAACCGCGGCACGAAGCTGAAGGTCGACTACGTCGGCAGCACGGCGATCGTCCGCGTCAATGGCCGGGGCTCGATGGTGCTGAAGCAGACGCCGTCGACCGGCGGTTCGGTCTACGAGAACCGGAAGGGCGCTCGGCTGCAACGCAACGGCAATGAGGTGACGTGGAACACCGCGCTGCGCTCGGCGCCCGAAAGCTGCCGCGTCGTCTACACGCCGCTGTGACCGATCAGGGCCGGGCGGGCGCCTTGCAGCCCCGCTCGAGCCCGACACCTTTCAGGAAACCGCGCCGGACCGTCCCGGCATAGACCGCGACGGCGTAGCGGCGGCGCTCGGCATTGGCGCCCGTCACTTCGCCGATCAGGCCGCGAAAGGGGATGATCCCGCCCGCGACGGTGCCGGCGACGCGCCCCGCGGTTTCCTCGCGCTTCTTCGCCGCGCTCTTGTCGACCTTTTCGTTGACGTCGGGGCCGAGAACGGCGTTGAGTTCCTCGACCTCGCGGACGATAGCGGCACATTTGCTTAGGCCCGTGAGCGAATAGGGGTCGTCCTGGACCTCAAGCAGCTTTTGCGGCGGCTCCTTGCCGTCGAAGGGTTCGGCGACCGTATTGGCCGTGTCCCTGGCCGTCGATTCCTCGGGCGCGCCCTGCTGCGCAAGCCCTTGCGCCGGAAGGAGCAGGGCCGCGGCGACGAGGCTGGCCAACAAGCTGTTGTTGCGCATGGTCTTCTCCGACTGTTGCCTGAGGCTATCTAGGCACAAAAGCCCGCCGGCTCCACCCATGTGTTCGTCGCCGCGCCCGTCGAGAGGAACGGGACCCGGAGGCCGCATACTCAAGGCGCCAGAAGGGCGGCGCCGGCGATGGCCGCGCCCGTCGAACCGAAGGTCAGCACGAAACCGAAGGCGCGCCCGGGGGCGCCATGGGGATATCCGGCGGCAAAGGCGATGCGCCCGGCAACGAACAGCAGCACCAGCGCGCCAAGCACCGCCATCCGGTCGGGCGGCAGGACCGACGCGAGCGCAAGATGCGCAGGGATGGCAAGCACCACCTGTTCGAGCGTGTTCTGCAGGATCGCGCGCGACTGACGGACGGCCGAGCTTTCGGACAGCGAGGCGCTTCCGCCGATATCCTCGGCCGAACGAAAGCGCTGCGTCGCGACCCGGCCGATCGCGACCGCGAGGCAGAGCAGCACCGCAAGATCGAGCCGCAGCGCGAAGCCGAGGCGTTCGGCCCCATCGTCGATGCGCGGGACCCGGCGCGCGCCCGGCCCCCATGCGAACCACAGCAGGGCCGCGGCGAGAACAGCGGCGCCGAGGGCTCCGGCGACGACGCCGCGCTGCGTCCTTGCCAGATCCCGCGGCGTCATCGTCAGCGCGTCGGCACGGGCGCCTCGCCCGTCCAGTCGTAGAAGCCGCGCCCGGCCTTCTTGCCGACCCACCCGGCATCGACATACTGGACGAGCAGCGGCGCGGGGCGGAACTTCGGATCGCCGGTACCGCTGTACAGCACGCGGATGATTTCGAGGCAGGTATCGAGTCCGATGAAGTCGGCGAGCGTGATCGGTCCCATCGGATGGTTGAGGCCGAGGCGGCAGCCCGTGTCGATGTCCTGCATCGTCGCGACGCCTTCGCCCAGCGCGAACACCGCCTCGTTGATCAGCGGCATCAGCACGCGGTTGACGATGAAGCCCGGCGCGTCGTTGGCGTGGACGATCTCCTTGCCGAGCCCGCGGCCATAGGCCTCGACTTTCGCCAGCGTGTCGTCGCTCGTCGCAAGGCCGCGGATCAGTTCGATCAGCCCCATGACGGGCACCGGGTTGAAGAAATGCACGCCGATGAAGCGCGCCGGATCGGGCGCCGCCTGCGCGAGGCGCGTGATCGGGATCGAGCTGGTGTTCGAGGCAAGGATCGCGGTCGCCGACAGATGCCCGCCGACGCTCGCGAAGATCGCACGCTTGATCTCTTCGCGCTCGGTCGCCGCCTCGATGACGAGATCGGCGGGAGCGAAAGCGGAGTGGTCGGCGACCGGCGCGATGCGGCCGAGCAGCGCGTCGGCGTCGGCCTGCGTCATCCTGTCCTTCGTGACGAGGCGACCGAGCGCCCTGGCGATGCTCGCCTTGCCCGCTTCGGCGCGCGCGATGTCGATGTCCGAAAGGAGCACATCGTGGCCGGCGCCCGCCGACACCTGCGCGATGCCCGCGCCCATCTGCCCCGCTCCGATAACGCCGACGATCATATGCTGCCCTTTCGCTGAAAACCTGTCCGTGCCCCTACGGCCTCGGGCTTCCGCGTCAAGCGCTGAGCGTCAGGGAGCGGAGCGGAATTCGGTCGCTTCGGCGAGGATCAGCGCAAAGGCGGGGTCGACATCGTCCCACGTCGCGAGCGGCGTCCACCCGCCGGCACGGAGCAGCAGATTGGCGTCGCGCACCCCGTATTTGTGGCTGTTTTCGCTGTGGATCGTCTCGCCCTTGGCCATGCGATAGGCGCGACCATCGATCGTGAAATCCATGTCGCACGCGGCGACCAGATGCATTTCGATACGCGCGTGAATGTCGTCCCACACCGCACGATGGCTGAAATTCTCGACCGCCATGTCGCCGCCGAGCTCGCGGTTGATCCGCTCGAGCAGGTTGATGTTGAACGCCGCGGTCACGCCGGCGGGGTCGTCATAGGCGAGTTCGAGAATGCCGATATCCTTGATCCGGTCGACGCCGATCAGCATGAGCGATCCGTCGCCGAGCGCCGAACGCCAGTTGCGCAAAAGGTCGATCGCGGTGCGCGCAACCATGTTGCCGATCGTCGAACCGGGGAAAAAGCCGAGCTTGGGCAGCGGGCAGATTTCGCGCGGCAGATCGACACGCTGGGTGAAGTCCGCCTCGACCGGATAGATGGCGAGCCCGGGGAAGCGCTCCGCAAGCGCCTCGGCGCTGTCGCGGAGGAAATCGCCCGAGATATCGACCGGCACATAGGCGGCGGGATCGATCGCATCGAGCAGCAGCGGCGTCTTGGTCGAGCTGCCCGACCCGAGTTCGACCACCGCGCGTCCCGGCCCGATCGCCGCGGCGATATCGGCGGCATGGCGCGTCAGGAGGTCGGTTTCGCTGCGCGTCGGATAATATTCGGGGAGCGCCGTGATATCCTCGAACAGCGCCGAGCCCGTCGCGTCGTAGAACCAGCGCGCGGGAATCGCCTTCTGCCTCTGCGACAGCCCGGCGTGCACATCGGCGCGGAAGGCGATATCGACGCCGGCGTCGTCGGCCGAAACCTGACGAAGATTGCGTACGACACCCATGTCAGAGATCCTTGGCAAGGCGCAGGCCGGTGAATTGCCAGCGCTGGTGGGGGTAGAAGAAGTTGCGGTACGACGCGCGCATATGGCCGCGCGGGGTCGCGCAGCTGCCGCCGCGCAGCACGAACTGGCCGCTCATGAACTTGCCATTATATTCGCCGACCGCACCGGGCGCGGCGCGGAAGCCGGGATAGGGGCGATAGGCGCTGCCGGTCCATTCCCACACGCTGCCGAACATCTGTTGCAGCCCCGTGTCATCGGCGGCCGGGGCGGGCTGTGCCGGGCCGGCGGCATCGAGCTGCTGCCCGCCGCCGGGATCGAAACATGCCGCCGCGGCTTCCCATTCATGCTCGGTCGGCAGGCGCGCGCCCGCCCATGTGGCGAAGGCGTCGGCCTCGAAAAAGCTGATGTGCGTGACCGGCGCCGCGAGGTCGATATCCTGCCAGCCCGCCAGCGTGAACTGGCGGCCACCGTCCCAATAAGCGGGCGCATCGACATTTTCCGCCTGCACCCAGGCCCAGCCGTCGCTGAGCCAGAGCGACGGTGTATGATAGCCGCCGTCGTCGATGAACTGGCGCCATTCGCCATTGGTCACCGGGCGACCGGCAAGCGCATGCGGCGCGAGCAGCACGTCGTGGCGCGGGCCTTCGCAATCGAAGGAGAACCCCCCGCCGCCATGCCCGGCCGCCGCAATGCCTTCGGCGCCCTTCACCCATTTCATGGCGGAAAACTGCCGAACTTCATTCGCGATCGGCGTTTCCCACGCCGCGGGTCCGAGCGGATTTTGCGCGAAGAGATGCTTGAGGTCGGTGAGCAGCAATTCCTGATGCTGCTGCTCGTGATGGATGCCGAGTTCGACGAGTGCGAGGGCGGCCGGGGGCAGGTCGGGCAGCGCGGTCTGGACCGCGGCGTCGACATGCGCGCGCCAGATGCAGACCCGGTCAAGCGACGGACGCGTCAGCAAGCCGCGCTGCGGACGCGCGTGGCGCGGCCCCTCGGCCTCATAATAGGAGTTGAAAAGATAGGGGTAGCGTTCGTCGAAGAGCGCATAGGCGGGAACATGGTCGCGCAGGACGAAGGTTTCGAAGAACCACGTCGTGTGCGCAAGGTGCCATTTGGCGGGCGAGGCGTCGGGCATCGACTGCGCGCTCGCGTCGGCGTCGGAGAGCGTCGCGACGAGATCGAGCGACAGTCGCCGGGTCGCGACGAAGCGCCGTGCGAGGCTCTCCGGCGTGTCGGTGTTCGGCGAAGCGTCGGTGCGGCTGGCCATGGCGAGACAATCCCCCGATGTACGATTCGGTTTCGCGGTTCACCGGATTATGGTTACGGCGTGCGGCAAAGTCCAGAACATTTAGGGAACAAATTCATCCTTCGCCATACCGGGGTGACGAGGTTTCCGGAATCAGCGCGTCGCGCCGGGTTTCCAGAGGATGTCGCCCCCCGCCGCGGCGTTGAGGTGCCGCGTGAGCACGAACAGATGATCCGACAGGCGGTTGAGATAGTTGAGCGCGAGCGGGTTGAGGTCGCGCGCCTTCCCTGCCGATACGGCCGCGCGTTCGGCGCGGCGCGTGATCGCACGCGCGAGGTGGAGCCGCGCCGCGGCTTCGGTACCGCCCGGAAGGACGAAGCTTTTGAGCGCATCGAGCGCGGCGTTCATCGCGTCGATCTCATCCTCCAGCCGCGCGATCTGGCTCGGCACGATGCGCAGCGCCATCTCGTGCGGGCCGAAACCGAACCGGATGTCGGGCGGCGTCGCAAGGTCGGCGCCGAGGTCGAACAGCTCGTTCTGGATGCGCGACAGCATCGCGCCCTCGTCGCTCGCCGGATCAAGCGCAGCTGCGGCGATGCCGACCGCGCTGTTCGCCTCGTCGACGTCGCCGATCGCCGCCATCAGCGCATCGGACTTCGCGATGCGCGAGCCGTCGGCGAGGCCGGTGGTGCCGTCGTCGCCGGTGCGCGTGTAGATCTTGTTGAGCTTGACCATGTGCAGGCTACCCCGGGTTTGGCGACCGGCCTGGGCCGTTCGTGTCGAGCGAAGTCGAGACACCCATCGATATTGCGCCAAGCCCGAGAGGCATCTCGACTTCGCTCGATGCGAACGGGAAATTGGCAAGATGGGTCGGTTCGATCAGCTCCCGGCGGCAAAGACGCCGATCAGGACGAGCAGGATGATAGTGATCGCCTGCCATTTGACGCGGGCCATCATCATCCGGTTCTGCATCACCTGATTCTCGTGCGCGGTGCCGTCGACCTGGGCACGGTGGCCCTGCGAGAAATAGAAGAGCCCGCGCGCGAGCGAGAAGAGGACGAAGCCGGCGGCGATGACGACGCCAAGGACAAGCAGGATTTCCATGGGGCCATTCTAGGCGTTTTGCAGCGAATAGCCAGCGGGAAGCCGCCCGGCGACCAGATCGGCGGCAAGCGCGGGTCCGTCAACGCCGGCGTCGCGCAATCCCTTCAGCGACGCCGCGGCGTCGCGTTTGGCGAGCCTTTTGCCGTCGGGCCCGCAAACGAGTGCATGATGGCGATAAAGCGGCGTCGAGAGGCCCAGCAGCGCCTGCAGCAGCCGGTGGACGTCGGTCGAGGCGACAAGGTCGGCGCCTCGGATGACGTGGGTCACCCCCATCACAGTATCGTCGAGCGTGCTTGCAAGATGATAGCTGGCGGGCGCATCCTTGCGCGCGAGGACGATGTCGCCGTGCGCGAGCGGATCGGCGGTGCGCAGCCCCTGTCCCGCCTCTTCCCACAGGAGTTCGCCGGTTTCCGCGATTGCGCGCGCCATGTCGAGGCGCCAGCAATGCGGTTCAGCCGCCATGCGCCGCGCGCGGTCAGCATCGGAGAGGTTGCGGCAGGTGCCCGGATAGAGGGCGCCCGAAGGCCCGTGCGGTGCCGACAGGCTCGCGGCGATGTCAGCGCGGGTGCAGAAGCAGGGATAGACGAGGCCACGGGCCCGAAGGCCGTCGAGCGCGGCAGCATAGGTGCCGAGCCGGTCCGACTGGCGCAAGAGGTCGCCATCCCGGTCGATCCCGAGCCACGCCAGATCGGCGAGCGAGGCCGCGACAAATTCCTCGCGCGAACGGCTGCCGTCGATATCGTCGATGCGGATGCGGAAACGCCCGCCGGCAGCGCGTGCGGCCGCGTGCGCGAGCACCGCGCTATACGCGTGGCCGAGATGGAGCTCGCCGGTCGGGCTGGGGGCGAAACGTGTCAGCATGGCCGCGCCATGAATCCATATGCTGTGCCAAGTCAAAGTGAATCATTCCATATCTTGCGGGCAGAAGCCCCTTGACGGCAGAATCTGATAGGGCATGTAATGACAGTGTCACGCGCGGGAGGCAGTGGCGCGCCATCCCGTGAAGCAATGGGGGCAGCGTTATCTAGCCATGTTCCATCCCGATCTTGCCAGGCATCCCGATAGCTGTCCGGCGCTCGTTCTCAACGCCGACTATACGCCGCTGAGCTATTATCCGCTGAGCCTCTGGCCGTGGCAGACCGCGGTGAAGGCGGTCTTCCTCGACCGGGTCACCATCGTCGAGAATTACGAACGCGAAATCCATTCGCCGACGCGGACGATGCCGATCCCGAGCGTCATTGCGCTGCGTCAATATGTGAAGCCGTCGGAGCATCCAGCCTTCACGCGCTTCAACCTGTTCCTGCGCGACCGCTTCGCGTGCCAATATTGCGGGTCGGGCAAGGATCTGACCTTCGATCATGTCGTGCCGCGCCGGCTCGGCGGGCGGACGACATGGGAAAATGTCGCGACCGCCTGCGCGCCGTGCAACCTCAAGAAGGGCGGGCGTACGCCGCAACAGGCGCATATGCCGCTCTATCGCCAGCCGTGGCGCCCGACGAGCTGGCAGCTGCAGGACAACGGCCGCGCCTTTCCGCCCAATTATCTGCACACGAGCTGGATCGACTGGCTCTATTGGGACGTTGAACTGGAAGGCTGACGGCCGCACAACGATCGGGACAGCATGGGTTCACCTCGATGGGACTAGGCGGCCGCCAACCATCGAAAAAAGGAGAAACATCATGGTTCGCCTCACCCGCGTTCTCGCCGCCAGTGCGATCACCGCCCCTCTGCTCGCCGCCTGCGCGACGATCATGCCACCGTCCGAAGCGCCGGTGTCGGTCACCGGCAGTATCACCTATCGCGAGCGCATGGCGTTGCCGCCGACCGCGCAGGTCGAGATCCAGCTTTCCGACGTCAGCCTGATGGATGCGCCGTCGAAGACGATCGCGCAGCAGTCGTTCACCGCCGACGGCCGGCAGGTGCCCTTTGCCTTCTCGCTGACCGTCGACGAGCGGAAGATCGACCCGCGCGGTCGCTATTCGGTCTCGGCGCGCATCACCGACGCGTCCGGGAAGCTGATGTTCATCACCGACACGCATAACGGCGTGACCTTCGACGGCCGCCCGCGCATCGACCTGGGCACGCTGGTCATGGTGCGGACGCGTTAGGCGTCGGACAAACGCACGGAACGAGCGACTGCCGGAGGCCGGGAAGAAAGCGCATCCGTCCCTCATGCCTGTGATGGCATCGCTCGTCGCCCGCGATTCACATCGACGCGCGTAATTCTGTTACATTCGATGACACTTCGGAGATTGGTACGGGAACGCCCCGCCCGGGCGGGGCGCACGGATATAACGCGCGCATAGCTATGCGCGGCTTGACCCTGCTTCTTCGCAGGTGCAGCAAGCTGGGCTCATGGGCCCGCCTATCCAGATCTCGCAAAATCCCGACATCCGCTATCTCGGGCGGATCCTCGGCGACGTCATCCGCGCCTATGGCGGCGACAAATTGTTCCGCCAGACCGAATATATCCGCTCGTCGAGTGTCGACCGGCACCGCGGGATCGCGGGGGCCGAGGCGATCGATCCGGGGCTCGATGCGCTGGGGCTCGACGACACGATCGCCTTCGTGCGCGGTTTCATGCTCTTCTCGATGCTCGCCAACCTTGCCGAGGACCGGCAGGGGGTCGCCGCCGAGCCCGAGGCGACGGTCGCCGCGGCGATCGAAAAGCTGAAGGGTGAGGGGATCGACGGCGACGCGATCGCGGCGCTGCTCGGCGCTTCGCTCGTCGCACCGGTGCTGACCGCGCACCCGACCGAAGTGCGCCGCAAGTCGGTGCTCGACCACAAGAACCGCGTCGCCGAGCTGATGCGGCTGCGCGATGCCGGGATCGACGAGACGCCCGAGGGCGATGTGATCGAGGAGGCGATCCGGCGGCAGGTGATCCTGCTCTGGCAGACGCGGCCGCTGCGCACGCAGAAATTGTTCGTCGCCGACGAGATCGACAATGCGCTGACCTATTTGCGCGACGTCTTCCTGCCCGTCGTGCCCAAGCTTTATGCGCGCTGGGAAAAGGAGCTGGGGCAGCGCCCCGCGTCCTTCCTGCGCGTCGGGAGCTGGATCGGCGGCGACCGCGACGGCAATCCCTTCGTCACCGCCGAGACGCTGCGGCAGGCAACCTCGCGCAACGCGGCCGCGGTGCTCGGCCATTATATCGACCAGGTCCATGCACTCGGTGCCGAGCTGTCGGTGTCGTCGAGCCTCGCGACGGTGCCCGAGGCGGTCGAAGCGCTCGCCGAGGCGAGCGGCGACGGCGCGGCGAGCCGCGGCGACGAACCCTATCGCCGCGCGCTGTCGGGCATTTATGCGCGGCTTTCGGCGACCTATGTTGCGATCACAGGCAAGGCGCCGCCGCGCCCCGCGCCGCTGAAGGGCGAGGCTTATGCGGCTCCCGCCGATTTCCGCCGCGACCTGCTCACGATCGCCGCCGGGCTATCGTCGAGCGGCAAGGGGCAGTTCGCGGGCATCGGTGCGCTCGGGCGGCTGATCCGTGCGGTCGAGGTCTTCGGTTTCCACCTCGCGACGCTCGACATGCGGCAGAACAGCGCGGTGCACGAACGCGTGCTTGCCGAGCTGCTGAGGGTGTCGGGGGTCGAGGCCGACTATGCGGCGCTGGGCGAGGAGGCGCGCGTCGCGCTGCTGCGCCGCGAACTCGGCGTCAACCGGCCGCTCGCCGCGCCGTGGCACGAATGGAGCGAGGAGACCGCGGGCGAGCTCGCGATCGTCCATGCCGCGGCATCGGTGCGGGCGAAGCTCGGTAGCGACGCGATCGTCCAGTGGATCATCAGCAAGGCCGAGAGCCTGTCCGACCTGCTCGAAGTCCATGTCCTCGCGCGCGAGGGCGGGCTGTGGTCGTCCGAAAGCAGCGACAATCTGATGGTCGTGCCGCTGTTCGAGACGATCGCCGACCTCGACGACGCGCCCGCGATCATGACCGCCTATTTCGCGCTGCCCGAAATCGCGCCGCATGTCGCCGCGCGCGGGCATCAGGAAGTGATGATTGGCTATTCGGATTCGAACAAGGATGGCGGTTACCTGACATCGACGTGGGGGCTGCATCAGGCGTCGGCGGCGCTGACCCCGGTGTTCGAGGCCGCCGATACCGCGATGCAATTGTTCCACGGCCGCGGCGGCGCGGTCGGGCGCGGCGGCGGCAGCGCCTTTGCCGCGATCCGCGCACAGCCCGCCGGCACCGTGCAGGGGCGCATCCGCATCACCGAACAGGGTGAGGTGATCGCCGCCAAATATGGCACGATCGACGGCGCCGCGACGAACATCGAGGCGATGGTGTCGGCGAGCCTGCTCGCGAGCCTCGAGCCCGAGGCGAAGAGCGACGCCGACGCGGCGCGCTTTGCCGAAGCGATGGATGCGCTGTCGGACACCGCGTTCGCGGCCTATCGCGGCCTCGTTTACGACACGCCGGCGTTCCGCGACTTCTTCCGCGCGATGACCCCGATCGCCGAGATCGCGGGGCTCAAGATCGGATCGCGGCCGTCGAGCCGTACCAAATCGACCGCGATCGAGGATCTGCGCGCGATCCCGTGGGTGTTCAGCTGGGCGCAGGCACGGACGATGCTGCCCGGCTGGTACGGCACCGGCGAGGCGTTCGCGGGCTTCGGCGACAAGGCGCTGCTGACCGACATGGCGCAAAGCCGTCCCTTTTTCGCCGCGCTGCTCGACAATATGGAGATGGTGCTCGCCAAGTCCGACATGGGGATCGCGGCGCGCTATGCCGAGCTCGCGGGGCATGTCGACGGGCAGGCCGAAATCTTCACGCGCATCCGCGACGGTTGGAACCGCGCGCATGACGGGCTGCTCGACATCACCGGCCAGACGCGGCTGCTCGAGAAGAATTCCGCGCTCGAGGCGTCGATCCGGCTGCGGTTGCCCTATATCGAGCCGCTGAACCTGCTCCAGATCGAGCTGATGAAGCGCCACCGCGCCGGCGAGACCGACCCGCGCATCGCCGAGGGCATCCAGCTGACGATCAACGCGATCGCGACGGCGCTCAGGAACAGCGGGTAATATGTGAACCCCGGCGCAAGCCGGGGCCCGGACACCATAGGCCCCGGCATGCGCCGGGGTTCACGAAGGTCAGCTCTTGACGATCACCACCTCGCCCCTGGCGGTCTTGCCGTCGGGTCCGAAGCGGATCGTGAAATTCTCGCCGTCGCTGGTCTTGCCCGCGAGTGTGTCGCCGGTCCGGGTGACCTTGACGCCCTTCCCGCCGAATTCGCCCGCCATCCAGTCGGCGGCGACCTTGGGCGTGGCGGGCGAGGTGAAGCCAAGCCTGACCGTCGCCTTGTCCGTGCCGTTCCTGTCGGTCGCATCGACGTCGACCTTGGTCACATGGCTGCCCGGATAGAGCTTGACCCCGTCGATGTCGAAATCGCTCTCGATATCGAGGTCGACGAAATCGGGCACATCGATGTTGATCGCGGTACCATCTTCGCCGTCGATCCTGACCTTGCCGCCGTCCTTGCCTGTGTTGATCTTCACGCCGCCGCTGTCGCCGTCGGCATTGATCGAGATTTCGGTACCCTTGCCGGGCTTCTTCTCATCCGATCCGCAGGCGGCGAGAAGCATCATCGGCGGAATGAGAAATGCGAGACGCATGGTCGATCTCCTTGGTGCATTAGTTAAATAATACACCTTGGAGACAGCCGAGTCAAATTCCTCTTTCGTCACCCCGGACTTGATCCGGCATCCCGCTTTGTACCGTCGAATAGCGGGACCCCGGATCAAGTCCGGGGTGACGATAAGGAATGGGCTGGATCAGGCGTCGATGCTGGTCTTGAGGTCGCCGTGCACGAGCCCGCCGTCGACGGTGATCGTGTCGCCGACAACATAGTCGCCCGCCTTCGACGCGAGGAAGATCGCGGCGCCCGCCATGTCCTCGGGCACGCCGATGCGCTTCACGGGGATGCTCTTCGCCACCGCGTCGCCATGGTCGCGCGCGGCCTTGTTCATGTCCGACTGGAACGCGCCGGGCGCGATCGCGGTGACGAGGATATGATCGGTGACGAGCCGCGCCGCGAGGCGCTTGGTGAGGTAGAGGATCGCGGCCTTCGAGGCGTGGTAGCTGTATGTTTCCCACGGATTGAGGCGCTGGCCGTCGATCGAGCCGATGTTGATGACCTTTGCCGGGCGATCCTGCGTTCCCGCCCCCTTGAGCAGCCCGTGCAGCGCCTGCGTCAGGAAGAAGGGCGATTTGACGTTGATGTCCATCACCTTGTCCCAGCCCGCCTCGGGGAAGCCCTCGAACGGTTCGCCCCATGCGGCGCCGGCGTTGTTGACGAGGATGTCGAGGCGTTCCTCGCGCGCTGCGAGTTCCTTGGCGAGCGCACGGCAGCCTTCGACGGTCGCGAGGTCGACGGGCAGGCCGATGACCTTGCCTGGATAGCGCGTCTCGAAATCGGCGACGGCCTCCTCGATCTGCGCGGTCTTGCGCGCCGAGATATAGACGCGCGCGGCGCCCGCGGCGAGATAGCCCTCGACGATCATCTTGCCGATCCCGCGCGAGCCGCCGGTGACGAGCGCGATGCGGCCGTCGAGGCCGAACATGTCATTGAGGTTCATTGTCTCATCCTTTTCTCCCTCCCTTTCAATGGAGGGTTGGGGTGGGGCATGTGGGCTTTCGACGCCCTCCCCGCTGCGACTGGCGAACAAGTTCGCAAGTCTCGCTGCCCCTCCCGCAAGCGGGAGGGGTGAAATCAGTACCCGTTCATCCGGGCGACCTGGTCGATGTGGTAATGCACATCGCCCATATATTCCGCCAAAGCACGGTCGCGCTTCATATAGAGGCCGATGTCATATTCGTCGGTCATGCCGATGCCGCCGTGCATCTGCACGCCCTCGCGCACCGCGAGGTTCGCGGCGCGGCCGGCCTTGGCCTTCGCGACCGAGACCATCAGTTTCGCGCCCTCGCTGCCCTCGTCGAGCAATTGCTGCGCCTTCATCACCGTGGCGCGCGCGACTTCCATCTCGCCATAGAGATGTGCGGCGCGGTGCTGGAGGCCCTGGAACTCGCCGATCAGCTTGCCGAACTGCTTGCGTTCCTTGAGATAATTGACCGTCATGTCCATCGCGCCCTGCCCGACACCGACCATTTCGGCGGCGGCACCGGTGCGGGTGGCTGCAAGCAGCGCGTCGAGAATGTCGCCGCCGGCATCGACTTCGCCGATCACCGCGTCGGCGTCGACCTCGACGCCGTCGAGCGTTACGTGGCTCGCGAGGCTGGAGTCGACGAGGCGGCGCGAGTCGGCGGTCAGGCCGTTCGCATCCTTGGGCACCGCGAACAGGGTAATGCCGCCGTCGGTCTTCGCCGCAACGATGCTCATGTCGGCGACATGGCCGTGGAGCACGAAGCTCTTCTTGCCGTCGAGACGGAAGCCGTTGCCGGCGCGCGTCGCGGTGGTCGCGATGCGGTCGGGGCGGTGTTTGGCGCCCTCGTCGATCGCGAGCGCGACGATCGCCTCACCCGATGCGATCGCGGGGAGCCAGCGGCCCGCCTGCGTGCCGCCCGCCTTGGCCAGCGCCGCGACCGCACCGACACTGGTCGACAGGAAGGGCGACGGGGTCAGGTTGCGGCCGATTTCCTCGAGCACGATGCCCGCCTCCATATGCCCCATGCCGAGCCCGCCATGTTCCTCGGGAACGAGCATGCCGGGCAACCCCATTTCGGTGAACTGCGCCCAGAGGTCGCGCGAAAAGCCGGTCGCGTCGGCGCTGTCGCGCAGCTTGCGCAAGTGCGACACCGGCGCCTGTTCGGCCACGAAGGGCGCGACGCTGTCCTTGAGCATCGCCTGGTCGTCATTGTGATACAAGGGCATGGGTCAGGCTCCGGGCAGGTCGAGGATACGCTTGGCGATGACGTTGAGCATGACTTCGCTGGTACCGCCTTCGATCGAATTGGCCTTGGTGCGCAGCCAGCCACGCGCGCGCGCGCCGCCCTTGGTCTCTTCGCTGTCCCATTCGAGCGCTTCGCTGCCGCCGCCCGACATCACCAGCTCGTGGCGGCGCTTGTTGAGCTCGGTGCCGACATATTTCATCATGTTCGATGATGCGGGGTGCGCGCGGCCGGTCTTCCACATGTCCATGAAACGCTCGCCCATCGCACGATAGGCGAAGACGTCGACGTCGAACGCCGCCATTTCGGCGCGCAGGATCGGGTCGTCGAGTTCGCCCGCGGCATTCTTGCCGAACGCCTTGGCAAAGGCACCGCCGATGCTGACCATATCGCCGCCCGCGCCGCCGCCCGAGATCATCTCGCGTTCGTGACCAAGCAGATATTTGGCGACATCCCAGCCGCGGTTGATCTCGCCGATGAACTGCGTCTTGGGCACTTCGACATCGTCGAAGAAGGTTTCGCAGAAGGGCGAGTTGCCGCTGATCAGCAGGATCGGCTTGGTGGTGACGCCCTTGCTCGCCATGTCGAAGAGCATGAAGGTGATGCCCTGATATTTGTTCGCCTTGTCGGTGCGGACGAGGCAGAAGATCCAGTCGGCCTTGTCGGCGTAGCTCGTCCAGATCTTCGAGCCGTTGACGACCCAGTGATCGCCCTTGTCTTCGCCAAAGGTCTGCAAGGAGACGAGGTCGCTGCCCGAACCGGGTTCGGAATAGCCCTGGCACCAGCGGATTTCGCCGCGCGCGATCGGGTTCAGATAATGAACCTTCTGCTCCTCGGTGCCGAATTGCAGCAGCGCGGGGCCGAGCATCCAGATGCCGAAGCTGTCGAGCGGCGAGCGCGCATGGATGCGCTTCATTTCCTGTTTGAGGACCTTGGTCTGCTCGGGCGTGAGGCCCGCACCGCCATAGGGCCTGGGCCAGTCGGGCACGGTGTAGCCCTTCGCCACGCACGCTTCGAGCCATTGCTTCTGGGCGTCATTCTTGAACACCCAGTTGCGGCCGCCCCAGCAGACGTCCCCTTCGTCTCGCACGGGCTCGCGCATTTCGGCGGGGCAGTTCGCCTCCAGCCATTCGCGCACCTCGGCGCGGAATGCGTCCAGTTCGCTCATCCATTTGGCTCCTCTTCTGCCTCCAAATCTACGTCCGCTTCGCTACTTTACGCAAGCGTCAACTTGGACACGCCGACCTGCCGTTACGGCGCCGTAGCGTCGGATTGACTGCCGTTGACGCGTCACCTTTGACGCCTAAGCTAAGTGGCAAAAGAAAACGGGAGAATGGGTTCATGCGATTCGCAGGCAAGGTCGCCGTCGTCACCGGCGCGGCATCGGGCATCGGCAAGGCAGCGGTTCTGAAACTCGCGGGCGAAGGCGCACATGTCTTCGCCGCCGACATCGACGAGGCGGGTGGACAGGCACTCGCCGAACAGTCGAACGGCAAGATCGACTTCGTTCGCTGCGACGTCACGAAACCCGCCGATATCGAGGCGCTGATGAACGCAGCCGCCGCGAAGGCGGGCGGGATCGACATCGTGTTCAACAATGCCGCCGCAGGCGGCGACCGCGCCCCGATCGACGAGATCAGCCCCGAAGGCTGGGACCGGACGATGGACCTCGTCCTCAAATCGGTGGCGATGGGCATTCGTTACGCCGCGCCGCACATGAAGGGCCGCAAGGGTGCGTCGATTGTCAACACCGCGAGCGTCGCAGCGCTCGGCGCGGGCTATTCCCCGATCGCCTATGCGGTCGCGAAGGCGGGCGTGCTTCACCTGTCGAAGGTCGCGGCGACCGACCTTGCGCGCTACGGCATCCGCGTCAACGCGATCTGCCCGGGCTTCATCAACACCAATATCTTCACCTCGTCGCTCGACGTGCCCGACGAACACAAGGATCAGGCGAAAGCGATCATCGCGGGAATGAGCGAGGCCGCGCAGCCCGTCGCGCGCGGCGGTCAGCCCGAGGATATCGCCAATGCGGTCGCTTATCTGGCGAGCGAGGAAAGCTCGTTCATGACCGGCACGCATATGCTGGTCGACGGCGGGCTGACCATCGGCCAGCGCCACGCCTGGGATCCCGAAGCCCCCGGACTGTTCGACGCGCTCGTTGCCATGGAGGAGGCCGCGAAGGCCGGGGCCGACGCGTGAGCATCGCGACGGGCGCGCTGCCGCCGTCGGAAAAGCTGCCGCTGCGGATCAAGCTGGGCAACGGGTTCGGCTCGATCGCCTATGGCGTGAAGGACAATGGCTTCTCCACGCTCCTCATGCTTCTCTACAATCAGGTCCTCGGTCTCGACGCCCGGATCGTCGGCCTGATTCTGCTGATGGCGCTGTTCATGGACGCGATCATCGACCCCATGGTCGGTTACTGGAGCGACAAGACGCATGGCCGGTGGGGCAAGCGACATCCGTGGATGTACGGATCGATCCTGCCGATGGCCTTTGCCTGGATCATGCTGTGGCACCCGCCCGCGCTCGATCAGCAATGGCTCTATGGTTATCTGCTGCTCTTCGCTTTCCTGATGCGCGCTGCGGTGTCCTGTTACGAAATTCCCGCGCTCTCGGTCGTCCCGGCGCTCACGAGCGACTATGACGAACGCACCTCGCTCACCCGCTGGCGCTTTGTCTTCGGATGGGCCGGCGGTCTGGTCATGCTGACGCTGGCTTTCGGCTTCTTCCTCGTTCCGAGCGCGAAATATCCCGTCGGCCAGCTCAATCTCGACGGCTATCAACTCTATGGCTGGACCGGCGCGGTGCTGATGATCCTCGCAACGAGCGCATCGGCATGGACGACCCACCGGCGCCTCGCCCACCCGGACCCGGCGGCGCCGACGCACCTTCCGCTCGGCCCGACGCTGCGCAAGATCGGCGGCATCCTGTCGAACAGGGCCTTTCTCATCCTGCTCGCCAGCTCGGTCTTCGCTTTCGTGAACCAGGGCCTCACCTTTTCGATCACCGCTTATCTGCTCACCTATTATTGGGAAATGCCGCAGGCCGGTTTCATCGCCTATTCGGCGACGCTGTTCGTCGGCGTCGTCGGCGCTTTCCTTGTCGTCGGGCTGCTGCAGAAGCGCATGGAAAAGCGAACGGGAGCGGTCGCGGCGGGCGTGCTGGCGCTGGGCTTCGGCGCGTCACCCTATCTGTTGCGCTTCGCCGGCCTGTTCCCCGCGAACGGCGATTCGGCCCTGATCCCGACGCTGTTCACGCTGATCACGATTTCGAACGCCTTTTCGGTCGCGTCGATGATGCTCGCGCAGTCGATGGCGTCGGACATCGTCGAGGCGTCGCAGGAAAAGACGGGCGAGCGATCCGAAGGCATTTTCTTTTCGGCCTATTTCTTCGTCCAGAAATGCGCGACCGGCGTCGGCCTGTTCCTGACGGGACAGATCATCGGCGCCGCGAATTTTCCGGCGCAGGCGAAACCCGGACAGGTCGATCAGTCGATCCTCGACAATCTGACGGTTTATTTCCTTTACGTTTTCGTCGCCTTCGCCATCGCCAGCATCTGGTTCGTTTCGCGGTTCCCGATCTCTCGCGCCGATCATGAGGCGCGCGTGGCAGCCATGGCCCTTGCCGCCGAAGCCGCCAGGCCGCATCCGTAACGGTCGTGTCGCGGTACGGCGGGATGATGTAATTTTCGGATCGCGGGCCCTTGGCAAGCCCCGCGAATCGGTCCAAAGGTTTACGTGAACGTAAAGGGAAGGATGCGGAGATGGATTTCGATCTCACCGACCGGCAGGTCTATTGGCGCGACCGGGTGCGCGACTTCATCGAGCGCAAGGTTCGCCCCGCCGTTCCGACCTATGAAGAGCAGGACAAGGCCGGTGATCGCTGGAAGGTGATCCAGATCGTCGAGGACCTGAAGGCCGAGGCGAAAGAGGCCGGCATCTGGAACCTGTTCATGCCGCCGCGCAGCGCCGCGCATCATCATGTCGACGAGACGTTCGAGTTCGAGGGGCCGGGGCTCACCAACCTCGAATATGCGCTGTGCGCCGAGGAAATGGGCCGCGTCGGCTTTGCGAGCGAGGTGTTTAACTGCTCGGCGCCCGACACCGGCAATATGGAGGTGTTCCACCGTTACGGGACGCGCGCGCAGAAGGACAAATATCTTGGCCGGCTGATGAATGGCGAGATCCGTTCGGCGTTCCTGATGACCGAGCCGCGCGTCGCCTCGTCCGACGCGACGAACATCGAGACGCGCATCGAGCGCGACGGCGGCGACTATGTCATCAACGGCCGCAAATGGTGGTCGTCGGGCGCGGGCGATCCGCGCTGCGAGGTCGCGATCGTGATGGGCAAGACCGACTTTGCCGCGAAGCGCCACGCGCAGCAGTCGATGGTGCTGATGCCGCTCGACGCTCCCGGCGTGAACATTCTGCGCCACCTGCCCGTCTTCGGCTATGACGATGCGCCGCACGGCCATATGGAAATCGAGCTGAAGGACGTGCGCGTCAACGCCGAGGAAGCGATGCTGCTCGGCGAGGGCCGCGGTTTCGAGATCGCGCAGGGGCGCCTCGGGCCGGGGCGCATCCATCACTGCATGCGTACGATCGGCGTGGCGGAAGAAGCGATCGCCAAGATGGCGAAGCGCCTCCAGTCGCGCGTCGCGTTCGGCAAGAAGGTCGCCGAATACAGCATCTGGGAACATCGCCTTGCGCGCGCGCGCATCGATATCGAGATGACGCGCCTGCTCTGCCTCAAGGCCGCCGACATGATGGACAAGGTCGGCAACAAGACCGCCGCCGCCGAGATTGCGATGATCAAGGTGCAGGCGCCGAACATGGCGCTGAAGATCATCGACGATGCGATCCAGGCGCATGGCGGCGCCGGCGTGTCCGAAGATTTCGGGCTCGCCAAGGCCTATGCGCACCAGCGCACGCTGCGGCTGGCCGACGGTCCCGACGAGGTCCACGAACGCGCGATCGCGCGGATCGAATTCGCCAAGCATAGCGAGGCGAGCGAGCCGGGCTTCTCGTCGGGCGACATCGGCGTTTCGCGTTAAAACCAGAACCGGAGAGATAGTGTGACCAAAGCCGCGATCCTGATCGAGCCGGGCAAGCCTTTGTCCGTCGAGGACGTCGTCGTTGCCGACTGCGGCCCGCACGAGGTGCGTATCCGCACCGCCGCGTGCGGGCTCTGCCATTCGGACCTGCATTTCATCGACGGCGCCTATCCGCATCCCCTTCCCGCGATCCCCGGCCACGAAGCCGCGGGCATCGTCGAGGCGATCGGCAGCGAAGTGCGGACGGTGAAGGTCGGCGACGCGGTCGTCACCTGCCTGTCGGCCTTCTGCGGCCATTGCGAGTTCTGCGTTTCGGGCCGCATGTCGCTGTGCATGGGCGGCGACACCCGCCGCGCGCCCGGGCAGCCACCGCGCATCACACGCCCCGACGGCAGCATCGTCAACCAGATGCTCAACCTTTCGGCCTTTGCCGAAACGATGCTCGTCCACGAGCATGCGTGCGTCGCGATCGATCCCGACATGCCGCTCGACCGTGCCGCGGTCATCGGCTGCGCGGTGACGACCGGCGCGGGCACGATCTTCAATGCGTGCAAGGTGACCCCGGGTGAGACGGTCGCGGTCGTCGGCTGCGGCGGCGTCGGGCTCGCGACGATCAACGCCGCGAAGATCGCGGGCGCGGGGCGCATCATCGCCGCCGACCCGGTTCCCGAAAAGCGCGCGCTGGCGGTCAAGCTCGGCGCCACCGACGTCGTCGATGCGCTGTCCGACGATGCCGCGAAGCAGATCCTGGAGATCAGCAAAGGCGGCGTCGATCATGCGATCGAGGCCGTCGGGCGTCCGGCTTCGGCGAGCCTCGCGGTCGCGTCGCTCCGCCGCGGCGGCACCGCGACGATCCTCGGCATGATGCCGCTCACCGAAAAAGTCGGATTGAGCGCAATGGACCTGCTCTCGGGCAAGAAACTGCAGGGCGCGATCATGGGCGGCAACCGCTTCCCCGTCGATATCCCGCGCCTCGTCGATTTCTACCTGCGCGGGCTGCTCGACCTCGACAGCATCGTCGCCGAGACGATCCCGCTCGCCAAGGTCAACGAGGGCTTCGACAAGATGCGAAAGGGCGATGCCGCGCGGTCGGTGATCGTGTTCGACCAGTGACACTCGACGCGCAAAAGGCCTTCAGCGGCACCGTCGCGCCCGAAGGCGCCGATGTCCTCGACGAAGCGAAGCTCACCGAATGGATGGAGGCGAATGTCGAAGGTTTCGAGGGGCCGCTGACGCAGGGCAAGTTCGCCGGCGGTCAGTCGAACCCGACGTACAAGATTTCGGCGCCGTCCGGAAACTATGTGCTGCGTCGCAAGCCCTTCGGCCCGCTGCTACCCTCGGCGCATGCGGTCGACCGCGAGTATAAGGTGCAGGCAGGCCTCTATAAAATGGGCTTCCCCGTCGCGCGCCAGTACGGGCTTTGCACCGATGACGAGGTCGTCGGAAGCTGGTTCTATGTGATGGGCATGGTCGACGGCCACACGATCTGGGACGGATCGATGCCCGGGTCGACGCCCGAAAACCGCCGCGCCACCTATGACGCGATGATCGACACGCTCGCCGCGCTGCACAGCGTCGATGTCGAGGCGGCGGGGCTTTCGGACTTCGGCAAGCCCGGCAATTATTTCGGGCGGCAGGTCGACCGCTGGACGAAGCAGTACAAGCTCTCCGAAACCGAGACGATGGACGAGATGGAGCAGCTGATCGCGTGGCTGCCCGCGACCCTGCCCGAACAGACGCGAACGAGCGTCGTCCATGGCGACTATCGCATCGACAATATGATCTTCGCGAAGGACCGGCCGGAGGTACTCGCGGTGCTCGACTGGGAGCTGTCGACGCTCGGCGACCCGCTCGCCGATTTCACCTATGTCGCGATGGCATGGGTCACCGAGAATGGCGGGCGCTCGGGGGTGATGGACCTCGACCGCAGGGCGCTCGGCATTCCCGAACTCGACGAGGTCGTCGCGCGCTATTGCCAGGCCACCGGCCGTGACGGCGTGCCCGACATGAACTGGTATTTCGCGTACAACTTCTTCCGCCTCGCCGGAATCATGCAGGGGATCAAGAAGCGCGTCATCGACGGCACCGCCTCGTCTGCCCATGCAAAGGCGATGTCCGAACGCGTGCTGCCGCTCGCGCAAAAGGCGTGGGATTTTGCACGAAAGGCCGGCGCATGAGCCTGTTCGACATGAGCGGCCAGGTCGCGCTGATCACCGGATCGTCGCGCGGCATCGGCAAGGCGACAGCAGAAGCGATGGCCGAACAGGGCGCGAAGGTCGTGATTTCGAGCCGGAAGGCCGACGCGTGCGAGGAAACCGCCGCCGAAATCAACGCGCGTTTCGGCGAGGGCACCGCGATCGCGGTGCGCGCGAACATCTCGTCGAAGGAAGAGCTGGAAATATTGGTCGCCGAGACGCGCCGCGTCTTCGGCAAGATCACCACGCTCGTCTGCAACGCCGCATCGAACCCCTATTACGGCCCCGGGCTCGGGATCAGCGACGAGCAGTTCCGCAAGATCATGGACAATAATATCCTGTCCAACCACTGGCTGATCAGCATGGTCGCGCCCGAGATGGTCGAGCGCGGCGAGGGGTCGATCATCATCATCAGCTCGATCGGCGGGCTCAAGGGCTCGCCGATCATCGGCGCCTATTGCATCTCGAAGGCCGCCGACATGCAGATGGCGCGCAACTATTCCGTCGAGCTTGGCGAAGCGGGCGTGCGGGTCAACTGCGTCGCACCCGGCCTGATCCGCACCGACATGGCGCGCGCACTCTGGGAAAATCCGGAGAATCTGCGCCGCTCGACCGCTGCCTCGACGCTGAAGCGCATCGGCGAGCCGCACGAGATCGCGGGCGCCGCGGTCTTCCTCGCCAGCAAGGCGGGGGCATTCACCACCGGCCAGACCATCGTGTGCGATGGCGGAGCCACGATTTCGGGAGGCGCATGATGGGCGCGTTGGACGGCAAGGTTGCAATCATTACGGGCGCCGGTTCGGGCATCGGCCGCGCGAGCGCGCTCCGCTTTTCTGCCGAGGGCGCGAAGCTCGTCATCGGCGACAAGACCGAAGCGGTACACGACACGGCGAAGCTGGTGAAGGATGCGGGCGGCGAGGTCGTCGCGCTCGAAATCGACGCCGGCGTCGAGGCCGATATCGCAAAGATGGTCGCCGCCGCGAAGGAGAGCTTCGGCGGCATCGACGTTGCCTTCGCCAACGCCGGGATCATCGGCGACATGGGCGGCATCTTCGATTTCGATCCCGCCGCGTGGGCCGAGACTTTGCGCGTCAACCTGATCGGCCCTGCGCTGATGGTAAAGCATGCGGGCAAAGCGATGGTCGATCAGGGCCGCGGCGGCGCGATCGTGCTGACCGCGAGCGTCGCGGGTTTGAATTCGGGCGCGGGACCGGGCGCCTATTCGGCGTCGAAGGCAGGCGTGATCAACCTCGCCAAGGTCGCGGCGCAGCAGCTTTCGACGAGCGGCGTGCGCGTCAACGCCGTGTGCCCCGGCCTCACCGAGACCGGGATGACCAAGCCGACCTTCGATTATGCGAAGGCCAAGGAGGTCACGCACAAGCTCGGCCAGCTCAATCCCTTGCGCCGCGCCGCGCAGCCCGAGGAGCTGGCCAATGTCGCGCTCTTCCTCGCGAGCGACCAAGCAAGCTATGTCAACGGACAGGCGATCGCGGTCGACGGCGGGCTCACCAGCTCGCATCCGGTCACGCGCCAGTTGCTTGGCCAGACCTCGCACTGATAGGTCCCGTCTATGCCCCATGGATTCGACACCGCGCGGCTCGACCGCATCCCCGCCTTTCTCGCCGCCAAATATGTCGACACCGGCCGGCTGCCGCACGCGGCGACGCTTGTGTCGCGGCGCGGCGAGATCGCGCATCTGTCGTGCATCGGCGAGGGGCGCCCCGGCGAGGCGCTGAAAGAGGATGCGATCTTCCGCATCGCGAGCATGACCAAGCCGATCACCAGCATCGCCTTCATGATGCTGGTCGAAGAAGGCAAGGTCGCGCTGTCGACTCCCCTCGCGAAAATCTGTCCGGAGTTCAACGATACCGGCGTGTTCGTCGCGGGCGGCGGCAATGTCCCCTTTCTGACGCGGCCGCCGGTGCAGCCGATCCGCATGGTCGACCTGCTCCGCCACACCGCGGGGCTGACTTACGGCTTTCAGGAGCGCACGCCGGTCGACGCCGCGTACCGCAAGGCGCGGATCGACGATTTCGATGCCGACTACACGATGGACAGCTTCATCGCCGACCTCGCGAAGATCCCGCTGCAGTTCGACCCCGGCGCGCACTGGAATTATTCGATGGCGACCGACGTGCTCGGCGCGGTGATCGAGCGGATCGAGGGCAAACCCTTTGCCGACGTGTTGCACGAACGCATCTTCGCCCCGCTCGGCATGATCGACACAGGGTTCAAGGTGCCCGCTAACCAGCAGCACCGGCTGACCGACGCCTATGCCTTCCACCCCAGAGACAAGAAGCAGGATTTCGACGGTGGCGCACGAAGCCGCTGGGCGAAGGATCGCAGTTTCCATTCGGGGGGCGGCGGGCTCGCCTCGACGCTCCACGATTACCACCGTTTCTGCCTGATGCTGCTCGGCGGCGGCAAGCTGGGCGATACGCGCATCATCAGCCGCAAGACGCTCGATCTGATGACCTCGAACCACCTCGTCGGCGGCGGCGACCTGACGCAGCACAGCGTCGGAATCTTCAGTGAGGACGAGAATGCCGGAGTCGGTTTCGGGCTCGGTTTCGCGGTCACGCTCGACCCGGCGGCGGCAGGCATTCCGGGCTCGGCGGGCGATTTTTACTGGGGCGGCATGTTCTCGACCGGCTTCTTCGTCGATCCGGTCGAGCAGATCTGCATGGTCTTCATGACCCAGCTCATGCCCTCCTCCACCTATCCCGTGCGGCGCGAGGTCAAGACGCTTGTCCACGCCGCCATCGACGACTGACATTTAGACCAAGGAGTTCTCCCATGTCCGAAGACACCCCCATTAGCGTCACGATGGAAAAGGATGGCGACGTCGCCGTCATTATCGTCAACAATCCGCCAGTGAACGCCCTGAGCTGGCACGTCCGGCAGGGGCTCGAGGATCATTTCACCGCCGCGCTCGCCGACGACAGCGTCAAGGCGATCGTGCTGCGCTGCGCCGGCGCGACCTTCATCGCCGGCGCCGACATTAGCGAATTCGGCAAGCCGCCGCGCGGCCCCGATTTCAACGCGGTGCTCAACAGCATCGAAGCGGCATCGAAACCGGTCGTCGCAGCGATCCACGGTACCGCGCTCGGCGGCGGGCTCGAAACCGCGCTCGTCTGCCATTATCGCGTCGCAGTGCCGTCGGCGAAGCTCGGCGTGCCCGAAGTGAAGCTCGGCCTGCTCCCCGGCGCGGGCGGAACGCAGCGCCTGCCGCGCGTGGTCGGCGTCGAAGCCGCGGCGACGATGACCTCGACCGGCGATCCGCTGCCCGCAGCGAAGGCCAAGGAACTCGGCCTCGTCGACGAACTCGCGGGCGAGGACAGCCTCGCCGCCGACGCGATCGCCTTTGCGCGCGCGAAGATCGTCGACGGCCCGCGCCCGACGCGCGAACGCCCGGTGTTCGGCGACGTCGCCGTGATCGAACAGCTGAAGGCCGCCAATGCCAAGCGCTGGCGCGGGTTCGAGGCGCCCTATGCCAACCTCGCCTGCGTCGAGGCCGCGACGCGCCTGCCGTTCGAGGAAGGGCTGGCGTTCGAGCGCGAGCAGTTCATGAAGCTGATGTTCGGTAGCCAGTCGGCGGCGCAGCGCCACATCTTCTTCGCCGAGCGCCAGGCCGCGAAGATCGACGGCCTGCCCAAGGACACACAGCTGCGCGACATCAAAAAGGTCGGCGTGATCGGTGCCGGCACGATGGGCGGCGGCATCTCGATGAACTTCCTCCAGAAGGGCATCCCCGTCACGATCGTCGAAATGGCGCAGGACGCGCTCGATCGCGGCGTTGGCGTGGTTCGCAAGAATTACGATGCATCGGCCGCGAAGGGCCGCTTCAAACCCGAACAGGTCGACCAGATGATGGGCCTGCTGACGCCGAGCCTCAGCCTCGACGATCTCGCCGACTGCGACCTGATCATCGAGGCGGTCTACGAGAATATGGACGTCAAGAAGGACATTTTCGGCAAACTCGACAAGATCGCCAAGCCCGGCGCGATCCTTGCGTCGAACACCTCGTACCTCGACGTCGACGAGATCGCGACCGCGACGAGCCGCCCCGGCGACGTGCTCGGCATGCACTTCTTCTCGCCCGCCAACGTCATGAAGCTGCTCGAGGTCGTGCGCGGCGAGAAGACCGCGCCCGACGCGCTGGCGACGGCGATGGCAATCGGCAAGAAGATCGGCAAGGTCGCAGTGGTTGCGGGCGTGTGCGACGGCTTCATCGGCAACCGCATGCTCAAGCCGCGCCAGGTCGAGGCGATGAAGCTGCTGCTCGAGGGCGCAACGCCGGCGCAGGTCGACAAGGTGCATGTCGATTTCGGCATGCCGATGGGGCCGTTCCAGATGAGCGACCTTGCCGGCGTCGACATCGGCTGGCACCGCGACCCCAATCGCATCGAGAGCATCCGCGACGCGCTCGCCGCCGAGGGCCGCTGGGGCCAGAAGAAGCAGGCGGGCTTCTACGACTATGACGAGAAGCGCAACCCATCGGAAAGCCCGCGCGTCGCCGAGATCATCGAGGAATTCCGCAAGCGCGAAGGCGTCGAGAAGCGCGAGATCACCGATCAGGAAATCATCGAGCGCACGCTCTATCCGATGGTCAACGAAGGCGCGCTGATCCTGTCCGAGGGCAAGGCGCAGAGGGCATCGGACATCGATGTCGTGTGGATCTATGGCTATGGCTGGCCGGTCTATCGCGGCGGCCCGATGTTCTGGGCGGGGCTCGAAGGCACCGACAAGATCGTCGCGGCGCTCGAGAAACATGGTTTCGCGGTCGCGCCGCTGCTCAAGGAGAAAGCGGAGGCGAAGTCGGGCTTCTGAGCCCGCTTGCGCTTACGAAAGCAAGGCCGTCTGTCCCGGTGCGGGGCAGGCGGCCTTTCTTTTGTCCCGCGCGCGCCGCGGGCATGAGCAAAAACTTGCGATTCAGGGTTAAAGCACTGGCAAGAGCTGCCGTCAGGGCAGAGCATGAACGCCATGTCCGCCCTCGCCGTCCTCCTGCTCGCCGGCAGCGCGCCGATAGCCGCACCTGTGGCGGCGCCGCAGGTCACCGCTGTCGGCGTGGCGCGCGCACGGATATTGGCGCCCGCCGAGATGCGGCGTGTCGACGGGCGGATCGAGGTGCGCACCGGCGAGCGCAAGGCGCCGACGCAGGTGCACCGGACGACACGCAAAGACGGCGGAGAGACGGCCGACTTTTACTGAACCAAATTCCCGTCCGCATCGAGCGCAGTCGAGATGCCCCTCGGCGTGGCGCTGTCTCGATGGGTGTCTCGACTTCGCTCGACACGAACGGAATTGGAGGGGGCGTTAGCCCTGCAGCGTCTGTATGATCGCCGAGAAGTCGCGGCCGTCCTTGTCGGCCTCGACGAACGCTTCGTACAGCTCGCGGGCTTTTGAACCCATCGGCACGTCGGCGTCGACGCTCGCCGCCGCCTCCATCGCGAGGCGCAAATCCTTGAGCATCAGCGCGGCGGCGAACCCGCCCTTGTAATCATTGTCGGCGGGGGTAGCCGGCCCGACACCGGGGAGCGGTGCATAACTCGTCAGCGACCAGCACTGCCCCGACGACACGCTCGCGATGTCGAAGAATTTCTGCGGATCGAGCCCGAGCTTCTGCGCGAGCGCGAGCGTCTCGCACGTCGCGACCATCGAGGCGCCGAGCAGCATGTTGTTGCAGATCTTCGCGCCCTGCCCCGCGCCCGCGTCGCCGGCATGGATCACCGCCTTACCCATCTTGGCGAGGATCGGTTCGGCGCGCGCGAAACCGTCGTCGGTGCCGCCGACCATGAAGGTCAGCGTACCCGCATTGGCAGCCGCGATGCCGCCCGAAACCGGCGCGTCGACCGCGACGAGCCCCTTGGCAGTCGCGGCTTCGATATTGGCGCGCGCGGTCGCGACGTCGATCGTCGAACAATCGAGCAGCAAGGTGCCCGGCGCGGCATTCGGGAAAACGTCGCTTTCATAGACCGAGGCGACATGCTTGCCCGCGGGGAGCATGGTCACGACGGCCTCGGCGCCGGAGACGGCTTCGGCAGCCGACGCGGCACGCGAACAGCCCGCTTCGACCGCGCGCGCGAGCGCCTCTTCGCTGAGGTCGAACGCACGCACCTCATGCCCCGCCTTCGCGAGATTCGCGGCCATGCCGCCGCCCATATTGCCGAGCCCGATAAATGCGATCTTCATGTCACCGCCCCTTCCACACGCCTTCGCGCTTTTCGATGAAGGCAGCCATGCCTTCGGCCTTGTCCTCGGTCGCGGCGAGGATCTGGAACAGGCGGCGTTCGTAGACCAGCCCTTGGTCGAGCGTCGTTTCGAACGCGGCGTTGACCATGTCCTTGTTCACCATCGCGGCCATCGGCGGCATCGCGGCGATCGTGGTCGCGATCTTCACCGCTTCCTCGACGAGGCTCGCATGTTCGACGACGCGCGCGACGAGGCCCGAGCGTTCGGCTTCGGCGGCGTCCATCATGCGGCCGGTGAGGCACATTTCCATCGCCTTCGCCTTGCCGATCGCGCGCGTCAGCCGCTGCGATCCGCCCATGCCGGGCGCGACGCCAAGCTTGATTTCGGGCTGGCCGAATTTCGCCTTGTCCGACGCAATGATGAAGTCGGCCATCATCGCGAGCTCGCACCCGCCGCCGAGCGCGAAACCGTTGACCGCGGCGATCCACGGCTTCCGCACCTTCTTCACGAAATCGCTCGTCCATTTCGAGAAGAAATCCTCGAGATAGAAATCGGATGCCGGCTTGTCGGCCATTTCCTTGATGTCGGCGCCCGCGGCAAACGCCTTGTCGCCCGATCCGGTGAGCACGGCGCAGCGCTGGCTGTCGTCGGCTTCATACGCCGCAAAGGCTGCAATCAGGTCATCGAGCACGCCCGAGTTCAGCGCATTGAGCGCCTGCGGGCGGTTGAGCGTCACCAGCGTGACGGCGCCGCGCGTTTCGACGAGGAGGGTTTCATAGGTCATTCGATATTCTCCAGATTTTCGTCATGCCGGACCTGATCCGGCATCCATGGCCGCGTGGACCCCGGATCAGGTCCGGGGTGACGAACCTAGGCAAGCGGGGTCCATTTCTCGTTCTCGGGCAAAGGCGCGAAGATCGCGTCGATCCAGTCGTCGGTGACCGCTTCGGGCGTCGGCGGATCCCATTTCGGGCTGTTGTCCTTGTCGACGATCAGCGCGCGGACGCCTTCGATAAAGTCGTGCATCGAAACGACGCGGCTACCGATCGCATATTCCTGCGTCATCTGCGCCGCGAAATCGTGCATCTCGCCGCCTTCCCTGAGCTGGCGCAGCGCGACCTTGCACGTCTGGGGCGACTTGCCGCGGAGCGTCGCGAGTTCCTTTTCGGCCCATTCGCCGCCATCGGCCGCGAGCGCGGTGAGGATATCCTCATAGGTGTCGCTCGCGAACAGCCGGTTAATCCGCTCGATATGCTGCGCGAGTGCAGGGGTCGATGCGGTCACCGACAGCTCGCCCAGGATGCCGCCGATGCGGTCGGGATCGACTGCGATGCGCGCCTTCGCCTCGGCAAGCTTTTCGGACGGCAGATAGTGCGTTGCGAGGCCTAGCGCGAGACATTCGGCGCCGTCGAGCCGCGCGCCGGTGAGCGCAAGATAGGCGCCGACGCGGCCTTCGAGCCGCGGCAGATACCAGCCGCCGCCGACGTCGGGGAAGAGGCCGATCCCTGTTTCGGGCATTGCGAAGCGGGTGTGTTCGGTCGCGACGCGATATTTCGCAGGCTGCGAGATGCCGACTCCGCCGCCCATGGTGATGCCGTCCATGAAGGCGACGACCGGCTTGGGATAGGTGAAGAGCAGATGATTGAGACGATATTCGGTGTGGAAGAATTGGCGCGCTTCGGCGCCGTCCTTCGCACCGCTTTCCGCGAGCATGCGGATATCGCCGCCGGCGCAGAAGCCGCGGCCTTCGCTATGGTCGATCAGGACCGCCCCGACCGCATCGTCACCGCGCCATTTGACGAGCGCGTCGATCATCGCCTGACACATCGGCAGGTTCAATGCGTGGATCGCCTTGGGACGATTGAGCGACAGGCGGCCGACGCGAAGGTCGGTCGAAATCAGAACATCGTCCGTCATTGGCGCAGCAGGTCCCTTCCGACGATCATCCGCATCACCTGGTTGGTGCCTTCGAGGATCGAGTGGACGCGGAGGTCGCGCCAGAACCGCTCGATCGGATAGTCGCGTAGATAGCCATAACCGCCGAAGAGCTGGAGCGCGTCGTTGACGATCTTGCTGCCATTATCGGTCGCGAGCCTTTTCGCCATCGCGGAGAAGCGCGATTTGTCGGGGGCATTCGCGGTGACCTTCGCCGCCGCGAGATAGAGCAGCGCGCGCGCGGCTTCGAGGTCGGTCGCCATGTCGGCGAGCATGAACTGGGTGTTCTGGAAATCGGCGATCGGCTGGCCGAACTGCTGGCGGTCCTTGGTGTAGGCGATCGCCTCGTCGAGGCAGCGCTGCGCACCGCCCAGCGAGCAAGCCCCGATGTTGAGGCGTCCGCCGTCGAGCCCCGCCATCGCGAAGCGGAAGCCGTCGCCCTCGGCGCCGACGCGGTTTTCGACGGGCACGCGGCAATCCTCGAAGATCACCTGCGCGGTGGGTGAGGCGTTCCAGCCGAGCTTCTTTTCGGGCGCGCCGAAGCCGAGGCCCGGCGTATCCTTTTCGACGACGAGGCAGCTGATGCCCTTCGACTTCTCCTCGCCGGTGCGGACCATGCAGACATAGATGTCGTTATAGCCCGCGCCCGAAATGAACTGCTTGGTGCCGTTGAGCACATAATGATCGCCATCGCGCCTTGCCGTCGTCTTGAGCGCCGCGGCGTCGGACCCCGACCCCGGTTCGGTCAGGCAATAGCTCGCGATCTTCTCCATGCTGACGAGGCTCGGCAGGAAGCGCGCCTTGATCTCGGCGCCGCCGAAGCGGTCGATCATCCACGTCGCCATATTGTGGATCGAGACATAGGCGCTGGTCGCAGGGCAGCCATAGGCCATCGCCTCCATGATCAGCGCCGCCTCCAATCGGCCGAGCCCGATGCCGCCCGATTCCTCGGCAACGTAGATGGCGCCGAAGCCG
>JAGHZY010000026.1 GCA_017745175.1 Sphingopyxis sp. | reverse complement strand
CAGCAGAGCCGTTTCGTCAACGAGCGCCTCCATGCCAATATCCAGAAGGACGGTACTTATTCGGTCGTGCCGCGCATGTGGGGCGGGCTGACCAACCCGACCGAGCTGCGCGCGATCGCCGACGTCGTCGAAAAGTACAACGCGCCGATGGTCAAGGTCACCGGCGGCCAGCGGCTCGACATCTTCGGGATCAAGAAGGAGGATTTGCCCGCGGTCTGGGCCGATCTCAATGCCGCGGGCATGGTCTCGGGCCACGCTTACGGCAAGGCGCTGCGCACCGTGAAGACCTGCGTCGGCTCCGAATGGTGCCGCTTCGGCACGCAGGATTCGACCGGGCTCGGCGTCAAGCTCGAACGGATGAGCTGGGGCAGCTGGATGCCGCACAAGTTCAAGATCGCGGTGTCGGGCTGCCCGCGTAACTGCGCCGAGGCGACGATCAAGGATTTCGGCGTCGTCTGCGTCGACAGCGGCTACGAACTGCACGTCGGTGGCAATGGCGGGATCCATGTGCGCGCCACCGACCTGCTCTGCAAGGTCGCGACCGAGCAGGAGGCGATGGATTATTGCGCTGCCTTCATTCAGCTCTACCGCGAAGAAGCGCGATACCTCGAACGCACCGCGCCATGGATCGAGCGCGTCGGACTCGCGCATATCGTCGCGCGCATCGTCGACGACGAGCCGGGCCGCGAGGCACTGCGCGCCCGCTTCCTTTATTCGCAGAGCTTTTCGCAGGACGACCCCTGGGCGCAGCGCGCCGAGGGTGCCGAGGCCGAGCATCATGCGCCGATGGCGCGCTTCATCCCGCAGGGAGAATTTGCATGAGCACCGCCGAATGGCTCGACATCGGCTGGGTCGACCAGATCCCCGTGCGCGGCAGCCGCACCGTGCAAGTCGATGGCGGCGACGACATCGCCGTCTTCCGCACCGCCGAAGGCAAGGTGTTCGCGCTGCTCGACCGCTGCCCGCACAAGCATGGACGGCTGTCGCAAGGCATCGTCCATGGCGGCGCGGTCGCCTGCCCGCTCCACAATTGGCGGATCAGCCTGTCGAGCGGCGAGGCACTGGGCGACGACAAGGGCTGCACCCCAACCGTGCCGGTCAAGATCGACGGCGGCCGCGTCCTCATCTGCCGCGCGGGCACATTGAAGGCCGCGGCCTGATGGACGCGGTCCGCACGACCTGCGCCTATTGCGGCGTCGGCTGCGGCATCCGCGCGACGGTAAAGAGCGAACGAACGGTCGAGATCGCCGGCGATCCCGATCATCCTGCCAACCGCGGCCGCCTCTGTTCGAAGGGCACGCATCTGGGCGAAACAGTCGGCCTCGAAGGCCGCCTGCTTGCGCCCATGATCGGTAACAAACGAGCGAGTTGGGACAAGGCGCTCGATCTCGTCGCGAAGCGGTTCAAGGAGACCATCGCGCGCCACGGTCCGGGCAGCGTCGCCTTTTACGTCTCGGGGCAACTTCTGACCGAGGACTATTATGTCGCCAACAAGCTGATGAAGGGCTTCATCGGCACCGCGAACATCGACACCAACTCGCGCCTCTGCATGTCGAGCGCGGTCGCCGGCCACACCCGTGCGTTCGGCGAGGACATCGTCCCCGCGACCTATGACGATCTCGACGCCGCCGACCTGTTCGTCCTCGTCGGATCGAACACCGCCTGGTGCCACCCGATCGTCTATCAGCGCATCCGCGCGCGCTGCGAAGCAGGCGCGAAGCTCGTCGTCATCGACCCGCGCCGCACCGAGACCGCCGAGGAAGCCGACCTCCATTTGCCCGTCCGTCCGGGCAGCGACGTCGCGCTGATGAATGGGCTGCTTCAGCATTGCCGCGAGGCGGGCGTCGTCGATGAGGATTATCTCGCCGCGCACGTCGCGGTTCCCACCAAATATTGGGACCAGCTTGGAGAGGGGAGCGATCTGTGGTCGGTGGCGCGCACGTGTGACGTGCCTGCCGCCGACCTCAGGCGCTTCTACGAACTGTTCGCGGCGAACGCCCGTACCGTCACCCTGTTCAGCCAGGGGATCAACCAGTCGACCGCCGGCACCGACCAGGTCAATGCGATCACCAACCTCCACCTCGCAACAGCGCGCATCGGGAAACCCGGCGCGGCGCCCTTCTCGATTACCGGCCAGCCTAACGCGATGGGCGGGCGCGAGGTCGGCGGGCTCGCCTCGACGCTCGCCGCGCATATGGATTTCGCGCCCGAAAACCGCGCCCGCGTCCAGCGTTTCTGGGCTGCCCCGACGATGGCCGAGAAGCCGGGCCTCAAAGCCGTCGACATGTTCCGCGCGATCGGCGAAGGACGGATCAAGGCGCTGTGGGTCATGGCGACCAACCCCGCCGTGTCCATGCCCGACGGCAATGCGGTGCGCGACGCGCTCGCCGCCTGCCCTTTCGTCGTCGTCAGCGATGTGATCGAAAAGACCGACACCGGCGCCTTCGCGCATGTCCGCCTGCCAGCCGCGGCATGGGGCGAAAAAGACGGTACCGTCACCAACAGCGACCGCACGATCAGCCGCCAGCGCGCGCTCTTCCCGCTCCCCGGCGAGGCGATGCCCGACTGGTGGATCGTCAAGGAGATCGGCCGGCGGATGGGCTGGAAAACCGCCTTCGCCTACGACCGCCCGGCCGACATCTGGCGCGAACATTGCCGCCTCTCGACCTACGACAATGACGGCGCGCGCCTCTTCACGCTGCCCGGCGCCGCGCAGGGCGGGACCGCCGCCTATGACGCGATGACCCCGTTCCGCTGGGGCGGCGACCACCCCTTCGCCGACGGCCGCTTTTCGACCGACGACCGCCGCGCGCGGCTCGTCCCCGTCGCGCAGAAGCCGCTGCCCGAACCGCTCGCCAGATGGCCGCTGACGCTCAACACGGGTCGCTACCGCGATCAATGGCACACGATGACACGCACCGGCCTCGCCCCGAAGCTCGCGCATCACCGCGAGGAGCCGCTCGTCGAGATTCACCCCGACGAGGGCTCCCGCCTCGGGCTCACCGACGGCAGCCTGGCACGCGTCGAAACGCCGCAGGGCGACAGTCTTTACCGCGTCAAATTCCACTCCGGTCAGCGCCCCGGCGAATTGTTCGTGCCAATCCACTGGACCGACCGCACGGCAAGCGGCGGGCGCACGGGGCTGCTGCCGCGTCCGCTCGTCGACCCCGTATCGGGTCAGCCCGGGTTCAAGCGCACCCCGGCGTCGATCGCCGCAGTCATGACGAAATGGCGGGGTTTCCTGCTCCTCTCACGCGAACTTGCCGCCACGCCGCGCTGCGTGTGGGCGACGCGCATCGCGGTTCCGGCGGGAGTCATGTGGGAGCTTGCCGGCAATGCTGATCTCAAGTCTATCGAAGCGCTGCTTCCAAAGGGTGAACGGATCGAGGCACAGGACATTGCACGCGGCACCAGGCGCATCGCTATCGTCGCGAATGGTCGCCTTACCGGTGCGCTCTTCGTCACCGAGACCGGCGAACTGCCGCCCCGCGACTGGCTGATCGCGCAGCTATCCGCGCCACAGGTTCCGCCAACGCTCCTCGCGGGCCGTGCTCCGGGCGCCCAGGCCGATCGCGGCCCGGTGATCTGCGTCTGCTTCGACGTCGGGCTGAAGACGATCATTGCCGCGATCCGCGACCAGAAACTCGCCGACGTAGCCGCGATCGGCGGCGCGCTCGGCGCCGGAACCAACTGCGGCTCCTGCCGCCCCGCACTCGCGCGCATCCTGATCGAGGAGACCAGCAATGCGGCCTGACGATTTCGCTCCCGGAACGGTCTGGCTCGTCGGCGCCGGCCCCGGCGACGCGGAGCTTCTGACGATGAAGGCGGTGCGGCTGATCGAGCGCGCCGACATCGTGTTCTACGACGCGCTCGTCGGCGACGCTGTGCTCGCCCTGATCCCCGACGCAACGGAGCGCGTCAGCGTCGGCAAACGATCGGGCCGCCATTCGAAGGACCAGCGCACAATCGACACGATGCTGGTCGACGCCGCTGCAGCCGGCAAGCGCGTGGTGCGCCTGAAAGGCGGCGACCCGTCGATCTTCGGCCGGTCGACCGAAGAACTCTCTGCCTTGCGCAAAGCCGGGCATATTGCCCGCATCTGCCCGGGCATCACGACCGCCTGCGCGGCGGCGGCGTCTGCCGGCATTTCGCTCACGCTCCGCGGCGTCGCCCGCGATGTCCGCTTCGTCACCGCGCATAGCAGGCGCGGCGCGGCGCTCGACATCGACTGGTCCTCGCTTGCCAAAGGTGAGTCGACCCTCGCCTTCTACATGGGGCGCGACGCCGCTGGCGACATCATGCGCGGACTCATGCGCGCCGGCATGAGCGGAGACATGCCGGTGATGATCGCCTGCGACGTCAGTGGCCCGAGCGAGCGCCGGCTGGCAACGCGGCTGGACCTGCTCGAGCTCGCGACCCGGTCGTTCGCAGCGGATGCGCCAACGCTTATCCTCGTCGGTGAAGCCGTCGAACATGGCATCGCCGCGCCCGCGATTTCGGAAACGCACGCGAGACAGTCGCATGGGTAAGCATGCAACCGTCGCGGCGGCCGACGCCTGCACCGCTTCGATCGATTTCGACGGCGCACTGGCGATCCTCGCCGCGCATGCCCGTCCCCTCGACAAGGAAAGCGTGTCCTTGGCCGATGCAGGTGGGCGCTACCTCGCTGCACCGGTGCTTGCCCGGATCGACGCGCCGCGGCGCGACTGCGCGGCCATGGACGGCTATGCGGTCCGCGACGCCGACCTGAAAGGCGGCACCACATTCTTGCGGTCGAGGGGCACGAGCTACGCGGGCGGCAACGAGCCGGGCGCAATCTCGGCAGGGGAAACCTGGCGCGTAATGACAGGCGCGCGCCTTCCCCACGGCAGCGACCGCGTCGTGATGATCGAACATTGCCGGCATCGCGGCCAGCTCGTGGCGCTGGACGCTCGGCCGCTCGGCAAACCGCACATCCGGAAGGCCGGTTCGGATTTTCTCGCGGGCGATGAACTTCTTGCTGCAGGCACAAGGCTAACACCGCCGCGGCTGGTCGTGGCGGCTGCCGCCGACCGCTCCGAGGTCGAAGTATGGCGCCGTCCGCATATCCTGCTGGTCGCGACCGGCGACGAAATCCTAGCGCCGGGATGTGCAACGCGCATGCTGAACGCGATCCCGGACAGTCTCAGCGTCGCAATCGAGCAAATGTGTATCTTGGCAGGTGCTGACGTCGTGGCGAGGCTCCGACTTCCCGACAGTGAGCAGGCAATTGCCGAAGCGCAACAAGAGGCCTTCGCCGACGTAGTCGTCGTCATCGGCGGCGCCTCGCGCGGCGATCGCGATTTCGGGCGGTCGGCTTTCGCATCGCTCGGGCTGGAAGTCGCTTTTGCCGATGTCGCCATCAAACCCGGCAAGCCGGTCTGGTATGGTCGGTTGGGGCGATCACATGTTCTCGGGCTACCGGGAAACCCGACTGCGGCCTTTACTGTCGCCTCGCTGTTCCTCGCACAGCTGATCGCGGGCCTGTCCGGAGCAGCGATACCAGATGCGTCGCCTTGGCAGCTCAGGCACGCGACGAGGCCGATCCCCGCGAATGGGCCGCGCGAGGCATTTCTGTGTGCATCCCTGTCCGGCGAGGGCGCCGCGATCTGCGATCGCCAGGATGCGTCGGGGCAGGCCATGCTTGCTTTGGCCGACTGCCTGGTACGCCGACCAGCCGATGCGCCCGCGGCAAATGTCGGCGATCTCGTACCGGTGTTGCCGCTGTGCTGATAGGCCTCTTGCTCGACCGGTTTCGCGCCAATGCACCGCCGGATCGTCCGGTGAGGCCAACGAACTCGGCGAGCCTCGAAGCGACGCTCGCAGCAATTGGACAAAAGGTTGAAATCAGCGGCGGAACGACGCTGTCCATAGTGGAGAGCAAGATCTGGAACACGGCTGCGGTAATCTCGTGCATGGCGCCTGCGTCCAGAGATCATGCCCCGGCAAATGCCAGGGTTCTGAGCTGGGCTGCCGCCCGCGCGGGCTTCGAAGATATGGGTCTGCCAGCTGCAGCGACATTCGTTACATCCTTGGTCACCGAACTCGCCTTTCGGACCGAAATGGATCCTCGCGACCACCGAGGAGAGACAGATTCCCTCATCAGGCTTGCCAAGTTGAAACAGCAGTTCTCAGCCATCCAGGAGGAGCACGACCTCTGGGAATTGCTACGAAGATTGTTGGAGCTAACCGCTCGCTAGCTCCGTGCTTTCGGCAAAAAAAAACGCCCGCCGAATGAATCCGGCGGGCGCAAGATGAAGATTCCGTCCTCTTTCGAGGAAGAGCTCTTCTGGGTCGCGTGGCGCAATTAGCGCGACGTGCCGATTCTCGATTGTATGAAAGCGCCAAAACGCCAGCCAGTTTCATAGCGTTGAGCGACGGGGAGCGACTGCGCTTGGCCGGTTATAGACCGTCCGCTTCTGGCAAAACATCGCAAGAAGCGTACATCTGGCACAAATTGCGTGCAATTCGCCGCCGGTCACCGATGGTCCATCGGAAAGAGGGCCAATACGCTTTCCGGCGTATATTTTGACAACGATCAGAAACGCACCCGGAACCCCGCCGTGCCCTTCAGATTGTAGCCCGCGCCGAAGTCGGCGATCGTCGTATCGCCCGACACCTCGGTATAAAGGGTAAAGCGGTCGTCGCCCCAGCTGTAGCTGCCGCCAAGCCCCAGTTCGCCCGACAGGCGGTGGTCGCGGTTGACGATCGGCGTCCCCGACACATCGGCCTCTGCCCCGTCGAGCCATTCGTAGCTGAAGTTCATCACCGTGTAGAGGCGGGTACGGCGCGTGTCGCCTGCGGCACCCTTCCAGCTCGTCTGATGATCGATCGCGAGACCCCAGCGAGTCTTCAGGCTTTCGCCCTTCGCAACCGAAACTGCGGCGTCCGAGGGGTCGGCAAAGCGATCGAAGTCGACCTTGGCATAGCTCATCTGGACCTGCGGCGTGATCGACAGGTTGCGCCCGATCGAGGTCTGCTTGCCGAGTTCGAGGCTGAACGCCTGTCCGTCGCCCTTGTTGCCGCGCGCGAGCGATCCGAGGATGCTCGATTCGAGATCGCTGTCGAACCAGCTGAGCTTGACCTGTCCGTCGACGTAAAAGCCCTTCGGCCCGTACCAGGTCATCGTCGCGCCGACGCCATAGCCCTGCGTATCGATGGTGCCGTCGCCGAAAATCGACGTCACGGCGCTGTCGACCTTGCCATAATGCGCGGTCAGCCCCCCGACAAGTGCCGCACCGTCGCTGCGCTGTGCCAGCACGGCATCAAGCCCGAGCTGCGCGTGCCACTGGTCGACCTTGCGGTCGGCATCGCTCGTCGAGACGAGCGCCTCGGGACGCTGGCGTTCGGACTCGAACCGGCCCCACAGGCCCGCGCCGGCGACCGGCGAAGCCGCCCAGGAGCGATTGCCGATGCGCTGCTGCAGCGTTGGCAGACGGTTCAGCGACTGCAGCGCCCCGACATAGGCTTCGTAGACGGGCACGCCGGGCTGATAGAGCGGGCCTTCGGGATTTCCCGCGCCGTCAAGCCGCGCCGAACGCAGATACCAGTCTCCGTCCTGCGGCGTGGCGATACCGTTCTTGTAAAGGCGGTAGCCATAAGCACCGGCGATGACCGCCTGCTGGCCGTCGAACAGATAGTCGCCGTCGAGTGTAAAATCGCCGTTCGAGGCGCCAGTGACGTCGACGATCTTGATGCCTTCGACAGTCTGCGCACCGGGGCCGCCACGGTTGATCACGGTCACCCGCGTATTGCCCGATGTCGCGCCGCCCACCAAGAGCCGGTCGGCGCGCGATGCGTCGCCGCCGAGTTCGGCTTCGATTTCGAGCACCCCGCCGTTGCCGCTATAATCGCCCGCGGCCGTCAGCGAGCCGATGCCGCTGCCCGGCGCGACGACACCTGCGTTGACGATGCTGCCGACGCGGCCCGCGCCCTCGAGGCGGCCCGCCGCGTTCAAGGTGACTGCTCCGCCAAGGCGGCCCTGCACGGCGAGCGTGCCACCGGCGACCGTCGTGCTCCCGCCGAAGCTGCTATTGTCGGCGGTGACGAGCAGCGTACCCGCGCCATTCTTGGTCAGCGCGCCCGCACCAGACAGGAGGCCGTTATAGGTGAAGACCGTATCGGTGGCGGTTGCGATCGTTCCGGCGCTCATAATCTCGACGTCACGCGCACTGGTCAGGCTGGCGCTCGTTTCGAGCGCGCCGCCAGCGAGCGTCACGTCGCCGCTCGCCGCACCGAGATTGGCGTCGCCCGAAATGCGAAGCGTGCCGCCGGCGATGAGCGTGCCGCCTGTATAGGCGTTGGTACCGCCGAGGACGAGCGTGCCCGCGTCGGATTTGACGAGCTGTGCCGCACCGCCGAGCGCCGAATTGATCGTCGCGGTGAAACCAGCACCTGCGGCGCTGCCGTCGCCGACGCGGATCGTCGCGGTCGCGTCGGTCAACGTGATACCGCTGCCGGTGATGACATAATTGTTCGCGGCGAACTGCATCCCCGCGACCGATACCGCGCCGAGGCCGTTGTCGACCGTGACCGTACCCCCCGTGCCGCCGAAGACGGCGAAGGCGCCATCGGCATAGCCCGCGTTCACCGCGCCCTCGGCGCCGGTCCAGTTGTCATTGCCGCTGCCCGCCTGCCAGACGCCATTGCCGCCGTTGACCGCGCCATCATTCTTGGGCCCGCCCGCACCATCCCAGAAGTTGAGCGTCAATCCCGCCGAATTGATCAGATTGACCTGCCCGGCGATCGAGGTCTGAACCACGGCATTTGCGCCCGCCGGCATCGCGCCGAGCGTGAGGCCGTTGTTCGTCAGCGCGCCGCCATAGTTGAACATGCGATAGACGCCGACGTCGAACGCGCCGCCCGCCGGAACGCCGACATTGAGGACGCCGTCGAGCACGAGATCGCCTCCGACGTTGACGAGATCGTTGAGTGCGCCGCCGACGACGCCGGCCTCGCCGAACTCATAGGCGAGCGTCGCGGTCTGGCTGATCGTCAGGTCGCCGTTGATCGTCAGCGTGCCCGCACCGCCCGCGCCCGGCGCCAGCGTGCCGGCGAGATTCACGTCACCTCCGATAGTACCGGTGCCACCCAGCGTCGTGAGCTGATTCATGGTCACACGGCCGGTCGCCGCACCATAGTCGCCGTTCACGAACAGCGTGCCCTGCACGACCTCGATGCCGCCGGTCTGGCTGCCGGTGCCAGCGAGCACCAAGGTGCCGGCGCCAAGCTTGCCGGCCAGACCTGCGCCGGCGAGATTGCCGGTGAGCGTGAGCGTCGTACCCGCGTCGGTGGAGAACACGCCCTGGCCGGCAAGGTCAACCGCGCGCGCAGAGGTCAGATCTGCCGTGGTGTTGAGCGTTCCGCCATTGAAGCTGAGCCCGCCTGAAGCGGCGCCAAGACTGGCATCGCCGGAGATTCGCACCGTGCCGCCGTTGAACGCGGTACCACCGGTATAGCTGTTGGCGCCGGTGAGCTCGAGCCGGCCGAGGTCGGTCTTGACCAGTTGGGCGCTGCCCGTGATCTCGGACGCGATGATCGCGCTGTAGCCCAGCCCGGCGCCGGTGCCGTCGCCGACGCGGATCACCGATTGCGGACCGGTCAGCGTGAGCGCACCGCCCTGGATCCGATAGTTCGTCGCCGCGAACTGGAGCCCCGACGCGGCGACCGCGCCCAGACTATTGTCGATCGTGACCACGCCGCCAGTGCCCGCGAAGATCGCGAAGGCGCCATTGTCATAGGCCGCGTTCACGGCGCCGGTCGTCTCGGTCCAGCTGTTGTCCAGCGCGGTTCGCCACATGCCGCTGCCGCCGTCGACCGCATTGTTGAACTTGTTTGTGCCCGCGCCGCCGTCCCAGAAATTGAGCGTCGCCGATCCCCTGTTGACCAGGTTCACTTCGCCGGCGATCGCCGTCTGCACCTGCACATTGGCGCCCGCGGGCATCGTGCCGAGGGCAAGGCCATTGTCGGTCAGCGATCCCCCATAATTGGCGATGCGATAGAGGCCGATGTCGAACGCCCCGCCCGGCGAAACCGCCACGTTGAGCGTCCCGTCGAGGACAAGATTGCCACCGACATTGACGACGTCGTTGAGTGGGCCGCCCGGATTGTTCGCCCTGCCGAACTCAAAACCGAGCGTCGCACCCGAAGCGAGCGCGAGATTGCCGTTGATGGTGAGCGCCCCCGGTCCGCCCGCGCCCGGCGCGAGCGTCGCGCCGTCGGCGATGTTCACGCTGCCGCCAATGATGCCCGTGCCGCCCAGCGTCGCGCCCGACGCAACGCTGGTGAGGCCGGTGGCCGCCGACTGGTTACCGTTCACCAGCAAGGTACCCGCGAGCACGTCGGTTGCGCCGGTGTAGCTGTTCGCGCCGCCCAGCGTGAAGACCCCCGCTCCCTGCTTGACCAGCGCGCCGCCATTGCCGCTGATCACACCCGTCAAGGCTGTGTCATTCGCCGTCCCGAAGGTCAGCGTCTTGCCGCCGAGGAAGACAGAACCCGCGCCCGACAGGTCGCCGATCGTCGTTCCTGCAGCCGTAGTACCGGCGATATTAAACAGCGCGCCGCCGTTCACGGTCACGGCCCCCTGCGAATGAAGCGCCCCGTTGCCGACCAGTTCGAAACTGCCCGCGGCGACCGTCGTACCGCCGGTATAGCTCGTCGCGCCAAAATAGCGCACGGCGCCGTTAGGGGCAGCGATGACCACACGGCCGCCGGTACCGCCGCTGATACCGCCGTCGGTGATCGAACCCGCCCAGTCGGTGAAGCTGTTGCCGAAGCCCAGCGTCAACGTCTTTGAACCCAGCGCGATCGTTCCCCCGCCGCCGAGCTGGATGACGCGCGCGCCGGTCGTGGCTTGGGAAATGTCGAAGACGGTCCCCGATCCGACGATCACATTGCCCGCGCCGATCGTGCCGGCGCCCGCGAGCGCAAGCGTGCCGCCGGCGATGATCGTCCGGTTCGAATAGGTGTTGGCGCCAGTCAGCGTCAGCGTTCCGGTTCCGCGCTTGTCGAGGAAATTGCCTGCACCGTTATTGGGTCCGTTGCCGATCACGCCGCCCAGCGTGACGTCGAAGCCCTGCGTGTCGATCCCGTTCGAATCGGGGCTGCCGAGCAGGATTCCGCGCGTCGAGGTGAACGAGGCGCCTGCCTGAAGCGTGCCGCCCTGAAGCGAGAGCACGCCCGCAGCGGCGCCAAGCGCGGCGTCGCCCGACACCCGTATCGTGCCGCTGTCGATCAGCGTGCCGCCCGCATAGCCGTTCGTGCCCGTGAGCTCGAGCAGGCCGCTGCCCCGCTTGATGAGCGAGCCCGTTCCCGAAATCGTGCCGCCCAGCACATAGGTTCCCGCCCGGTCGACGACGAGCGCGCCATTGTTGACGATGTCGCCGACGATACTGCCGGTTGTGCCGCCACTGCCGATCTGCAAGGTGCCGCCCTCGATCCGCGTGCCGCCAGCATAGCTGTTCGCACCGGTCAGGACGAGCGTGCCCGCATCGGTCTTGACCAGCTGCGCCGCACCCGCGACCTCGGCCGCGATCGTCGCGGTGTAGCCCGCGCCCGCCGTGCTGCCGTCGCCGACCTGGACGATCGCCTGCGCACCGGTCAGCATCAGCGCGTCGCCGGTCACCATATAGCCATTGCTTGCGAACTGGAGGCCCGAGGCAAGGACATTGCCGCCGACGTCGTCGATCGTGACGGTGCCGGGCGTGCCGGCGAAAACCGCGAAGCTGTCCTGCGCATAATCAGCGTTGATCGTGCCGTTCGCATCGGTCCAGTTGTTCGAACCGCCCGCGATGCGCCACACGCCGTCACCGCCGTCGAGCGTGCCGTCATGCTTGGGTCCGGCCGCCCCGTCCCAGAAGCTGAGCGTCAGTCCCTGCGTGTTGACGAGGTTCACCTGCCCCGCGATCGCCGTCTGCACCGAAACGCCCGCGGCACCGCCCGACATCGTCCCCAGCGCGAGCCCGTTGTCGGTCAGCGCCCCGCCATAATTGAATATGCGGTAGATACCGGGGCCGAACGTACCCCCTGCCGAAACCGACACATTGATCGTGCCGTCGAGGATCAGATCGCCGCCGACATTTACGAGATCGTTGAGCGCGCCGCCCGCGACATACGCCTGTCCGAATTCATAGGCGAGGGTCGAACCGCTCGCGAGCGACAGATTGCCATTGATCGTGAGCGTGCCCGCGCTTTCGCCGGGCGCAAGGGTTGCGCCGCCGAGGATATCAACATTGCCGCCGATGATCCCGGTCCCGCCGAGCGTAGCACCGGCGGACACGGTCGTCAGACCGGTCGCTGCCGACTGATTGCCGCTCACGAGCAAGGTTCCCGCATTGACGAGGGTCGCACCCGCATAGCTGTTCGCGCCGGCCAGCCTCAGCGTGCCGAGACCTTCCTTGATCAGCCCGCCGGCGCCGGTGAAGCGCGGCGAGATGCCGATATCGTAGCCATCGGTATCGACAACCCCGCCGTTCGCGCCAAGCGCGATGGTGCGAGCGCCAAAGCCCACGAGGAAATTGGCCTCGTCCTGCGTCGCCCGAAGCAGACCGCCGTCCATCGTGATACTCGCGGCACCAAGTCCGGCGCCGATCTGACTCGTTTCTAGTGTACCACGATTACCGGGGGTGCCGAGCAAGGTCACCGTCGCGCTCGATCCGCCCGTCACGCCGAGCGAGAAGCCGCCTTCGGCACGCACGCGCCCGCCATCGTCGATCGTCAGCGCACCGGTGCCGTCGTTGCCGACGGTCATGCTGAAGTCGGTGACCAGCCAGTTCGAACCCGCACCGGTCACCGTGACGCTGCCCGCGGCATTCGCGCCGATGTAGCCCTGATTGCTCGTGACGCTCGCGCCATTTTCGATACGCATCGTGCCCGCGCCGAAACTGCCGATATTGAGCTGCTGCGCATTGGTCCACGAGGTACCCGGCCCCGAAACGACCACATCGCCGTGCGCCGAGCCGCCGACGATCCCGTCGTTGCTTGTAACCGTCGCGCCGTCCTCGATGCGCAGCGTGCCGGTGCCGAAGAGGCCGATGGTGATGCGACCGGTATTGTCCCACGACGAGCCGGCGCCGGTGACGAGCACCCGCCCGACACCGCCGCTGTCGAGACCGACGAGGCCGCCATTGCTGGCGACCTTGCCGCCGTCGGCGATGTCGAGCGTTCCGCTGCCACCATAACCGACGGTCAGGTCGCTGCCGACGGTCCATGTCGAGGCATCGCCGCTGCCGCTGCGCCCGGTAACTGTGACGATGGCCTCGTTGCCCGCGTCGGGGCCGACAAGTCCGTTGGCACTCGTCAGCGTACCGCCGTCGGCGATCCGCAGACCGCCTGCCCTGACATAAACGTCGCCCGCGAAACTGCTCGCGCCGGTGAGCGCGAGTGTACCAAGGTCGGTCTTTACGAGGTTGCCCGCGCCCGTCAGCGCCGACGCGATCGTCGCGGCATAGCCGGCGCCCGCCGCCGTGCCGTCGCCGACGCGAATGACCGCTTCGGGTGTCACGAGGCTCACGCCCGCACCGGTGACGCCATAGCCGTCGCTCGCGAACTGCATTCCCGAAGCCGTGATGCCGCCAAGCGAAGCGTCGACGGTTACCGTGCCGCCGACGCCCGAAAAGACCGCGAAGGCATCGTCGGTGAAGGGCGCGTTGGCCGATCCGTCATATTCGGTCCAGTTGTCGTTGCCGCCGCTGTTCTGCCACAGCCCGTCGCCGCCCGTGATCACCCCGTCGTTCTTCGCGCCGTTGACGCCGTCCCAGAAACGCATGGTGAGGCCGGTGGTGTTGACCAGATTGACCTGCTTCGCGACCGAGGTCTGCACGAAATAGCCGGGATCGACCGTCAACCCGTTGTCGGTGAGCGCACCGCCATAGTTGATGACGCGATAGACCCCCGGATCGAAGCTGCCGCCGGACGTCACCGAAACATTCAGCGTGCCGTCGAGCGTCAGGTTGCCGCCAACCTCGATCAGGTCGTTGAACACGCCGCCGACGACATTCGCTTGGCCAAAGTCAACGTTGAGCGTCGCGGCCGGCGTGAGGTTCAGATCGCCGCCGATCGTCAACCTGCCCGGAATCCCGCCGATATCGCCGGGATTGAGGTTGCCATTGAGGATAACGACGTTGCCGCCGATCGTGCCGGTACCACCCAGCGTAGCGCCCGCCGCGACGCTGATGCCGCTCGCCGCGTCGCCGAGGATGCCGTCGACGAGCAATGTGCCGCCCGCGACCGACGTGATGCCGGTGAAGGCCGAACTGTCACCGGTCAGGCGCGTCGTGCCCGCTGCATGGTTGATCGCGCCCGCGCCCGAAATCGAATTGGCGAAGAGATGGTCAGTGCCGGTGTGGTTGAAGTTCAGTTCGCCCGTACCGGGGCCGAAAATGATATTGCCGTTGATCAAACCGACGATGGCAGCCGCGCCGCCTTCGATGCCGCCGATATTGACCGCGCCCGTTGTCCCGACTGCCGTGGCGATCGTCAGACCGGTTCCGGCGGTCACCACAGCCCCGTCGGCGATCGTCAGAGCGCCGTTGCCGGTGGAGGTTCCCACGCCCAGATTGCCGGTGGTAGTGAAGGTCGACCCGGCCCCCGAAACCAGAACATTGGCACCTTGGGCGATCGTCCCGAGTTGTGCCGATGCGAAGCGCGCGGCGCCGCCGTTCAGCACCGAAATCTGCGCATTGCGCAGCAGCAACATGCCGCTGCTTGTCCAGTTCGAACCTGCGCCGGTGACGGTGATGGAGGACGCGGTGGTGTTCCCCGCCAGATTGCCGATCGTGTTCAGGATACCCGTTCGCAGGCTGCCGCCGTCGCTGATCGTGACGACCGAGTGCGAGGCTGCCGAAGTGCTCGCAACCTGCAATTGCCCATTGCCGCCAAGATCGACGAGCGAACCGGCGCCCGCAATATTCAGATCCGCCGAGCCCGTGCCCGCGAGGGTACGAAGCTGCATGGCGATACCGCCGATCGTCGTCCGTACAACGCCGCCATTCGTCACATTGATCGCGGCACCGTTCGCGCTCGTTACCACGGCATTGACGCGCGCGCCGCTGAGCGTCGACCCGGCCCCCGAGACGCTCACGACGCTGCCTTGGGCGGTAATTGTCCCTGATGACGTCGCAACCGTGTTGCCCGCGGTGACCCGCAGCTCGCTGTCTGGTTGCGCGGTAATATTGCCAAGGAAATTGCTGTTACCGGTAAGGGTCAATATCCCCCCGTCCACGGCAACATTGCCCGAGCCGGAGAAAGAACCGCCATAGCTGTAGCTGTCTGACCGGTCGAAACTGACCGCGGTCCCGGCGGCGAGCGCGATGTCGCCGGCAATCGAGCCCATCGTGCCCCCGTCGCCGATCCGCAAACCGCCCTGGGCAACCGTGGTGAGCCCGGCATGCGCCGCATCGCCGGTGACGATCAGCATGCCAAGGCCGGTCTTGGTCAGCGCGCCCGCGCCGCTGGTGTCGCCCGCGAGCGTCAGCGTCGTGCCGGCGTTAAAGGTCGTCGACACGTCGATCGTGCCGCTTCCGGTAAAATCGATATCGCGGTTGGTGACGATCGGGGCGATGACTTGCAGCGTGCCGCCGTCGAAGCTGACGTCGCCCGCCACGTCGCCCAGATTGGCGTCGCTCGTGATCTGCAGCATGCCGCCGTTGATCGCGGTGCCGCCGGTGTAGCCGTTCGTGCCGTTCAGGACGAGCGTACCCGCGTCGGTCTTGACCAGCCGGCTCGCGCCGGTGAGATCGGCGTTAATCGTCGCGACATAGCCCGCGCCCGCCGCGGTGCCGTCGCCCACGCGAATGATCGAATCGGGACCCACCAGCGTCAGCGGGCTCCCATCGATCACATAGCCGCCGGTCGCGAACTGCATCCCCGTCGCGGTGACCGCACCGCCGCTGTTGTCGACTGTGACCGTGCCCGGTGCGCCCGCGAAAATCGCAAAGGTGCCGACGGCATAGGCCGCGTTGATGCTGCCGTCGGCGCCGGTCCAGTTGTTGTCGGCGCCGCCGAGATGCCAGCTGCCGCCGCCGCCGTTGACGACATTGTTGAACTTGGGTCCGCCGGTGCCATCCCAGAAGCTCAAGGACAGACCGTCGCTGTTGATCAGGTTGACCTGACCCGCGACCGAGGTCTGGACGGTAACATTGCTCCCCGCCGGCATCGAACCCAGCGTGAGCCCGGTGTCGATGAGCACACCGCCATAGTTGAACACGCGATAGAGGCCGCCGCCGAAATTGCCGCCGGTCGACACATTGACGTTGATCGTGCCGTCGAGCGTCAGATTGCCGCCGACGTTGACGAGGTCGTTGAGCGGACCGCCCGCGACATCGGCCTGACCGAATTCGAAGTTCAGTACCGAGCCGCCCGCCAGCGACAGGTCGCCATTGATATTGAACGTGCCGGGGCTGTTTCCGGGCGCAAGGATGCCGCCGTCCAGCACATTGACGCTGCCGCCGATCGTCCCGCTGCCGGCCAGCGTCGCGCCCGACGCCACGGTCACAAGGCCCGTCGCCGCCGACTGGTTGCCGTTGATGCGTAGCGTCCCGGCGTTGACATTGGTCGCGCCGGCATAGCTGTTGTTGCCGCTCAGCGTCAGAATGCCTGTGCCCGACTTGGTGAGACTGCCCGCGCCCGAAATCAGCCCATTGAGCGCCAGCGTCGTCCCGGCGTCGGTCAGGATCGTACCCGCACCGGTCAGGCTGCTGTTCCGCGCGCTCGCAAAGGACGCCGTCGTGCGGAGCGTGCCGCCGGCGAAAGTCAGACCGCCCGCCGCGTTGCCGAGGTTCGCGTCGGCCGATACCTGCAGGATGCCGCCGAGGAACGACGTACCGCCGGCATAGCTGTTGATCCCGGAAAGCACCGTCGTGCCGCCGCCGATCTGTCGCACGGCGCCGCTGCCCGAGACGACGCCGCTGAACGTGACGATATCCGAACGGTCGAACGCCAGCACGCCATTGTCGACGACGTCGCCGACGATGCTGCCCGTTGTGCCGCCGTTGCCGAGCTGGAGCGTGCCTGCGTCGATCGTGGTACCGCCGGTATATGTGTTGGTGCCGGTGAGGACGCTCGTCCCCGTCCCCGCCTGACGCAGCGAACCGGTGCCGACGATCTGCCCGCCATAGGCGAGCAGATCGCTGCGATTGAAACCGAGCGCGCCGAAATTGTTGACGACCGCGCTCGCGATCACGCCCGTCGTCCCGCCGCCGCCGACGAACAGCGTGCCGCCGTTGATGTTGGTTGGCCCGGTATAGCTGTTGTTGCCCGTCAGCACCCACGTACCGCTGTCGTTCTTCGCAAGCGTAGTGATGCCGAGGCCGGCGTTGCCGATCGAACCCGCCAGCGTGTTGTTGCCGCTATTGGTGCCGCCGAGTGCGATGGTGCGCGCCTGATCGGCGCCGGCCAGCGTGACCAGCCCGGTGTCGGTAAAGACGATCGCGCCCGCACCCGAAGATTCGAGGAAAGTGACGCCCGCAGACAGCGTGAACAGCCGGTTCGTCGTATCGCCCGCGCCGGTGTAGCGGAGCGTCGAGCCATTGCCGATGATCAGGTTCGAGGCGGCCGCCGACGATGCGCCGATGCTGCTCGCGAGCCCGCCATTGGCCAGCTTGTCGACCCCGAGCACGCCGCCGGCGATCGTCGTGACGCCGGTATAATTGCTGTTCGCGTTGTTGAGAATCCAGGTGCCGAGGCCGTCCTTGGTGAGCGAGGTCACGCCCGCGCCGTTATTGGTGATCTGCGCGGCGAGGCTGTTGTTGCCGGTGTTGGTGCCGCCAAGCGCAATCGTCTGGTTGGTGCCCGGAGTTGCAAAGGCAATGGCACCCGTATTGGTAAAGGCGATGGCACCGGTCCCCGAGGCCTCGAGACGGCTGTTCGCCGAGGCACCAAGCGTGAACAGGCGGTCGGTGCTGCCCGCTGCGCCGACATATTGGAGCGTGCCACCGCTCAGCAAAAGGTTGCCCGCCGCATTGCCCGACGCGCCGATCGCGCTGCTGGTGCCGCCGTCGGTCAGGCACGCGACCTGGAGCACGCCGCCGCTGACCACGGTGCTGCCCGTATAGCTGCTGCCGCAACCGCCAAGATATTGGGTGAACCCACCCGCCTTGACCAGCCCGCCGCTGCCACCGATCGTGCCGTAAAAGCCCGCAAGGCCGCTTCCCCAGTTGAGCGCGAGCGTCCCCGCGCCGAGCGCAACGTTGCCGCCTGCCGCGCCGCCGCCGTTCAGAACCGCGATGGTCGAGTTGAAATTGGCGAGGTCGAGCGTCGCACCCGCCACATTCGCCATCGTCACGGCACGCGCGCCGAAAGCGCTGGCCGATCCGGCGCGCACGATGCCGCCATTGACGGTCAGCCCGCCGGTGAATGTATTGTTGCCCGACAGGACGAGTGTGCCTGCACCCTCCTTGCGGAGAGCGCCGCCACCCACGATCGCGCCGCCGATCCCGAGCACGGTGGCGGCGTTGGTGACGCTCACGGCGCCGGTCCCGGCCAACGTGATCCCGCGATCGATGTTGATGCTGCCGCCGGTATAAGCAAGGGCGCCGCCGGCGAAGACAAGATTCGCCGACGCGCCGGACGAGGCGCCGATGCCGCTCGCCTGCCCGCCATTAGCGAGGCAGTCGACACTAAGCGTACCCCCGCTGATGGTCGTCGCGCCGGTATAGTTATTACTGCAGCCGAGCAGCGTTTGCACGCTGCTGTTTTCTTTCGTGAGGCCACCGGCACCGGTGATCGTGCCCGCGAAGCTGACGTTCGATCCGCCGATCGTCAGCGTCGCGCCGCCCAGGCGCACAATGCCGCCGTTCGAACCGCCCCCCGACAATCCGCCGACCTTGTTATTGAAGCCATTGAGTTCGAGCGCGACACCGGCCACGTCCGCCAGCACCATGGTGTTGGGGCCGCCGAATGCCTGGGTCGATCCGGCGCGCAATATCCCCGCATCGATCGTCGTGGGACCGCTGTTGCTGTTGATGCCCGACAGGATCAGAGTGCCGGCACCGGCCTTGCGGAACGGCACCGCACCGGCGATCGAACCGCCCACGGTCAGCGTCGTCCCCGCATTGGCAACATCGATCGCCCCGCCCGCGATTCCGCTGAGCGTGAAGCCGCGATCGGTGCTGACCGTTCCTCCGGTATACTGCAGCGTCCCGCCGGTCTGGATCACGAGATTGGCGGCATCCGACGAGGACGCGCCGATTCCGCTCGCCATCCCGCCGTTCGCCAGCGTACCCACCGACAGCGTTCCGCCCGAGATGGTCGTCGTTCCCGTATAGGTGTTGGCGGCATTGGCGAGCGTCAGCGTGCCCGTTCCCGTCTTGTTGAGACTGGCGCCGTCCGAACCGACGACGACTCCTCCAAAGGCAAGGTTCGCGGTACCATCCACCTGAATCGCGCGCGACGGCCCCCCGTCGATGAGCGTGAAGCCACGATCGGTTGCCGCGCTGGCGCCGGTATATTGCAGCGTGCCGCCTTCGAGCACCAGATTGGCCGAATCCGCCGAAGATGCACCGATGGCGCTGTCGTCACCGCCGTTGGCCACGCTGTTGATCATCAGCGTTCCGCCGCTGATCGTCGTTCCGCCGGTATAGCTGTTGGTCCCGGTCAGCGAAACGCGGCCGACCCCGCCCTTGATGAAGCTGGTCCCGCCATTGTCGACGATGTTCGAGGCGATCGTGAAGGTGCCGGTGCCGGTGCCGTTGTGCAGGACGCCGAACGCGCCGCCGCCGGCCGAACCCGTGACCGATCCGCCGGTGATCAGCTGGCTGCCGTTGTTGATGCTGGACGCGACGATGATCGTGCCGTCCACACCGAGCGTGTTGGCGCCGCCGACGGTGACCGTGGAATTGGCGGCAGCCGTATATTTGACGCCGCCGAGCTGGACATCGCCGGTGACGCTGTTGAAGAAGCCCGTATTCGCCGCGCCCCCTTCGTCGCTGACCACGTCGCCCGTCAGCCACGTGCTCGCATTGTCCTTTTGGGCGTAGGCGGTGAAGGCCGTGACGAGTCCCCCGCTGACCTGTGCATAGTCGGTACCATTGATCGTCGCCCATCCGAGCGCGCCATCACCGTTGGTCGTCGTGATCGTACCGTTGACCGGCAACGTGAAATCGAGGAGGCCACCGCTGCGCGTGAGCGCGCCGAGGTTCAGCGCCATGCTGCCTCCCGCACCCGACGCCATGACGATCCGGTTGTTGCCCGCGGCGACGTTCAGTCCGTCGAAGGTCTGGCTGTTCGCCACACCCGCGCCGGTCAGGGTCAACGTGCCGCCGGCCATGTTGAGTGTGGACTGGTTCGAAACGATGTTGCTGACGGGTGCTCCCGCAGCGGCAAAGTTCAGCGACAGCCCGCCGCCGTTGATCGTCGTGTCGCCGCTGTAGCTGCTCTGCCCGCTCAGCGCGAGCGTTCCCGTGCCGCGCTTGACCAGCCCCCCGATCCCGGTGAGGACGCCGGAATAGTTTGAACTGGTCGCGCCGTTCACGGTCAGATTGCCACCGGTGAGAGCCACGCTGCCGCCCGTACCGTTGAGCGACGTCACCGTCAGATCATGCGTGTTGAGGTCGAGTGTGCCGCCGTTGACGATCAGCGCGTTCGCGGCCCCGAGAGCCAGATCGCTGCCGGCCAGCAGGGTCCCGCTGTTGACGGTGGTCGATCCGGTGAAGCTGTTGGCGCCGCCGAGCAGCCAGCTGCCCGCTCCGTTCATGACGAGGCCGCCGTTACCCGAAATCGCGCCGGACAGCGTGTTGCTGCCAGCGAAACTGCCACCAAGGATGAGCGAGTCGCCGGGATTGGCGGGATTGAACACGACGCCGCCGGCAAGGTTGAGCGCGCCGGTCCCGTCGTTGAGAACGCTGCTGGCGCCGTTGAGGAAGAGCGTGCGATCGGTGCTGCTCCCGGTTCCGGTATAGGAGAGCGCGCCGCTGTTGATCGCGATCGTCCCGCCCGTCCCGAGCGAACTGGCAACACCTTGATCCGCGAGCGAATTCGCCCTTACGGTGACGTTCTGGATGGTCGCGGTTCCACCGAAGGTGTTGGCGTTGCCGAGGGTGATCGTGCGGTTCGTTCCGCCGCCGGTAAATATGAACGGTCGTGCCGCAAGGTTGCTGGTGATGACGCCCGACAGCGCCATGTCCGCGGTCAGCGCGTCAAGAATGACGGAGGATGTATATCCGCCCCCGGCGTTTATGTCGCCGGTGACCGTGAGCAGGCCGCTTCCCTGATTTCTCAGAATGGAGGCGCCGGTCTGGGGTGCCATACTCCAGCTGCGGTTCGAAGTCGCCCCGCTGCCGGTATAAACGGCGGCGGCGTTGCGGACGAAGATCGTACCGTTGGCGACCGTATTGGCCGCACCCAGGGCGCTCGCCTCGCCCAGATTGCCGATCGACGTGAAATAGAGGTTGAAGCCGTCGGTGCCCACCGGCCCGGTGAAATCATTGGTGTTGTCGGTAAAGGACGTTTGCGCGACGAGCGTGAAGCCGCCCGCGCCGGTTATATGTGCCGAGCCGACGCCTCCACCAATGCCGGACGAGCCGGACAGCAGCGTAATGACACGGCTCGAATTCAGAGCTCCAGCGCTGTGCAATATCGTGCCCGACGACAGGGCGATGCCATTGCCGGCAGCGCCGAGCGCCGAATCGCCGCTGACGTTCAACTGGCCCGCGGTCACGTTGATACCGCCGCTGAAGCTGTTAGCGCCCGTCAGCGAAAGAACGCCTGCGCCCGCCTTGGTCAGCCCGGCGTTGCCGGCAAGGACCGAATTGATCGCCGCGTTGCCGCCGGTCGTGATCGTCGGCGTGGCACCGCCGAGGGTGATCGTGCTGCCATTCAGGACATAGCCAGCCGAACTGAAGGTGATATTGCCGACCGTCACCGGCACGCCCACGGTCACCGTTCCCGCGGTGCCGCCGAAGATCGCATTGTCGAGGTCGCCGTTAGCCCACGGCTCGACGAAGGGTCCGCTCACCCCGTCTCCGTTGGGACTCCAGTTAAGGTTTGCAAGGTTCCACGTCCCGCTTCCGCCTGAACCAACCGCAGTGCCATTGGCGTCCCAGTAACGATCCTCGGCGCGCGCCGAGAACGGCGCGCATGCAAGGACGGCAGCGAGCGACGCCCCGCAAAGAAGCGTGCGCATGCGAACTCCCGCACCGCGATCGCTTCGGCGGCGCATCTCAAGGCTGGGCATCGGAAGTCCTTGCAGGGAAAATGGTCCGCAGTTCCAGCGAACCCGGGGAGGAAATATTCGGGATATCATGTGGCAGGCAGCGCGGGGCGTTGATTGCAAAGAGCGGTATAATGCGACCGGTGATCATTCGCCCCTCTTCTATCGACCGGTGCGTACCGAGTTTGGCAGCCAGTGCGATGCAACGCTGCGCTCCGCAGTCAGGCGCGGCACGTCCTACGAACGAATTATTATCAGTGAGTTACCAAATGACAGTATGTGGGGATATGTAACCGTATCGACCCGAACGCCCGAGGCGAGGTAACATGCGGCAGGTGTCGATCGCCCGGTCATTTGGGGCTTTTACCGCCCTCGTTTCAATGAAAGGATGTCACCTTGTTACTCGGCTGGCCGTTTGCTGACATCGCACCCCCCGGGGGAAAGGGCCGCTTTCGACCTATTCTAACGCTCGGCCGAATGGCAGCTTTGAGGGCGCAAAGCTGGCTCAATCCCGGCCAGCCGGAGGCTGCGCGATGTCATTGAAACCCAAAACATCCCGGTGGACGGATGGCATTTCTGATGGCATGCGGCTCGAGTATCGGCTGAAGGATCGATGCTTAATCAATACGTTGCCATAGCGGTCGGGTGCCCGTAGGGGTCACCAACGCTCTCGAGAGCGTTTTCATTCCGCGGACTCGGCACGAAATCACTGATTTTCATAATGCCCGGTGGTACAAACGAGTGGCACAGAATGAGATTTCGTGTGTCGCATCGCAAGAGCTCCATTCCCCGGTTTCGAATCGCAGTCCCGAAGGATTTGCACGCGAAGATCGGCAAATCGGAGATCATGCAATCGCCCGGCACGACCGATTCCGATGGAGCCCGGATTCAGCTCGCTCATCTAACGGCGGAATGGGAATCTCGCTTCCGGGCTTTGCGAAATGAAGCAATAGCCGAGGATCTTGCACGCGCTCCCGAACCCGCCGACGAGTTTTGAAGCAGCCAGCGTAGCCGGCTGTCGCCGGTGCCGACGTAGCGCGTCCACAGCAGGACAGATTTCGCCGACGGTTCGCCGCTCGCGACGCCTTGGGTGAAGCCGCGTCCAGCGAGCAGCTATGCCGCGCCCGGCGTCGCGAGTGCGGCGAGCCCGAAGGCGCCTGCTGTCATCAGCAGGCGCCGGTCAATCTCCAGCGTCATGATCGTTTCTCCGGCAGGATCAGAAGCGGCCGGTGAGCTGGACGCCAAAAAGGCGCGGCTCGGCGGGGATGAAGGTGGGATAGCCGAAGCCGCCGCCCGTATTGCCCGCGTCCAGCAGATAGTCCTTGTTGAACAGGTTGCGGGCAAAGGCGGCGATTTCATAATTGCCGTCGCCGAACGACACGCCGCCGCGGACGTTGACCAGCGTGACGGCGTCCTGGCTGATCGCTTCCGTGTTGGGGATTTCGAAGTAGATCTTGCTGCGATGGGTCACGCTGGGCGTCAGGAATATTCGCGCGCCGCCGGCAATCGGCGCGTCGAGCGTGAAGCCCGCCGCCCACTGCCATTTGGGCTGGAGACGGAACTGGTCGCCGGCAAATCGGCCGTTGGCAGGCTTGTCATCGATGCCGCCGTCGATGAAGCCGACGTTGCCGAACAGGCGGAACCAGTCGGTCACGTCGGTCTGCAGTTCGGCCTCGACGCCCAAATTGCTGGCCGTGCCGGCACTTTCGGTGACGGCGCGGCCGTCGCGGATCACGCTGACCTGGAAATTGTCATAGGTCTGGTAATAGACGCCCAACGAGCCCGACAGGATGCCGACGCGGCCCTTGATGCCGCCTTCATAATTCCAGACATTTTCCGCCGCGATGACCTGAATGTTCGGTCGCGTCAGGCTGGCCGCCGAGACTTGCACGGTGGGCGAGCGCCGCCCCTTGGAGACGGTCGCGTAGAGGTTCAGCCTGTTGTTCAGGCGATAGAGGATGTTGAACCGCGGCAACACCGCCTGGAAACTGTCTTCGGAGGTGAAATAGGCGCCGTTGGTGTTGACCTGGCTGGGGATCAGCGGCTTGCCGGTCAGCACCGCATTAGGTGCAAGGGCGGCGAAACCCGACCGCCTTTTCTCGATCAGAAAACGGACCCCCGCAGTCAGTTCCAACGCAGGATCCGGAACCCAGCTCGTCTCGCCAAAGACCGACCAGCTCTGGTTCATGCCGCGGTTGTTGAACCAGCTTGCATAAGGCAGCACCGTCGCGCGGCCCCCGGTCAGGATGGCGGTCGCGCGCGCGGCGGTCACGACATTGTTCGCATCGATGCAGGGCAGGCCCGGTACCGTGCCCGCCGAACATTGGATGAAGGTCCCTTCCTCGGACGAGAAAGGCACGAACTGGTTGTTCTTCTCGTAGAAATAATTCCAGCCGAACGAGGCGCGCACCGCGTCCGTGGTATAAGCGAAACGGCCCTCATGGCTGAACTGCCGCCCCTTCGCTTCCTCGGCAAATTCCAGATACCAGGCGCGCGAACCATCGGCGTCGAATATCTCGAGCGAGTCGAAGTTTCGATAGCCGTTGACGGTCGTGAAGCTCCAGTCGTCGGCGAACTTCCAGTTGGTCGTCAGGTTGACGTCATAGACATCGCGCGTCAGCCCCAGCCTGGGTGCGCCCAGCACCTGCCCGGAGGCGGGCGAGCCGCCCAGCCAGACATCGCCGAACACATTGCCCGTCACCCCGACGGGGGCGAGGCGCTTGTTGATGAAGGGTGTGCCCGAATTGCGCTGGCGGTCATAGGTGCCGATCAGGTCGGCCGTGAAATCCGGACCGGGCGTGAAGCGCAGCGAACCGCGAATGCCGAGCTGGTCCTGCGCATAGAGGTCGCCCTGGACGGGATCGAGATTATGGACATAGCCGTCGCGCTTCTTCCACGAAAAGGCGACGCGGCCCGCAAGCACGTCCGAACCGGCATTGACGAAGCCGCCGAGCTGGATCTGGTCGAAATTGCCGTAACCGCCGCCGAGTTCGCCGGAAAAGCCGGGTTTCGGCTTGGCCGAGATGATGCTGATCGCGCCGATGGTCGAGGCGGTGCCGAACAGGGTGGCCTGGGGTCCCTTGACGACCTCGACGCGCTCCAGATCATAGATGCCCTGATAGGCCCCCCGCGAACGCGAGATATCGACGCCGTTATAATAGAGCGTGACGCGCGCGGCCTGCTGCGACGAGCCGCTGTCCGAGGTTATCCCGCGAATGACGATGCCGGGGTTGTTGGCGCTCTGCTCCTGGATATTGAGGCCGGGGATATAGTTGGACAGTTCGTCCAGATCCGACACCCCGATTTCGCGCATCCATTCGTTCGTGACGGCGCTGATGGTAATGGGAACGTCGATGGCGCGCTGTTCGATTTTCTGCGCCGTCACGACAATCGCCTGGCCATCGGATTCGGCTGGCGCATTATCGGCAACCTCGGCTGCGAAAGCCGACACGGGAAGCACAAGACAGGCGGTGCCAACCGCGAGCTTCGCGGCGACCGAAAGGCAATGACTCAAAGATTTTCCCCCTAATCGAGCAAGAAGGTTTGTTTTTGCAACCGAGCGCCTAGGGGCGGGAAATTACGGTTTCGGGTCGATCGCCGGCATGATCCAAGTCGATAAAATTACATATAAAAGACGGGCGGGACCGAAGGACGAGTTGATGCGGATCGAAAAGGCCGTGTTGCCGTTTCGATGGGCCCCGTAATCGTGAGCAAATCGGCCGGATTCCGCATTGGCGTGAAGCTCAGGGCTCATTCCAGGAGTTTGTAACGTCGAAGTGTGCGGAAAGGCCGTGCCACCTATAATGTTGATTTTGGCTGATAACGGACTTGCCGCTTTGTGCCCCTACCTTACAGAAACCGACGTTCAGCCACGCGCTCGGGCTTCGTCGGCCTCGTCAACGAGGCACGGAAACGCGTCCGGATCGGCGGGAAAGCAGCGCCATCGTCAAGAGCGAACCTATGCTCGACAGACCCAGCCATTCGAGCGTACCGACGGCCCATCCCAGACGATTGCCGGCGATTGCGAACGCCGCAGCAAGGATCGCCACGCCGATCCATCGCGCATGATTTGCTGTCCTCGCAGCGACCTTGCGGCCGACCAGATCGCGTTGATGCCGTTCGCGCGAAAGACAAAGCAGAGCGAAGCCCGCGGTCGTGAGAAACAGGAGAAACAGATGGATCATGCGACCTCCGTCGCAGACGATGCCCGGGGTCGCCTGCCCGCTGCGGCCGTTGGCCGGGTCGCTCGACGCCGCGCCTTCGAAGCGGCCCCGCCGAAGCCTGCGGCGATGAGCAACATCGCCATTTCGAACCCCGCAAAGACCCGGTCCTGCGCGGCCAGACTGGCGACCAGCGAGCGGTCGGTCACCAGCGCGCTTGCGACCGGAATCAGGGCGAAGGCCACGGCGGTCGCTGCGAGCGCTTCGGTCCATGCCCGCGCTGACGGCCGGACTGCCGACCAGACGAATGCAGCGCCCCAAGCGGCGAAAAAAGCCGTGATCTCGCGGTCGCTTCGCCCGGCCCCGTCAACAGGCAAAAGGCGGTTGGCGAGAAAATAGACGGCGATGGCAAAGGGGAGCCCCGCGATCGCGCCGATATTGAGCTTCTCGACCAGGCGAAAGCCGAAATGCGGCTGATCGGGGTCGTGCAATCGGGCGCGGCGCTTGACCGTCCACAGGATGAGTCCCGAAGCGACCATAACGCAGCCGGCGAGGCCCGAGAGGAAATAGAGGGTGCGCAGCACCGCGCTGGCAAAGCGGCCGGCATGCAGCCCGATCATCGTGCCCTCGGTCGAGGTCGCGGCGCCCGATGGATTATGCCCGGAAACGAGCCGCCCCGTCACCCCGTCGAAGGTCAGCGAACGCTGCCGGACCGTCATGCCCGAATCGGGGGCCGTCGAGACGATGATCCGCGCGGTCCGGTCGCCGGGGTTGAGGATGCGGACGCTTCCGGCACCGGCCCCCCATATGCGCTCGGCGCGCCCGACCAGCGGCGCCACGGCGGTCAGCGGCGCAGCGCCGGCCTTTTCGGGCGGAGCCGGCCACGGAAAGGTCGCCTCGAAGAATTTCTCTTCGCTGGCATAGTTGGCCGCGATCCCCCACGGCATATAATGTGTCGCGAGGCTCACGAGCCCGGTATAGGTGATCATCAGGATGAAGGGCAGGAAGAGGACGCTCGACGCATTATGGGCATCGAGCCAACTCCGCTGCCCCTTGCCGAGGCGGAGCAGGAAGAAGTCGGCGATGATCTTCTTGTGCGTGACGATGCCCGAGAGGATCGCGACGAGCATCGCCATGGCCGCGATGCCGACGAGCCAGCGCGCCCAATACCAGTTGATGTAATAGAGGTCGTAGTGGAAGCGGTAGAGGAATTCGCCGCCGCGCGTTTCGCGCGCGTCGCTCTTTCGCCCTGCCCCGTCGAGCCGCGCGGAGGTCGGCGCGTCCGCCGGTGCGTCGGGGCCATTGACCCAGTAGAGCTGCAGTCCGGCAGCACGCTTGCCCGCCGAATAGATCGACCATTCGCCGGCGCCCGGCGCCTCGCGCGCGAGCCAGCGGGTCGCCGCCGCGAAACTCTCCGGCGCATCGGCGGGACGGCTGCGCACTTCGGGCGTCATCCACGCGGTGATCTCCTCCTGAAAATAGGAGGAGGTGCCGGTGACGAAGATCGCAAAAAGCAGCCAGCCGAGCAGCAGCCCGGTCCAGGTGTGGAGCCACGCCATCGATTGCCGGAAGCCGTTCTTCACAGCCGCCCTCCCCACGCGATAAGGCACCAGTCGGCAAGCGCCGCGATGGCGCCGGTCGCGATCAGTCCGCCCCACAGGCGCGCGGCGGAACGGACCGCAAATGCCGTCATCGCGAGCGCGGCGAAGATGGCAAACGAGAATATCGTCGCGCCGATCGACGCCTGCTGGGCACCGCCCGGCAGAAGCCGTGCGATCAACATGGTCAGCGCGGCGGTCACCGCATAGTTGAGCGGCACCGCGGCGAGCGCACGCGCCGCGATGTCGCGCCACGCTGCACCGCGCCGAATGGGAACCGCCCTGTTCATGGCGCCCCTATCGCAACATTGCGACTGACTCGCAATAGCCAGACTCCCCCTGCCTCAATCGCCCGAACGCGGGACGGATCAGAAACGATAGCCGATCGTCGCCATGACATTACGCGGCGCGCCGACGAAGCAATCGCCACGGGCGAGGCAGGAGGCGTAATATTTGTTGTTGAGCAGGTTGGTGGCGTTGAGCGCGAAACGCATATTGTTCCAGCTGATCTCGGCCAACGCGTCGACCGTCGTGTGCGAGGGCGTGACGATCGACCAGATATCACTCGTCGAGACGCTCTTGCCGCTGTAGACGACGCCGCCGCCGAGACGCAGCTGCGCTTCGTCCGCAAGGCCGAAACTCTTGGTCGACCAGAACGACGCCGTGTGGCGCGGCATATAGTCGAGGCTGGTGTTGGTTTCCGACTTGAGCTTCGAATAGCCGTAATTGGCGAGCAGCTCGAAATTGCCCGGCAGCGTATGGCTCGCCTCGATCTCGAAGCCCTTGGTGTTGAGCTTGCCCGACTGGGTGGTGCCGCCGGCGGCGAGATAGAGGATACGGTTGCGCTCCCTGATCCTGAAAGCGGTGGCGGTGACGAGCGAGTTCGGCGTCGGCTGCCACTTGATGCCCGCTTCGTACTGCGTGCCGGTCTGCGGCCGGTAGGGATCGCCGAAGGTTCCGTCGCCGTTGTCGATGCGGCCGGCGACCGGCAGGAAGCTTTCGGTATAGCTGAAGAAGGGCGAGAAGCCCGCGCTGATCTCGCCGATGATCCCGGCCCGGAAGGTGGTCGCATTGTCCTTCTGGCCTGACGAACCGGTGACGCGATCGCGGCGCGCGCCGAGCACGACCGAGACGCGGTCGAAGAAGCGGATCTGGTCCTGGATATAGACGCCCAGCTGCTTCTGGCTTTCCGCGACGAAGGGGCCGCTGGGATCATAGGTCAGCAGCGCGTCATAATCGATGTCGTAGAGCTCGACGATCTCGGCCCCGCCGGCGTACCGCTTGGCGACCTTGTTCCAGCTATAGTCGATGCCGACAAGCAGCTTGTGCTCGATATTGGCGCCGGTGTTGAAATTGAACTGGAGATTATTGTCGGTCGAAAAGACGTTCATCCGCGCGTCGCTCGCGTCCGCGGTCAGCGCGATCGTGCGACCGTCGGTGCCATAGACCGAGAAGGGATCCTGCGGGTTGGTATAGCTGTCGGCATAATGGGTGTTATATTCGAGGTCGCTGTCGATATAACGCGCCTTGAGGCTGAGCCTCACATTGTCCGAGAAGCGGTGCGTGATCGACCCGCCGCCCTGCAGCGAACGGCCATTATAGCGATCCCACCCGGCCTTGCCGACGAAGGTGTAGCGATCGAGCTGTTCGCCGGCGACCGTGTTGGGCCGGAAAGTGCCGATGATCGGCAGGAATTGCGAGGTCGAGCCGGTATCGTCCTCCTGATAGAGGCCGGTCAGCACAATATCGGTGTCCGGCGTCGGCTGCCAGCGGATCGAGGGCGCGAACATCACGCGGTCGTCGGGAACATGGTCGACATAGGTGCCGGCGTCGCGCGCGCGGCCGACGAACCGGACCGCGAGATTGTCGGCGAGCGCGAGGTTGACGTCGCCCAGCACTTCCTTGCGGTCGTAGCTGCCATAGACGAGGTTGATTTCGCCGCGCGTCGTGAAGTCGGGCGTCTTGCTGACGAGATTGACGAGGCCGCCGATCGACCCCTGCCCGAACAGCACCGACGCCGGGCCGCGGACGATCTCGACGCGCGAGAAATTATACGGGTCCGAGGTGATCGAGGCATAATAGGAGAAGATGTCGCGCATGCCGTCGCGGAACTGCAGCGCGTCGAGGCCGCGGACGTTGAAGCCGTCGACGCGGGTGTCGCGGCCATAGGGATTGGCGAGAACGCCGGCGGCATATTTCACCGTGTCGCTGATGCTGATCGCGCCCTGCGCCTCATATTGGTCGGCGGTGATGACCTTGATCGGCTGTGGCAATTCGGCCAGCGCGGTGTCGGTCTTCGTTCCCGTATAACCGGTGACGACGATCACATCCTCGCCCGTGCCCGCATCGGCTTCGGCGGTATCCGCAGCCGCGTCGACCGACGCCGCATTGTCGCCCCCCTCGTCCGCCCAAGCCGGATTGACGGCAAAAGCCAGCGCGGCAGCTCCGCAAAGCGCGATCGTTCGGACGGTCATGGCGTTCCCCTTTTTGCGAATCAATCTCAATTGGGGTGGCGGCTATAGCGTACGCATCGCGATGACAAGCTATTAATAATCGTTTGCAATAGAGTGCAGCCTTGGCCACACGGCATTCGCGCTTCGTCGCCGGCGCGGCGCCCCCGGACAGGAAGGATGCCTCCATGAAGAAGACTTTCGCCGCCCTGATGGCCTTCAGCTTCCTCACGTCACCCGCGACGGCGCATGAGGTATGGATCGAGCGCGACGGCAATGCGCCCGCGCGCATCTATCTCGGCGAACCGGCGGAGGCCGTGCCCGAGGGCGGCGATCCCGAATTTCCGAAGCTGAAGGCGCCCACGCTGTTCGCCGAAAGCCGTGACCGCCCTGCCCCGCTCGTGCGCCGCACCAATCATATCGAGGCCGCGGTGCATGCCCCGGGCGATGTCCGGCTCGTCGACGAGAATGTTTTCGAACCCTGGGCCGGCGAAGGCGGCAAACTGCAGGGCGTCGTCTATCACGCGCGTGCCGGGCGCACCGAGACGCGCCACGCGCTCGATCTCGAAATCGTCCCGGTCGCCGCGAACGGCAACCGCTTCGCGGTGCTCTGGCAGGGCAAGCCGCTGCCCGGCGCCAAGCTGACCGTGATCGACCCCGATCGCTGGAGCAAAGCCTATGTCGCCGACGACAAAGGCGTCGTCACCGCTCCCGAACGCGGCAAGGGCCGCTACCTGCTGTCGACGAGCAACGAGGTTGCCGGCGAACGCCTGCTCGGCGGAAAGACCGTGGCGAGCACGGTGCACGTCTCGACCCTGACCTTCGTCGTCCCGTAACATCGACCGGCCTGACCGGGCGGCGACCGCCCGGTCAGAACCCGTATCGCAAGGTCACGCGCACATTGCGCGGCTCGCCATAGATAAAGCCGCCGAACCAGCTGTTGGTATTGTAATAGGCCTTGTCGAAGACATTGTTGACATTGACCTGCAGCGACAGCGCCTCGGTCACGTCATAGGCGCCCATCAGGTTGACGAGCGCATAGGCTTTTTGCCCCACCTTTTCGGTTTCCCCGGTGGCGGGATTGGCCGCGGTCTGCGGGGGGCGGCTTTCCCAGCGCAGCGAACCGCCGAGGCTGAAGCCACCCAGCGCACCGCCGAATTCATATTTGGTCGCCATGCGGAACACGCGCCGCGGCTGATGCGCCTGCACGTCGGCGCCGTCGGGGTCCTTCGCCTTGAAATGGCTCCACCCCGCGCTGATGTCCCAGCCCGCGAGCGGCTCGCCCTGCATTTCAAGTTCATAGCCCTTTGACACGACACCCTTCGCCGCGCGCGAGGCGGCATCGGTCGTTCCCGGAATGAAATAGGGATCGCCCGTTACGGGATCGATGTCGGGGACCGCGAAATTGCTCTGCTCGACGCGGAACACCGCAGCCGACGCGCGCAGCCGGCCATTCATCAGGTCCGCCTTCAGCCCCGCTTCGTAATTGTCGCCTTCGAGCGGGTCGAGATAGCGGCCGGTGCGGTCGCGCGCCGTCTGTGGATTGAAGATGCTCGTGTAGCTTGCATAGGCCGAAAGGAAGTCGCCCAGGTCGACGATCAGCCCGGCATAGGGCGTGAAGACATTCTTGTGCTCGATCCGGTACGCTTCGGGCGTGTAGAGCGCCTCCTCCTCGTCGCGGGTCCACGTACTCAGCCGCCCCCCGGCGATCAATTTCAGCCTGTCGAGAATCCGGAAGCGCGTAACGCCATAGATCGCGGTCTGCTCGGTCGTACCGAACCCGCTCATGCGATAGCGCGCGCGCCAGACCGGCTCGGGGTAGCTGCCGTCCCACGCGCTGAAATCGCCGACGGAGGCGACGCTCGCGGGGTCGGGATCGCGGTTGGTCCAGCCACCCTTCTGATGGCTGTACATCGCACCGAACACCAGCTCGTGCTGGCGCCCGAAGAGCTGATAGTCGCCCTTGACCTGCAGGTTGCCGCTCCACTGCTTCGGCTTGGTGAGATACCAGTAGGGCCACACATTCATGCCGAGCCCGGTCGCGCGGTCGGGGCTGCCCCACAGCCAGATCAGCTTCGAATCCTCGGTCTGTTCGAAATAGGAGACGTCGCCGCGAAGCTGCCAGCTTCCGCCCAGATCCTGTTCGATCGACACGAACGCCGCCTTTTCGGTGGTGTCCCACCGGTTCCAGTCGGCGCCGGTGGTCCGCTTGCGCGACCAGTCGGCGCGCGTGCCGTCGGCATGCCAATAGGGCAGCTGCGCCCACATCACCCCGTCGCGCTGATCGCGCTGATAGCTTGCCCCGATGCTGACCCGCGTGCCCGGGCCAAGACCGGCGGCGATCGTGCCGTAGAGGGTCAGGCCCTTGCTGCTTTCGAGATCGACGAAGGCATCCTGCGAATAGGCCTCGGCGACGAAGCGCGCGCGCACCGATCCGTCGGCGGTCAGCGGCGCGCCGATATCGACCATGCCCGAAGCATGGTCCCACGACCCCCCTTCGAGCATCACCTCGCCGGTGAATTCGCGTGCGTCGGCCTTCTTGCGCACCATGTTGATCGACGCCGACGGTTCGCCCGCACCCTGCAGCAGGCCGGTCGCCCCGCGGATGACCTCGACGCGGTCGTAGATCGCCGTGCTCGTTTCCTCGAGGCCGACATTGCCCGTCGCGAACGGCAGGCCGTCGAGCTGGAAGGCGGTAATGTCGAAGCCGCGCGCCGACAGGAGATTGCGGCCGCGATCGACGCGCTTCACCGACAACCCCGTGGTATATTCGAGCACGTCGGCGACCGTCGACGCTGCCTGGTCGTCGATCTGCTCGCGCGTGATGATCGTGATCGACTGCGGCGTCTCGCGCGGGGTCAGGTCGAGCCCGGTCGCGGCGGCATTGCGATCGATGCCGCTGCCATAAACGACGATCATGTCGTCCTGGCGGCCGTTTTCGTCGCTATCGCTCCGTTCGCCGGCGGGTTCCTGCGCCAACGCGGGAACCGAAAGCGCGCTCGCCGCCAGCAGCGCGATTTTGAGGACTGGACGAAAGGAACGGGTCATGCTGCCTCCGAAATCGCGATGGTGGCGCGCCCCTAGTATAATTGCGAATGCGACGCAATAGAGCATGACTCATGGTCAAGATTGCACCCTCCGGGCCCGAACAGGCAGCACCCGGCGTCATTCACAAGCGTCGATCCGGCGACCGACCGAGCGCGCAGATCGCTCCGGATCGGCGCCAAAGCCGAACGGGTCGCGCTGGGCTTGGGGGCGCGTGCGCGGCAGCCTGGGCGCGTGACCGAGAGCGGGGGCCATATCCATCTGATCCTGCCGGACCCGACCGAGCGCGCGGCCTGTTTTCGCACGCTGGCAGCCGGAGCGGAGCGGATCGTTCGCAGCTTTGCGAGCGGCGACGCGTGGATCGAGGCCGGAGGCGAGGATCTGTCGGGCATTCTCCTTTTTCGCTGGTGCCAGCCGGGAACGGCCGGCGGCGCGGCGCTGCTCGAACGGGTGGCCGGGCGCGCAGGCATCGTCACCTTCGTCGCCGCCGAGCAACTGAGCATCGCCGAATCGCGTACGATCCTGCGCGGCGGGGCGCAGGATCTGCTGCCCGCGCCCCTCGACCCGCGTCTCGTCCGCCGCACCGTCGATGCCGCGCTCGCCGACTGGCGCGCGCGGCAAGGTGCGATCGAACGGCATCGCGAGGCCGAAGGCAGGCTGGCGGCGCTGACGGCGCGCGAGCGGGACATCCTCGACGCGATCGCGGCGGGCCTCGGCAACAAGGCGATCGCGCGGCAGCTCGCGCTGAGCCCGCGCACCGTCGAGGTGCATCGCGCCAATATCATGCGCCGCGTCGGCGCGGGCAATGTCGCCGAACTGCTGCGGTTGCAGTTTACCGCCGAGCTCGCGCGCGGCGCGGCGGCCAATCCGGTCCGTTTCGGAGGATGATCGCGAACGAAACCCGGCCGGAAACGGCGCATGACGCCTATAAGGCAATTGAACGGTGTACCGCCCTTGAGTTGGTCCCCATTGGCGCCGCCGTTCATCAGCACAAGGTCAACCCCACCTGACCGCGTGCGAACGACAGGGCCGGCAGGGATGTTCCTCCCTGTCGGCCCTATTGCCGGCCGGTGACGAGCGCGCGCTGCTCGGCGCGGCCCATCGAGAGCAGGATCGGGTCGGCCGCCTGCCGCGCCATGAAATCGGCCTTGCTACGGATGCCCTGCCATTCGATGCCGATCAGCGATTGCGCGATCGCGCCGCCCAATGTGTCGCCGGGGCCGGGCAGAACGATCACGTCGGGGGCGAATTCCCTGACTGCGACCTGCACCGAGAGTGCGAAATCATAGGGGGCGAGAATCTGGTGGCCGAAGCTATAGTCCCAGACCTCGGCGGAATCACTGGCGAAGCGACGCCAGATATGGCCGCGGCCGTCGACCATCGGGATGGCGGGGGCGCTGAACAGCGACACCGGCAGTTCGGCCTTCGCCTTGTCCGAGCTACCGTACATCAGCGGGGTGTGAAAGGGACCGTGACCGGCGAGGCGTAGCGGGTCACGGCCGGGGGTCGCCGGGGCTTCGGCGAGCAGCGCGGCAAGGCCTTCCTCATTGCCCGCGAGCACGAGCATCCCCGCGAGGTTGATCGAGAGCGCGAGGGCATGGCCGGGACGCGAGGCGATGGCCGCGACGAGGTCGAGCAACGTCTCGCGGAGGCCGGGGACGGGACGCCAGCCCTCGTCGACGACCTGGAGCAGAATCTGCCCGCCCGGGCCGTGGGTCTGGCTGTTGAGGCCCATGGCGTTCGAGATACGGAATCCGTCCTCGACCGACACGGCTCCGCCCAGCGCCAATGCGCTGTACCAGCCCATCGAATTGCCCGCGACCGCGACGACATCGAACGTGTCGCGGTCGATGCTGAGCCAGTCGAGCGCGGTTGCGGTGTAGATGAGCGGCGCGGCGACATCGCCGCGCATATGCGTCGCGACGCTGAAGCGCTCGGCACCGTCGAGTTCGGTGACGGTCGGCTGGCCGCGTTCGCGCCGCTGCGCGTCGAGGTTCGCGATCAGCTCGGCAAAGCGCTGCCCGTGAAGCCGGGCGATGCTGCCGAGCTCGCCCTTGCCATAGGTGCCGCGCCCCGGGGCTACGACGAGAGCGGTCTTGCGCGCGCTCATGCGAGCAGCTCCTTTGCGGCGGCGACAATCGAATCGCGGCTCGGCAGGGTCAGCGTCGCGGCCTTACCCAGCGGGATGAAGCTGTCGTCGGCGGCGATCCGCTTGAGTTTCCTGTCCGGCGTGCGCTCGACGAAGGTCGCCATCAGCGCTTCGCTCTGCGAGCCGGTGATGCGGCATTCGTCGACGATCAGGATATGCTTCGCGTCGCCGACCGCGGCGACCAGCTTCTCCTCGTCGACCGGGCCGAGCCAGCGCAGGTCGATCACGCGCGCCCTGACGCCATCGGCGGCGAGCAATTTTTCGGCTTGGCGCGACAGGTAATAGCCATTGCCATAGGTGACGATCGCAAGGTCGGTGCCGTCGCCATGGACGCCAACGTCGCCCAAGCGGACCGGCGCACCCTGACCGGGGGCTTCATAGACGCTGGTCCACAGACCGTCGCCTTCCTCGTGGAGGTCGCGGGTCATATAGAGCGCGATCGGCTCGACGAAGACGACGACGCGCTGCTCCTCGCGCGCCAGCCGCACGCATTCGCGGAGCATCGCCACCGCATCGCGCCCGTTCGACGGTACCGCGAGGATGACGCCCGGAATATCGCGGAAGACCGCGAGGCTGTTATCGTTATGAAAATGGCCGCCGAAGCCCTTCTGATAGCCAAGCCCCGCGATACGGATTACCATCGGATTGGTATATTGGCCGTTCGAGAAGAAGCTGAGTGTCGCCGCCTCGCCGCGGATCTGGTCCTCGGCATTGTGGACATAGGCGAGGAACTGGATTTCGGGCATCGGCACGAAACCGTTGTGCGCCATGCCGATCGCGAGGCCGAGGATCGCCTGTTCGTCGAGCAATGTATTGACGACGCGCGCCGATCCGAAGCGCTGGTGGAGTTTCGCCGTGACGTTGTAGACGCCGCCCTTGGGCCCGACATCCTCGCCCATGACGGCAATTTCGCTGTGCGCCAGCATCAGGTCGGCGAGCGCCCACGAGAGGAGTCGCGCCATGTGCATCGGCTTGTCCATCTGGCCCGCGTCGCTGCCGAACATCGCCTTGCGATCCTCTTCCGACGGCGTATTGGCCCGTGCCACTTCGCGCTTCGGCGGGACCAGGCTGGCCATCACATGCCCGGGGGTCGTGATCTTCGGGCGCCGGATCGCCGCCTCGGCCTGCCGTGCGAGCGTCGCACCGATCTCCTCATAGGCTTCGGCGATTTCAGCGGGGGTCATCCAGCCCTGCCCGGCCATCAGCGCCGCGCCCCTGAGCAGCGGATCGCGCGCCTCGTCGGATTCGATCAGCGCCTTGGGCAGATACGCGCCCTGCACGTCGGAGCCGGCGTGACCGTAGAGGCGCACCGTCGCCATATGGAGGAAGACGGGCCTGCGATAACGCCGCGCATAGTCCGCGGCTTCGCACGCGCCGGCATAGGCCGAGGCGAGATCGGTGCCGTCGCATTTGATATAGTGCAGCCCCGCGCGGTGGCGGAACTGCGCCTCGATCCACCCCGTCGGCGTGCGCGTCGAGATGCCGATGCCATTATCCTCGCAGAGGAAGATCAGCGGCATCGGCGAGCCCTGGAACGCCGCCCAGCCCGCGGTGTTGAACGCCCCCTGCGCGGTCGAATGATTCGCCGACGCGTCGCCGAAGCTCGTCAGCACGACGGCGTCGTCGGGAAGCGGTAAACCGGTCATGCCGAGACGGCGCGCGATGCCGATCGAGAAGGCCGCACCGACCGCCTTCGGCAGATGCGATGCGATCGTCGAAGTCTGCGGCGGGATCGCGAGCGGTTTCGATCCGATCACCTTGTGCCGGCCGCCCGAGATCGGGTCTTCGGACGAGGCGGCGAAGCTCAGCAACATGTCCCACGTCGGCGCCCCGCCGGGAAGCTGACGGGCGCGGTGCAGCTGAAACGCGTTCGAGCGATAGTGGAGGAAGGCCATGTCGGTGACACGCAGCGCCGCGGCGACCGCGGCATTGCCCTCGTGCCCTGACGAGCCGATGGTGTAGAAACCCTCGCCGCGCGCCTGCAGGTGGCGTGACAGCCGGTCCATCTGGCGGCTCGTCAGCTGCGACAGGAAAATGTCGGTGGCCTCGGCGCGCGACAGGCCGATCGTCGCCGGATCGGGCGCATCGGCGCGGCCCGGCAGATGCGCGCCCGCCAGTGCCGCGAGGAATTTCTCATGTACCGCTTGCGCCGCGTCCACCCGTCTCTCCTGTCGCGCGGCCTTTGGTTACGGATGTAACGACGCGGCCGGTTTTGCCGCGCGCTAGAACGGGGCCGTCCGGCGCGCAAGCATCTCTTGCCTTGCTGCGGCCGCTCGCGCTACCACCATCCGCAATGACCGAGCGGGGCGAGATCATCTTTTCAACATGATATCGATGTGGATCGCCCAGGCGTCGGCTGCGTCCGGCACATCGAGCGCCGACACGAGCGGGGGCTGGCTGCTCGACCCCGAGCTCGTCGACCCGGGCTATAGCCAGACGATCGCGGGGGGTGAAATCCAGACCGCCTTTCCGCCGCCCCCTCCACCGCCACCGCCCACGCCGGAGTGGCTGAAATCGCTGCTGGGCGCGATCGGCGATTTCTTCGAATGGAGCGCACCGGCGGCCACGCCGCTGATGTGGATCGCGGTCGCGCTGATCCTGCTCTTTCTTCTCTATCATTTCGTCCCCGCCTTTGCGCAATGGGTCGACAACCTGCGTTCAGGGCGCAAGCACGGCGACAATGATGCCGACGACCATATCGGGCAGGCGGAAGCGGGCGCCGCGCGCGCGCTGCTCGCCGAGGCCGATGCCCTCGCCGCCGAAGGGCGCTTTGCCGAGGCGGTGCACCTGCTCCTCTACCGCAGCGTCGAAGATATCGAAGGACGCCGCCCCGGCCTCGTCAAACCCGCGATGACTTCGCGCGACCTCGCCGGCGCACACGACCTGCCGCCGGTCGCGCGCGGCGCGTTCAGCCGGATTGCGCGCGCGGTCGAGATCAGCCTGTTCGGCGGACGCGCGATCGACGCGGGGGCGTGGGAACAGTGTCGCGGCGCCTATGCCGAACTGACGGTGCCGAAGAACTGGGCACGCGCATGAGCGACGCCGCCAGCGACCATGGTTTCAACCCGCGCTTGATCGCGGGCGTCGTGATCATCGGGGTGATCGCTTTCGTCGCGCTCTGGGCGCTGATCGCGCTTGGACCGCAGATCAGCAGCGGCAACGACGGCGGCGGCCACGCGTTGTCGAAGGCGGCGCCGGGCTATGCCGGCATCGTCGACCTCGCCGAGCGCGCGGGCGCCGAGGTCGAGTTGCGGCGGCGGGTCGAAACGAAAGGCTATGAGGAATATGAGCCGCTGCTCGTCCTCACGCCGACGCATCGCACCCGCGCGCCCGAGATCGCCGAACTGCTCGACGCCGGGCGCAGCGGCCCTGTGCTGATCGTGCTGCCCAAATGGCGGACGATGGCGATCCCGGGCCAGACGCAAAAGCCCGGATGGGTCAGCTCGGGCTTCCCGACGCGGCCGCCCGCCGCCATGCTGCCGCCGGCGCATTTCGGCAAGGTCGAGATCAAGGCCGCGCCGAGCGAGGCGCAAGAGGTCCAGGCGCGGCTCGGGAGCCGTGACTTCGCCGTCTCCTTGCCGCGCAATGTGCAGACGATCACGGGCGACAATCTCGAAACACTGATCGCGGGACCGGGCGGCGGCGCGGTACTGGCGCAGGTCGGCGAGCGTGACCTCTACATCCTCGCCGACCCCGACCTCATCAACAATTTCGCGTTTGCCTCGCGCGACAAGGCGGCGGGGGGGGCAATGCTGATCGACGCGATCGCCGAATATGCCGACGCCGGCGGTTTCGCGTTCGACGTAACGCTCAACGGCTTCGGCGGGCAACGTTCGCTGCTACGCTTTGCTTTCGTGCCGCCCTTCATCGGCATCACACTCTGCCTGCTCGCCGCGGGACTACTTGCATTGTGGCAGGCATGGATGCGCTTCGGTCCCGCGCTCAAGCCCGGACGCGCGATTCCGGTATCGAAGGCCGCGCTGATCGCGAACAGCGCCGACCTGATCCGGCAGGCGCGCCGCGAGCTCGACGGCGCCGATGCCTATGTGAAAAGCCAGCGCACCGCGATTGCACGGCGCCTGCACGCCCCGACCGGACTCGACGACGCCGGGACCGACGCGTGGATCGACCGGCATCTGCGCGGCGGCAGCGACCTTTTCTCAGCGCTCGCGCGGCGCCTGCCGCTCGCGCGCAACACGCATGAATTCCTTGCAGACGCGCAGGCGCTGCACGACATCAGGAAGGATCTACTCCGTGACAACTAATCCCGTCGCCAAAGGGGTCGAGAGCGTCCAGGCGCTCGGTGCCGCGATCGAGGGCGAGGTCGCCAAGGTCGTGTTCGGGCAAGGGCCGCTGACCCGCATGGTGACGATCGCCTTGCTCGCGGGCGGTCATGTGCTGCTCGAGGGCCCGCCGGGCACGGCAAAGACCCTGCTTGCGCAGGCGTTCGCACACGCCACGGGGCTCGATTTCGGGCGCATCCAGTTCACCCCCGACCTGATGCCGGGCGACATCCTGGGGTCGAACCTGTTCAACTTCCAGACGTCGAGCTTCACCCTGACCAAGGGGCCGATCTTTACCGAACTGCTGCTCGCCGACGAAATCAACCGCACCCCGCCGAAAACGCAGGCGGCGCTGCTCGAGGCGATGCAGGAGCGGCGCGTGACGATCAACGGCGAGCCGCATGTCATGAGCCCGCGCTTCACCGTGCTCGCAACGCAGAATCCGATCGAGCAGCAGGGCGTCTACCCATTGCCCGAAGCGCAGCTCGACCGCTTCCTCTTCAAGCTCGTCGTCGACTATCCCGACGCCGCCGAGGAGCGCCGCATCGTCGCCGATCACGGCGGACGCTTCAAAAGTCCGGCGGTCGGCGATTTCGGGGTTACCCAGGTCGCCGACGCCAGGGCGATCGACGAGGCGATCGACATCATCGCTTCGGTCCGCCTCGCCGAGGAGATCGTCGATTATATCGTCCGCCTCGTCCGCGCGACGCGCGAAAGCGCCGACCTCGAATGCGGCGCCAGCCCGCGCGCCGCAACCTTGCTCGCGCGCGCGGCGTGCGCGGCGGCGGCGCTCGACGGGCGTGACTATGTGATCCCCGACGACATCCAGCGGCTCGCCGCGGGCGTGCTGCGCCACCGCGTCATCCTGTCGGCGGCGGCCGAGATCGAGGGCCGCAATGTCGAACAGGTCGTCGCGGCATTGCTCGAACGCGAGGAAGTTCCGCGGTGATCTATCCGACCCGCCGCGCGATCTACCTGCTGCTCGCGGGCGCCCCGATGGCGCTGGCGCTCGGGCTGATCCGGCCCGAACTGTGGCTGGTCGCGCCCGGCTGGATCGGGATGATCGTCGCCTGCCTCATCCTCGACACGATTGCGGGGGCGAACCCCCGCCACCTGTCGCTCGACGCGCGTTTCCCGCATCAGGTCGGCGTCGGCGATCCGTTCGACCTGTCGCTGACCGCGAACGGCCGCGGCGTTCCGCCACGCGCCGAACTCGCGCTCGCCCTCGACGAACGGCTGGCCGAAGGCGGGCGCCTCGCCGGCGACATGCGCCGGACGGGCGCGGGCGAAGCACTCGTCCGCACGCTCCCGCTCACCGCTTCGCGGCGCGGGCAGGCGCGCGTCGAGGCGCTGTGGATCCGCTGGGCAGGGCCGCTCGGACTGGTGTGGAAACAGCGCAAGTTTGCGATCGACAGCGCGATCAGCGTCGTGCCGAGCCTGCGCGCGGTGACCGACGAAGGCAGCCGGCTGTTCCAGCGCAACAGCTGGTTCGGCCTGCGCCAACAACGCTTTCGCGGCGAAGGCACCGAATATGAGGCGCTCGCCGAATATCAGCCGGGGATGGACCGGCGCGCGATCGACTGGAACGCCTCGGCGCGCCACGTCAGATTGCTCGCGAAGGAATATCGCGTCGAACGCGACAATCGCGTCGTCCTCGCGATCGACGGCGGGCGGACGATGGCTGAGCCCGTCGGCGGCATGCCGCGCGTTGACCGCGCGGTGTCGGCGGCGCTGCTGCTCGCCTATGTCGGGCTCAAACTGAACGACCGGATCAGTCTCTTCTCCTTTGCCGCGAAGCCGCAGACGCTGACCCCTGCCTATATGCATACGCAGGATTTCCCGGCACTGCAGCGCGCAGCGAGCCTGATCGACTATGCGCATGTCGAAAGCAATTTCACGCTCGCACTCACCACGCTCAGCGCGCAGCTCAATCGCCGCTCGCTGATCATCCTGTTCACCGAATTCACCGACGCGACGAGCGCCGACCTGATGATTCGCGCCGCGGGGCGGCTGATCCAGAAACACCGCCTGCTCTTCGTCGTGATCCGCGACGAGGAAATCGAGAGCGAGGAACGGCGGCGCCCCGAGACCGGCGCCGATGTGACGCGCTCGAACGTCGCCGCGGCGATGCTGCGCGACCGCCAGCTGGTAATCGCGCGGCTCCAGCGCCTCGGCGCCGACGTGATCGAGGTGCCCGCCGACGCAATGGGCGCGAGCGCGGTCGAGGCCTATCTCGGCATCAAGCGGCAGGGCAGCCTGTGATCCCGCCCGCCGCCCCCGCCCGGACCATCGACACGCCGAGCTTCTCGGCCAGCCGCTTCCGCGCCGAGCGCGAGGCCGACTGGATCGCCTTCGACCTGCTGCTCGCCAAGCTCGAGAAAAAGGGCGCGACGGCACTGACCAGCGACGAGCTGCTCCAGCTCCCCCTGCTCTATCGCGCGACCTTGTCGTCGCTGTCGATCGCGCGCGCGACGAGCCTCGACAAGGCGCTGCTCGACCATCTCGAGGCGCTGTCGATCCGCGGCTATTTCCTCGTCTATGGCGTGCGCGAGAGCCGGTGGAACCGCCTCCGCCGCTTCTTCCTCTACGACTGGCCCGCCGCGGTCCGGTCGGTCTGGAAGGAAACGCTGATCATCGCGCTCGTCATCCTGCTCGGTGCGCTGACCAGCTATTCGCTCGTCTCCGGCAACCCCGAATGGTATTTCAATTTCGTCGACGAGGAGATGTCGGGCGGGCGCGATCCGCGCGCGACCGCCGAATTTCTGCAAACGACATTGGGGCATGGCAAGGCGGCCGCCGAAAAGGGCGAAAGCGGGCTCCACGTCTTCGCGACCTATCTGTTCACGCACAACAGCCAGGTGTCGATCCTGTCCTTCGCGCTCGGCTTCGCCTTCGGCGTGCCGACGATGATGCTCGAATATTATCAGGGGATCGGGCTCGGCGCGATGATGGCGGTCTTCTCGGCCAAAGGTCTCGGCTTCGATTTCGGCGGCTGGCTGTTCATCCATGGCACCACCGAATTGTTCGCCGCCGCGCTGTCGGGCGCCGCGGGCCTCAGGATCGGCACTGCAGTCGTCTTCCCCGGCGCGCGCGGCCGTCTGCAGGCGGCGTCGGAAGCCGGGCGCACCGCGGGCAAGGTGATGGTCGGCGTGATCATCATGCTGTTCGCCGCCGGGCTGCTCGAAGGCTTCGGGCGCCAGCTGATCACGGACACGATGCTACGCTATGCGATCGGCGCGCTGATGCTGCTCTTCTGGCTGGGCTATTATTACATTCCGCGGCGCGAGGATGTGACATGACCGCCGCTGCCGCCAACGCGAAACAGCGCGCCGCCAAGGCAAAGAAGATCCGCCAGTTCGTAACCCCCGAGGGTGTCGACCTCGAACTCAGGATCGCGAGCGCGGGGCTGCGTTTCGGCGCGCTGCTCGTCGACATGATTCTGATTCAGGTCGCGCTGTTCGTCTTCTTTCTGGTGATACTTTGGGCAGGCCTCGCTTCGAAATCGGACGTCGCCGTAGCCATCTGGCTGCTCGGCGCCTTCCTGCTGCGCACCTTCTGGTTCATCGGCTTCGAGCTCGGATCGCGTGCCGCAACGCCGGGCAAAAGGCTGATGGGCATCCGCGTCGTCGCGCGCGACGGCGGGCGCCTGACCGCCGACGCGGTGGTCGCGCGCAATCTGATCCGCGAACTCGAGCTGTTTCTGCCGCTGATGATGCTCGGCGCCGGCGCTGCCGAGGATATGGTGTCGGGGTGGACCATGCTCGCCGGCGTGCTCTGGTCGCTGACGCTCAGCCTGTTCCTGCTCTTCAATCGCGACCGGATGCGGATGGGCGACCTGATCGCGGGCACCTGGGTCGTGATGGCGCAGCGCGCGAAGCTCGACGCCGATATCGCGACCGATGCGGCGGGCGGTGCCATGGCGTTCACCGAAGCCGAACTTGCGGTCTACGGCATTTTCGAGCTGCAGGAACTCGAACGCGTGCTTCGCGGCCGCGATCCGCGCGCAATGCGCGAGGTTGCCGACGCGATCCGCGCCAAGATCGGGCGCGCGATCGCCGAAGAGGATGACGTCTTCCTGCTTTCCTATTACCGCCAGCTGAAAGCCCGGCTCGAACGGAAACTGCTGTTCGGCAAAAGGCGAGAGGATAAATATGCCAGCGACTGACATGAGCGTTACCGGGGCCCTGCACGCGCGCCGTTCGGTGCGCGCCTTTACCGACCAGGCCGTCGATCCGGCGCTGCTGGAGGGGATTTTCGGCGCGGCGCAGCGCGCGCCGTCGGGCGGCAATCTCCAGCCATGGCAGGTGACCGTGCTCACGGGCGAGCCATGGCAGGCGGTGAAGGATGCCGTCGCCGCGCGGATCGCGATGGGACGCGAGGGGCAGGAGCCCGAATATGACATCTATCCCCGGGCACTGACCGAACCGTGGACCGACCGGCGTTTCGGGGTTGGCGAGGCGCTCTACGCGTCGCTCGGCATCCCGCGCGAGGACAAGGCGGGCCGGCTCGCTCGGTTCATGGACAATTACCGGGGCTTCAACGCACCGGTGATGCTTTTCCTCCATTGCTCGCGCATCATGGGCCCGCCGCAATGGTCGGACATGGGCATGTGGCTGCAGTCGGTGATGCTGTTGCTCGTCGAACATGGCCTTGCCAGCTGTCCGCAGGAATGCTGGGCCATGTATGGCGCGACAGTGCGCCGGACGCTGGGACTGGACGATGGGCAGATTTTGTTCAGCGGCCTCGCGATCGGCTATGCCGATACCGATGCGGCGGTGAACCGGTGGCCGGTACCACGCGCGCCGCTGGGGGAAGTGATCGACTGGAAGGGATTTTAGGGGATGAACAAATCCGGGTTTCGCTTTGCGGTTGCGGCAACGCTGACGCTGGTTGTCGCGGGCTGCACCGCGATCCCGACGCCGGAGGCGCCACCGCCTGCCCCGCGGCCCGTCGCGCCCGCCCCGACACCCGCGCCGCCACCCGCCCCGACGGCAGGTTGGGAAGATCGCGCGGTCGATCGCGGCGCCTGGCGTTACGATGCGGGCAGCCGCTCGGCCGCCTTCATCGCGACCGGAAGCGCGAATCCGCTGCTCAGCATGACCTGCGACGGCGGCAGCATCCGCATGACCTCCTCGCTCTCGGGCAACGTCAGCCTGCGCACCAGCGCGGGCACCGACCAGATCCGGTTCGACGGCGGTAGCGCAAACCTCGCGAACCGCGACCCGCGGCTCGACCGCATCGCCTTCAGCCGCGGCCGCTTCGCGCTCGAAACGCCGGGCGGCGCGCTGACCTTGCCGGTGCAGTCGGAGATCGGGCGTGTGATCGAGGATTGCCGCTAGACCGGAGGGTTCTAGCCGCCGAGCTGCACCGTGCCACCCCTGATCCAGCCCCAGCGGCACGGCCCCTGATATTCGCGCGCATTCTGCACCGACCTGCCGACGCCGCACATGTCGGAATCGGTTCCTGGCGCGGCGAAGACGACGCCGAACCATTTGTCGTTCTCGGCCGCCTCGCAGAGCGACACCTTCGCGCCGCCGGCGAGCTTCGCCTTGACCGCGCGCGTCTCGTCCGGCGCCCAATAGACGTCGGTGCCGCCCGCCTTGACGCGGCTGACGCTCGAACAGGCGGGCAGGCTCGGCCCCTCGGTCCCGATCATCACCGCGCGCGTCGCGAGCGGCTCGCCCGCGAGCGCGGGGGCGTTTTCGGCGGGCGGCGCGGGCTGGCTGCACGCCGCGAGCGAAAGGGCGAGAAGTGCGGCGGCGGGAATGGCAAGGCGATGTTTCATGGCAGCGAAACTAGCCGCCGCGACGCGGGCGCGCAACGTTCGTCCTCCCGGCCCCGAGAACCGCATTTTCGCTTGGGTTTTACGGCCTTCGACCCTATATAATCGATATGACAGACACGCCCGAGAACAGCGCGCCCGAAAGCGCTTCCAAACAACCCAATGCCAACGCCTATGGCGCCGATTCGATCAAGGTTCTGAAGGGCCTCGACGCCGTGCGCAAACGGCCGGGCATGTATATCGGCGACACCGACGACGGCTCGGGCCTGCACCACATGGTGTTCGAGGTGTCGGACAATGCGATCGACGAAGCGCTCGCGGGGCATTGCGACCTCGTCCTGATCACCCTCAACAGCGACGGATCGGTCAGCGTCGAGGACAATGGCCGCGGCATCCCGACGGGCATCCACGCCGAGGAAGGCATTTCGGCGGCCGAGGTCATCATGACCCAGCTCCATGCCGGCGGAAAGTTCGAGAATACGAGCGACGACAATGCCTACAAGGTGTCGGGCGGCCTCCACGGCGTCGGCGTCTCGGTGGTCAACGCGCTCAGCGAATGGCTCGAACTCACGATCTGGCGCGACGGCGAAGAGCATTGGATGCGCTTCGAACATGGCGATTCGGTCGCGCCGCTCAAGGTCAACGGCCCCGCGCCTGCGGGAAAGAAGGGCACGCGCGTCACTTTCTTCGCATCGACCGAGACGTTCAAGAATGTCACCGAGTTCGATTTCGAGAAGCTCGAGCACCGCTATCGCGAACTCGCCTTCCTGAACTCGGGGGTGCGCATCAAGCTCGTCGACGCGCGCCATGCCGAGCATGAGACGCACGACCTCTTCTACGAAGGCGGGATCGCGGCGTTCGTCAAATATCTCGATCGCAACAAGAATGCGCTGCTCCCCGATCCGATCGCGATCAGCAGCGAGCGCGACGGCATCGGCATCGATGTCGCGCTCGAGTGGAACGACAGCTATTATGAAAATGTCCTCTGCTTCACGAACAACATCCCGCAGCGCGACGGCGGCACGCACCTCGCGGCGTTCCGCGCCGCGCTGACGCGTACGCTCAACGGCTATGGTGAAAAGTCGGGGATGCTGAAGAAGGAAAAGGTCTCGCTGACCGGCGAGGATATGCGCGAAGGCCTGACCGCGATCGTCTCGGTCAAGCTGCCCGATCCCAAATTCTCGTCGCAGACCAAGGACAAGCTCGTTTCGTCCGAAGTCCGCCAGCCGCTCGAAAGCCTGATGGCCGACCGGATGAGCGAATGGCTCGAGGAAAATCCGGCGCATGCGAAGGCGGTGATCCAGAAGGTGATCGACGCCGCCGCGGCGCGCGAGGCCGCGAAAAAGGCGCGCGAACTGACGCGGCGCAAGGGCGCGATGGACATCGCCTCGCTCCCCGGCAAGCTCGCCGACTGTCAGGAACGCGACCCCTCGAAGTGCGAACTCTTCCTCGTCGAGGGTGACTCGGCAGGCGGCTCGGCGAAGCAGGGCCGCGACCGGCACGTGCAGGCGATCCTGCCGCTGAAGGGCAAGATCCTGAACGTCGAGCGCGCGCGCTTCGACCGCATCATCTCGTCGAAGGAAGTCGGCACGCTGATCCAGGCGCTCGGCACGGGCATCCGCGACGAGTTCAACCTCGAAAAGCTGCGCTATCACAAGATCGTGATCATGACCGACGCCGACGTCGACGGCGCGCATATCCGTACGCTTCTGCTCACCTTCTTCTATCGCCAGATGCCCGAGATCATCGAGGGCGGACACCTCTACATCGCCCAGCCGCCGCTCTACAAGGTCGCGAAGGGACGCAGTGAAGTGTATCTGAAAGACGATACCGCGCTCGAAAATTACCTCGTCGATGCGGGCATCGACGCGCTGCTGCTCGAAACACCGGGCGGCGCCCGCTCGGGCGCCGACCTGCGTTCATTGATCGACCACGGCCGGCGCCTCCGTGCGCTGATGCGTTATGTCCCGCGCAGCCTCGATCACGGGCTCGTCGAGGCACTCGCACTCACCGGCGCGCTCGACCCCGATCTTGACACCGCGGGCCGTCACAGCGCGGCAGCGACCGGCGCAACGTGGCTGAACGCCGCCGAGCGCGCGCTGACGGGCGGGGCCGAGGCGGCGTGGACCGTCGAAGCGGTCGAAGGCGGCGGCTATACGCTCGAACGCCGCTGGCGCGGGGTCAGCGACCATCACGCGATCGACGCAGGTTTCCTCGCCAGCCAGGAAGCGCGCCGGATGCACAAGCTCGCCGCCGAACAGGCCGACACCTATGCCCGCCCCGGCCGGCTGGTGAAGGCAAGCGGCGCAGTGGCCGAAGTCGAGACCGAAATCGTCGATGGCGAAGAGGGCGATGTCCCCACGACGACAAGCGCGAAGTCCAATCCGGTCACGCGCCCGTCCGAACTGCTCGAGGCGATTTTCGCGCACAGCCGCAAGGGCCTGTCGATCAGCCGCTACAAGGGGCTCGGCGAGATGAATGCGGAGCAGCTCTGGGAAACGACACTCGATCCGTCGAACCGCTCGCTGCTGCGTGTCGAAGCCGAACAGGCCGATGTCGCCCACGAAATCTTCGAAAGATTGATGGGCGACGAGGTCGAACCGCGGCGCGATTTCATTCAGACGAACGCGCTTTCGGTGGCGAATCTGGACGTGTAAATTCAGTTATTGATCGGTTAAAACGGTCAAAATCGCACATCCGGACGCAAAATCACTTCAACCCAACGCGCGGCGGCTTGTTTCGGCGGGCCGCCGCTGCTTTTGGCGCCTCCTCTGACAAGGGGATGATGTCATGCGGGCCTTTTCAGCCATGCTGCTTCCGCTTTTGCTTACGGCCTCGGCCACAGCACAGGAAGTCGAAGTCACCGACAATCCGATCGCCGAGATCGTCCAGCCGACCGACGAAGAAACCGAAATCGACGGCGGAATGGCCAGCTATTACGGCAATGAACTTGCCGGAAATCGGACCGCAAGCGGCGAACGTTTCGACCCCGGCCAGCTCACCGCGGCGCACCGCACCCTACCCTTCGGCAGCATGGTGCGCGTCACCAACACGTCGAACGGCGACAGCGTCGTCGTCCGCATCAACGACCGCGGCCCCTTTTCGCGTGGCCGCGTGATCGACGTCAGCCAGGCGGCGGCGCGCGAAATCGGCATGCACCGCAGCGGCACCGCGCGCGTGAAACTTGCGCTGCTCGACAACGACTGAGGATCAGTCGAACACCGACCACCCCGCCGCATAGGCAAAATGTTCGAGCGCGACCGCACCCGCCAGTGATGTCCCAGCCTCGTTGAGCGCGGGCGACCATACCGCGATCGATCCCTGCCCGGGCGCAATGCAGAGGATGCCGCCGCCGACGCCGCTCTTGCCCGGCAGGCCGACGCGGAAAGCGAATTCGCCGCTGTTATCGTAGTGGCCGCAGAGCATCATGATCGCGTTGATGCGCCGCGCACGGTGCGATTCGATCAACTGCTCGCCGGTAAGCGGATCGCGGCCTTCCATCGCGAGGAACAGCCCGGCGCGCGCGAGCTGGCGGCACGACATGGCGATCGCGCATTGACGGAAATAGACACCGGCCACCGTTTCGACCGGATGCGTGAGGTTGCCGAAGGCGTCCATGAAATGGGCGAGGCTGCGGTTGCGCGCGCCGGTTTCGGATTCGGAAGATGCGACGTCGAAGTCGATTCCGACGCTGGCGTCGCCTGCACGGGCACGCATGAAATCGACGATCTCGTCGCTGGTCGCATCGCCGCTGCGCCCGTCGATCAGCCGGTCGGTTGTCGCGATCGCGCCCGCGTTGATCAGCGGATTGCGCGGGATGCCCTGCTCGCTTTCGAGCTGGACGATCGAGTTGAACGCGCTGCCCGACGGTTCGCGCCCCACGCTGTCCCACAGCGAGCTGCCGACGCGGCGCAGCGCCAGCGCGAGCGTGAAGACCTTCGACACCGACTGGATCGAGAAGGGCTCATCGGCATCGCCCGACGCATGGACGGTGCCGTCGGGGAGCGCGAGCGCAAAGCCGAGCTTGTCCGGATCGACCTTGGCGAGCGCCGGGATATAGTCGGCGACGCGGCCTTTTCCGAGATGTCCGGCGGCGAGTTTCATCGCCTCGTCGATATGATTGCGGAGATTGTCGGTCATCACGCAACATTAGCATCGTTGCGCACATCGGCGAGTATTTTCATTTTTCTAGAAATATTCTATAAAGATGAAATCATTCGCACGACTCGGGAGAAGGATCATGGTCGATCATCCGCGCGGCAAGGGGTTTTCGAGCGCCGTCAGCTATCAGGACAGCAAGGCTGCATTCCGCTGGCTCGAGGAGGCGTTCGGGTTCGAGCCGCTGTTCGTGCTGCTCGACGCCGACGGCAACCTTGCGCATTCGGAATTGGGCTATGGCGATTCGGCGGTGATGATCGGCAACGAATGGTCCGACGATCACCGGAGCCCCAAGTCGATCGGCGGCAGGAACACGCAGTCGGTGCACGTCCAGCTGGCAGTCGGCGAGGACATCGACGCGCACTGCGAACGCGCGCGCGGGGCGGGCGCCGAGATCATCGCCGAGCCCGAGACGCAATTCTATGGCGACCGCAGCTACCGCGCGAAAGATCCCGAGGGGCATATCTGGACCTTCGGCGTGACGGTCGAACAAAAGACCGCCGAAGAGTGGGACGCCGAGGGCGGCTTCACGACCAAGACCCGGCTCGACGATTGAGCGCAGCGGTTGATCGCACGTTCGCCGCGCTCGCCGATCCGATCCGGCGGCGCGCGGTCGAGCTCCTCGGCGAACGCCCGCGCAGCGCCGGCGAGCTGGCAGGCGACCTCGGGCTCGCGCCGCCGGCGATGAGCCGGCATTTACGCACGCTGAAGGAGGGCGGGCTGGTCGAGGACGGGCACCCCGATTTCGATGCGCGCGTGCGGATTTATAGCCTGAAGGACGGGGCGACCGACGGGCTGAAACGATGGCTCGCCGAGACCGAGGCGCTTTGGATGCACCAGCTCGCGGCGTTCAAACGCCATGTCGAGGGCAGCATCGAGGACGAAGAATGAGCGCGGCGGTGATCGTCGCGCTGCGTGTCGCAGCGACACCCGAAGCCGCGTTTACCGCCTTCACGCGCGACATCGGAAAATGGTGGAAAAGCCACCCGCTGTTCCAGCTTTCGCGCAAGGGCGACGGCGCGCTGCGCTTCGACCCCACAGGCCCCGGCGGGCGGCTCGTCACGCGCTTCGACGACGGCAAGGAGTGGGAGATCGGGCCGGTGCGCCACTGGCTGCCCGGCGAGCGGCTGGCATTCGGGTGGCGGCTACCGAGCTTCAGCGCCGATCAGTCGACCGAGGTCGACGTGCGCTTCGAAGCGGTCGGTACCGAAACGCGCGTGACAGTTGAACATCGCGGCTGGGACAGCGTCCCGCAAAAGCATGTCGCGCGGCATGGCTTCGAGCTGATGCTGTTCCAGCGGCGGCTGGGCGAATATTGGCGAGGGTTGCTGAAGGGGATGGAAGCGGGGTTTTGAATGAAGGGCCGCTTGGGGTGGGGAGCGCTGTCGTTTCCCACTTTCGTCATCCCGGACTTGATCCGGGATCCATTCCTTCAACGCTGCGAGAATGGATCCCGGATCAAGTCCGGGATGACGATAAAGAGATGGCAGCTACCGGTCCGTCAGCCGACGATCAGAGAAACGTTGCGTGCGCCCTATACTCGCCCCAAGTTCATCCCATGCCCCTCCCCGCCCCCTTCACCGACTGGTTCGCCGCGCGCGGGTGGCGGCTGCGGCGGCACCAGGCCGATATGCTCGCAGCGGGCGAACAGGGAGAACATGCGTTGCTCGTCGCCGCGACCGGCGCCGGCAAGACGCTGGCGGGTTTCCTTCCAACGCTCGTCGATCTCGCGGAGCATCCGACCGACCGGCTGCACACGCTCTATGTCTCACCGCTGAAGGCGCTCGCCGCCGACGTCGAGCGCAACCTCCTCGGCCCGATCGCCGAGATGGGGCTCGATATCAGCGTCGAGAGCCGGAGCGGCGATACGAGTTCGGACAAAAAGGCGCGCCAGCGCAGCCGGCCGCCGAACATCCTGCTGACGACCCCTGAGTCGTTGTCGCTGCTGTTGTCATATCCCGACAGCTTCGCGATGTTTGCCGATTTACAGACCATCATAATCGACGAGATCCACGCTTTTGCACCGGGCAAGCGTGGCGACCTCTTGAGCCTCGCTATGGCGCGGCTCCAGCAGATCGCCCCCGGCCTGCGCCGCGTCGGGCTGTCGGCGACGATCGCCGATCCGGTGCAATATGCCGGCTGGCTCGCGCCCGATGCCAATGCCGATTCGGTGACGCTTGTCGAAGGCGAGGCGGGCGCCGACCCCGATATCGAGATATTGCTGCCCGAGGGCGCGGTGCCGTGGGCGGGGCATTCGGGGCGCTATGCGGTGCATCAGGTGATGGAGGTCGTCGCGGCGAACCGCACGACGATCATCTTCTGCAACACGCGCGGGCTCGCCGAGCTGATCTTCCAGGAACTGTGGAAGGTCAACGATCTGTCGCTGCCGATCGCGATCCACCACGGCAGTCTTGACCGCGAGGCGCGCCAGCGCGCCGAGGCGGCGATGGCCGAGGGACGTCTCCGCGCGCTCGTCGCGACCGCGAGCCTCGACCTCGGGCTCGACTGGGGCGATGTCGACTGCGTGATCCAGATGGGCGCGCCCAAGGGCTCATCGCGCCTGCTCCAGCGCATCGGACGCGCGAACCACCGGCTCGACGAACCGAGCAAGGCGCTGATCGTGCCGGGCAACCGCTTCGAATATCTCGAGGCGCGCGCCGCGCTGGACGCGGTCGAGGCAGGCGAACGCGACGCCGACCGCTTCCGCGCCGGCGCGCTCGACGTGCTTGCGCAGCATGTGATGGCACTCGCCTGCGCGGCGCCGTTCGACGAGGCCGGACTGCTCGACGAAATCCGCAGCGCCGCGCCCTATCGCTGGATCGACGCCGCGGTCTTCGCACGCCTGCTCGGCTTTGTCCGCGACGGTGGCTATGCACTCAAGAGCTACGACCGCTTCCGCCGCCTCGCGCCCGATGGACAGGGACGCTGGCGCATCGCGCATCCACGATTGGCAGCACAGCACCGGCTCAACGCGGGCATCATCGTCGAGGCACCGATGGCCGATGTGCGGTTCAAAAACGGCCGGCGACTCGGCAAGGTCGAGGAATATTTCGCGAGCACGCTGACCCCCGGCGACACTTTCGCCTTCGCCGGCCTCAGCCTCGAGGTCGAGTCGATCCGCGACACCGACCTGATCGTCCGCGCGACGACGCGCCCCGCGCGTATCCCGAGCTATATGGGCGCGCGGCTCGCGATCTCGACGCGGCTCGCCGACCGTGTGCGGGCCTTTCTCGCCGAGCCCGGAAGCTGGGCGGGCTTTCCCGTGGATGTGCGGTTCTGGCTCGAGATGCAGGCGCTCCGTTCAGCGCTGCCGCGGCCGGGCGAGCTGCTCGTCGAGACCTTTCCGCACGAGGGCCATCATTATCTCGTCTGTTACCCGTTCGAGGGGTGGAACGCGCACCAGTCGCTGGGCATGCTGATCACCAAAAGGATGGAACGCGCGGGATTGCAGCCGCTGGGTTTCGTCGCGTCCGACTATGCGATCGCGATCTGGTCGCTGCGGCCCGTGAGCCGTCCGCAGAATCTGTTCGACGCCGAAATCCTGTCCGAAGAATTCGTCGAATGGGTCGAGCGCTCGCACCTCCTGAAGCGCGCGTTCCGCGAGGTCGCGATCATCGGCGGCCTCATCGAGCGCCAGCAGCCCGGCAAGCGCAAGACGGGCAAGCAGGTGACCTTCTCGACCGACCTGATCTTCGACGTGCTCCGGAAATACGAGCCCGACCATCTGCTGCTCGAGGCTGCATGGGCCGATGCGCGCGAGCGGCTGACCGATGTCGCGCGGCTCGGCGACCTGCTCGACCGCGCGGCGGGGACGATGCTGCACAAGACGCTCGAGCGGATCAGCCCGCTGGCGATCCCGGTGCTCGTGCTGATCGGCCGCGAGAATGTCGCCGCCGCCGACCTCGACGACGCCTTGCTGGGCGAGCTGGCCGACGCCCTCGCCGAAGAGGCGATGGGCCCGCGCTAGCGCAGCGCCCTGCCGGTTTCCGCCCCGGGATCGTATAGGTTCGGGTGTGCGAGGGCGGGACGCAGAGCTCGCCGTTCCGCTTGCTGCACGGCGCGATGAGGCGTAGATTGCGTCAAAATATACAGAGGATGCCAGCGATGACCCATGCCACCAAGCGGTCCGTCCTTTTGGCGCTGCTTGCCGCTCCCGCGCTGATCGGCGCGACGCCGGCGCCCGCCGATTCGTCCCCCGCCCCCGCCGCGGCAACGACGCCGCCGGGTGCGACCGTCGCCCCGCCGGTGACGGTCGTCCCCTTCATCCAGCCCTTCGACCTCGACGCGACGCGGCGCATGGCGGTGAATGTGATGGTCGAGGGCAAGGGCCCCTTTTCCTTCCTCGTCGATACCGGCGCCGAACGGACGGTGATCGCCCGCGAACTCGCCGAACGGCTGGGACTGGTCGAGGGCGCGAAGCTGCGGCTTGCGACGATCGGCGGTTCGGCGATGGTCCCTAGCTATCGCGTTGCGGCGCTGCAGATGTCCGACCTGCACCTCACCTCGGTCGAGGCGCCCGCCTTCGCCGGCCGGCACATCGGTGCCGCGGGGCTGATCGGGGTCGACATGCTCGAAAACCGGCGCGTGCTGATCGATTTCCGCAAGGAACGCATGCAAATCCTCGAGACGCGCCGCCGGGCGCCGTCGCTGATCAGGGATGACGATGCGATCGTCGTCACCGCGCGCAATTCGGCGGGCCGCCTGATCCTGTCCGACGCGCGGCTGAACGGCAAGCGCATCGACGTCATCGTCGATACCGGCGCGCAGACGAGCGTGGGCAATCTTGCGCTGCAGGCGCTCGTCGCGGACACCCGCGCCAACCGCCTGCCCTTCTCGCCGACCGAACTCAGCGCGGTGACCGGCGAGGCGGTCCAGGCGACGCGCACCTCGATCAAGCGCATCGTGATCAACGGCATGGACGTCAACAATCTGTCGGTGAGCTTTACCGACAGCCAGGCGTTCCGGGCGCTCGGGCTCAACGACCGCCCCGCGGTGCTGCTCGGCATGGACAGCCTGTCGCTGTTCGACCGGGTCGAGATCGATTTCCCGAACAAGCGCGTCGTCTTCGACCTGCCCGACGGCGCGAGCCGTGACGCGGGCCGGCGCTTCGCCGCGAACGGAACCGCCGCCGGCGGCTAGGGCCCCGCAACGCTTGCCCGCTGCCGGCCGCCTTGCCATACGGCGCCGATGTCCGCCGCACCGACCCTTGCCTTCGCAGGTCAGCAGTTCGAGATGCTGGCCGATCGCGCGCTCTACTGGCCGCGGCACCGCGCGCTGATCGTCGCCGACCTGCATCTCGAAAAGGCGAGCTGGTACGCGATGTCCGGCCAGCCGCTGCCCCCCTATGACAGCCACGACACGCTCGACCGGCTTGCCGCACTCGCCGCGGAGACCGGTGCGCAGGCGATCTGGTGCCTCGGCGACAGTTTTCACGACCGCGAGGCGGCCGGCCGCATCGTTCCCGAGGTCGCCGCGCGGCTCGCCGGCCAGGCCGCGTCGGCGCGACTCATATGGATAGCTGGCAATCACGACGGACTCTCGGGCGGCGCATGGGGTGGCGAGGTCGCCGACGAGCTGGTCGTCGACGATATCGTCTTTCGTCACCAGAGCCTTGCCAGCGAGACGCGCGCCGAGATCTCGGGTCATTTCCATCCCAAGCTGCGCATGCATGTTCGCGGCCGCCATGTGTCGCGCGCCTGTTTCGCGGGCGACGAGCGACGGCTGATCCTGCCTGCTTTCGGTGCGCTCACCGGCGGACTGGCGGTCGGCGACCCCGCCATCGCCCAAAATTTCGCCGGCGCCTATCAGGCGATGCTCGTCGCGCGCGGTCGCCTCCTCCGCTTCCCCTGCGCCGGCCGTATCGCCGATGACGTTACGGCAAGCGATATCGCCGTCACGCCGGGCGCCTGAACGCCGCATGCGGAGGCTTTCCGCCTGTGGCCGAAAAGCATCACCCCGCCAAAAACGACGCAAATACGGGCCTCCCGCTGGATCGCGCGCGCAATTGAGTTATGCTCCCCAAGCAACAAAAATAAATAAATGTTGAGAGGAGTGCCCGATATGAAATCATCTTCCCTTCTTGCGGCCCGCTTCATGCGCACGAGCGCGCTCGGCGTCTCGCTCGCGATCGCGAGCGTCGCGATGCCCGCCTTCGCACAGGACACGCCGGCCGACACCGCGACCGACGACAGCGACAACGCCCCCATTGTCGTCACCGCGCAGGGCCGCGCCCAGCTGCTTTCGGACGTTCCGGTCGCGATCTCGGCGGTCAGCGCCGAAACACTGCAGAACAGCGGCGCGAACGATATCCGCCAGCTCAACCAGCTGGCGCCCTCGCTGCTCGTCTCGTCCACCGGCTCGGAAGCCAATGGCTCGGCGCGTATCCGCGGCATCGGTACGGTCGGCGACAACCCCGGCCTCGAAAGCTCGGTTCCCGTCTTCATCGACGGCGTCTATCGCTCGCGTTCGGGCATCGGCCTCAACGAACTCGGCGAAATCGACCGCATCGAGGTCCAGCGCGGACCGCAGGGCACGCTTGGCGGGCGCAACTCGTCGGCGGGCCTGATCAGCATCTATTCGAAAAAGCCCGATTTCAACTTCGGCGCCACGGGCGAGATCACCTATGGCAATTACGACTATTGGCGCCTCGGCGGCAGCGTCACCGGCCCGATCACCGACACGCTCGCCGCGCGCCTCGACGGCGTATGGGTCAAGCGCGACGGTTTCTACAACGACACCGCGAACGACCGCGACGTCAACAACCGCGACCGCTATTTCCTGCGCGGCCAGTTGCTGTTCGAACCGACCGACGCGCTGTCGGTCCGGCTGATCGCCGACTATACCTATCGCAACGAGGAATGCTGCGCCGCGACCTATGTCGGCCCGAGCGTCAATCCCTATATCGGCAACCTCAACACCCCGACCGCGGTCGGCGCGGGGGCGACCCCGACGTCGAACAACATCATCAACGTGCTGCGTGACCTCGGCCAGTCGCTGGGCGCGTTCAACCAGGGGTACAGCCGTGACATCTCGGTCACGCCGGGCCGCAGCTTCGCGGGCAAGACCAAGGATTACGGCTTCTCGGGCCAGATCGACTATGATTTCGGCGGCGCGACGCTGACCTCGATCACCGCCTACCGCGAATACCGGTCGAGCCAGGCAGGCGACGTCGATTACGGTACGGTCGACATCCTCTATCGCGCGCCCGACAAGGACGCCTATCGCCAGTTCCACACCTTCACGCAGGAACTGCGCCTGCAGGGCGAGGCCTTCGACGGCAAGCTCGACTGGCTCGTCGGCGGCTTCTACGCCAATGAAAAGCTGCGCGTGCGCGATAATCTGCGCTTCGGCAAACAATATGGCCGGTTCGCGGCGTGCCGCCTGATCACGGGGACCGCGCTCTCGGGCCTCTATTCGCCGACCAACCCGTCGTGCATCATCCCGGGCGTCGGCCCGGCGACGCTGCTTGGCGCCTTCGGCGCCGCCGGCCCCGACATCGTCGCGAGCCTCGCGGCGCTCGACGGAATCAGCGACAAGGGCAGCATCAACGACGTCTATCGCCAGAACGGCGAGAATTGGGCGCTGTTCACGCACAATATCTTCCACATCACCGACAAGCTCGATTTCACCTTCGGCGTCCGTTACACCAACGACAAGAAGAAGTTCTCGGCGACCTTCACCAACGACAACACCGCCTGCCAGGTGATCCAGGGCCGGTTGCTCGACGATCTGCAGAGCCCCAACGCCACGATCCGCGCCGTCGCAGGCGGCCTGATCGGCCTCGGCTGCCAGGGCAATTCGACCGCCGAGCTCAACAATGTGTCGATCAACGACAAGCGGAGCGAGGACGAATGGACCGGCACCGCGATCCTCTCGTACAAGCCGGTCGACGACCTGATGGTCTATGCGAGCTATTCGCGCGGCTACAAGGCGGGCGGCTTCAACCTCGACCGTTCGGCGCTGAAATCGCCGATCCTGCCCTTCGCGGCGACCCCGGGCGGCGCGCAGGGGCTGGTGCAAAACCTGCAGTTCGACCCCGAAAAGGTCGACAGCTATGAAATCGGCGCCAAATATTCGACCGGTCCGTTCGGCCTCGGCGTGACGCTTTTCCGGTCGGATTTCTCGAGCTTCCAGCTCAACACGTTCAACGGCACGGTCTTCCTCGTCCAGAACATCAACGGCTGTGACAGCGACCTGAATGGGGGCGACCGCGACCAGAGCAAATTCCTCGGCGCGCCCAATTATAATGCCGCCGCCGCGACCACGGGCGCTTGCCCGTCGGGCGACGTCAGCCACGGCGTCCGGTCGGAGGGCTTCGAACTCGAAGCCTCGCTCGTCCCCGCGCGCAGCTTCCGCATGACCGCGGGGCTGACCTATGCGAAGACCAGATATCGCGGCAATCTGGTCGGCAACAATTCGGGCGCGCCGCTCGATCAGGCGCTGCGCCTGTTGCCCGGCCAGAATATGTCGAACGCGCCCGAGCTGGTCGCGACCGGCAGCGTCGCGTGGACGCCCGATATCGGCAGCAGCGGGCTGAGCGGTCTCGTCTATCTCGACGGCCGCATGACCAGCGATTACAATACCGGGTCGGACCTGTTCCCGCAGAAGGAACAGAATGGTTATGCGATCTTCAACGCGCGTATCGGCATTCGCGGCCCCGACGAGAAATGGGGCATCGAATTCTGGGGCCAGAATATCTTCAACAAGCAATATGCCCAGGTCGCGTTCAACTCGCCCTTCCAGGAGGGCGGCACGTCGGCGACCACCGCCTTCGCCGACCCGCAATATCCGGGCGGACGCCAGATCTTCTCGCAGTTCCTTGCCGAACCGCGGACCTATGGCGTAACGCTGCGCGGCAAGTTCTGATCGGCACAACCGCGTGAAATCATCGGGGGCGGGGCTGTCATGCCCCGCCCCTTTTTCTTTGGCCGCACAGTCAACCCGTCACTTCTGACAGCTGTGGCACAAAAGCCGCGCTGTCCGCGCAATGACGTTACGGCACGCCCGCCGCGCTAGCCGGATGCCGCCCGGTCGTGATACGCATGCGCAACAAGAAAAAACGTCCTCCCCGCTGACAGACCATTGTGAGAGGAGGGCCAGTTCCATGAAATATCATCGTCGTGCCGCGTGCCTGCTGCGGACCGGTGCCGCCGCGCTGTCGCTTTCGTCCGGCCTGCTCGCCGACCCCGCCATGGCGCAGGCGGCGGCCGGAGCCGACACCGAGGACAGCACGATCATCGTCACCGCGACGCGGCGCAGCGAGGCGCTGTCCGACGTTCCGATCGCAGTGTCGGCGGTCACCGGCGACACGCTCGAAAAAAGCGGCGCGACCGACGTGCGCGCGCTGGGGCAGGTCGCGCCGTCGCTGCTCGTCTCGGGCGCGACAAGCGAGGTCAATTTCACCGCGCGTATCCGCGGCATCGGCACGGTCGGCGAGAATCCCGGCCTCGAATCGTCGGTCGGGCTGTTCATCGACGGCGTCTATCGCAGCCGCACGGGGGTCGGCCTGTCCGAACTCGGCGATATCGAGCGCGTCGAGGTGCTGCGCGGCCCGCAGGGGACGCTGTTCGGCCGCAATTCGACCGCGGGCCTGATCAATATCGTCACCAGGGGGCCCCAGCTCGGCGCCTTTGCGGGCAAGGGATCGATATCCTACGGCAATTATGATTATTGGCGCGTCGACGGCATGATCAACGCGCCGATCGGCGACAAGGCGGCGGTGCGCCTCGACGGCGTGTGGCAGAAGCGCGACGGTTTCATCGAGAATGTGACGCCGGGCGAGCCCGACATCAACGATCGCGACCGCTGGCTGGTCAAGGGCCAGTTGCTGCTCGAACCCGCCGAGAATGTGACGCTGCGGCTGATCGCCGACTATTCGAAGCGCGAGGAGAATTGCTGCGGCGGGGTGCTGCTGAACCCCGTGCGCAACCTGACGCGCGGCGCCGGCGGTTTCCCGGTCGCGTCGCCGAACAGCCTGCTGCCGTTGCTGCAACTGCTCGGCGCCAACCATCAGGTGCCGCCGACTGGCAGCAGCTTCGTGCGCCGGCAGGCGACGACTCCCGGCGTCGACTACCGGTCGGACACCAAAGACTGGGGCGTGTCGGGCGAACTCAACTGGGATTTCGGCGGCGCGACGCTGACCTCGATCACCGCCTATCGCGACTACAAGAATGCGCAGGGACAGGACGCCGACTTCAACGCGCTCGACATATTGCGCCGCACCGACCTCGATCGCCGGTTCCGCCTGTTCACGCAGGAACTGCGGCTTCAGGGCGAGGCGTTCGATGGCCGCCTCGACTGGCTCGTCGGCGGTTATTACGCCAACGAGAAACTCGATGTCGACGACGACATCGTTTATGGCAACAATTACGAACGCTATGCGAACTGCCTCGCCGCGGCGACGCTCGCACCCGCGCTACTCAACCCCGCATCGGCGACCTGTTCGAATCTGCCTGCGGCGAATTTCCCCGGCTTTCAGGGTATCGCCGCGCTGCTCGGCGCGGCGCGGCTGAACGGCACCGGCAACAACGGCTCGACCTTCCACCAGCGCAGCACCAACTATGCGCTGTTCACGCACAACAGCTTCGACATCGTCGAGGATGTGCTGACGCTGACCGTCGGCGCGCGCTATACGCACGAGAAGAAGACGCTGCGCGGCGACGCCAATTTCACCAACACGCTCTGCCCCGCGATCGTCAATTCGTCGCTGCAGGCGCTCGCGAGCCTCGCCTGCGTGATCAACGGCACCGCGCCCGACATCGTTGCGGGCGCGCCGGGGACGAAGTTCAGCGAAGGGCAGTGGACGGGCACCGCGGTGCTCAGCTGGAAACCCGCACCCGAATGGCTGGTCTATGGATCGGCGTCGAAGGGCTACAAGGCGGGCGGCTTCAACCTCGACTATTCGGCGCTCGACCGGCCGTGCAGCACGACGGCGGGGTCGGCGGCGCAGAATGCCGCCTGCACCGCGGCGCTCGCGCGGCCCGCGAACACGCCGGGCAACGGACGGCCCGAGGCGAGCGACCTGCAGTTCGCGAGCGAAAAGGTCGACGCCTACGAACTCGGGGTCAAATGGGACGGGCCGGGGATCGACGTCAACATCGCCGCTTTCCGGCAGGAATACAGCAATTACCAGCTCAACACCTTCAACGGCATCAATTTCGAGGTCACCAATATCCAGGCGTGCAAGGACGACCTCGGCGGCGCCGACATCGATGCGTTCGCCGCCACCGGTGCCTGCGCGTCGGACCGGCTGAAGCCGGGAGTTATCGCCAAGGGGTTCGAGATCGAGACCTTCCTGCGCCCCGCGCACTATCTGTCGGTCAACATGGGGCTGACCTATGTCGACACCCTCTATCGCCGCAATCTCGTCGGCACCGGGGGCCGGCCGCTGTCGCCCGTGCTGTTCCAGCTGCCCGGGCGCGGCGTGTCGAACGCCGCGAAATATGTTGCGACCGCGGGGATCAGCTGGACGCCGCCGATCGGATCATCGGGGATGAGCGCGCTCGTCTATCTCGACACGCGCGTGCAGAGCGACACCAACACGGGGTCGAACCTCGACATCGAGAAGGTTCAGGACGGTTTCGCGGTGTTCAACGGCCGGCTCGGCCTTTACGGGCGCGATCGCCGCTGGGGGATCGAACTGTGGGGGCAGAATCTGTTCAACCGCAAATATTACCAGATCGCCGCCGACATGCCGCTGCAGGGTTCGGGTTCGTTCCGCGCGGTCGCCGCGCCGGCGGCGAGCGGCCACCCGGGCACCGCGAACAAATTGTTCGTCGGCTTCCCCGGCGAGCCGCGCACCTATGGCGTGACGCTGCGCGGCCAGTTCTGACCGGTCTCTCCCCCTCCCCACCGTCGGGGAGGGCATGGGGAGGGCCTGCCGCGGCCGGGCACTGCCGCGTCAGGCCCTTTCCTTTGGGGGCGGTGCGGAGATGACGGGATTGGGGTGGATTCCGGACATTCGTCATCCCGGACTTGATCCGGGATCCATCGCAG
>JAGHZY010000025.1 GCA_017745175.1 Sphingopyxis sp. | reverse complement strand
GCTCGTCGCCTGGGCAAAGGAGAACAAGGTCTGGGTGCTTTCGGACCTCGCCTATTCGGAGCTTTATTACGACGGTAATCCGACCCCCTCGATCCTGCAGGTGCCGGGCGCGAAGGATGTTGCGATCGAATTCACCTCGATGTCGAAAACCTATTCGATGGCGGGCTGGCGCATGGGATTTGCCGTGGGCAACAAGCGCCTGATCGCGGCGATGACGCGCGTGAAATCCTACCTCGACTATGGTGCCTTCACCCCGATTCAGGCGGCCGCCTGCGCTGCGCTCAACGGTCCGCAGGACATCGTCGCGAAGAACCGCGAGCTCTACCAGAAGCGTCGCGACGTGATGGTCGAAAGCTTCGGTCGCGCGGGCTGGGACATCCCGAGCCCCAAGGCGTCGATGTTCGCCTGGGCGCCGCTCCCCCCCGCGCTCAGGGAAATGGGAAGCCTCGAATTTTCGAAGCAGTTGCTAACCCACGCCAAGGTCGCGGTCGCACCCGGCGTCGGCTATGGCGAGGATGGCGAAGGCTATGTCCGCATCGCGATGGTCGAGAATGAGCAGCGCATCCGTCAGGCCGCGCGCAACGTGCGCAAATTTCTCCAGATGCACGGCGTCAACACGCCGTCGGTCGCGGCGGGCAGCGGGGGATAATGGGCTCCGCCACCAGCGCTATCGCGCAAACGATCCAGTTGTCGGTCACGCCGGTGTTCCTGCTGGTGGCGACCGGCAGCCTGCTCAATGTGATCGCGGGACGGCTCGCCCGAGTCGTCGACCGCTCGCGCACGTTGATCGAACGCTGGTCCGAGACCGAGGGCACCGAACATGAACGCATCGTCGCCGAGCTGCGCACCGCAGACCGGCGCATGGCGATCATCAACAGTTCGATTCTTGCGGCCGTGGCCTGCGGTATCGTCGTCTGTCTGCTCGTCGCGCTGCTCTTTGCGCAGGAAGTGGCGGGGTTCAACCTCGGGCGCGCCGCGGCGTGGGCATTCACGGTTGCGATGCTCCTGCTTCTGACGTCGCTGATCCTGTTTCTCCTCGAGGTGCGCCTCGCCATCCGGACGATCCACGTTCCGATGGAATTGCTCGAACTCGAGGAAATGGGCTGGAAGCGGCGGCGCGACCGACACTGATAGACGCCGGGCGGCGGCTGGTCGAAGCCCGCTGGCCATCCCGTCGCCCCGGTTGCAGGATCGGGACGATAACGGGGAGAGATGCCATGAACAAATATCGTTTGCTGACGCCGCTGCTCGCCGCGACGACCTTGCTTGCCGCACCGGCCGCCGCTGCCGCGCCCGACAAGGCCGTCGCCGCGGCGGTTGCCGATACCGGCCGGCTCGCCGACAATCGCAAGCTCGACGAAGGACGCCATCCGGCCGACGTGCTCGCCTTCGCGCAGGTCAAGCGTGGCTCGACCGTCGCCGACCTGCTCGCGGGCAATGGCTATTACAGCGAGATGCTCGCCGATCTCGTCGGGCCCAAGGGCACGGTGATTCCGATGAACCCGCCGCGCTTTCACAAGGCCGAAACCTGGGCGACGATCGCCAGGGCTTACCCCAATGTGACGCCGATGGTGCGCCCGGTGAACACGATCGCGCTTGCACCGAAGAGCGTCGACATGATCTTCACCCACCTCGTCTATCACGACCTGTACTGGCAGAGCGACAAGTTCGAATTCCCGCGCGTGGACGTCGATGCGATGCTTGCCAACTGGTTCTCCGCGGTGCGCCCCGGCGGCGCGGTGATCGTCGTCGACCATATCGGTCCGGCCGGCGACACCCGCGAACTCGTTGAAAAATTGCACCGCATCGATCCCGCAAAGGTGCGCGCCGATATGGAACGTGCGGGCTTCGTCTTCGACGGCGACAGCGATGCGCTGCGCATCTCGGCGGACGACCATAGCAAGAATGTGTTCGACCCCGCGATCCGCGGCAAGACCGATCGCTTCATGATGCGATTCAGAAAGCCGGCTTGAGAGAAATATCGTCGCCCTCGCGGAGGCGGGGGCCGTTGTCGGTCTGTTCGGACGCCAGCGATCCCCGCCTTCGCGGGGATGGCGAGTGTCGCTACGGCGCCACACTCGGGCGATAGGTTGGCGCCACCCGCTTCCGGCTCGCCTGTTCATAGGCATAGCCTGCCGCGAGTACATCGGCGTCGCTCCATTTGGCCCCGATGATGGAAAGGCCGATCGGCAGCCCCTCGACCGCGCCCATGGGCACGGTCAGATGCGGATAGCCGGCGACCGCGGGAAGCTGGCTCGTGCCGGGGCTTTTGTAGCTATCGCCCTTGCCGAGATCGCTGACCCATGCCGGGCCGTTGGTGACGCCGACGAGCAGGTCGACCTTATGCGTTCTCAGCAGCCGGTCGATCCCTTCGGGACCCGCGAGCCGTGCCGCCTTTTCCCGCGCCGCGACGTAAATCGCGCTGTCGAGGTCGCCCTTGCTCTCGGCGAGCTCGAATGTCGACTGGTCGAACCATCGGAGTTCCTCGGGGGTCGCCTTGTTGAACGCGATCAGATCGGCGAGCGTCCTTGGCGCATTCGCGTCCGGCAGGCCGCCCAGATAGGTAGCCATATCGGCCTTGAGTTCGGTGAGCAGGACTTCGAACTCGGCGGGGCCGATGCCCTCGGTCCCCGTATGACTGTCGGCGATCTCGACCGGCGTCGCGCCGAGATCCCGCATCTGCTTCACCGCGGCGTCGAACAGGGCGGCGACACCGGCGCCATCGCCGATCCGGTCGCGCATTACGCCGATACGCTTGCCCTTCAGCGCATCGGACGAGAGCGCGGTGACATAATCGGTCTTCCGTGTGTCGGCTTCGGCGGTAGCGGGGTCGGCCGGATCGCTGCCCGCGATCACGGTCATGACCGCCGCGGCATCGCGGACGGTCAGCGCCATCGGCCCTGCGGTGTCCTGGCTGTGGCTGATCGGAACGATGAACGTGCGGCTGACGAGCCCCACCGTGGGCTTGAACCCGACGATGCCGTTGACCCCGGCGGGGCAGGTGATCGATCCGTCGGTCTCCGTGCCGATCGCGATCGGCGCGAGGCTTGCCGCGACGGCGGCGGCGCTGCCCGATGAAGATCCGCATGCGTTGCGATCGAGCGCGTGCGGGTTCTTCGTCAGCCCCCCGATCGCGCTCCAGCCGCTCGTCGAATTGTCCGAACGGATGTTCGCCCATTCGCTGAGATTGGTCTTGCCGAGAATGATCGCGCCCGCGTCGCGCAGCCGCGCGACCAGCGGTGCGTCGCGGTTTGTGACATTGTCCCTGAGCGCGAGCGAACCCGCCGTGGTGGCAAGCGGGCCGGCCGCCTCGATATTGTCCTTGAGCAAGACGGGAATCCCGTGAAGCGGGCCGCGCGCCTTGCCGGCGATGCGCTCGTCGTAGAGCCGTTTGCCCTCGGCGCCGAGGTCTGTCTGCGACATGGTCGCGATGACGGCGTCGAGCCTGGGCCCATGATCATCGATCCGCGCGATTCGGTCGAGATAGACGAGCGGGGTCAGGCCTTCGTAGGTCTGACCGCTTTCCATGTCGGCGCGCAGCATCGCGGCATCCTTGCCCTCGACCTCGGGAAGCGGAGGCGGCATTGCGCCGACGGGAACGGCGATGAGCAGGACGGCGGCGGCGAGCAGCGAATTTTTTTGCATGGAGCGGAGGCTGGCAGCCGTAGCGGCAATTGCAAGCGGCGATTTCCGGTCTGTCCCGACGGCGTTGACATGGAGGGGGCGTGTCTGCTCCCATGGCACCACGGGAGAAAAAGATGAGCCAGAACGATGCGATGGCGGCCGCCGCGACGGCGCCGGCAGGTGGCGTGACGCCGCCGGTTCGCAGGATGCTGTGGGTGCTGCTCGCGGTCTATATCCTGAACTTCCTCGATCGCCAGATCGTCAACATCCTCGCCGAGCCGATCGCGCGCGACCTGTCGCTTTCGGATGCCGACATCGGGCTGCTTACCGGGCTTGCTTTCGCGCTCTTCTATACGTTCCTCGGCATTCCGATCGCGCGCTATGCGGACAGGCCGTCGACCAATCGCGTCGGCCTGATCTCGGTTTCGCTCGCCATCTGGTCGGGCATGACCGTGGTTTGCGGAATGGCGCAGAATTTTGTCCAGCTGCTCCTCGCACGCATCGGCGTCGGTGTGGGCGAGGCGGGGTGTACGCCCGCGGCGCATTCGCTGATCACCGACCGTGTCGAGCCCGCGAAGCGCGCCTCGGCGATCGCCTTCTATGGCCTCGGTATCCCGATCGGCAGCCTGCTCGGGCTGATCGTCGGTGGCCTTGTCGCCGACCAATGGGGCTGGCGCGCGGCGTTCATGGTCGTCGGTGTTCCCGGCCTCCTGCTTGCCCTCGTTCTGCCGCTGATGATCAAGGAAGTGCGCCACCAGGCGCCGGGCGACGCCGCCGCTCCGGCGGCGGAGTTCAGCGCTGCCGGCGCGCTCAGGGAGGTCTTCGGGACGCGCGCCTTCCTCTATATCGCGATTGCCGCGTCGGTCACCGCCTTCCTCGGCTATGGCAAGGGCGTCTGGGCGCTCATCCTCTTCCAGCGTTCACACGGCCTCAGCGCGGGCGAAACGGGGCTGCTGCTCGGAGTGGCGCTCGGGATCGCGGGCATCTTCGGAACCTGGCTCGGCGGCTATCTTGCCGATCGTTTCGGCAAGGTTGACAAGCGCCATATGCTGACGACACCGGCCGTCGGCATGGCTATCGCGGCACCGATCCTCTTTCTCGGCTACTGGGTCGATGAATGGCATGTGGCCATCGCATTGCTGTTCGTGCCGACGGTGCTCAATGCGGCCTATTACGGCCCGACCTTCGCCTGCGCTCACGGTCTTGTCCGCCCGCAGGCACGCGCAATGGCGAGCGCGGTGATGCTGTTCCTGCAGAATCTCATCGGGCTCGGGCTCGGCCCGCTGCTGTTCGGCATCGCGTCCGAAATGCTGAAGCCCGCGGTCGGCGTCGAGAGCGTGCGCTATGTCCTTTATGGCGCGGCGTGGCTGGGCCTCATCCCGGCCTTTTTCTTCTGGCGCGCGAGCCTCCGCCTCAACCGCGAACTCAAACCCGTTCAGTAAGGCGGATCGACCTTCGCGCGCTGCGCCTTGGCGGCGTCGATCCACCAATTCAGGTCGTCGGCGAAGCGCGGAAACAGCCGTTCGAGCTGCTTGCCCTCGTCGCCCGTCGGCCGGCCGTCGCCATCGAAGGTCTTGCCGATCCGCGCCACAGGCAGGATCGACGAGATCACCGCCATCCCCATTTCGCCCAATATATCGCGCCAGCCCATCATCGAGCGCACGCCCGCGAACGAGCCGGCCGAGTAGCAGGCGATCGCCGCGGGCCGCCAGAACCATTCCTCGAGATAATGGTCGGTGAGATTCTTGAGTCCCGGCTGCGGCCCCCAATTATATTCGCCGGTGACGAACAGAAAGCCGTCGGCGGCGCGAATCTTGCCCGCGAGTCCCTCCATCGCGGCGGGGGCCTCGCCCGTCGGATATTCCTTGTACATCCGGTCGAGCATCGGAAGGTCGACCGCTTTCGCGTCAATCAGCTCCGCATGGTCGCCGCGCGCGTTGATCGCATCGACGAGCCAGCTCGCGAGTTTCAGCCCCTGCCGGTCGCGGCGGTAGCTGCCGTAGAAGATCAGGATATGGCGGGACATGTGGCTCCTATGGCCGGATGGTGATGGGGATGCCGTCGGGCGCTATATCCCACAATTGCTTTATCTCGGCATTCGACAAAGCGATACAGCCGTCGGTCCAGTCGCGCGCGATCGGCGGGCCGGACCGGACGTTAGGCTGGCCGTGAATGAAGATATCGCCGCCGGGGGAGCGCCCGTGCGCCCTGGCATAGCCACGGTCGGCGGCGTTAGGATAGGAGATGCGCAGCGACAGATGGTAGGCGCTTTTGGAGTTGCGGCCGCTGATCCGGTAGCGGCCCTCGGGCGTTCGTTCGTCGCCTTCGAATTGCTTATGCCCGGCCGGCGCGTCACCCAGGCGGATATCGGTGTAGCGGACAATCTCGCGATTGCCGGCATAGGCGATAAGTACGCGTTCGCTCTTGTCGACAAGCAGGCGATCTGCACGGGTTCCGGCGGGCAACGGCGGCTGCGAATTCGCCGCACCGCAGGCGGCGAGCAGAAAAAAGCCGAAGGGGAGTGCGACGCGCATGTCGCGATCCTACCCCTTCGCCATCGCCCGGCAAGGGCTGTCGTCAGTCGCTGAACGGGTCGCGGATAAGGATCGTGTCCTCGCGTTCGGGGCTCGTCGACACGAGCGCGATCGGGGTTTCGATCAATTCCTGCACGCGCTGGATATATTTGATCGCCTGCGCGGGCAGGTCGGCATAGCTGCGTGCCCCCGCAGTCGATTCGTGCCAGCCGTCCATTTCCTCGTAGATCGGCTCGATCTCGGCCTGGTCGGCGGCGTGCGCCGGGAAATAGTCGAGGATCTTGCCGCGGAGGCGATAACCCGTGCAGATGCGGATCGTGTCGAAGCCGTCGAGCACATCGAGCTTGGTGAGCGCGATGCCGGTGACGCCCGACACCGCGCAGCTTTGCCGCACGAGCACCGCGTCGAACCAGCCGCAGCGGCGCTTGCGCCCGGTGACGGTGCCGAATTCATGTCCGCGTTCGCCCAGTTTCTGGCCGATCGCATCCTCGAGCTCGGTCGGGAAAGGGCCGCTGCCGACGCGCGTCGTATAGGCTTTCGCGATGCCGAGTACGAAGCCGACCGCAGAAGGACCGAGGCCCGAGCCCGACGCGGCGGTGCCGCTGACCGTGTTCGAGCTGGTGACGAACGGATAGGTGCCGTGGTCGATGTCGAGCAGCACGCCCTGCGCACCCTCGAAGAGGATGCGCGCGCCGGCCTTGCGGACCTTCTTGAGACGCTTCCAGACGGGCTGCGCATATTCGAGCACATAATCGGCGATTTCCCGAAGGTCGGCGATCAGGCGATCGCGGTCGATCGGCGGCTCGCCGAAGCCCGCGCGCAGCGCGTCGTGATGCGCGGTCAGGCGGTCGAGCTGCGGTTCTAGCTTGTCGAGGTGCGCGAGGTCGCAGACGCGGATCGCGCGGCGGCCGACCTTGTCCTCATAGGCGGGGCCGATGCCGCGGCCGGTGGTGCCGATCTTGCCCGCGCCCGCGGCGGTTTCGCGCAGCGCGTCGAGGTCGCGGTGGAAGGGGAGGATAAGCGCGCAATTGTCCGCGATCGCAAAATTCTCGGCGTTGATCACGACGCCCTGACCGCGCAGCTTCGTGATTTCGTCGCGCAGCGCCCACGGGTCGAGGACGACGCCGTTGCCGATGATCGACAGCGTGCCGGTGACGATGCCCGAGGGGAGCAGCGACAGCTTGTACACCTGCTCGCCGACGACGAGCGTATGCCCGGCATTATGACCGCCCTGGAACCGGACCACGGCGTCGGCGCGGCTGGCAAGCCAGTCGACGATCTTGCCCTTGCCCTCGTCGCCCCATTGCGACCCGATGACGGTAACATTTGCCATGATGCTGTCCTGCTGTGCGGGGCCATCCTGACCCGGCGCGGCCTTAGCGGATTTGGCCGGAGAGGCAAGGGCGGTGGCAAGGTTGCGCCGCTCTTTTTGGCAGGGTAGCGAGGCGGACGGAAGGATGCCCGCGATGATCGAACCCGATGCCCCCTATCACGCCCATATCTATTTCGACGATGCCGGGCGCGCCGCCGCCATCGATCTGCGGGAGGGATTCGGCCGCGATCCTGCGATCCTGTTTGTCGGCGACATGACCGACGGCGCCGCAGGGCCGCATCCGATCGCGCAATATGAGGTCCATTTCCTCGGCGCAGCGGTTCCGGCGGTGATCGCGACGATCGAGGCGACGGGGCTGCGCGCGCTGGTGCATCCGCTCACCGATGACGATCTGGCCGACCATACGACGCTGGCGCACTGGATTGGCGAACCCGTCGAACTCGACGTGACCGTCCTCGATCCGCCCGGAGTCAATCAAGGTATCCCGCGGTTCGGAGTTTCGGACTTTTAAGCAGCTGCCCCCCAGCGAAAGCCGGGGTGCACACAGATCAGGCCTCGACCGGCCCGTCGGGGCCGAGAATAAACCCGCAGCCGAGCGCGCGCGCATCGTCGCTTTCGGACAACGCTGCGACGGTCTGCCAGTCGTCGGCGCGCAGGCTCGCGGCGAGCGCGGGGTCGTGGCCGAGTGGCAGGAAAATGCGGCGCTCGGCATCATTTTCGGCGCCGAGTCCCGCGTCGATCAGCGGATCGGGATAAAGCGAGAAGCCGACGGCCGATTCTTCCTGCTCGCCGACCGGGATCGAATAGCCGCCGCCGCGGCCGACCGCATCACCCTGTCCCGGAACGAAGATCTGGAAACCGAACCAGCTTTGATATGCAAAGCCGTGGCGTTCGGTCGGATCGAGCGTCAGCGTGACGCGGTCGCGGATCGGCGCGGCGATCGCTTCGAGCGCGTCGATGCGCGCGGTGAGCACGCCGGTCGTGTCGAACGCGCGCAGATCGGCAATCGCCTGATCGAAAGGACCGGTCGCGCGGAGCAGCGGCAGATAGGCCTCGGCGCCGATGCGAACGAGTGCGCCGGCATCCTTGGCATCGAGTTCGTCGCGCAGTTGCTGGACGTCGGCATCGACGGGCAGCGGCCCTTTCGCGAGCAGGTCGACGACGTCGGGCAGGGTGAAGTCGATCGTGGCGGGGCCGATGCCCGCGGCTTCGAGCGCGTCGATCGCGACGGTGACGATCTCGCGCGCCGCGGCGACGCTGTCGCTGCCGATCAGTTCGGCGCCGACCTGGAGCATCTCGCGCGCGGGGCGGAGCTGGCTCGCGCGCAGCTTGACGACCTGTCCGGCGTAGCAAAGGCGCAACGGACGCGGCGCCTTGGCGAGCAGCGAGGTCGCGATGCGGCCGACCTGCCGCGTGATGTCGGGGCGCAGCGCGAGCGTGCGCTGCGACACCGGGTCGGTAAAGCGCAGCAGGTCGCGCGTCGAACGCTCGTCCTCGCCGCCGAGCGTCTCGCGGAACTCGGCGAGCGGCGGCGACACGCGGCCGTAGCCATGCGCGCGCATCGCATCGACGAGGGCGCGCGTGACGCGCGAGGCGGCCTCGGCCTGCGCGGGCAGGCGGTCGCGGAGGCCTTCGGGCAGCAGGGCAGGGGCCTTGGTCATGCGGTGGCCTTAGGCGGGTGGCGGGAGCGTTTCAACCGCTCCCGCCCGATGGTCAGAACTTCAGGCCCTTCACCGTCTTCACGCCGGGCAGCTGGCAGAGTTGCCACAGAAGCGGTTCGGGCATCGGCGAGTCGAGGCTAAGCAGCAGCACCGCTTCGCCGCCTGCGGCGCGGCGGCCGAGGTGGAAGGTGCCGATGTTGAGTCCTGCTTCCCCGAGCGCGGTGCCGATGCGGCCGATGAAGCCCGGCGCGTCTTCGTTGACGATATAGAGCATATGGCCATCGAGATCGGCCTCGACCTTGATTCCGAACATTTCGACGAGGCGCGGATCGCCGTTGCTGAACAGGGTACCCGCGACCGAGCGGTCGCCCTGTTCGGTCGCGACGGTCACACGGACGAGCGTGTGATAATCGCCATCGCGGTCGTGGCGGACTTCGCGGACATCGAGCCCGCGTTCGCGCGCGAGGTGCGGGGCGTTGACCATGTTCACGCTGTCCGAATAGCGGCGCATCAGGCCGGTGAGCACCGCGGCGGTGATCGGCTTGAGGTTCAGTTCGGCGGCCGCGCCCTCGACCTCGACCGAGATGGTCGTGAGATTGTCGTGCGCGAGCTGGCCGACGAGGCTGCCGAGCTTTTCGGCGAGGCTCATATAGGGGCGCAGTTTCGGCGCTTCCTCGGCCGACAGGCTGGGGACGTTGAGCGCGTTGGTGATCCCGCCGGTCAGCAGATAATCAGAGAGCTGCTCGGCTACTTGAATGGCGACATTGACCTGCGCCTCGTCGGTAGACGCACCGAGGTGCGGAGTGCAGATGAAGTTCGGCGCCCCGAACAGCGGATGGTCGGCGGCGGGCGGCTCGGTCTGGAACACGTCGAGCGCGGCGCCCGCAACATGGCCGCTGTCGAGCGCGTCCTTGAGCGCCGCCTCGTCGATCAGCCCGCCGCGCGCGCAGTTGATGATCCGCACGCCCTTTTTGGCCTTGGCGATGTTTTCCTTCGACAGGATGTTGCGCGTCTGGTCGGTCAGCGGCGTGTGCAGCGTGATGAAATCGGCCTTGGCGAGCAGTGTGTCGAGGTCGGCCTTTTCGACGCCGAGCTCGATCGCGCGTTCGGGGGTGAGGAAGGGATCGAAGGCGACGACCTTCATGCGCAGGCCCAGCGCGCGTTCGGCGACGATGCTGCCGATGTTGCCGCAGCCGATCAGGCCGAGCGTCTTCGACGTCAGCTCGACGCCCATGAAGTCGTTCTTCGGCCATTTGCCCGCCTGCGTCAGCACATTGGCTTCGGGGATCTGGCGCGCGAGCGCGAACATCATCGCGATCGCATGTTCGGCGGTGGTGATGCTGTTGCCGAAGGGCGTGTTCATCACGATGACGCCCTTTTTCGACGCCTCGGGAATGTCGACATTGTCGACGCCGATCCCGGCACGGCCGACGACCTTCAGGTTCGTCGCGGCGGCGAGGACGTCGGCGGTGACCTTGGTGGCCGAGCGGATCGCGAGGCCGTCATAGGCGCCGATCATCGCGATCAGCTCGTCCTTCGTCTTGCCGGTGATGACGTCGACGTCGATGCCGCGTTCCTTGAAGATCGCGGCGGCTTTGGGGTCCATCTTGTCGCTGATGAGGACTTTGGGTGCGGTCATGTCTTGTCTCCGTATCCCGGCGAAAGCCGGGACCTGTGGCGGAATGGGAAAATGGGCCCCGGCTTTCGCCGGGGTGCACGATCAAGCGTGGAGCGAGGCGTAGGCCCAGTCGAGCCACGGGCCGAGCGCTTCGATATCGGCGGTGTCGACGGTCGCGCCGCACCAGATACGAAGGCCCGGAGGCGCGTCGCGATAGCCCGCGATGTCATAGGCCGCGCCTTCGGCCTCGAGCAGGCCCGCGAACTTCTTGATGAAGCCCTCGTCGGCGCCCGCGACCGACAGGCAGACCGAGGTCTTCGAGCGGCTGGCGGGATCGGCGGCGAGGTGGCTGAGCCAGTCGCGGTCGGCAACGATCTTGTCGAGCGCCGCCGCATTGGCATCGCTGCGCGCCTTCAGGCCGTCGAGACCGCCCAAGGACTTCGCCCATTCGAGCGCGAAGATCGCGTCCTCGACCGCTAGCATCGAGGGGGTGTTGATCGTCTCACCCCTGAACACACCCTCGGCGAGTGCGCCCTTGCTGACGAGGCGGAACACCTTCGGCAGCGGCCAGGCGGGGGTGTAATTCTCGAGGCGTTCGACCGCGCGCGGGCCCAGGATCAGCACGCCATGGCCGCCTTCACCGCCGAGCACTTTCTGCCAGCTGAAGGTCGCGACGTCGATCTTGTCCCACGGCAGGTCGTAGGCGAACACGGCCGAGGTCGCGTCGGCGAAGCTCAGGCCCTCGCGGTCGGCGGCGATCCAGTCGCCGTCGGGAACGCGGACGCCCGACGTGGTGCCGTTCCAGGTGAAGAGGACGTCGTTCGACCAGTCGACCCGCGTCAGGTCGGGAAGCGCGCCATAGTCGGCGCGGATGACCGTGGGATCGAGTTTGAGCTGCTTGGCGGCATCGGTGACCCAGCCTTCGCCGAAGCTCTCCCATGCGAGCGTCGTGACGGGGCGGGCGCCGAGCATCGTCCACATCGCCATTTCGAAGGCGCCGGTGTCCGATCCGGGCACGATGCCGATCCGGTGCGTGTCGGGCAGCCGCAGCATCTCGCGCATCAGGTCGATGCAATATTGGAGGCGCGTCTTGCCGATCTTGGCGCGGTGCGAGCGGCCCAGCGATTCGGTTGCGATTTTGGAGGCATCCCAGCCCGGCGGCTTGGCGCAGGGACCGGAAGAAAAATAGGGGCGCGTCGGGCGCACCTGTGGCGTCGTCACTTCACTCATTATAGTCTCTCCTTGCAGAGAGCTCGCGCGGCGTTGGGACCGCGTGGCCCGGCGCCGCGTTTAGGGTGGCGCGCGCAACTGTCAAACAAATTGCACGGGCCGCGCGAAATTTTCGACGAGTGGAGAAAATGGTATACGACTTGTTAACCATTTCGTCGGTATTTTGACGACCATGCCGATCCCGACTTTCCTGAAGCCCCGGATCCTGATCGCCGCCACCGTCGCGCTGGCGTTATCGGCCTGTTTCGGATCGCCCGAGGTCATGAAGGGCGGCGGCGGGAAGCAGGCGTCGGCGAGCAAGCCGAACCGCCCGCAGGCCGTCGGTACACCTTCGTTCACCAGCGCCGAAGCCCAGCAATGCGCTTTCGATCTCAAGCAGGCCGGCGTGCGCTTCACGCCGCTTCCGAACGAGGATCATGGCGGCGGCTGCACATCGATCGATTCGGTGAAACTGCTCGATGTCGGGATGCCCGTGTCGGGGCTCGGCGCGATGACCTGCCCGCTCGCGAAGAATTTCGCCGCATGGGCGCAATATGCGGTGAAGCCCGCGGCGCGGAAATATTTCGGGACCGAGGTCATCAAGATCGAAACCTTCGGAACCTACAGCTGCCGAAACATCTATGGCGGCCGGTCGGGCCGGATGTCTCAGCACGCCTTTTCGAACGCGATCGACGTGTCGGGCTTCGTGCTCGCCGACGGGCGCCGGATCATGCTCGACGGCGGCTGGCACGGCGACCAGCCGTCGCAGGATTTCCTGCGTGCGCTGCACAAGTCGGGCTGCCGCCGTTTCGGTACGGTGCTCGGACCCGATTATAATGCCGCGCACTATAATCATTTCCACTTCGACATGAGCGGCAACGGTTACTGTCGCTAGGGCGGCCGACACCGGTTCGTCTTGGCAAAGTCACGCGGAACGGCTAGCCGTCCGCCAATGGCAGAAGACAAACAACCCCATCGTTCGCGTTTCCACAAGGCCAAGGACGACGCGCAGTTCGCCAAGCAGGCGACCACCACCCCGCAGACGGCGCATCCGGCCTACAAGCTGGCGTTCCAGGACAAGGACTTCCTGCTGCGCGAGGATTTGCGCCCGGTCCGTTTCCAGCTCGAACTGCTCAAGCCCGAGCTGCTGCTCGACGAGGCCGGCATCGAGTCGACGCTGGTCATCTATGGCTCGGCGCGCATTCCCGAACCGTCGCAGGCCGATGCGCTCGAAACCGCAGCGACCGACGACGTCCAGCGCAACATCGCCCGCCGCCTGAAGGCGAAGGCGAAATATTATGACGAAGCGCGCGCACTGGCACGGCTCGCGAGCCAATATCCGTGCGACGACAAGGGATGCCGCCACTTCGTCGTCTGCTCGGGCGGCGGCCCGTCGATCATGGAAGCCGCGAACCGCGGCGCCGACGACGAGGGCCGCGAATCGATCGGGCTGAACATCGTGCTCCCGCACGAGCAGGCGCCGAACCGTTTCGTCACCCCGTCACTCAGTTTCCAGTTCCACTATTTCGCGCTGCGCAAGATGCACTTCCTGCTGCGCGCGCGCGCTGTCGCGGTCTTCCCCGGCGGTTTCGGGACATTCGACGAGATGTTCGAGCTGCTCACGCTGATCCAGACGGGCAAGATCAAGCCGATCCCGATCGTGCTGTTCGGCAAGGAGTTCTGGCGGCGCGTCGTCAATTTCGAGGCGCTGGTCGAGGAAGGCGTGGTCAGCGCGCGCGATCTGGGCCTGTTCCGTTTCGTCGAGACCGCTGACGAGGCGTGGAAGATCATCCAGGATTTCTACGCGAATATCGAACATCATTGAGAGCGTCGCCCCGCCTTCACGGGGGGGGCGGCGAATTATTTCTGGCTTTCCAGATACAGGATCAGCGCCTTCCGGTCCGCGTCGTCGATCACCCCGGCAAAGGCCATGCGCGTGCCGGGGACGTCCTTCATCGGAGCCTTGAGATAGGTGTCGAGCGCCGCTTCGGTCCAGACGCCGCCCCTGGCCTTCATCGCGCCCGAATAGGAAAAACCCGAATGCGACGCGACCGCGCGTCCGACAACGCCGTGGAGATTGGGACCGATGCCGTTCGCGCCGCCCTTGTCGACGGTGTGGCACGCGACGCAGCGGCGGAAAACCTGTTCGCCCATCGCCGCTGTCGGTTCGACCGCGGCGGTCTCGACGGCGGGCGCACCCGTTGCCGGCGCTTCGGCCGGCGTTTCGCTCTTGCCGCAGCCGGCGAGCGTCAGCGCGCCCGCCAGCAGGACGGGCGCGAGGCGCATTATTTCTTGGCTTCGGCCGGGGCGGGGGCCGCGGCAGCGTCGGCGGCCGGAGCGGCAGCACCTTCGGCTGCCGGAGCAGCGGCCGCGCCTTCCGCGGGAGCGGCGCCTTCCGCCGGGGCTGCAGCGGCTTCGGCGGCGGGCAGCGGCAGGTTCGAGCCCTGGCTGTTGAGATAGACGATCAGGTTGGCGCGGTCCTCGGGGCTGCTGAGCCCCGCGAACGACATCTTGGTGCCGGGCGCGAACTTGCGCGGGCTGGTCAGCCACGCGTTCATCTTTTCGAAGTCCCAGCTGCCGCCCATGCCGGCGAGCGCGGCGGAGAAGGCGAAGCCATGCTTGCCGTGGCCGATTTCCTCGCCGAGCGTGCCGAACAGATTCGGACCGATGCCGTTGGCGCCGCCCGAGTTGACCGTGTGGCATGCGGCGCATTTCGCGAACACCGCTTCGCCCTTCGCCGGGTCGGCGGCGGCGAGCAGGTTGGCGAGCGGCACGGCCGATTCGCCGCCACCCGCGCCGGCTTCGGCGTCTTCGATCGGATAACCGGGCTTTTCCGGCGCGTGGCTGGCGAACAACATGCTCGACCCGATCGTCAGGCCCAGCGCGCAAATGCCGGCAAACAATACCCAGCCGGCAATAGTGTTGTTGCGATTGTCCATGCGTAACAGCCCCGTTAGCTGACGCCCGCGTGCCGGGCGCATCTTTGATTTGGACGCTCCCTTACTGGCGCCGCGACGGCGGCGCAAGGGGATGAAATCGCGTGACGCGACAGAGCGCACGCCGGTTGCGCGCAAAGGGGCGTGCGGCTATGCGCCGCGGCTCCACCATGGGAAGGCAATGATGGGAAGTTATTCGGCTTCGGCGCAGCATCTGGTCGACGAAATGCGTGGTACGGCGCTCGCCGAGCCGGCGCGCGGGCTGGCTTTCCAGGGTGCACCGGGCGCGAACAGCGATCTGGCCGCGCGCGAATATGACCCCAATTCACTGCCGATGCCGTGCTATGCGTTCGAGGATGCGATCGATTCCGTCCGCGAAGGCCGCGTCGATCGCGCGATCATCCCGATCGAGAACAGCCTGCACGGCCGCGTCGCCGACATTCACTTCCTGCTGCCCGAATCCGGCCTGTCGATCGTCGGCGAGCATTTCCTGCCGATCCGCTACGGCCTGATGAGCCGCGACCTCGGCCCGGTGACGCGCGCGATGAGCCACGAGCAGGCCCTGGGTCAGTGCCGGAACTGGCTGCGCGCCAACAATATCTCGCCGGTCGCGCACAGCGATACCGCGGGGGCCGCCGCATGGGTCGCCGACAGCGACGAGGTCGGGCTCGCCGCGCTCGCGCCGCCGCATGCGGCCGATCTCTATGGGCTGACCCTGCACGGCACCGGCATGGAGGACGCCGACCATAATATGACGCGCTTCGTCGTGCTTGCACGCGAGCCGCTTGCGCAGCCCCCCATGGACGTGCCGTTGATGACGACCTTCGTGTTCGAGGTGCGCAACATTCCCGCGGCGCTCTACAAGGCGCTCGGCGGCTTCGCGACCAACGGCGTCAACATGACCAAGCTCGAAAGCTATCAGGTCGGCGGGAGCTTCGCCGCGACCAAATTTTACGCCGACATCGTCGGTGCGCCCGGCGACGAACGTATCGACCGCGCGCTCGAGGAACTCGATTTCCAGACCAAGTCGCTGCGCCTGCTCGGCACCTATCCGCAGGCGCGCCTCAGACCCTGAATCCTGCCGGTCAGTTTCCGCGACGGCGCAGCATTCGCGCGGTCGCCGAGGTCTGGACGATGAACAGCGTCACGAGGATGCTCGCGACGATAAGCGCGAACAGGTCGAAGGGCGAGAAATTGGTGCCGCCCATGTCGCCGCCGCCGATGATCGGCATGGCAATCGTCATTGCCATCAGCATCAGGCGCAGTTCGGTCGGGCCGCCGGCCATGTAGGAGAGGCGGAATTCGCCGAGGATCTTCGCCGAAATGAAGGTGTGGATCGACAGCAGGAAATAGCCGATCACCGCCATCAGCGCGACGTCGAGCCGCATGTACGGGCTCATCCCGATCGCGCTGATCATCAGCAGCGTGGCGAGCGCGTCGACGCTGTGGTCGACGAAATAGCCATAGTTCGGACGCTCGATGCCGCGCCAGCGCGCGAGGCTGCCGTCGAGCGAATCGCCGAACCAGTTGACGATGTAGCCGACGAGCGAGAGGCCGAGCCATTCGCTGTCGAACCAGCTGAGCAGGTAACCCGATGCGACCAGCACCGCCCCTGCAAAGCCGAGCGCGGTGAGCTGGTCCGGTGTGACCCATGCCGGAAGGCGTGCGCAGAGCCAGTTGAGAAGGCGGCGCTCGCTGCGCGCGAGAATATTCTGCTGGATGCGGACCGGCGCCTTCGCGACGGGTTCGAACTTGCTCATGGGAACCCTTTGTTGCCGGTCGTCACAAAAGTGCCGGCCGGATGTCATCGGTCCGTCATAGAGGCAAAGTCACGCGGGCGAAAGGGCGCCGCCGTCGGCGCGCCGCGCCCGCGGGCCGGTCAGTCTTGCCAGGGGCCGATTTCGCCGACCTCGCCGATCGTGCGGTACCGGACGCCGTCGTCGACCCACGCGACCTCCCACATCGGCGCCGGGCGCGCCCATTCGCCGATCACGAACAGCGGCAGCCGGTTCGCGGCGACGAAGGCGAGGTCGTCCGCGGTGGGGCCGGGAACGGTCGTTTCGTAGCGCTGATGGATGCGGATGACCGCGAGCGTCGTCGCGGGCGGCGAGGGGAGCGACTGGCGCACGGGAAAACCGATGCTCGCGGCGACGGTCGGATAGCCCTTGTCGCCGCGCGCGATCAGCAGCACCTTGTCGGCGTTCGCATAGGGTCCGCCGACCGCGCGGCCGACGACCTTGCGGCCGGCGATCGCGGCGAATTCGCGCAGATCGGTATCGGCGATCGGGGCGCGCTGCGCCGGCGCCGAAACGGCGGCGGTTTCAGGAGACGCATTTACGGGATCGGCGACGAGCGCCGCGGCGAGCAGCAGCGCGGCGATCAATGCGCTTCGCCCCAGCTCTTGCCGATGCCGACTTCCACCTCGAGCGGGACGGACAATTTGAGCGCGGGTTCGGCCGCTCCCATCATCACCGACCGGATCACCGCACCGGCCGCTTCGGCCTTGTCCGCGGGCGCCTCGAACACGAGTTCGTCGTGGACCTGGAGCAGCATCTTCACATCGTCGAGGCCGGCGTCGGCGAGCGCCGTGGGCATCCGCGCCATCGCGCGCTTGATCAGGTCGGCGCTGGTGCCCTGGATCGGCGCGTTGATCGCGGCGCGCTCGCTGCCCGCGCGCTCGTTCTGGTTCGCGGCCTTGATACGCGGGAACCAGGTCTTCCGGCCGAACAGCGTCTCGGTATAGCCCTTCGCCCGCGCATTTTCGAGCGTGTCGGTGATATAGTCGCTGATCCCGGGGAAGCGTTCGAAGTAGCGCGCGATCAGCGCCTGCGCCTCGTCGGGCGTGACCTCGAGCCGGCCCGCTAGGCCCCAGCGCGAAATGCCGTAGAGGATCGAGAAATTGACCGTCTTCGCCTTGCCGCGCGTGTCGCGGTTGACCTCGCCGAACAGCTCGATCGCGGTCGCGGCGTGGATGTCCTGCCCCTGCGCGAACGCTTCCTTGAGCTCGGGGACGTCGGCCATGTGCGCGGCGAGACGGAGCTCGATCTGGCTATAGTCGGCCGCGACGAGGACGTGGCCGGGCGCCGCGATGAAGGCGTCGCGGATCTGGCGGCCCGTCTCGGTGCGGATCGGTATGTTCTGGAGGTTGGGGTCGGTCGACGACAGCCGCCCGGTCTGCGCGCCGACGAGGCTGTAGCTCGTGTGGACGCGTCCGGTCCTCGCATTGATCTGCTGCTGCAGCGCGTCGGTGTAGGTCGACTTGAGCTTCGCGAGCTGGCGCCACTCCAATATCTTGCGCGCGATCGGCACGCCGTCGCGTTCGAGGCGTTCGAGCTCGCTCTGGTCGGTCGACCAGTCGCCCGACTTGCCCTTGCGCCCGCCCTTGAGACCCATCTTGTCGAACAATATCTCGCCGAGCTGCTTCGGGCTCCCGATCGCGAAGGGCTGGCCGGCGAGTTCGTGGATTTCGCCTTCCATGCGCAGCATGTCGTTCGCGAACTCACCCGACAGGCGCGCGAGATAGTCACGGTCGACCATGATCCCCGCGCGCTCCATCCCCTCGACGACGGCGGCGAGCGGGCGGTCGACCATTTCGTAGACGCGTGTGCCGCCCTCGATCGGCAGGCGGAGCTTCAGAAGCTTCCAGAGGCGCCACGCAACCTCGGCATCCTCGGCGGCATATTGCGTCGCGCGGTCGAGCGGGACCTCGGCGAAGCTGATCTGCGACTTGCCGGTGCCGCACACTTCCTTGAACGAAATGCAGACATGGTCGAGGTGCAGCTTCGCGAGCTCGTCGAGTCCGTGCTGATGCTTGCCCGCGTCGAGCGCGAAGCTCATCACCAGTGTGTCGTCATAGGGCGCGACGACGACGTCGTGCTGCGCGAGCACGCCGATGTCATATTTGAGGTTGTGCCCGACCTTGAGCACCGCCTCGTCGGCGAAGAGCGCGTGGAGGCGCCCGATCGCGTCGGCGAGCGGTACCTGCTCCGGCTTTTCGGCGAACATGTCGGTTCCGCCATGGCCGAGCGGGATGTAGCAGGCCTTGCCGGGACCGGTCGACAGGCTGACCCCGACGAGATCGCCGGTGACGCTGTCGAGCGTCGCGGTTTCGGTGTCGACCGCGACGACATGCGCGGTGCGGGCTTCCTCGATCCAGCGGTCGAGCGCCTCGATCGTCGTCACCGTCTCGTACAGCGAACGATCGATCGCGGGCATCGGCGGCAAGGTCGGGGTCGAGGGGCCGGCCGCGGGTGCCGCCGGTGCGGCGTTCGCACGCGGCAGGGTCGGCGGACCCGCCGGGGTGCCGCCGAGGTCGAGTTTCGCCGAGAGCGAGCGGAAGCCATGCTCGTCGAGGAAAGCCTTGAGCGGCAGCGGCGGGATCGCGCCGAGCTTCAGGGTGTCGAGCGCGTCGGGGAGCGCGACGTCGCGCTTGAGGTCGACGAGGATGCGCGACAGTTCGGCCATTGCGCGATGCTCGATCAGATTGTCGCGCAGCTTGCCGGGTTTCATCGTCCCGGCGCCATCGAGCGCGGCGGTCAGGTTGCCATATTCCTGGATCAGCTTGGTCGCGGTCTTCGGCCCGACGCCGCGCACGCCCGGAACATTGTCGACGCTGTCGCCCATCAGCGCGAGCACGTCGCCGACGAGGTCCGGCGTGACGCCGAACTTCTCGTTCACCGCTTCGAGCCCGAGGCGGACATTCTTCATCGTGTCGAGCATGTCGACGTGCGGGCCTTCGGCAGGCTCGCGGATCAGCTGCATCAAATCCTTGTCGGACGAGACGATCGTGACGTCCCAGCCTTCGCGCACCGCAGCTTCGGCGTAGGAGGCGATCAGGTCGTCGGCCTCGAAACCCTCCATCTCGATGCACGGCAGCGAAAAGGCGCGCGTCGCGTCGCGGATCAGCGGGAATTGCGGGCGCAGATCCTCGGGCGGCTCGGGCCGGTTCGCCTTGTACTGATCGTAAATCTCGTTGCGGAACGACTGGCTCGAATGATCGAGGATAACCGCCAGGTGCGTCGGCCCGTCGGCGTCGTGCAGATCCTTCGCGAGTTTCCACAGCATCGTCGTGTAGCCATAAACCGCACCGACGGGCACGCCCGTCGGGTTTGTGAGCGGCGGCAGGCGGTGGTAGGCGCGGAAGATGTAGCTGGAGCCATCGACCAGATAGAGATGATTCTTCTCGGACATGGCGCGGGGTGTAGCAGGGCGGGTGCGGGCGGCCTAGGGTGCTGTTCCCTTTTTCGTCCCATGCACTTGCGGAGGCGAATAGCGCTTTCGCGGCTCAAGGTTTATGACGGCTTCGGAGTGATTCCGGACATTCGTCATCCCGGACTTGATCCGGGATCCATCGCAGCGCTGAAGTCATGGACCCCGGATCAAGTCCGGGGTGACGACGAAAGAGAGTGGCCGCTCCCGGTCGAAAGCGGTCGCGCCCGTCCCGATCCTCAAAACAAGAAGGGCGGCCCGAGGGCCGCCCTTCCGATTTTCGTCTGTCGAGCCGATCAGTCCTGATGCGGCTGCAGGTTCACCGCGGCGAACTTGCCGCGATCGTCGACCTCGATGTCAAACGCGACGCGGTCGCCTTCGTCGAGGCCGGCCATGCCGGCGCGCTGCACCGCGCTGATGTGGACAAAGGCATCGGCCTGTCCGTCGTCGCGCGCGATGAAGCCGAAGCCCTTCGTCGTGTTGAAGAATTTGACGGTACCCGAGGTGCGTTCGCCGGTCAGCTGGCGACGGCCGCGCGCGCCGCCCGGGGCGCCGCCGGGGCCGCGATCGTCACGCTGGCGCGGGGCGAATTCCTCGATCGGAAGCGGCTCGCCCTCGATCTTGAGATCGATCGCCGACACCTTGCCGTTGCGTTCGACGAGCGTGAAGCCGAGCGGCTGGCCCGAAGCGAGACCCTGGAGCCCCGCCTGCTCGACCGCGCTGATATGCACGAACACGTCTTCGCCGCCATCATCACGGGCGACGAAGCCGAAGCCTTTCGACGGGTTGAAGAATTTCACCGTGCCCTGGCCTTCGCCGACGACCTGCGCCGGCATGCCGCCGCCGCGTCCGCCGCCGAAACCGCCGCCGCCACCGCGGTCGCCGCCGCCAAAGCCGCCACGGTCACCGCCGCCGAAGCCGCCACGGTCCCGATCGCCGAAACCGCCACGGCCGCCATAGCTGTCGCCGCCATAGGGGGCCGGCTCGAAGCTGTCGAAATTGCCGAAATCATCGCGCTTGCCGCGTCCCCGATGGCCACGGCGATCCTTGTTGAAACTCATTGCTTAGTAGTCGCTTTCGGTCGTCCACACCCCATTCAACCGGCTCCTTGCGCCGGACGGGGACGCAGTTCACCACGGGCACGGACTCGCCCCATGCCACCAAGGACGCAAGATATAGCCTAATTATCCACAGGCTGCGAACAGAAAATTTCAGAAAGATGATCCGGAATTTTGCATGATTTGCCGCGGGCTTCGCGGGTGACGGCCCGCCCCTGCAAACCAGTCATTGAGCGGCGCGGCCGCTTGGCCTAAGGCGACCCGATGACAATCTATTTTCACGAAGAAGATCTGCCCGAGGGTGTACTCGGCCCCGGCGCGGTCGCGATCGACACCGAGACCATGGGGCTCAATCCGCTGCGCGACCGGCTGTGCCTCGTCCAGATCAGCGACGGGTCGGGCGACGAGCATCTGGTCCGTTTCGGACCCGGCAGCAGCTATGACGCGCCGGTGCTCAAGGCGATATTGACCGACCCTGGCCGGCTGAAACTGTTTCATTTCGCGCGCTTCGACATCGCGGCGCTGCAGCAGGCGCTGGGCGTCGTGACGGCACCCGTCTATTGCACCAAGATCGCCTCGAAGCTGGTGCGGACCTATACCGACCGCCACGGGCTCAAGGAGCTGGTGCGCGAACTGCTCGGGCAGGAAGTATCGAAGCAGCAGCAGTCGAGCGACTGGGGTGCGGCGGAACTCTCCGACGCGCAGCGCGATTATGCCGCGAGCGACGTGCGCTTCCTCCATGCGATGAAGGTGATCCTCGACGCGCGGCTGGCGCGCGAGGGGCGGACCGGACTCGCGCAGGCGTGTTTCGATTTTCTGCCGACGCGCGCGGCGCTCGACCTCGCGGGCTGGCCCGAGACCGATATTTTCGCGCACAGCTGAGAGTGATTCGCACAAAGGCCCGATGAATGTCCGAACGCGCCGATCTTGACCGCACGATGCGCCAGATGTGGGCGCGCAGCGGGTCGAGCCACGACCGGCTGGTGCGCATCCTGCGCTTCGGCCTGCCGCTGGTGATCGGCGTCGTCGCGGCGGTGCTCGTCTTCTCGCCCTTCACCCAGCGCGCCGAGATCAGCTTCCTGCTCGCCAAGGACAAGGTCGACATGGCGAGCGAGCGGATGAAGGTGACGCGCGCCGAATATCGCGGGCAGGATGCGAAGGGACAGCCGTTCGCGTTGCTCGCGGGCAGCGCGGTGCAGAAAAGTTCGGCCGAGCCGATCGTGCGGATGACCGACCTGTCGGGGGCGATCAAGCTTGCCGACGGCCCCGCGACGATCGTCGCGCGCGACGGCGCCTATAACATGGATACCGAAAAGGTCGCGGTGCCCGGCACGGTGCAGGTGCGCAGCGCGAACGGGTATCGCATCGACGCGAGCAATGTCGCGGTGGACCTCAAGACGCGCAGCCTAACCGGACAGGGCGGGGTGAACGGCGCATTGAACATCGGCCAGTTTTCGGCCAACCAGCTGTCGGCCGATCTCGACCGGCGCGTCGTCCGCCTGCAAGGCAATGCGCGGCTCAGGATCAATCAGGGAGTGCTCAAATGAACCGCATTTCGCCGATGAAGAGCGCGATGCTCGCGGGCGCGGGCTTTGCCCTGACCAGCCTTGCGATCCTGTCGGCGGGCGGCGGCGACGCCGCGCACGCACAGGCGCTCGCCAACCACAACAGCAACGCCCCGGTCGATTTCGCCGCGGGCAGCATCGAGGTGCAGGACCGCGCCGACCGCGTCGTGCTCGCGGGCAATGTCCGCGTGACACAGGCGGGGCTGACGGTCACCGCGCCGCGGATGACCGTCGCCTACACGCGCTCGGGCGGCACCGACGTCAACCGGCTCGACGCGACCGGCGGGGTGACGGTGGTGAAGGGCGACGAGACCGCGAAGGGCAATGTCGCGATCTATGACCTCGACAAGCGGCTGATCACGATGGTCGGCAATGTCGAACTGCGCCAGCGCGGCAACCACCTGCGCGGCGGGCGGCTGGTGATCGACCTCAACAGCGGGCGCGCGACGGTCGACGGGCGCGGCGCGGCGCGCGGGCCCGATGGCAATCCGGTGCAGGGCGGCACCGGCGGGCGCGTCACCGGCACTTTCACGGTACCGGAAAGAAAGCAGTAACCACGCTGTTTTACCGGGCCGAAACCACGCGGCTTCACCGTGGTGCCGGGACCAGATCATAGCGGTGCCGGGGGGCGACGCTGCGCAGGTAACGGAAGCAGCCCCCATGCGTTTTTCGCCGATTGCCACGCCCCGACGCCCGCTGTTCGGCCGCCGGCAGGAACCTCCAGCCGTGATCGTGCCGACACCGACATCCGAAGAGCGGCGGCTGATCGACCGCATCATCCGTCACGCCGGATATCGCGAGTCGCGGTAAGCGTTGTTAGCGCGGCGGATCGCTCCTACATGGGGCGCGCATGCCGCCTGATACCTCCACGTCCGCCGAAGCCAGCCGCGAACCGCCCGTCCTTGCGACGATCCGGCGCTTCTTTCCCTATCTGTGGCCCGCGGGGCAGCGCGAGGCGAAAATCCGCATCGTCCTCGCGGGGCTTATCGTGCTCGCGTCGAAGGGCGTGCAGCTGTCGATGGGTTTTCTCTACGGCGCCGCGATCGACCGGATGGCGCCGGGCATGGAGGAGGGCGTCGCGCTCGCGATCGGGCTCGTTCTCGCTTACGCTGGCGCGCGCTTCGCCGGGGTGTTGTTCGACAATCTCCGCAACGTCGTGTTCGAGCGCGTCGGGCAGGATGCGACGCGCGAACTCGCGATCACGACCTTCAGCCATCTGCACGCGCTGAGCCTGCGTTTTCACCTCGCACGGCGCACGGGCGAGGTCACCAAGGTGATCGAGCGCGGGACCAAGAGCATCGACACAATGCTCTATTTCCTGCTCTTCAACATCGCGCCGACGATCATCGAGCTGATCGCGGTGCTGATCATCTTCTGGACCAGGTTCAGCTTCGGCCTCGCGAGCGCGACCGCGCTGATGGTCGTCGTCTATATCGTCTTCACGCGCAAGGTGACCGACTGGCGCAACGCGCTGCGCACGCGGATGAACGACCTCGACACGCTGACGATCGGGCGCAGCGTCGATAGCCTGCTCAACTACGAGACGGTCAAATATTTCGGTGCCGAGGCGCGCGAGGAGGCGCGTTACCGCGACGTTGCCGACCAATATGCGCGCGCCGCGGTGAAAAGCGAGAACAGTCTTGCGTGGCTCAACATCGGGCAGAGCCTGATCACCAACGCGGCGCTCGCGGGCGCGATGGCGTACACCGTGTGGGGCTGGTCGAAAGGGCAGTTCCAGGTCGGCGACGTCGTGCTGGTGAACACCTTGCTCGCGCAGCTTTTCCGCCCGCTCGACATGCTCGGCATGGTCTATCGCGTGATCCGGCAGGGGCTGATCGACATGGAGGCGATGTTCCGCCTGATCGACACCCCGCCCGAAATCGCCGATGCGCCCGATGCCCGTCCGCTCGTCGTGAACGGCGGCGCGGTGACGTTCGAGAATGTCGTGTTCGGTTACGAGCCCGACCGCACGATCCTGAACGGCGTGAGCTTCGCGGTCGGCGCGGGCGAGACGCTGGCGATCGTCGGCCCGTCGGGCGCGGGCAAGTCGACGATCGCGCGGCTGCTCTTCCGTTTCTACGATCCGCAGGGCGGGCGCGTGCTGATCGACGGGCAGGATATCGCCGGGGTCACGCAGAAAAGCCTGCGCGCCGAGATCGGCATCGTTCCGCAGGATACCGTGCTGTTCAACGATTCGATCGGCTACAACATCGCCTATGGCCGTGAGGGCGCGAGCGCCGAAGCGATCGCGGCGGCGGCCGAGGGTGCGGCGATCGACGGCTTCATCGCGCTGCTGCCGCAAGGCTATGATACCGAGGTCGGTGAACGCGGGCTCAAGCTGTCGGGCGGCGAGAAGCAGCGCGTCGCAATCGCGCGCACCTTGCTCAAGAACCCGCCGCTGCTGATCCTCGACGAAGCGACGAGCGCGCTCGACAGCCGCACCGAGGCGGCGATCCAGTCGACGCTCGAGCGTATCGCTGCGCGGCGCACGACGCTGGTGATTGCGCACCGCCTGTCGACGGTGACGAACGCCGACCGCATCATCGTGCTCGAGAAGGGCCGAGTCGCCGAGACGGGAACGCACGACCAGCTGCTCGCGATGCGCGGGCTTTATGCCGACATGTGGGCGCGGCAGCAGGCCGAGAAGGACGAGGGCACCATCGACGCCTGACCCCGGCAGTCGCCCCATTTACAGTTTTGTAAGTGATTTCCGCCAATTGGGCCCTCGGGGACCTGTCCGTCGCGTTGACGGACGTCGAGGGCGAAAGGCGGAATCTTGATCAGGCTGGCGATGTGTATCGCGATCGACCACGATCCGTGGCTCGTCGCGCTGGCGGTTGCGATCTGCGGCGTCGGTGCCTTTGCGATCGTGCAGATGTTCGAGCGCGCGCGCGAGGCGCAGCGTGCGCAGGGAATCGCGTGGGCGTTTCTTGTCGCGGTCGCCGCGAGCGCGACGATCTGGTGCACGCATTTCGTCGCGATGCTGGCGTTCGAGGCCAGGGCTCCGGTGACGCTCGACCCCGTGCTGACGGTCGGCTCGCTGATGGTCGCGATGGTCGGCTCCTTCATCGGCTTCGCGGTCGCGGCGTGGGGCAGGGACGAGGTTTACGGCGCGATCGGCGGGGCGCTGTTCGGCGGCGCGATCGCCGCGATGCACTTCACGGGCATGACCGCCTATCGCGTCGACGGCATCGTGACCTGGGATCGAAGCTATATCGCAGCCGCGGTGATCAGCGGCATGACCCTTGCCGCCGCCGCGCTGACCGTGCTGCGCACGAGCCGCGCGGTGCGATATCGCGTGCCGTTCGCGACGCTGCTGATCGTGCTCGCGATCGCTTCGCTCCATTTTCTCGCGATGACCGCGATGCGGATCACGCCGATGGCGCTCGACGACACGCCGCTGCGTCCGGCAGAGTTCCACGCGCTCGCGCTTGCGACGGTGCTGGTCGGCGGCATCGTGATCGCGGCGGGCGTCTTTGCCGCGATGCTCGATCGCCAGACACGCTCCGAGGCGCTGCGCGAGATGACGCGCATGGCGATGAACGACGCGCTGACGGGCCTGCCGAACCGCACCGCCTTTCGCGCGGAGTTGTCGCAGCAGATCGGCGCCGCGCTGGTGAGCGGCGAGCGCGTCGGTCTCTGCGCGATCGACCTCGACCGCTTCAAGGAGATCAACGATCTCCACGGTCACAAGGCGGGCGACGAAGTGCTGGCGCGTATCGCGCAGCGGATGCGCGATACGCTCGGTCACAATGAATTCGTCGCACGGCTGGGCGGCGACGAGTTCGTCGCGCTGACGCGCTTTACCGAACGCGCGCAACTGGCGGCGTTCGCGGCGCGGCTCGACGCCGAACTCAAGGCGCCGCTCGTCTTTGCCGATTTCGAGGCGCGGCTGGGTGCGAGCATCGGCGTCGCGGTGTTCCCCGACGATGCGGCGACCGCCGAGATGCTGGCGAACAACGCCGACCTCGCGATGTACCGCGCCAAGGCCGACGCCGCGACGGCGCCCTGCTATTACGACTGGCAGCTCGACGAGGCGATCCGCGACCAGCGCGAACTCGCCACCGATCTGCGCCGCGCGATCGATCGCGACCAGCTCGACGTCCATTATCAGGTCCAGACCTCGGTCACGACGGGCGAGGTCACCGGTTACGAGGCGCTGCTGCGCTGGACGCACCCCGTTCGCGGCCCGATCCCGCCGGCGGTGTTCATCCCGCTCGCCGAGGCGAACGGCTTCATCCTGACGCTCGGCGAATGGGTGATGCGGCGTGCCTGCACCGATGCGGCGGCGTGGCCGCACGCCGCGAAGGTCGCGGTGAATGTTTCTTCGCTGCAGCTCGCGCATATCGACCTGCCGCGCCTGTTCCACCAGATATTGCTCGACACCGGGCTGCCGCCGCGGCGGCTGGAGATCGAACTGACCGAGACCGCGATCATCGCCGACCGCGAACGCGCGCTGCATGTGCTGCGCCAGATCAAGGCGCTCGGCGTCGGCGTCGCGCTCGACGATTTCGGTACGGGCTATTCGTCGCTCGAGACGCTGCGCGCCTTTCCCTTCGACAAGATCAAGCTCGACCGCTTCTTTGCCGCCGAACTCGAGGGCAATATCCAGTCGACTGCGATCCTGCGCGCGGTGCTCGCGCTCGGCAAGAGCCTGTCGATCCCGATCCTCGCCGAGGGGATCGAGACGCCCGAACAGCTCGACGTGCTGCGCCGCGAGGGTTGCGACGAGGCGCAGGGCTTTCTGATCGGCCGGCCGGGGCGCAGCGTGGCCACGACCGGCGATGAAGGCGAAAGCGACCGGGTGTACGCCGCCTGACGGTTCAATTCGACTAAATCACTTGCCTTGGGTTGACCCCCAGCGCCCGCGCCCTTTACGCAAGAGGGCATGCCGCATGACACGACGCTGATCGGAACCATCGTCGCCGGGCTCGGCGTCGCCTTCCTGATGGGGGCGCTTGCGCATCGGCTGAAGATTTCGCCGATCGCGGGTTATCTGCTCGCGGGCATCCTCGTCGGGCCCTTCACCCCGGGCTTTGTCGCCGACACGGGGCTTGCGATGCAGCTCGCCGAGATCGGCGTGATCCTGCTGATGTTCGGGGTCGGCCTGCATTTTTCGCTCAAGGACCTGCTCGCGGTGCGCAAGATTGCGGTGCCGGGCGCGATCGCCCAGATCGCGGTCGCGACCGCGCTCGGCATGACGCTTGGCCTCTGGCTCGGCTGGTCGATCGAGGGGAGCGTGGTGTTCGGGCTGGCACTGTCGGTCGCCTCGACCGTCGTGCTGCTGCGCGCGCTGCAGGCGCGCGACATGGTCGAGACCGAAAAGGGGCGGATCGCGGTCGGCTGGCTGATCGTCGAGGATCTCGTGATGGTGCTTGCGCTCGTGCTGCTGCCCGCGATGTTCGGTGACCGTGGCGACGAAGCGGGCATCGGGGCGAATGGTGCGGGGCTGCTCCAGTCGGCGGGGATCGTGCTGGTCAAGGTCGTCGGCTTCGCCGCCTTCATGTTCCTGATCGCGCGCCGCGTTCTGCCGTGGGTGCTCCACTGGGTCGCGCATTCGGGATCGCGCGAGCTGTTCCGCCTCGCCGTGCTGGCGATCGCGCTGGGGGTCGCGTTTGGCGCGGCGGTGATTTTCGACGTGAGTTTCGCGCTGGGAGCCTTTTTCGCGGGCATGATCCTTGGCGAGACGCAGCTGTCGCGGCGCGCCGCCGAGGAGACGCTGCCGCTGCGCGATGCGTTTGCGGTGCTGTTTTTCGTGTCGGTGGGGATGCTGTTCAATCCCGAGGTGCTGACCGAGCAACCGCTGCCGGTGATCGCGACGGTCGCGATCATCGTCGTCGGAAAATCGCTCGCCGCCTTCGCGCTTGTCCGCGCCTTCGGCCACAAGTCGCAGACCGCGCTGACGATTTCGGTGAGCCTCGCGCAGATCGGCGAATTCTCCTTCATCCTCGCCGGGCTCGGCGTCGGGCTGAAGGTGCTGCCCGAGACGGGGCGCGACCTGATCCTCGCGGGGTCGATGCTGTCGATCCTGCTCAATCCGATCCTGTTCACGCTCGCGGTCAGGCGGATCCGCGCCGAAGAGCCCGAAGCGGCGGTGGAAGCCGAAGGCGTCAACGCGCCCGCGCCGTGCAACGCCGGCGTCGTGCTGATCGGATACGGCCGCGTCGGCAGCCATATCGGCGGCATGATCTGCGGTCGCGGCGAAGGGCTCACGGTGATCGAGGACCAGCAGGACATGGCCGCTTCGGCGCGCGCGGCGGGTGCGACGGTGATCGTCGGCGACGCGACCAAGGAAAGCATCCTGCGGCAGGCGGGGCTCGACGAGGCGTCGACCTTGCTGATCGCGATCCCCGAAGGCATCGAGGCGGGGGCAATCGTGCGGCGCGCGCGGGCGATCAACCCGAAGCTCGTCATCGTCGCGCGCGCGCATTCGGACGAGGAAGTGGACGACCTCGTGCGACGCGGCGCCGACCATGTCGTGATGGCCGAGCGCGAGACCGCGTCGCGGATGGCCGAACGCGCGATGCTGACGCGGGCTTGACCCGGCCAGGAAATCCGCTCGTGTCGAGCGAAGTCGAGACACCCGTCGGGATGGCGCAAGTTCGAGGGGCATCTCGACTTCGCTCGATGCGAACGGAAAAAAGGGTCGGAATAGTCGAGACTGGACTTTCCCCTCCGGGTCAAACTTCCTATCGCCCTTCGACAATGTCCGCCGACGCTCTCCTTCCGCTCCTCAAATCGACCTTCGGCTTCGACCATTTTCGCGGCCGTCAGGGCGAGGTCGTCGGTCGCGTGATGGCGGGGGCGCATACGCTGGCGGTGATGCCGACGGGCGCGGGCAAGTCGCTGACGTACCAGCTACCCGCCGTGGCACTCGACGGCTGCGTCGTCGTCGTGTCGCCGCTGATCGCGCTGATGCACGACCAGCTGCGCGGCGCGCGGGCGGCGGGAATCCGCGCGGCAAGCCTGACGAGCGTCGACGCCGATTTCGCCGACACGCGGCAGGCGTATCGCGACGGCGAACTCGATTTGCTGTACATCGCGCCCGAGCGCGCGACGGGCGAGGGGTTCCGCTCGCTGATGGCGGCGCGGACGCCGGCGCTGTTCGCGATCGACGAGGCGCACTGCGTTTCGGAATGGGGGCATGATTTCCGTCCCGATTACCGGCTGCTGCGGCCCTTGCTCGACGCTTTTCCGGTGGTGCCGCGGCTCGCGCTGACGGCGACGGCGGACCGGCACACGCGCGAGGATATCCTTGTCCAGCTCGGCATTCCGGCCGAGGGGCTGGTGCTGGCGGGGTTCGACCGGCCGAATATCCGCTACCGCGTGACGCCGCGGGTGAGCCCGGCGAAACAGCTCGCCGACTTCATCGCTGCGAACCCGGGGCCGGGGATCGTCTATTGCCCGACGCGCGACGGGACCGAGCGGATGGCCGAGAAGCTTGCCGCGGCGACGGGGCGGAGCGTGTCGGCCTATCACGCCGGGCTGGATCCCGAACGGCGCGCGCAGGTCCAGCACGACTTTGTCGCGTCGGAGGACGGTATCGTCACCGCGACGGTCGCTTTCGGCATGGGGATCGACAAGCCCGACGTGCGCTTCGTCGCGCACGCGGGGCTGCCGAAGTCGATCGAGAGCTATTATCAGGAAACCGGCCGCGCCGGCCGCGACGGCGATCCCGCCGAGGCGCTGATGCTGTGGGGCGCCGAGGATTTCGCGCGCGCGCGGATGCGGCTCGGCGAACTGCCCGAAGCACGGCTTTCAGGTGAGCGGGCGCGGCTCAATTCGCTCGCGGCGCTGGTCGAGACGGTCGAATGCCGCCGTGCATTGCTGCTGCGCCATTTCGGGGAGAGCCCGCCCGAACGCTGCGGCAATTGTGACAATTGTCTCGAGCCGCCGAAGCAGGTCGATGCGACGGTGCTCGCGCAGAAATTGCTGAGTGCGGTCTATCGCACCGGGCAAAGCTTCGGTGCGGGACATGTCGAGGCGGTGCTGACGGGGCGGAGCGACGAGCGCATCGTCGGCCGCGGGCACGACAAGCTCTCGGTCTTCGGGATCGTCGCGGGCGACGAGGCGCGGCTGATCAAACCGCTCGTGCGCACGCTCGTCGCGCGCGAGGCACTGCAGACGACCGAGCATGGCGGGCTGATGTTCGGCCCCGCGGGGCGTGCGGTGATGAAGGGCGAGACCGCGGTGCTGATCGCCGAACCGCCGGTGAAGCGGACGCAGCGCGCATCGCGCGGCGACCGTGCGGCGGCCAACCCCGTCGGCGATCCGCTGTTCGATGCGCTGCGTGCGATGCGGCGCGAGCTCGCCGCCGAGGCAGGCGTGCCGCCCTATGTGATTTTCCACGACGCGGTGCTGCGCGCCATGGCGAGCGAGCGCCCCGCGACGCGGAGCGCGCTCGCGGACATTCCGGGCGTCGGCGGCAAGAAGCTCGAGGCGTGGGGCGACGCGTTCCTGAACGTGATCCGGCAATTTTGATTGTCCGGTTGCGGCCGGTAGTTGCCGTTGCTCTCCTCGTCATCCCGGACTTGATCCGGGATCCATAGCCGCACTGTCGTCGTGGATCCCGGATCAAGTCCGGGATGACGAAGTGGGTGGGAAACGGCAGCTTCCCACCCAAAGCCGCCGTCCTACGGCGAGATCACCGAAACGATATCGCTGCGCAGCGACCAGCCGAGCCGTTCGTAGAGCGCCTTGCCGTCGGCGGTGGCGACGAGCAGGCGCGTCGTCGCGCCGCGGCGCGCGGCGAGACGGCCGAGTTCGGCCATGATCGCCGAGCCGAGCCCGCGGCGGGCGAATTGCGCTTCGGTGACGATCTGGTCGTAGACCGCAACGCTGCCGTGGATGCCGAGCACGCCGCGCGCTGCAGGCGAGCCGTCGGCGTGGCGCGCGACCGCCTCGACACGGTCGGCGCTTTCGTCAATTTCGATCGAAAAATCGGGGATGGCGCGCGCTGCGATGTCGGGGGTGTCGGGCCCTGCCGCCATCAGCCACATCGGATCGCGCGGCTGCCAGCGTGGCGGGATGTGCGGCAGGATCGCCGCGCGCGGCGCCGCGATATCGACATAGATATGCGGCGCATCGGCCACAGCGAAGGCGGCAGCCGCCGTCTCGGCCGACGCCTCGCCGAGGATGAAGCGGCCGGTCTGGTCGGGCTTTCCGGCATCGAACCACAGCGCCGAGGGAAGGTGCGCGGCGGCGGGGGCGGCATATCCGCGTGCGGCGCAATAGCCGAAGGCCCATCGGAAATGATCGTTCATGCCCCGACCATAAGCGAAGCGCGGGGCAAAGGAAGCGGCAACAGGGCGCCTGCCGCACCTTCATGCTTGTCAGCAAGCGGGCGGCGGGAGTAGATCGGCGGCATGAGCGATTTTCGTCCCCTGTCCGCCCAGTTCAGCGTCGCGCCGCAGATCGGCATCGAGGATGTTGCCGAAGCCAAGGCGCAAGGCTTTGCGATGGTGATCAACAACCGCCCCGACGGCGAGGAGCCCGCAGCGCCGCAGGGCGAGCATATCTCCACCGCCTGCGCCGCCGAGGGGCTCGCCTATGCCGCGATCCCGATCGGCCATGCGGGCTTCAGCCATGCGCAGATCGATGCACTCGACAAATTGCTGTCGAGCGCGACGGGGCCGATCCTCGCCTATTGCCGGTCGGGCACGCGCTCGACGCATCTGTGGGCGCTGACGCGCGCCCGCGCGGGCGACGATGCCGATGCTATCGTCGCGGCAGCGGCGAAGGCGGGCTATGACCTGACCGGCCTCAGGCCGATGCTGGACGCGCTCGCGGGGGAAAAATGACGGCAGTCGCGATCCAGACGGGCGTGTCGCTCGTCGCGGTGCTTTTTGTCGCCTGGCTGGTACGGAAGATCGGGCTGGGTGCCGACCCGCGGATCGAGGACGCGACCCACGCAATCCGGCTCGCCGAGGAGGCCGAGGCGGGATTCCACGGCGTCGAGGTTGCGCGCGACCGCGCGGGCTTTGCCGCGATCGTGCAGAATGCCGAGGGACGGATGATGCTGGTACGCGCGCACGGCAATTTCTTTGCGGCGCGGCCCGTCGACGCGAGCGTCATCGGGCGGCTCGACAAGGATTTCCTGACGCTGACGATGCCCGAGAAGACGTTCGGCGCGGTGACGCTGCAGCTGGGGAAGGATGCGGGGATGTGGGCGAGCCGGATGCGGGAGATCATGCGTGCCTGAGCTTCCCGATCCCGTCGTCTATGCCGTACCCGCCTTCATCCTGCTGCTGATCGCCGAGATGATCGTCTCGCTGCGGCGCGACAGGAGCCGCTACGAGGCGCGCGACACGCTGACCTCGCTGCTGCTCGGCACCGGCAGCCAGGTCGCGGGCGCCTTCGTCGGCGCGGCGGTGATCGGCATGTCGGTTTGGGTGTACCAGTTCCACCTGTTCGACATTGGGATCGGGTTCAAAAGCTGGTGGTGGGCATGGATCCTCTGCTTCTTCCTCGACGACCTAGCCTATTACGCCTTTCACCGCAGCGCGCACCGCGTGCGCTGGTTCTGGGCGAGCCATGTCATCCACCACAGCTCGCAGCATTATAATCTCTCGACCGCGCTCCGGCAGACGTGGACGGGCTTCTTCAGCCTGACCTTCCTGTTCCGTCTGCCCTTGTTCCTGATCGGCTTTCCGCCCGCGATGGTGTTCTTCTGCGCGGGGCTGAACCTGATCTACCAGTTCTGGATCCATACCGAGGCGATCAAGCGGTTGCCGAAATGGTTCGAGGCGGTGATGAACACCCCGTCGCACCACCGCGTCCATCACGGCGTGAACCCGCGCTATCTCGACGCCAACTATGCCGGCGTCTTCATCATCTGGGACAAGATGTTCGGCAGCTTCGTTGCCGAACGCGACGACGAACCGGTGCGATACGGCATCGTCAAGCAGCTCGGCAGCTTCAACATATTGTGGGCCGCGGTCCACGAATGGGTCGGGATCGCGAAGGACGTGTGGGCGGCGCCGTGGAAGCACAAGCTCGGCTATATGTGGCGCGAACCCGGCTGGAGCCACGACGGCAGCCGCGCGACGAGCGCGATGATCCGGGAACGCTGGGCGGCGGGGCGGCTGGTCGAGGAGCCCGCGGAATAAAGCCGCCCCAGACCCGCTGGTGTCGAGCGAAGTCGAGACGCCGTGAGGGCGGGCGCCTCCGAGGAGCATCTCGACTTCGCTCGATGCGAACGAGGAAGGATAGAGCCTTGCCTCGCCTCCTAATGACATTCATGTAAGCACCCGGGTCGACCGCCGGCAGGCGGCGCGAGGGAGAGTCGCAGGCATGGATCAGTTCGACATCATCGTCATCGGCGGCGGCAGCGCGGGGAGCGCGGCGGCAGGACGGCTCGCCGAAGATGGCAAGCGCACGGTCTGTCTGGTCGAGGCGGGCGGGCGCAACGACAATATGCTGATCAAAACGCCGGGCTTCATGCCCTTCATCCGCAGTGCGTCGAACTACAAGTATGAGACGGTGCCGCAAAAGGGGCTGAACGGCCGCGCCGGATATCAGCCGCGCGGGCGCGGGCTCGGCGGGTCGAGCGCGATCAACGCGATGGTCTATATCCGGGGCCATGTCTTCGACTACGACCAGTGGGCGTCGCTCGGCGCGACGGGCTGGAGCTACGCCGATGTGCTGCCTTATTTCAGACGCAGCGAGGGCAATGAACGCGGCGCCGACGAATATCACGGGAACGACGGCCCGCTCAACGTGATGGACCAGCGCTGGCCCAATGTGACGAGCCGGCGCTTCGTCGAGAGCGCGGCGTCGCTGCAATTGCCGCGCACCGCCGACTTCAACGGCGCGCAACAGGAAGGCTTCGGCCTCTATCAGGTGACGCAGAAGGCCGGCGAGCGCTGGTCGGCGGCGCGCGCCTATGTCGAGCCCTTGCGCGCGCACGGCAATTTCGCGGTGCGCACGGGGGCGCTGGTCGAGAAGATCGTCGTCGAGGACGGGCGCGCGACGGGCGTCGTGATCCGTCGTGGATCGAAGCGCGAGACGCTGCGCGCACGCGGCGGCGTGATCCTGTCGGCGGGCGCGTTCAACAGCCCGCAGATCCTGATGCTGTCGGGAATCGGACCCGCGGCGCATCTCCGGGACAAGGGCGTCGAGGTGGTGGTCGACCGCGCGGGCGTCGGCGCGAATTTGCAGGACCATATCGACTATGTGTCGAGCTGGGAGACGCGCTCGACCGATCCGTTCGGCGACAGCGCGGGCGGGACGTGGCGGATGGTGAAGGCGATCTTCGAGCACCGCAAGCGGCGCACCGGGATCATGACGACCTGTTTCGCCGAGGCCGGCGGCTTCTGGAAGTCCCGGCCCGATCTTCCCGCACCCGACATCCAGTATCATTTCGTCCCCGCGATGCTCGAGGATCACGGCCGCACCAAGGTGAAGGGGCACGGCTTTTCGTGCCACGCCTGCGTGCTGCGGCCCGAGAGCCGGGGCAGCGTGACGCTCGCCTCGGGCGATGCCGCTGCGGCGCCGGTGATCGATCCGGGTTTCCTGACCGACGAGCGCGACATGGCGACCCTGAGGGCGGGCGTGCGGATGATGCACCGCATCGCCGCGGCGCCGCCGCTGTCCGACTATGCCGGGGTCGACCGGCACCCGGTGGACCTCGCCGATGATGCGGCGCTCGACGCGCTGATCCGCAGCCGCGCCGACACCGTCTATCATCCGGTGGGGACGTGCCGCATGGGCAGCGACGCCGATGCGGTGGTCGACCCGACGCTGAGGCTGAAGGGTATCGAGGGGCTGTGGGTCGCCGATGCGAGCATCATGCCGCGCCTCGTTTCGGGGAATACCAATGCGCCGAGCATCATGATCGGCGAACGCGCGGCCGATTTCGTGAAGGCAGCGCTGGCCTAGGCTGCGCACGCCGCGGCGAGCCGTGCGCCGCTTTCCGTGAGGTCGTAACGGCTCGCCGGCGGACGCAGGTCGAGGATCTCGCGCGTCACCAGCCCGTGCCTGCCGAGCGCGGTGAGTCCCTGCGACAGCGCGCGCGGCGTGGCGGGGGCGAGCAGGCGCGAGAGCGCGTTGAAGCGGTCGTGCCCCGCGCCGATCCCCGCGACGAGCGGCAGGCCCCAGCGCGTCGCGGCACCGGGGAGCAGGCCGATCGCGCTCTGGGCGTCGGCGATTGTTGCCGCGCGCGCGGCGGCCGCGTGGCCCGTTTCGGTGAGGATATATTCGGGGCGCAGCGGGTGGCCGTGCCCCGGATTGCGCTGCACCCAACCGATCGCCTGCGCAGCCTCGAGCGTGCGGGCGAGGCTGTCGCGCGACAGCCCGAGGCGGTGGATCAGCTCGACGAAGCGCGCGCCCCCGTGCGCCGCAAGATCGGCGAGCAACGGTACGAGCCAGCGGTGGCTGCCAAGCTGCACGAGCAAGGGATCGGGCGTGGTTGACGGCATTTGCAACTAACTATACAAACCGGACTATCAAGGCAAGCGATATGGGGCTGCGGCGATTCCCCGCGGCGCCCGATGCGCAAGACGGGAGGAATGGCATGGCGTTGCAGATCGGATCCGAACTCACCTGCTCGATGGGGGTGAAGGACATGACCGCGTCGATCGCATGGTACGCGCGGGTGATGCAGTGCGAACTGCTCTACCGCGCCGACGAGATCGGCTGGTGCGAGATGAAGACACCGATGGCGGGGGTGAATATCGGACTCAGCGAGGTCGAGACGGTGGTGCAGGGCGGCGGTGCGACCAATGTGTTCGAGGTCGCCGACATCGTCGAAGCCAAGGCGCACCTCGACGTCGAGGGCGTGCGGCAGGACGGCGATATCCGGCATATCCCCGGGCTGGTGAAGCTCCTCACCTTCTACGACCCCGACGGCAACGCCTTCATGTTCTCGCAGTCCGAGATCGCGCAATGACGATCGCCGGGTGGGCCGCCGCGGCGCTGGTCGCGTCCGCGGCGCCTGCCGCCGAGGCCCCGTCGCTTTCGGCGTGGCATGGCAGCTGGGCCGGCGAGGGCGAGGCGTTCGGCAGGCCTGCGACGGCGACGCTCGACATCGCGCCGGACGCAGCCGGCGCGACGACGCTTTCCTATCGTCTGAACGTCGCCGGGACGCCCCCGCTATCCTATACGGCGAACGCGACCTATGCCTTCGATCCGAAGGGGCGCGTGAACGGAAAATGGACCGATAGCACCGGCCGTACGCGCATGATCGGTGGCGGCGTGAATGCGGCGAAATGGTGGACGCACTGGGGCAGCGCCGATGTCGAGATCGGCCGTTCGACCTATGCGCTCGAAGGCGACGGAACGCTCGTCGTCAGCGATTCGGTGCTGCAGGACGACGGCAGTTGGCGCGTCTTCGCCATGCTGCGATATGTGCGAAAAAGGCGCTGAAAACCGCCATTTCCTAGCCGAATTTCTGTTGCGCACAAAAAAAGAGGGCCGGGACTTTCGTCCCGGCCCAGCCTTTCAGGCTCTCCCCTCCTGAAACTGTTGACCCAATGAATGCCATATTAATGTCATGTTGGAAAGGCTAAAATGACGGCAATGCTGCACAAAATTTGTGCAGCATTTCAGGGCGAAAAAGGGGCCGGATCGGGCTTGCGATCCGGCCCCGTCACCGTCCCTCAGAAGCCCTTGCGCACGGTGACGCCGAAGGTCCGCGGCTGGTTCGTCGCGAAGCCGAGGCGGGCGCGCCCGCCGCGTTCGCGGTCGAAGGCGAGCAGCGCATTTTCGTCGAGCAGATTGTTCACATAGACCGAGATCTCGAGCTCGTCGGGAAGCTCGATTCCGGCGCCGATGTTGACCAGCTGATAGTCGGGCAGCTTGAGGTCGAGCGTCGTCGCCGACCCGATTGGTGCGCCGCCGAAGGTGAAGCCGTGGACGAAGGTCCGCGGGTTGTTTTCCTGGTCGCCCGGCTGCGTATAACGGCTGCCGACATGCTGGAAGGAGGCGGTGACGAAGGCGTTGCTGTTCCCCGATGCGTCGATGGGGAAGCTGTAGGTCGCGTTCGCCGCGATCTGGAACTTTGGCACCGAGGGCAGGCGGTTGCCGTTGCGAATCCCCTCGATCACCGTGCCGTTCGGGCGGGTGAGCGTCGAATCGAATTCGGCCTCGACATAGCTGCCCGATACGCCGAGATCGAGCCCGGCGACCGGGCGGGCCGTCAGTTCGAATTCGAGCCCCATCGTGTGCGCGTCGGCGTTGAAGACGATGCGCGACGAGCAACTGCCCGCGTCGGCGGTGACCTGCAGATTGTTGATCTTGGTATAGAAGCCGGCGGCATTGAAGGTGATGCCGCCGAACTGTGCCTTCACCCCGCCTTCGTAGTTCCACAGCGTTTCGTCGTCGTAGCGCGGCCGGCCGCCGAAGGTTTGTGCGTCGGGGCCGTTCGGTACGCCGCCGTCGCAAAGCGGCAGGTTCAGCGGATCATTGACCCCGCCGAGACGGAAGCCCTTCGATGCCTGCGCGTTGAGCGTGATGCCGTCGGCGACGTCGTAGCTCAGCAGCAGGCGCGGCGAAAAGCCGGTCGACGAGGTCTTGTCGCGCGCATTGTCGCCGTTCGGGAACAGCCCGCCCGAGACGAAGCGGCGGCTTTCGTCGAACGCATAGTAACGCCCGCCGACCGTCGCGGTGAGGCGATCGGTGAAATCATAGCTGACCTCGCCGAAGATCGCGATCTGCGACAGGTCATAGGGAATGTCGGCGTTGTACGGCGAATCGGGGCCGAAGCCGTTGGCGAGGTCCGACGATTCGAGCGGCACGCCGGGCGAGCGGCATACCGGGTTGACCGGCCGCGAACAAAGGCCCGCGAGGAAGCCGTCGTCATACTGGTCGTAGCCGGGCGTCGGCAGGCGCTGGGTATAGTCGCGCTTCACATTCGCGTAATAGCCGCCGATCAGCCACTGGAAGGGGCCGTCGCCCGCCGAATTGACGCGCACTTCCTGCGTGAACTGCTTGACGCCGGTCCTGTCGACGAGGTTCGCGGGGAGCAGGATGCCGGCGTCGACAAAGCCAAGGTCGGACGACACGCTGCCGGTGAGCGCGCTCGCATCGCGACTGACGAGGATGTCGCGGTCGGTGTAGGTGGTGACCGAGGTTACGCCGACGACGTCGCCCGTATAGTTCATCGTGAGGTCGAAGAGCTTGACCTCGTCCTTGAAGCCCTCGTCGAGCAGCAGATATTGCTGGCGTTCCTTGAACACGACCTGCGGGCGCGTCGTCGTGAACCGGTTGGCGTAGAGATTATAGACTTCCTGCCGGTTGAAACCGTCGGTCGTGACCTTCTGATAGAGGAAGCGCGGTGTGATCGAGAGCCCCTCGGCGGGTTCCCAGCGGAGCGACACGCGGCCGCCATAGCGTTCGCCGCTGTTGACATCCTCGGTCATCCCGCCGCCTTCGCGCAGCGCATCGATGAAGCCGCCGTATCGCGTATAATAGCCGACCGCACGCATCGCGAGTTTCGAACTCAGCGGGAGATTGATCGCGCCCTTGAGGTGGCCACCGAAATCGTCGCCGTCGACAAGGTTCACATTGCCTTCGATCTTGCCTTCGACGCGGTCCATGTTCGGCTGGTTGGTGATGTAGCGGAGCGTGCCGCCAACCGAGCCCGAACCGAAGAGCGTGCCCTGCGGTCCGCGCAGCGTCTCGACGCGGTTGAGGTCGAACAGGTCGAGGTCGGGAGTGAAGAGCGACAGCGAAACGACCGATTCGTCGAGATAGACGCCGACCTGCTCCTTGACCCCCGGCTGGTCGCGCGCGATCTGGCCCGCCGAGACGCCGAGACGCCGAGACGCCGCGCACCGACACCTGGCTCTGCCCGGGCCCGAGGTTCTGGACGGTCAGCCCCGCGACATTGCGCGACAGGTCCTCGATCGTGCTCGCATTGGCGCGCTCGATCGCCTGCTCGGTCTGTGCGTTGATCGAGAAGGGAACGTCCTGAAGGCTGGCGTCGCGTTTCGTTGCGGTGACGATAATCTCGTTGCCGTCATAGCTGTTCGCGGGGGCATCCTGCGCCATCGCGGGTGCGGTTGTCGCGAGCGCAGCCAGCGACAGGCCCGCGAGCATGTGTGAACGTGCAAGCATCCTTTTTCTCCTCCTGAAAGCCAGCTCTTTGACTGGTCCGGCAAAGGAGTGCGCAGGCAGCGTTAAGGTTGCATGGAATGTGCCGCCCAAAAAAGATCATTCCGGGCTGTTGCATTGCAGCCACAGTGGGAGCCTGCCCCAAAAAAAGCCGGGACTTGAGCCCCGGCCAGTGGCCGTTCCGGCCACAAAAAAATGGCCGGGGACCAAACCCCGGCCAGTGGTTCGCAGGAGGAACCCCGTAGGACCCCGCCGCCGCCGTTTGAAAGGAGAGAGAGCGTACGGCGACGGGTATCCTGTCTCGTCACATATTGTAGGCGCGCTCCCCATGTTCGGCGAGGTCGAGCCCTTCCTGTTCGACGTCCGCCGACGGGCGCAGGCCGATGGTGTATTTGAGTGCGAGGAACAGCACCGCGCTGACCACGCCGGTCCACAGCACCGTGGTGCCGACGGCCCAGATCTGCGTCATCACCTGACCCGCGAGGTCGAACTCGCCGGCCTTGGCGACGGGCGCGGTGTAATCGATCCAGCCCTGGCCGCCCCAGGCCGGATTGGCGACGAAGCCGGTGCCGATCGCGCCGACAATGCCGCCGACGGCGTGGATGCCGAACACGTCGAGCGAGTCATCATATTTGAGTTTCCTCTTCACGGTGGTGACGAAGAAGAAGCAGACCAGCGAGGCGACGGCGCCGAGGATGATCGCGGTGCCGGGATGGGCGAAGCCTGCCGCCGGCGTGATCGCGACCAGACCGGCGACGACGCCCGAAACACCGCCCAGGAGCGAGGGCTTCTTGTGCACGACCTGCTCGATGACCGCCCAGGTCACACCTGCCGCTGCCGTGGCGACGAGCGTGTTGATGAAGGCCAGCGCGCCGAAGGCGTTGGCTTCGAGGCCCGAGCCGGCGTTGAAGCCGAACCAGCCGATCCACAGCAACGAGGCGCCGATCATCGTCATGACCAGATTGTGCGGGGGCATCGGTTCCGAATTATATCCGATGCGCGGTCCGATCACGAGGCAGCCGACCAGACCGGCGATGCCCGCGTTGATATGGACGACGGTGCCGCCGGCAAAGTCGAGCGCACCCCAGCCCCACAGCAGGCCCATGTCATCCGGCGCGGCGTGGAGGAAGTCCGGGCCGGCCCAGTACCAGACCATGTGCGCGATCGGGAAATAGGCGAGCGTCAGCCACAGCACCGTGAAGATGATGAGCGGCGTGAACTTTACCCGCTCCGCGAACGCCCCGACGATCAGCGCCGGCGTGATGCAGGCGAAGGTCATCTGGAAGATCACGAAGACATATTCGGGCAGATAGACCCCGTTCGAGAAGGTGGCGGCGAAGGTGTTGACATCGACGCCCGCGAGGAACGCCTTGTCGAGCCCGCCGAATAGTGTCGGGAACGGCGTGCCGGTCGAGGTGAAGGCCATCGAATAGCCCCAGCTGAACCAGACAAGGGCGGCGACGCAGACGATGGTCAGCACCTGCATCAGCACCGAAAGCATGTTCTTGGCGCGGACAAGGCCGCCATAGAAAAGCGCCAGCGCGGGCACCGACATCATCAGCACCAAAGCCGAAGCGACGAGCATCCATGCCACGTCGCCCTTGTTGACCATCTCGGCCGTCGGCGTGAACGGGGCGGGAGCCGCCGGGGCGGCAGCCGGCGCGGCGGCTTCCTGCGCCCAGGCGGGCAGCGCGGCGAACAGCGCGAGGCTCGCGGCCCCGGCACCCGCCGCAATCTTGTTTGCGAACTTCATTGCTTCCCCCTTTATCATTACAGAGCCGCCTCGCCGGTTTCGCCCGTGCGGATGCGCACGGCCTGACCGACGTCGAGGACGAAAATCTTGCCGTCGCCGATCGAACCGGTGCCGGCGCTTTGCTGCAGCGTTTCGACGACCCGCGGTGCGAGCGCGTCGTCGCAGACGAGTTCGATCTTCACCTTCGGCACCATGTTGGTGGCATATTCGGCGCCGCGATAGATTTCGGTCTGGCCCTTTTGCCGGCCGAAGCCCTTGACTTCGGTCACGGTCATGCCGGCGATGCCGAGACCGGTCAGCGCCTCGCGCACCTCGTCGAGCTTGAATGGTTTGATGATTGCCAGGATCAGCTTCATGACGCCCCCTTTTGCTAATGGCACCATGTTGCACTGCAACGGGCGTGCCAGATTGCGCCAGGCGCCCGAAAGTTAACATTTTGTGACGGTTTTTGAGTCCTGGACACACCGGATCGTGCGTTCGATAGGCAGGTGAGGCGGTCGATTGCCTATTTTCTGGGCAATGCCATGCCCCCCGAAGGCGGGGACCGCTGTCGGCCTGGCGCAATATCTCCTGCGGCCGCGTTCAGAGGCACGTGACTCTGGAACGCCTTTCGCGGAGACGACGTGTCTAGTCGGTCGCCCTGAACCGCGCCCAGATCGGCAGATGATCCGACGCGCGCGCGGCGAGCGCGCTGCGGTGGACGCCCGCGTCGACCGCCTCGAGGTCGGGCGAGGCGAAGATGCGGTCGAGCTTCGCCACCGGGCGGCGGCTGTGGAAGCTGTGGCCGGTGTCGACGAGGCGGTGGTGTACGCCGAAATCGGAAAGGCAGCCGCCCGTTGCGCGCCATTCGTTGCAATCGCCCATCAGGATCGTCGGCAGCGCCTCGCCCTCGGCGACATGGTGCAGGATCGCGCGCGCCTGCTGGCGGCGGCGCAGCCCCGAAATGTCGAGGTGCATGCCGACGACGCGAAGCCGCGTATCGCCGATGCGCAGCGTCGCCGCGACGGCTCCCCTGGGTTCGAGCGTCGGCAGATGGAGCGCGTGGCTTTCCTCGACCTCGGTCCCCTTGCGCACGAGCAGCGCGTTGCCGTGCCAGCCGATCGCGTAGGGGCGCCCGCTCAGCAGGTCGACGGGCACATAATCGCTATGATCCTCGAACATGTGCGGCGGGATCGCGCTCGCGCGCGTGCCGAAGCGCCGGTCCGCCTCCTGCAGCGCGACGATATCGGCGTCGAGTTCGCCGAGCACCGACAGCACCCGGCCAGGGTCGCGGCGCCGGTCGAGCCCGATGCCCTTGCGCATATTATAACTTGCGACCTTGATCATGACGTGCTTTTCAAGCCTCAGGCCGCGTTTCCGTTCCCGCCGGCCTCGAATTCGGCGACCAGCGTCCGCGCGTCGTCCAGATCTTCATCGAGCACCATGATGCGTACCGGGATGAGCAATCCGACGCTTTCGGCGATGTTCATGCCCGCGTCGAAGCAGACGGCGTGGACCCCGGCGCTCTCGAGCCGGCCGCGCAGCAATTCGGCCTCGGCGCCGTTGGGCAGGCGTACCAGCTCGACCAAGGGCATCAGGCGTCGCCCGCGATGAAACGGTCGGTCGGGCGCGTCGGCAGGCCGTCGATGCTTTTCGTACGCTCCCTGAATTTTTCGACCCACAGCGCGCGGTCGGCCTGGCGGTGATATTTCTGCAGCGTGTCGCGCTCATGCTGCAATTCCATCATCGGCACGCCCCAGCCGCAGCTCGTCTGCACGCTCTCGACGTCGATCACGAAAATCTGGCGCGTGCCGGGAAGCAGCGTGAAATGTGCCGCGAGAGCCTCCCATTCATCATCCTGCGGCAGCACGGGACGGCCGCGGCCATAGATGCGCAGGATCAGCGCGCTGCGGTCGAAGGCGCAGAACATGATCGTGATGCGCCCTCTGTCGATTTGGGGGGCGGCGAGATGCGCGTGCGTCTCGTTGCCCGATCCGCCGAGGTCGAGATAGGCGACTTGGGCGTCCGAAAGGACGCGAAAGCTGTCCGCATAGCCCTTGGGCGACAGGTTGACCCGGCCGTCCGCAGCCGCGGTCGCGGTGAAAAAGACCGGCTGCCTTTCGATGAAGGCGATGTGCTTTTCGGTCAGCGTGTCGGTGAATTCGGCCATGGCTCTTCTCCGTCTTGCGCCCGCCCTATCACCAATGCCGCCCCTCTTCTATCGCCGCTTCCTCGTCGGGACGCGTCGTGCGGCCGAGCGCCTCGTTGCGGTGCGGGAAGCGGCCGAAGCGGTCGACGACATCGAAATGCTTCTGCGCATAATCCTGGAACATCGGGTCGTCGAACGCTGCGAACAGGCGCAGCGATTCGCGCTGGTCGCCCATATCCTCGCTGTGCTGGAAGGGCAGGCAGGCGAACTGGCGGCGATCGTCGGGCCAGTTTTCCTGCCAGCCGCGTTCGACGATGCCGCGCGCGATCGCGCGGGCGAGGCTGTCGGTCGCGAAAGCGTCGGCGTGACCGCGGTAGATGTTGCGCGGCACCTGATCGAACAGGATCGTCGCCGCGAGCGCGGTATCGGGGTCGGTCAGGAAGTTTTCGGCGGGTTGCGAGCGCAGCGCCGCGTGCCAGTCGCCCGCGAGTTTGCGAACCGCTTCGTCGAATTCCGGGCCGCCGCCATACCAGTCGTCCATGCCATGCGCATCGAACCAGAAGGCGAGCAATTGCGCCGCCCAGTCGGCGGGCGGCGGGGGAGTGTCGGGGGATTCGGATCGGTCGGTCATGGCAGGCAGCGAAGCAATCCGGAGCCGATTATGCAAGCCGGATTGCTTCGCTGTGCCGCAATGACGAGCCTATTCGGCCTTCGCGCGGCGATAGGGCACGAATTTGCCGAGCGACACGAAGCCGCTGTACATACGGCTCGACCGGTCGCGCAGTTCGACGGTGTCGATGCTGCACAGCTGGTTACCCGTCGTCTTGGTGACGAGAATATCGTCATCGTCGAGCGACTGGGCGCCGCCCTCGGGACGGTTGACCCACAGGGTGCTGCCGCTGCGATAGACGATCGCGGTCTTGTCGATCACCTGCGAGCTGTCGATGCTCGACAAGGTAATGCAATTCTGCGGTTCGCCTGCAACCCGGTCCTTGAGAAGCTTGGCGAGCTGGTCTTCGGGCGCGAGCTTTTCGCGCGCCGACGACGCTGCGGGAACGGCTACGAGCGCCGCGGCGATGAAGAGCGTCGGGATCAGACGCATGGTTCGACTCCTGTCTAACATACCCTACCCGCGCCCTTCATGGGCGCGGGCGGGTGAACGGGGGCTGACTCGCCGCCGTTTCAGCACGCCCCGTCGGGCAGCGGGATGCCGAGCGGGCCCTTGCACTTCTTCTTTTTGGCGGGCTCGGCGGGCGTTCCATTGCCGGAAGTGGAGCCGCCGCCGCCCGCTCCGGCCATGCCGCCGAAATCGGCACCGACCATCAGCATCGTGTGCGAACGGAAGCGCACTTTCGCCGTCCAGTCGATGTTCCAAGCGGCATTGCCGGCGGGTTTCGGCGGGTAAGAGAAATTCGCTTCGGGGCCGAAGGCGTTGAGATTGCCGATCATCATCTCGCCCGACGCCTTTTTGACCTCGGCGGGGATCTGGCAGCTCGTCTGCGCCGGCGGCATGACGATCTTCCTCGTGATCAGGTTCGCGACCACCGACGGGGGCAGCCAGTCCCAGAGGCCGCCGCCGAATTCCTTCGACGCGCTGCTCGTCCACCAGACGATGTCGCCAAGGTCATTCTTGCCGCCGCCATTGCCCATCCCGCCGATCGTCCACGCGACATAGCCCGTCGCATTCGGGACCGAATTCCAGCGCACCATCACCGACTGGTCGCCCTGGATCGCAGTCGAGGCAGAAAGGCCCTGCATATAATCCTGCGCGAGCGTGAAATTGATGTCGGGGCCGATGTTGCTGGCGACGCGGTGCGCGCCGAGCAGCGACGAGCCCGATCCGGGCTGTTTGCCGCCCTTGCTGTTCGGCCAGTCGATGTAGGAGCGGCTGTTGGCCCTGCTCACCTCGCGGATCACCGGCACCGCGCTCGAGAAAAGATTGGGCGGGACCTGCCCCGCGGCGACCTTGGCGAAATCGATCACGACCGGCTGGCCGGGGCCCGCCTTCGCGCCGCAGCCCCAATAGAGGAGCAGGCGGCCCTTCGGACGCTCGAATGGCGTCGTTCCGGTCTCTTCCTTGCTCGCCTCCCAGGTCAGCGGGACCGATTTGCCCATCTTCGCCTGCGGCAAAAAGAAATGATCGCCCTTCGGCGGCGGCGCGGTGGCTGCGTCGTTCGAGCCGAGGCGCAGGAGCAACTGATGCGCGACCTTGCTCGACGGATCGCCGCCGAACATCATGCCCATCGCACCGCCGATGCCGCCCCTGCCGCCGCCCGCCATCGCGGCGAAGCCCGACATCGTCGCGACGTCCATTTCGTAGCGTTCCCTGGGACCGGTGGTCTTTTGCGCCGACCCAGGAACGGCGGTGAGCATCGCGGCAACGGCGGCCACGCAAACGAAACGCAGACTCGAACGCATATATCCCTCCCTGTTGCAGGGAGTGCCCCCGCGGATGATGCGACCAAATCCTGTTTTGTTTGGATTGCCTATATGCGCAACGCCGCGGAACGCCAAGTGAGGGAAATCACAGGCCGATCGCCCTGCAGTTCTACGATTTCTTGCATAGACCCACGCCTGATGCCCCTGCGTGCATACTCTGCGCAGTCGGGATTGGTGTCGATCGCCGTTTGGACAAGCTTGCGGAAGCCTGCGTGCGAAAGGATCAGGCGCTGAGCTTCGTCGATTGGGATGCCGAAAACATGGCGAATGATCTTCATCAGTTCAGGCCAGCTATTCGGGCGGTTACCTAACAGGTTCCATGCCCTGCGGTTCGCGAACATGTCGCCCAGAACGTCAAAGGCCGGATCGGCCGTGATGCGCCCGCGGTAAAATGTCGCCGCAGCGTACCAGTCGCTCATCAGATCAGGCCGTTCCGCCCACGGTCAGCCCGCTCACCAGCAAGGTCGGCTGGCCGACGCCCGCAGGGACGCTCTGGCCGCCCTTGCCGCAGATGCCGATACCTTCGTCGATCGCCATGTCGTTGCCGATGCCGGTGACCTTGGTAAGCACGCTCGGCCCGTCGCCGATCAGCGTTGCGCCCTTGATCGAGTCGCCCAGCTTGCCGTTTTCGATCCTGTACGCCTCGGTGCAGCTGAAGACGAACTTGCCCGACACGATGTCGACCTGTCCGCCGCCGAAGCTCTTGGCGAAGATGCCGTTCTTCACGCGGCTGAGCAGCTCGGCGGGATCGTCATTGCCGCCGCGCATGAAGGTGTTCGTCATCCGCGGCATCGGCGCGTGCGCGAAGCTCTCCCGCCGTCCGTTGCCGGTGGGCTCGACCCCCATCAGCCGCGCGTTGAGGCGATCCTGCATATAGCCCTTGAGGATGCCGTCCTCGATCAGCACCGTCTCGCCGGTCGGGGTGCCTTCGTCGTCGATGCTGAGCGAGCCGCGGCGGCCGCCGCCGACGGGGCTTTCCATCGCACCGTCGTCGATCACGGTGACCCCGGGCGCGGCGACGCGTTCGCCGATGCGGCCCGAAAAGGCGCTGGTGCCCTTGCGGTTGAAATCGCCCTCGAGCCCGTGGCCGACCGCCTCATGCAGCAGCACGCCAGGCCAGCCGGGGCCGAGCAGCACGGTGAATTCGCCCGCGGGTGCATCGACGGCGCGCAGGTTGACGAGCGCCTGGTTCAGCGCCTCGTCGATCGCGCGGTTCCACTGCGCTTCCTCGAACAGATGATCGTACATATAGCGGCCGCCGAGGCCGAAATAACCGCTTTCACGGCGGCCGCTTTCCTCGACCACGATCGAGACGTTCAGACGGACGAGCGGGCGGATGTCGGTCGCGAGGAACCCGTCGGCGCGGACGATCTCGACCACCGACCAGCTGCCCGCGAGCGCGACCGAAACCTGCACGACGCGCGGATCGCGCGCGCGCGCGGCGGCGTCGACCTTCTGGCAAAGCTCGACCTTCTTGGCGAAGGGGATAAGGTCGAGCGGGTTCGCCTCGTCGTAGAGGTGGCGGTTGGTGCGCGGCGGCGGGCCGGCGGGGGCCTGCTGTGCGGGATCGAGCAAGGCGAGCGTTTCGGCGGCGCGGCGGATCGCGCCGGCGCTGATGTCGCTCGCATGGGCAAAGCCCGTCATCTCGCCCGACACCGCGCGCAGGCCGAAACCGGCGTCGGTCGAATAGTCGGCGGTCTTGAGCCGCCCGTCGTCGAAACCGAAGCTCTCGGTCGCGCGATATTGCAGATAGAGCTCGCCGTCGTCGGCCTTTGCCAAGGCTTCGCGCGCGAGTTTCTGCGCCAGATCGGGGTCGAGCGCGTCGGCGCGATAGAGGAAGCGGCGGGGATCGGTCGGGCTTGTCATCGGACCGATATAGGGAGGTAAGCCAGCGAGGCAAAGGCCCGTTCGTTGTGAACGGCGATCATATGACATGCGTTCGAATGTCGGCAATGGGGTGGGAAGCGGTCGTTTCCCACCCACTTCGTCATCCCGGACTTGATCCGGGATCCACGACGACAGTGCGGCTATGGATCCCGGATCAAGTCCGGGATGACGAGGAGAGCAACGGCAACTTACGGCCGCAACCGGCCTTCCGGTTTCCTTAGCTATAGTTGATCGTCAACTTGCCCGCTGCCGCGACCGCTGCGGTCCGCGCGTCGTCGGTTGTTCCGCCCGCTACCTTCGCGAGCGTAACCCCCATGCGGCGATACGGCCGTGTGACGGGCTTGCCGAAGATGCGGGCGTTGATCGAGGTTGCGGCATCGGGCTGCGCCAGCGCGGCGGCAAGGCCGGTGATCGCGAAATCCGCCGCATCGCGGTCGGCAAGCAGCACCGCGCTTGCGCTGGCGTCGGTCACGGCGATCGCGGGGATCGGCAGGCCGAGGATCGCGCGCGCGTGCAGGTCGAATTCGGAGAGCGATTGTGAAATCAGCGTGACCATGCCGGTGTCGTGCGGGCGCGGCGAGAGTTCGGAAAAGATCACCTCGTCGCCCTTCACGAAAAATTCGACGCCGAAGATGCCGTGGCCGCCGAGCGCGTCGACGACCTTCGTCGCCATCTCCTGCGCAGCGGCAAGCGCGGCGCCCGACATCGCGGCGGGCTGCCAGCTTTCACGATAATCGCCGCGTTCCTGCCGGTGGCCGATCGGCGGGCAGAAGGAAACGCCGTCCTTGTGACGGACGGTAAGCAGCGTGATTTCATAGTCGAAGTCGATGAACGCCTCGGCGATCACGCGAAGCCGGTCGCCGCGCATCCCCGCGGCCGCATAGTCCCACGCGGCGTCGACGCCGGCGGCGTCCTTCACCGTGCTCTGGCCCTTGCCCGACGAGGACATCACGGGCTTTACGACGAGCGGAAAACCGATGCGCGCGGAGGCCGCCGCGAGTTCTTCGCGGGTGGTGGCATATTCGAAGGTCGAGGTCTTGAGGCCAAGCTCGCTCGCGGCGAGGTCGCGGATCGCGTCGCGGTTCATCGTCAGCTGCGCGGCGCGCGCCGAGGGCACGACATGGAAGCCTTCGGCCTCGACCTCGGCGAGGATTTCGGTGCGGATCGCCTCGACCTCGGGAACGATATGGTCGGGACGGTGCTTTTCGATCGCGGTGCGGAGCGCATCGCCGTCGAGCATCGAGAAGACCTCAAATTCGTCGGCGACCTGCATCGCGGGTGCGGCGGCATAGCTGTCGCATGCGATCACATGACAGCCAAGGCGCTTGGCCGAGATCACGAACTCGCGGCCGAGTTCGCCCGAGCCGAGCAGCAGGATCTTTGCAGTGGGGGTCATGGTGCGCCTTTTCGAATCTGACGCGCCTCCACAGCCGAAATCGCGCCCGGGCGCAATGCACGTTTGTTCAACGCGTCCGGCTGGTCGGGCGGTAGGATGTGTCCCGAAAGACAAGGGAGAAAGAGGATGCACGCCATCGCCGAACTTGAACGCGCGCTGCCGACCGAGGCGCTGTTCGACCGCTACCATGTGGGCTGGGAAACGAAGGACGCCGACCTGATCGCGTCGCTGCATTCGGCCGATACCATTTTCCGGCTCCACGACGGATCGCCTGCGGTCGAAGGGCGCGAGGCGCTGCGCGAGCATTGCCGGCACCTGTTTGCGACCTATGATTTTTCGATGATCATGGGGAAACGCATCTTCGGGCGCGATTACTGGACCTTCGACTGGACGATGGTGCTGACGCTTGCGATGCCCGATAACACCGCCTTTGTCGCCCATGTCGGCATGCTCGACGTGATCGGGGTCAATCCCGGTGGAGAGGTGACGAGCAAGCATGTCTACCCCGACATCGTGCAGATGGAAGCAGCCTTCGCGCGGGCGGGCATCGCGCGCTAGAATGGCGTCGCCGCCGTCCTTGCGTGTCGGTCCGGGCGGATGAATAATCGGCAACATGCCTGATCCGGTCGCGCCCTTTCTCACCAGCTGTTTTCCGGTGGGAACGCGCGCGCTCGCGCCGCATGCCAATCTGGTGACGGCGGTGCTCGCCGGCCGCACGGGGCCGCTGTGTCTCGATCGCGGCGGCCTCTGTGTCGAGGGCGACCTGCTGCTCGTCCGGCCGGGCGTCGTTCATGGCGTGGCGCTTGCCGAGCGCGGCGCCGACGTCCTGTACCTCAACGGGCTGGCCTTTCCGTTCGATGCGCCGCTTGCGGTGGCGCTCGAAGGCGCGCTGGCGCAGGTCGCCCGCAATGCGTTGGGCGGCGATGCCGTGGCGGTCGCCGAACTGCGCGATCGTCTGGCACCGCCGCGCGAACGCATGCTGCCCCCCGACATGGCGGCGGTCGTCCGCGCGATCCACGGCGATCCGATGTGGCGAATGCCGCAGGACGAGCTCGCAAGCCGGCTCGGCATGGAGCGGACGCAGGCGCTGCGCGCTTTCCGGCGGGCGACGGGGCAGGGCTTTCGCGAGTTCAAGCTATGGTCGGCATTGCAATATGCGACGCAGCAGATGGCGGGCGGCGCGCTCGTCCGCACCGCGGCGATGGACGCGGGTTTTGCCGATACGGCGCATCTGTCGCGCGTGTTCCGCCACGTCTTCGGCCTGACGCCGAGCGAGGGGATCGCGGGGCTCGCCGTCGCGCCGGTCATCGCGCGCGATCGGGCGCTTCGCACCGCGAGGCTTATGTGATAGCCTTCGCCCGACGCTGCGTAACAACCACGAGGTTGATAATGGCAGACGATTGGCGAGTGGATGACCTGGCGCTGTGCATCAGCCGGCACGAGCGTTACCCGCCCGAGGTTCGCCCGGGGGCCGTCTTCACGGTGCGCACCGTGTGGACCGATATGCCCGACCTTGTCGGCGGGCAATCGGGTACCGCGCTGAAGTTCCGCGACGTCCCCGACCTCGGCCCGCGCGCCGCCTATTGCGCGCGCCGTTTTCGCAAGATCACGCCGGGCGCGCCCGACGATTTCGACAGCGAAGTGATAGGCTTGCTCGCGGGCGCGAAGGATGTCTGCCGGTAATCGCCGTTTTGCGTCAACTTCGGCGTTTAATCGATTTCACCGATAAGTGTGCCCGGAAAATTGGGGTTGAGTGCGTGCGTGCGTCCTTATAGCTGGCGCCCTGCAAATCATTTTGCAGTGCAGCAATCAAAGGAAACACTCTCCCATGGGTATCATCGGAAGCTCGATCAAGCCGTTCAACGCCACCTCGTACCACCAGGGCAAGTTCGTCCCCGTGACCGACGCCGACACCAAGGGCAAATGGGGCGTTTTCTTCTTCTATCCGGCCGACTTCACCTTCGTCTGCCCGACCGAGCTCGAAGACCTCGCCGACCAGTATGCCACCCTTCAGGGCCTCGGCGTCGAAGTCTATTCGGTGTCGACCGACACGCACTTCAGCCACAAGGCGTGGCACGACAGCTCGCCGGCGATCGGCAAGATCAACTATCACATGCTGGGCGACCAGAATCACGTGCTCGCCAACAATTTCGGCGTGCTGCGTGAAGATTCGGGCCTCGCCGACCGTGCGACCTTCGTCGTCGATCCCGACGGCGTGATCCAGGTGATGGAAATCACCAGCGAAGGCGTCGGCCGGAATGCCGAGGAACTCGTCCGCAAGATCAAGGCCGCGGTCTATGTCCGCGCCAACCCCGGCCAGGTCTGCCCGGCGAAGTGGGAAGAGGGCGCCGAAACGCTCGCGCCCTCGATCGAACTCGTCGGCAAGATCTGAGCCGACCGATTCGCGGGACCGGGCGGGCGGCGTTCGCCCGGTCTTTGCTCATATAAAGACAAGATATTTTGACGCCGTTCCTTGCGGCGAACCCCTGCTCCTGTCCGAAAGGCTCTCCCCATGCCGATGCTCGACGCCAACACGACCGCCCAGCTCAAAACCTATCTCGGCAATCTCCGCCGTCCGATCGAGCTGGTCGCGAGCCTCGACGCCTCGCCCAAGTCGGCCGAGATGCGGAGCCTTGTCGAAGAGGTCGCGGCGCAATCGAACCTCGTCACCGCGCGTTTCGACGGTGACGATGCGCGGAGGCCGTCGTTCGCGATTCGGGGGGATGAAGGTCGCGCCGAGGCGGTGTTCGCAGGGCTGCCGATGGGACATGAATTCACTTCGCTGATCCTCGCGCTGCTCCACGTCGGCGGCCATCCGCCGAAGGAAGAGGCCGAACTGCTCGACGCGGTGCGTGCACTGGAGGGCGATTTCGTCTTCGAAACCTTCTTCTCGCTCTCGTGCCAGAATTGCCCCGACGTCGTGCAGGCGCTCAACATCATGGCGGCGCTCAATCCGAACATCCGCCACACGGCGATCGACGGCGCCTTGTTCAAGGACGAGGTCGAGCGCCGCAAGGTGATGGCGGTGCCCGCGGTGTTCCTGAACGGCGAGCCCTTCGGGCAGGGCCGCATGGACCTCGCGCAGATTGTCGCGAAGCTCGACACCGGCGCCGTGGCGCGTGCGGCGGAGAAGATCGCCGCGAAGGAGCCGTTCGACGTGCTCGTCGTCGGCGGCGGCCCGGGCGGCGCCGCGGCGGCGATCTACGCGGCGCGCAAGGGCATCCGCACCGGCATCGTCGCCGAACGCTTCGGCGGGCAGGTGCTCGACACGCTGGGGATCGAGAATTTCGTCTCGGTCCAGCACACCGAAGGCCCGAAGTTCGCCGCGCAGCTCGAGGCGCATGTGAAGGATTATGACGTCGACGTCATGAATGTGCAGGAAGCCGCCGAGCTGATCCCGGGCGGTGCGAACGGCCTGCACGAAGTGAAGCTCAAGAGCGGCGCGAGCGTCAAGGGCAAGACGGTGATCCTGTCGACCGGCGCGCGCTGGCGCCAGATGGGCGTCCCCGGCGAGGCCGAATATCGCAACAAGGGCGTCGCTTACTGCCCGCACTGCGACGGTCCGCTGTTCAAGGGCAAGCGCGTCGCGGTGATCGGCGGCGGCAACTCGGGCGTCGAGGCGGCGATCGACCTTGCGGGGCTCGTTGCACATGTGACGCTGATCGAGTTCGACAGCCAGCTGCGCGCCGATGCGGTGCTGCAGACGAAGCTGCGCAGCCTGCCCAATGTCACGGTCATCACCTCGGCGCTCACCACCGAAGTGCTCGGCAATGGCGAGAAGGTCGTCGGCCTGCGCTATCGCGACCGCAACAAGGATGAAGAGCATCTCGTCGAGCTGGAGGGCATTTTCGTCCAGATCGGCCTGATCCCGAACACCGAATGGCTCGGCGATGCGGTCGCGCTCAGCGATCGCGGCGAGATCGAGGTCGATGCGCGCGGCGCGACGAGCCAGCCGGGCATCTTCGCCGCGGGCGACGTGACGACGGTGCCCTACAAGCAGATCGTCATCGCAATGGGCGAGGGGTCGAAGGCTTCGCTCTCGGCGTTCGATCACCTTATCCGCGCGGGCGTCTGACGCGCCGCAAATTCATCAAGCCTCCGGCCAGACCTTCGTGTCATGGTCGGGGTGCTGATGGTTGCTGGCGCTGATCGCGCCGACGAGATCGCTCATCGTGTCCTCGGTCGTGCCCTCGGTCTTGATCGGCAGATCCTCGAACAGCGACAACTGGCCTTCGACGCCGAACTGGACCTGTGGCGGGAACTGCGACGGGTCGTCGAACGATCCGGTCGTCAGGTTGATATGCTTGCTCTCGTGATAATCATAGGCGAGCGGCGTCCCGCAGTCGCGGCAGAACCCGCGCGCCGCCTTGTCGGAGCTGCTGAACCACGCCGGCGTCCCGCGCGTCCACCTTATCGCGTCGCGCGGGACGCCGATCAGCGCGATGAAGAAATTGCCCGCCGCCTTCTGGCACATCCGGCAATGGCAGATGTGCGATGTGTCGAGCACCGCGGTGACGTGCCAGCGCACCGCCCCGCACTGGCAGCCGCCGGATGCTTCGGTTTCGATGCGATCCATTGCTCTCTCCTTGCATGCGACGAACGGATAGCGGGAAATATAGGCGCAGGCCCGGGTTTACGAGGCCGCGAAATGGACAAAGCTCATCTTGTTGCCTTCGGGGTCGCGGGCATAGGCGCCATAGAAGTCGGGTCCATAGAGCGGGCGCGGGCCGGGTTCGCCCTCGTCGGTTCCGCCATGCGACAAGGCGGCCGCGTGCGCGGCGTCGACCGCCTCCCTGCTGCAGCACAGAAAGCCCGGCATGATTCCGTTGCCGGCAACGGCGGCCTCGCCATCATGCGGTTTGCCGATCCAGACGCGCTGTTCGCCCGGCATCACATAACAGCAGGCCTGGTCCCCATATTCGACCTCCCGCCGTCCCCCGAGATGCGGCATCACGGCGTCGTAATAGAGCCGCGACCGCGCCATGTCATTGGTGCCGAGCGTGATATAGGCAATCGACATCGCTCATTCCCATTCAAATGTTCATTTGCCGTGATGGATTGAAAAACAAAAAATATTTGATCTGAAAGGACCGCGCGAGGGCTGTCTGGAAGGCCATGATTTTGAAATAAAATAAGAAATTTCAAATTCGGCAAAATCTCAAATTCGAAGACAATCGGCGGCATGCGGGCGTCGCGCTCTCATGATCGGGGCTTTAGCCGTATATGGTTCGTCGATAAATACCGTCATTCAGTTTGAGCCCTCCCCACTCTTCTATCATATAAGGTCCGTTTTGCGCCTGAAAGCTGCCATTCCGAAAAGCGGTCCTGAATCGGGCGCAGTCCATTCTGGCCGGCGTCCAACTCGCTTTCCTCCTGTTCGACGGATGCCCTCCTAAAGCAGTTCGAACACGTCGTAGCGCACTGCGCCGCCAGTGCTGGCACCGAGGCCCACGGCGACGATGTCGTTGAGCCAGAGATAGCGTTCGTCGCCGGTTTCGAACAACGGGGTGGTGCGGAAATAGACTTCGGCCTTTTCCCCGGGCGTCTGCGGCCCGCCGTTCCGCGCATGTTTGTGCGCCGCCGACAGCGGGCGCAGCACGCCGCGGTAGGAGACATAGATCAGCGCGCCGTCGTGCGTTTCCATCGTGATGCGCGCGTCGAGCCGCAGCGTATCGCGGTCGTCGATCGTCGCCCAGTCGCCGCCGCTCGGCATCACGCGGCCGTGCAGCCGTTCGCCCGTGACTTCGCCGCCGGTGAGCGCGGCAATCATCCGGCGCCCGAAATGCGCCTTGCCGATCATCTGCTGCGGTTCGGTGAAGCTTGCCCGGTATGAACACAGGTAACGGAAACGGGGTTCGTCCATCGGTCGTCCTTTTAGAATAGAAGGGGAAGGGCGCGGCGGCGAAAGGGGTGCCGCCGCGCCCGCCGGTCACATCTTGAACGCGACCGTAACGCCATAGGTGCGCGGCGGCGCATAGGGGGTCAGGATCTGACGGAAGGCGCCGAAATAGGTGACGTAGGTCGGCGTCAGCTCGTCGGTCAGATTCTTGCCCCACAGCGACACTTCCCAGCGATCGTCGGGCCCGGAGAGCGACAGCCGTGCATCGAGATTGTCGTGCGAAGGCCACAGCTGTTGCGGGATGTTCGACGCTTCGAAAAAGGCGTCGTCGACCCAGCTGTAATCGACGCGCAGCTTTGCCGACAGGTCGCCGACCGGAGCCTCGAACTGGCCGCCGATGTTGAACTTGTTCTTCGGCGATCGCGGCAGGCGGTTGCCAGCATAGTTCTGGCCGGGAATCGTATATTCGGTGAATTTCGCGTCGAGATAGGCGTAGCTGCCGTCGATCTGGAACCCCGCGAACGGCCGCGCGACCGCCTCGACCTCGATCCCCTTGATCCGCGCCTTCGCCGCGTTGCTGACGACGACGCAGCATAGCGGGATCAGCTGCGAGATCTGGAGATCCGAATAGTCGGTGCGGAACGCCGCGACATTGAGCCGCAGGCGGCGGTCGAGCCAGTCGGTCTTTGCGCCGATTTCATAGCCCCATGCGAATTCGGGATCATAAGGCGTCGAGGCGCCCGCCGCCGTGCCCGAGAGCCCCTGAAAACCCCCGCTCTTGTAGCCGCGCGCGACCGAGCCATAGAGAAGGATGTCGTCGCTCGCCTTCCAGTTGAGCGCAAAGCGCGGCGTGAAGGCCTTCCAGTTCTTCTTGCCGGTGACGTCATAGCCCGCGAGCGAACCCAGCGGCGGCGGCAGCCCGGGGCCGCTGTCGGCCTTGAAACCCGCGAAGCGGCCGCTCTTGCGCTCCCACGTCATGCGCGCGCCGAGCGTTGCGGTGAGCGACGGGACGATCTCGACATCGACCTGCCCGAAGACCGCGATGCTGCGCGCGTTGACCGACTGCGGATAGATGCCGGTCCCCGAATTGGCGGGGCTCGGGAAATCCTGGATCTGTCCTTCGACGCGGTCGTTATTCTCTTTCAGGAAATAGACGCCCGTCTGGCCCTTGAGACGACCGCCCCATGCGTCGAACGAGAGGCGCAGTTCCTGACTGAACTGGCTGTTGTCCTCCTCGCCGAAGCTCGTCGATTCGATCTGCGCCGGCGGATTGATCGGGTTGCTGAAGAAGGGGGTGACGAAGTTGAACTTCACCTTGCGCAGCGCGGTGAGCGAGGTCAGCGTGCCGAACGGAAGGTCGAGATTCGCCTCGGCCGAATAAGTCTGGATCGTCCGCTTCACCTCGCCGTCGATATAGGCGTTCACGACGCGCGGATCGGGATTGATGCCGACGCAGTGGATGCCGCCCTGAAAGCCGGTGTCGCAATTGTTGTGCCGCGGATTGCCCTTCTGGTCCTGGTGCGACACGTCGGCGCGCAGGATGATGTCGAGCGTGTCGGTCGGTACGAAGCGCAATGCGAGGCGGCCGGTCGTCAGGTTGAGGTCATTGACGTCATTGCCTGTCGTTTCATTATATTCGAAGCCGTCGCGCTGCTTGTGCGACAGGCCGGCCGACAGATACACCTTGTCGGTCAGGGCCATATTGCCGCGGGCGATCACGCCGACGCGGTCGTAATTGCCATAGGTGCCTTCGAAGAAGAAGCTGGTCTCGTCGGTCGGCTTGCGGCTGATGAACTGGACGAGGCCGCCGATCGCATTCTTGCCGAACAAGGTGCCCTGCGGTCCGCGCAGCACTTCGACGCGTTCGAGGTCGAGCGCATCGAGATCGGGGGTGCCGCCGCGTCCCGCATAAACGCCGTCGACGAAGACGACCACCGACGGGTCGCCCCCGGCGTTCTGACTGATCCCCGGAGCGCTGCCGATGCCGCGCATCGCGAAGTTGGTGTTGATCGGGTCGACCGCGCTCACCGCAAGGCCGGGGGTGCGGATCGCGATATCCTGCACCGTTTCGATGCTGTTGTCGCGAAGCTGCTCGGCGCCGAAGGCGGTGACCGAGACGGGAACGTCCTGCAGCCGCTGTTCCTGTCGCTGCGCGGTGACGATGATGTCGCCGCTCGTGTCATCGGCGGCGTCCTGCGCCGCGGCAGCGGCGGGCAGGGCGGCCACCGCCACGCCGGTGAGGAAAAGGACGGACTGCTTCCTTCGGAAATAGGTCATCTCGCGTCTCCCAACACGTTGTTTTTATGCGCGCCCGATCATGCTTGACTCGGGTACAAATATACTTAGTTTTCTAAGTAAGTATTTCTATATCGCAGGCCGACTTGCGGTGCAAGAGCGAGCGGCATCAGGGAGAAGATGACCGATGGCGACGGAGCGCGCGGGAGCCATATCGCAGGACAAGCCCGTTGCCGAAGCGGGCGGCGCATCGCCCGACTGGCCCCGTCCCGCCTATAGCTGGTACGTCGTCGGCGTCCTGCTGCTCGCCTATACGCTGTCCTTTATCGACCGCATGATTCTGAGCCTGCTCGTCGCGCCGATCCGCGCTGCACTCGATATTTCGGATACCGAGGTCAGCCTGCTCCTCGGGCTCGCCTTCGCGCTTTTCTACACCCTGCTCGGGTTGCCGATCGCGTGGATCGCCGATCGCTGTAACCGCCGGAACCTCATCGTGTCGGGGGTGGCGCTGTGGAGCGTGATGACCGCGGCGTGCGGCTTTGCCGGAAGCTATGCGACGCTGTTCCTCGCGCGCATGGGGGTGGGGGTCGGCGAAGCGGCGCTGTCGCCCGCCGCCTATTCGATGCTCAGCGACATGTTTCCGCGCGACAAACTTGCGCGTGCGATGGCGGTCTATTCGATCGGGGTGCCGCTCGGGTCGGGCGTCGCGATGATCCTCGGATCTTTTGTCGTGCAGGCGGTGCTTGCGGCGCCGATGGTCGACCTGCCGCTGATCGGTCCGGTCGAGGCGTGGCGCACGATCTTCCTGTGGGTCGCCGCGCCGGGGCTGTTCGTCTGCCTGTTGCTGCTGACCGTGCGCGAACCGCTGCGGCGCGGGTTGGTGCAGGCGGGAACGCGGGGCGCGGCGGCGCCCGGTTTCCTCGCGCACCTGAAGGCGCAGCGCGTCGCGCTGGGCGCGCTGTTCGCGGGCATGGCGCTGATCGGGCTCGTGATGTACGGCGTGATCGCGTGGGTGCCGACCTTCTTTGCGCGCACCTATGGCATGGATGTGTCCGAGGCGGGTCTCTGGTTCGGCCTCATCATGGCGACCGGCGGCGCGGCGGGGCTCGTGATGGGCGGGACGCTCGCCGACCGGATGTTCGCGCGTGGCGTTGCCGACGCGCATCTGCGCGTCATGCGCCTGTCGATCCTGCTCGGCGGCCCGCCACTGCTCGCGGCGGCGCTGATGCCGGACGCGATGCTCGCCTTCGCCATGCTCGCGCTCGCCTTCCCGATGTTGACGATGCACGGCGTGGGCACCGTGGCGCTGCAGTTCATCACGCCGAACGAATATCGCGCCCGCGTCACGGCACTCTATTTTTTCGTGGTCAACCTGACCGGGCTCGGTTTCGGTCCGATGCTGATCGCGCTGCTCACCGATCACCTCTTCGGCGACGACGGCGCGCTGCGTTATTCGATCGCGCTGGTGACGGGCGTCGCGCTGCCGCTGGCGGCGATCATCCTGACCGCGGGCTTTTCGGCTTTCGCTCGCGACCTTTCCAAAACCGCGGACGCCGCCGCTTGAGCTCCGCCCCGATCGGCGAAGCCCGGCTGGGGGTGATTGGGCGTGGGCTCCATGCGCCGCGCATCCATCCCGTTCCGAAGATTATTCCGTAAAACCCCTCAGAAGCCATAATTTTCCTATCGGATTTTTTTTCACTTCTTGGAGATATTTTTTCGATCTTGTTTCCGGTGAGAAATGGAGTCGTCTATTCTCGGCGATTTGCCGTTGTTTTCGAGATTGAAATGACATGCCCTCCGGGCGCTTGCGCACAATCTTCGTCGCGCAGAGTCGCTTACAGCTTTGTCAGCCATTCCCTCGAATCGAAGATATGACGATTTTTAGGAAAAATGACGAATAAATTTCGGCATTGTGACGGAAATACCGCGTACATTCGGTGGGCGAGCTGTTAGCATCATAAAAATTCAAAAACGGGCCAAAAGTTGAAAAAAGGGGAAAATCGAATGCGGAAGCAAGGAACAAATGTTCGCCGAAATATCCGGGCGGTGCGTGTCGCGCTCCTGTCCGGCATATGTGTGGTGAGCGCCTCGCCGGCGATGGCGCAGGAGGAGCAGGAAGGGCAGGGCGTTCAGGAGAGCCAGGACACGACGCATTCGACGGGCGGCGAAATCGTGGTGACCGCCCTGAAACGCGACACGCGCCTGCAGGATACGCCGCTGGCGATTTCGGCGGTAACGGGCGACTCTCTCGAGCGGGCGGGCACGACGAGCTTTACCGAGCTGACGCAGAACACCCCCAGTCTGCGGATCGTCGACAATGGTCCGGGCAACCGGCGCGTCATCCTGCGCGGCGTCGTCGGTGCCGGCGAGCCGACCGTCGGCGTCTACTATGACGAATCGCCGGTGGCAGGTTCGGTGGGCACGACCAGCGACGCGGCGGGCAGCACGCCCGACTTCCGCGTTTTCGATGTCGAACGGGCGGAAGTTCTGCGCGGCCCCCAAGGCACGCTCTATGGGTCGGGCTCGATGGGGGGCACGGTCCGCATCATTTATGAAAAGCCGAAGACGGACCTGCTCGAAGGGGCCGGGAGCGTCAATCTTTCGTCGGTGAAGGGCGGCAGTCCGGGTGCGAGCGTCGACGCCATGATCAACCTGCCGATCGTTTCCGACAAGCTCGCGCTGCGCGTCGTCGGCAGTTATCAGCAGTTCGCGGGCTATATCGACAACAGCTATTACGGCACCAAGAATATCAACGACGGCTACAGCTACAGCGGGCGCGCGCTGCTGCGCTTCACGCCGACCGACGATCTGACAATCGATCTCGGCGCCTATTACACCAAGGTTTCGACCGACGCGTCGCGCTGGTTTTTCGAAACGGGTCAGCGTCACACGACCAATGCGCGCTCGGAATCGGGCAATTATGACGAGAACCGGATCTACAGCGGAACGCTGCGTTACGATTTCGGCGCCGTGTCGCTCACCGCCGTCTCGACCTATTTCGATCGCGATCGTATCGCCGTCGGCGACGTCAGCGACAATTTCAACGGCCGCAACAATGCCGCGGGCTGCGCCCGCTATCTCTTGCGCGACACGACGGCGGTCTGCACGCCCGCCCAGCTCGGTCCCTATCTGGACCTCACCAACGCGATCCTCTTTTCGAGCCTGTACCAGCCGCAGAGCGTGAAGAACTGGTCGAACGAGGTGCGGCTCTCGTCGACCGGCAACGGTCCGTTCAACTGGACCTTCGGCGGGTTCCTCGAGGACCGCAAATCATGGGTGCGCTCGACGTTGCTGAGCGCAGACCCGCGCACCGGCCAGCTCAATCCCTTCGTCCCGGCGAACATCTACTATGACCGCACGATCAATGATCATCTGAAGCAGAAGGCGCTGTTCGCCGAGCTTTCGTACAAATTCTTCGACAAGCTGACCGCGACGGTCGGCAGCCGCTGGTACGAATATGACAAGACCGTCGGCGGCGTCGTCGAGCAGGGCCAGATTCATTATGCGTCGGTGCCCTCGCCCTACACCGAAGCACACACCACCGAAAACGGGTTCGTCCACAAGTTCAACCTGTCGTACGAATTCAGCCGCAACCTGATGATCTATGCCCAGGCAGCCGAAGGCTTTCGTCCGGGCGGGGTCAATCAGGCGATCGGCCTGCCGGTGGCCCTCACCGGCTACAGCGCCGACAGCCTCTGGAACTATGAGCTGGGGGTCAAGAGTCAGCCGATCCAAGGTGTCTACCTCAACCTGACGGGCTATCAGATCGACTGGTCGAACATGCAGGTCTCGGCGCGCACGGCGGGCACGGGATCGGTGTTCGGTCTGATTTCGAACGTGGGTGCCGCACGGATCAAGGGTGTCGAGGTCGAGCTCAATGCGACGCCGATCCAGGGGCTCTCGCTGATCGCCAACGTGGGCTACACCGACGCCAAACTGTCCGAGGATCAGGTCAGCCAGATTGTCGTGGCCGCCGGCCGCAAGGGCGACAGGCTGCCGTTCGTACCCAGGTGGAACGTCAGCGCCTCGGCCGAATATGTCTGGACGCTGAGCGACAGCCTCGAAGGATCGGTGCGGATCGACGGCAGCTATGTGGGATCGTCCTATTCGACGCTTGCCGCGACCGACGTCTTCCGCCGCAAGGTCGACGACTATGGTCTGATCAATGCGCGGATCGGCGTCCAGGCGCCCGACGGCAACTGGAGCGCACAGCTCTATGTGAACAATCTGTTCGATGCGCTTGCGATCACGACCAAGTCGACGAGCGCGAACACCGGCGGGCTGACGATCACTCACGGCGCGCCGCCGCGGACGATCGGCCTCAACCTCACAAAACGGTTCCGTTGACGAAGCGCGGGCGCTGGTTGGGATGGTCCCGCCGCGCCCGCCATTTCCGCGGCATATTCATATCTTGATGGGTTTTCAGGGGAGAGCTTACGATGGACAGACTGCGCGTGGCCGCATGGCGGACGCTGATGGCCGGGACGGCCGGATTCTTGTGTTCCATTCCGGTCGCTTCGGGGCAGGCGCAGAATGCCGCCCCCGCTGCCGAGGCGGTGAAGCCGCGCGCGGGGGCCGTCGCGGCGCCTGCCCGGCAGGCGGGCGAAGGCGCCGGGCCGTTCCGCAAGATGGTGATCCGGGGCGTGACGCTGATCGACGGCAGCGGCGCGCCGCCGCGCGGCCCGGTCGACGTCGTCGTCGAAAACAACATCATCACCTCGATCGAGGCGGCCGGTACGCCGGGGCTTCCGCTGGTCGCCGGCCGCGCGCCGCGCGACGCCGACTATGAACTCGACGCGACCGGGATGTTCATGCTGCCGGGGTTCATCGACATGCACGTCCATGGGTCGAGCGACGACAAGGCGCCCGACCTCAGCTATTCGTACAAGCTGTGGCTGGCGCATGGCGTCACCTCGGTCCGCGGCGTCGACCTGGCGCCCTTCGAAATCGCGCTGAGCGAGCGCGCGCGGTCGGCGCGCAACGAAATCGCCGCGCCGCGCATCTTTTCCTATCACCGCCCGGGATCGGGCCGCGGCTGGACAGGCGGGCTGACCAACACGCCCGAAAAAGCGCGTGAATGGGTGCGCTGGGCCGCGAAGGCGGGGATCGACGGCATCAAGGTCACCGCCGATCCGAACCAGCCGCCCGAGGTGCTCGAAGCGATTTATGACGAAGCGAAGAAGCAGCATATCGGAACCGTCGCGCACCTGTCGCAGGTCGGTGTCGCGCGGATGGATGCCAGACATGCGGGCGAAACGGGTCTCGGCACCGTCACCCATTTTTATGGCCATATGGAATCGCTGCTGAAGGAAGGTCCGGTGCAGAACTGGGATCCGGGCTACAATTACATGGACGAGCAGGACCGCTTCAGCAATGTGGCCAACCTGTATCGCGAGAGCTTTGAGCCGGGCACCGACGAGTGGAAGGACTATCTCGAAAGCCAGAAGAAGAACGGCGTCACCTTCGACCCGACGATGACGATCTACGCTGCATCACGCGACCTGACGCACGCGCGCAACGCCGACTGGCATGGCAAATATACGATGCCGCAGCTCTGGAATTTCTTCCAGTCGTCGCGCGAGAACCATGGGTCCTATTTCTTCGACTGGACGACCGAGAAGGAGGTCCGCTGGCGGAATTTCTACCAGAAGTTCATGCATCTGGTGAATGACTACAAGAATATCGGCGGCCGCGTGACGACCGGATCGGACTCGGGCTTCATCTTCAAGACCTATGGCTTCGGCTATGTCGAGGAACTCGAACTGCTGCAGGAGGCCGGCTTCAACCCGACACAGGTCGTGCAGGCGGCAACGTTGAACGGGGCACTGACGCTCTACGAACCGAAAGGCAATGTCGCGCCGCCGATCGGAACGGTGCGCGTCGGCAAGCTCGCCGACATGGTGCTGGTGAAGGAAAATCCGCTCCAGAACTTCAAGACGCTTTACGGCACCGGCGCGCTGCGCCTCAACGAACAGACGCAGAAGCTCGAGCGCGTCGGCGGGGTCAGCTACACGATCAAGGACGGCATCGTCTATGACGCGAAAAAGCTGCTCGCCGACGTCGCCGAAATGGTGAAGTCCGAAAAGCGGCGGATGGGGCTTCCCGAAGAGGGAGTTCCGCTGCCCTGAACCGATGTGCGGGCGGCGCGGATATTGCCGCCCGACCATCGCTTCGCGTGAACAGGAAAATCAATCGAAACGGGGAAACGGGTCCAATGAAGTTGAAGATAACCAAAATCGCGCTCGCGGCGGCGTTGCTTGCCGTGCCGGCGACCGCGCATCAGGCCGACAACAAAAAGGCGACTCCAGCCGCAGAGGTCTTCCCGGTCAGCGCCGGCGCACCGGCGCGCAAGCCGGGCGAGGGTGCCGGGCCGTTCCGCAAGATGGTGATCCGCAACGCGACGATCATCGACGGCACCGGCGCACCGCCGCGCGGCCGCTTCGACATCGTCGTCGAGGGCAACAGGATTTCCTCGATCAAGCAGGCGGGCTGGCCGGGGCTTCCCTCGGCACCCAATCGCGCACCGAACGACGCCGATTATGAGATCGATGCGACGGGCATGTACGTCCTACCCGGGTTCACCGACATGCACGTTCACCTGCCCGGAGCCGACAAGGCGCCCGATGCAAGCTATGCGTACAAGCTGTGGCTGGCGCATGGCGTGACGACGGTGCGCGGGGTTCCGCTGGGCGCGCCCGCGGTCGCGAGCCGCGAGAAGGACCGTTCGGCACGCAACGAGATCGTGGCGCCGCGCATCTTCAACTATCAGACGCTGGGTGCTGGCTGGTCGGGCGGTGTGGTCGACACCCCGCTCAAGGCGCGCGAATGGGTGCGCTGGGCCGCGAAGAACAATATCGACGGGATCAAGTTCTTCAACCGCGAGAATGAAACCCCCGACGTCTTTTCGGCCGCGCTCGACGAGGCGAAGAAACTCGGCCTCGGCACGACAGCGCACCTCAGCCAGATCGGGGTTGCCAATTTCAACGCGCGCCAGGCCGGCGATGCCGGGCTGAACACGGTCACCCATTATTACGGGCATATGGAATCGCTGCTCAAGGGCCGGGCGATTCAGGATTTCCCGTCGCAATATGACTATAACAACGAACAGCACCGTTTCGGCGAGGTCGCCGAGATCTGGGATCAGGTCTATGGCCCCGACACGAAGCAGTGGCAGGAATATCTGGAAGCGCAGAAGGCGAACCACGTCACTTTCGATCCGACCTTCAATATCTATGCCGCCTCGCGCGATCTGATGCGTGCACGCAACGCTGATTGGCATGCGCGCTACACGACGCCCCAGCTCTGGAATTATTTCCAGTCGACCCGCGACAACCACGGCTCCTATTTCTACGACTGGACGACCGAGAATGAATTTGCCTGGAAGAAATTCTATGGCCTCTTCATGCGATTGATGAACGATTACAAGAATATGGGTGGCCGCGTTACGGTCGGCACCGATTCGGGTTTCATCTGGAAAGTCTATGGCTTTGCCTATGTCGAAGAGCTGGAATTGTTGCGCGAAGCCGGTTTCTCCCCGCTCGAGGTGATCCGCGCCGCGACGATGATGGGGGCCCAGACGCTGTACGAACCGCGCGGCGAAACGCCGCCGATCGGCGCGGTACGCGCGGGCATGCTGGCCGACCTCGTGGTCGTTCCGGAAAACCCGCTGCAAAATCTCAAGACGCTCTACGGCACCGGTTTTCAACGCCTCAATTCCGAGACGAACAGGCAGGAGGTCGTCGGCGGGGTGAAGTTCACCATCAAGGACGGCATCGTTTACGATGCGAAGCAGCTGCTGGCCGATGTCGCGACGATGGTCGAAAACGAAAAGGCCAAGGCCGGCCAGTAACGCGCCATTTTTCGCCAAAAGCATCCGCGCCATGCCTGCCCTGACAGGCATGGCGCCGGTTATCGATGTCGATCCCGATCATGGTGATGATCGGGCGGGGGACCTTCATGTCATTTCTTACCAGGCGAAAATCGATCGAAACGGTCACCGCCGTCAACGAGGCGCAGCGGCTACACCGGACGCTGGGATGGCCGCACCTCGTGGCGCTCGGTGTCGGAGCGATCGTCGGCACGGGAATATATACGCTGATCGGCGTGGGTGCCGAACGCGCCGGCCCTGCGGTCCTCATCGCTTTCATCGTCGCCGGGCTGGTCTGCGTCTGCGCCGCGCTCGCCTATGCCGAACTCGCGACGCTGATGCCGGTTTCTGGCAGCGCCTATACCTATAGCTACGCCGTGATCGGCGAAGGCGTTGCGTGGGTGATCGGGTGGAGCCTCGTGCTCGAATATTCGGTTGTCTGTGCGGCGGTGGCTGTCGGCTGGTCGGGCTACGCCGTCGGCTTCCTGCAGGCGGCCGGCATCGATGTCCCGCTCGCGCTTGCCGCGGGGCCGCATGCCGGGGGAATCGTCAACCTGCCCGCGATCCTCATCGTCGCGGGGGTTGCGGGCATGCTGCTGATCGGCACCCGCGAAAGCGCCTCGGTCAACGCCGTTCTCGTGGTGCTCAAGCTGGGTGCGCTCGCGGCGTTCATCCTGCTCGCGCTGCCCGCGTTCGACGCCGGCCATTTCGACCCCTTCATGCCTTATGGTTTTGCTGCACACGAGGTCGATGGACAGGTGCGTGGCGTCATGGCGGCCGCGGCGATCATTTTCTTCGCCTTCTACGGCTTCGATGCGGTATCGACGGCTGCGGAAGAGGCGAAAAATCCCGGCCGCGATCTCACCATCGGGATCGTCGGGTCGATGATCGTGTGCACGGTCGTCTATATGCTGGTCGCCGCGGCCGCGATCGGCGCGATGCCCTTCCTCGAATTTTCCAGCTCGGGCGAGCCGCTCGCGCATGTGCTGCGTACGCTGGGGCATCCGGGGATGGCGACGCTGATCGGCGCAGTGGCTGTCATTGCGCTGCCGACGGTGATTCTCGCCTTCATGTTCGGGCAAAGCCGCATCTTCTTCGTGATGGCGCGCGACCGGATGCTGCCCGAGCGACTGGGTAGGCTGAACCGGCGCGGTACGCCCGTCGCCGTCACGGTCGGCACCGCAGCCGTCGTCGCGGCGATCGCGGGCCTTTTCCCGCTCTCGGAAATCGCGGAACTGGCGAATGCTGGAACGTTGGCGGCGTTCGTCGCGGTCGGCCTCTGCCTGATCATCCTTCGCGTCCGTCAGCCCGACCTGCCGCGGGTGTTTCGCGCGCCGATGCCGTGGGTCGTCGGCCTTGTTGCGATCGGCGGCTGTATCTACCTGTTCTTCAGCCTGCCGGCGATCACACAGAGCCGCTTTCTGATCTGGAACCTGATCGGGGTCGTCGTCTATCTGGCCTATGGCGCCCGCAAGAGCCGGCTGGCCGTGCAGGCCAAATAGGGCGGCAGCCTGATGTCACAACGGCAAGCTCGTCACATTCTTGACTTCTTCGAGAACGGCATAGGTTCGCGTTTCGCGGATGCCGGGCATGTGGACCAGCGTGTCCGCGAGGAACGTCCGATAGGCGGCCATGTCGCGGACGCGGACCTTGATGAGATAGTCGAATCCGCCCGCCACCATGTGACATTCGAGGATTTCGGGCATGACCGATACCGACGCCGCGAATTCCTTGAAAACGTCACCCGTTGTCCGGTCCATGAGCACTTCGATGAAGATCAGCAGCGAACGGTCGAGCTTGTTCGGATCGAGCAGGGCATGGAAGCCGAGGATATATTCCTGCTCGCGCAGCCGTTTCAGCCGGTCGAAGCAGGCCGATGGCGAAAGCCCGCAGCGATTTGCCAGTTCCTGATTGGTAATCCGGCCTTCCGTCTGAATGATCTTGAGGATGCGAAGATCCGCTTCACTGAGCATCGAAGATTCTCCCGGCAAAATCCCGTTTCACATGAACATACCTTTATGTTTTTGCCGGAAAATTCAAAGATAATTCGGAGCAATGGCGAAATCGGCGCTTAAAAGATCGTCGATGCGCGGGCGCGCTGCATTTCTTCGGGCGGGGGGCTGCTATCGAGGCGCTGGCTTCTTGGGCCGGGAAGCGAACAGCGAAGAGGAATGACGCAGATGGCTGAAAAATGGATTGAAGGAGTATTCGCGGTGGATCAGAAAAAGCAGCGCATGTGCATCGTCAACCCGGACCTGGTGGATGAAATCGGGCATCTCGTCGGCGGACAATGCGAGATCATGACGCGGATCGGCATCAGCTGGAACAGCTGGACCAAAATTGCCAGCGGATTGCCGGTCCGGCATTCGCTTGCTCATCGATTCAAGGCCCGCGTTCTCGCCGCGGCGGACCGAAGCGAGGGCTTCCGCCGGAAATTTCCGTTGCCGGGAGGTGGCCTCGACTATGTGGCCCTCGACGACGCATTCCTGCTGCCGAACATGCCGGCCCGTCCGGAGCCGAATGTGCTCCGGCCATGAGAGAACGGAGGCCGCGCAGCGACATATGATCGGCTTGTGCGGGCGGCTCGCACCATTTTCATATCAGCGACCAACCAAGCCCGCTTTTATCGGCCGTCGTCAAAGACGGCGCGGCAAAGCGCGGTCGCGCGCGGGTCGCCCACGAGGTCGGGGCCCATATGATTGCAGGCATAGCCGATCGCAATTCCACGTGCCGCATCGCCGCAGCCGAACGAGCCGCCCCAGCCGCTGTGACCGAAAGTCGCGGTATGGGGGCCAAACATCCCGCCCTGATTATGGGCGACGCCCATGCCCCAGCGCGGGTTGAAACCGAGAACGAGGTCGTCGCGGTCGGCGGCAATCGCGGTCATTCGCTCCACGGTGGCAGGCGAGCAAGGACCAGCGGGGTCGAGCATCGCGGCGTAAAGCTTCGCGATCCCCTGCGCCGAACCATGGCCGTTCAGCGCCGGAAGTTCGGCGGCACGCCAGGCGTGTGTGTTCGCGCGGTGCGGATCCATCGCTGGGCTGCCGAGGGCCAGCATCATCGCGGGGTTCATTTCGACGCTGCTCATATCCGCCGGCTGATCGGGTGGAACAAGCTCGGCGACACGCGCCTCCAGCCCGCGGGCGAGGCCGATATGAAAATCGGCACCCAGCGGACCGGCGAGTTCGTCGGCGAGAAAGCGGCCGAGCGTCCGGCCATCGGTGCGGCGGACCAGCTCGGAAGCAAGAAAGCCATAGGTCACCGCATGATAACCGTTGGCGGTGCCGGGTTCCCAAAGGGGCGCCTGCATCGCCAGCCGCGCCGCGCAGCGGTCATGCTCGAACAGGTCGTCGATCGATGTCGGGTCGGCAAAACCGGGAAGCCCCGCCTCGTGCGACAGCAGCTGCGCGACCGTTACATCCTGCTTTCCCGCCTTGGCGAAGGCGGGCCAATATGCCGCGACGCGCCCGGCATAGTCGAGCTGGCCGCGCTCGATGAGCAACGCGACGCAAAAGGCCGCGACTGCCTTGGTCGTCGACCAGAGATTGACCAGAGTGTCCTGCTGCCATGGCCGGGTTGCGGCGCGGTCGGCATACCCGCCCCACAGATCGACGACGCATTCGCCGCGGCGATAGACGGCAAACGACGCGCCGATATCGGCATAGGGCCCGTTTTGCGCAAAATTTTCCGCAAAGACGTCGGCCACGCGCTCGAAACCCGGTGCGACATGACCCTCGATCGGAGCAGTCATCATCGCGTCCCCAGCCCGAAGGCATAGAGGGAAGCGAACTCGTCGGA
>JAGHZY010000024.1 GCA_017745175.1 Sphingopyxis sp. | reverse complement strand
GGATAACGGCCGGTCAGCAACCCCGCGCGCGACGGGGTGCAGACATTGGCGGGTGCATAATAGTCGGTGAGCGTCATCCCTTCGCGCGCCATGCGGTCGAGGTTCGGTGTGGGAATGGCGGTTCCGCCCATCGGGCCGATGTCGCCATAGCCCAGATCGTCGCAATAGATGACGATGAAATTGGGCACGCGTCGCGAGGCGGCCGCGGCGGCACGGACCAGCCCGGCTGACACCAATCCCATCCCGCCTGCCAGAAGCCGCCGTATGTCCATATGTGTGCCTTGCGCCAAGTGGTCAGTCCCCCTGAATGCGATATTTCGCCGGTTCCTGCTTCAACTCGACCGTCCCGCCCTCCAGCATGGTACGGAAATTGTCCAGCTGCGGATCGGCGGTCCGTTCCATTTCGTGCAGCATAAGGCGCTTCATCTCTTCGACTTTTGCCCGGTGCGACGGGTCGTCCAGCAGGTTGCGCCGCTGGCTGGGGTCGGCCTTCAGGTCATAGAGCGCCAGCGGATAGCCGCGCACATATTGGCCCACCCGCGCCGCAATCCTTGCATCGGTCTCGGCGGCTTTCGCCATCGCCGGATAGGTCAGTCCCCACATGCTCTCGAGCTTCAGCGTGGTCTTGCCATCCGACCAGGCGGTGAAGTGAAAGGCGTAGCGCTTGTCCTGCAAGGTGCGCGACGGGTAGTGCCAGCCGCTCGACACATAATCGACATAGGACATGATGAAGGGGCGGTCCGGGACCGACGCGCCCCTCAGCAGCGGCAGCCACGAGTTTCCGTCCAAGCCGGCGGGCTGTTTCACCTGCAACAGATCGAGCAGGGTCGGCAGAATGTCGAGATTGGTCGAGAGCGTATCGAAGCGGCGCGGCGCGTCCATGCCGGGATAGCGGAGCACCACCGGCGTGCGGATGCCATGATCGTAGCAGCTCGCCTTGGCGAAGGGCATCGGCATGCCATGGTCCGCGACGAACAGGATGATCGTGTCGTCAAAGGTGCCGCTGTCCTTCAGCGCCTGCAGGATATTCCCGACCGCGATGTCCAGCCGCTGCACCGAATTCCAATATTGCGCCATCTCGGTACGGATGCCGGGAAGATCCTCCAGATTGTCGGGGACCGGAACCTCCCCTGCGCGGAGCGGCCGGGGAATCCGGTAGGGGCCGGCCTGGCCGTGATCCAGTTCCTCGGCATCGGCGGCGCCGTAAAAGGGACGATGCGGGTCGTTGATGTTGCAGTTGACGAAGAAGGGCTTGTATTGGGCCTCTGCCTCCATGATCGCGAGCCGCAGCATGTCGGCGTGGACCATCGGGTGGCGATCCTTGCCTTCCTGTTTCATGTCCCACGGGAAGGACGAGGCGGGCTGCATATGGCCGATCTTGTGACTGGCCGCGCAATAATAGCCTTCGGCCGACAATATCGAGCAAAGCGTCGGCGTTCCTTCGCGCATCGGGAAGAAGCCGTTGCCGCCATTATGGTGCGGCAGCAATCCGCTCATGAAGGCCTGGCGTGACGGCATGCAGATCGGGGCGACGGTGCGGATCTGTTCGAAGACATGGCTCTGCGACGCCAGCCGGTCCAGATTGGGGGTCAGGCCGCGCCGTCCGGTCATGAAGCCCATCGCCGACCAGTCGATGTCGTCTCCGGTGATCAGCAGGAGATTGTGGCGCTTGCGCGGGTCGCGCTTGACATAGTCGCGCTTTCCGCCGTCGAACGTTTGCGCGGCGCTTGGCATCGCGGAAAGCGCCCCCCATGCCGCGCCAGCCTGCAAAAACCGGCGCTTTCGCACATCGACCATCGGAGGTTCTCCCAATATATTGTTCCGGCCGGTCGCGGGCGGAATTGCGGCTAGCTGATATAGCGTTAAATATCGAGTGGAGGTACGTGCTTGTCAATCCAAATCATGGTTTGACATGGGTGAGATAAAAATGAATGTAGCGCTATATTAATGCTGCTGCACGGGTTGGGGATGATCACATCATGCGCATCAAAGGATCGGCTTTGACATATGCTTCGGTCGCGTGTCGCGCGTCGCTCCGCGCGCTGACGGTCGCCTGCCTCGTCCCGGCCGCTGCGCTGGGCGCCGGCCAGCCTGCTCCCGGACCCGCATCGCGCGACCTAAATCATAACGGCATTCTCGACCCTTATGAGGATGCGCGTCTGTCGATCGAGCAGCGTGTCGATGACCTGTTGCCGCGCATGACGCTGGAGGAAAAGATCGGCCTGATGGTGCACGGCAGTCTGCCCGCCACCGACTCCCCGATCGGCGCGTCGTCAACCGGCTATGATCTGCCGCGGGTCCGGACTTTGATCGGGGAAGGCCACGTCAACAGCTTTATCACCCGGCTGGTCATGTCGCCCGAGGCATTCGCGCGCCAGAATAACGCAGTGCAGAAAATCGCCGAAGGCACCCGGCTCGGCATTCCGGTCACGATCAGCACCGATCCGCGCCATCATTTCCAGGCCACGCTGGGGGCCAGCACGACGGGCGGAGGTTTCACGCTGTGGCCCGACACTTTGGGGTTCGCCGCGCTGGGCGACGCCGATCTCGTCCGGCGTTTCGGCGACATTGCGCGGCAGGAATATCGCGCGGTGGGCATCCATATGGCGCTGTCGCCCCAGGCCGATGTCGGTAGCGAGCCACGCTGGTCGCGCTTTTCGGCCACCTTCGGGTCTGATCCGGCGACCATTTCGCGTCTCGCGGGCGCCTATGTCGAGGGGTTTCAGGGCGGCAACACCGGCGTGACCCGCGACGGGGTGGCAACGGTAGTGAAGCATTGGGTCGGTTATGGCGCACAACCCGAAGGCTTTGATGGTCACAATCATTATGGCCGCAACGTCTTCCTGAGCGACGCGTCGTTCGCCGATCATGTTCGCGCCTTCGACGGCGCGCTGGCGGCGCGGAGCGCCGGCGTGATGCCGACCTATGTCGTCCTTCATGGGCCGAAGGTCGATGGCAAGGCGCTCGAGCCGGTCGGCGCCGGTTTTAACAAGCAGTTGTTGTCGGATCTGCTCCGGCACGACAAGGGCTATGACGGTCTCCTGATATCAGACTGGGCGATCACGCGGGACTGCCCGGCCAGCTGCACCGATCCGGATGCCGCTGATCCGCAGACACCCCAGGCCATCGGCATGCCGTGGGGCGTCGAAACGCTCGGCGTCAGCGAGCGGTTCGCAAAGGGGGTGGACGCCGGCATCGACCAGTTCGGGGGTGTGGACGACGGGGCGCCCATATTGGAGGCCGTTCGCCGCGGCGCTTTGCGCGAAGCTCGCATCGACGAGTCCGCGCGTCGCATCTTGCGGTTGAAGTTCCGGCTGGGCCTGTTCGACAACCCCTATGTCGACGAAGGGGCGGCGGGGCAGCGCGTCGGTAATATGGTCTGGCAGCGCGAGGCGGATCGCGCGCAACGGGAAAGCCAGATCCTTTTGCGCAACGAAGGGGAGTTGCTGCCTTTGCCGGCGGGCCGGAAAATCTGGCTTTACGGAGCGGATCCGGCAGCCGCGCGCGCGGCGGGCTATGAGGTGGTCAGCGATCCAGCGACCGCCGATGTTGCCTTGGTTCGCGCGGTCACACCTTTTGAAAATCTTCATCCGCATCATTTCTTCGGATCGCGTCAGCATGAAGGACGGCTGGACTTCGCGCCCGACGATCCGGCGGTTTTGGCGCTGAAGCGCGCGGCGCGCCATGTGCCGACCATATTGGCGGTCGAGATGGACCGACCCGCGATCCTGACCGACCTTCAGCCCCTCGCGCAAGCGATCCTGGTCAATTTCGGTTCGAGCGATGCAGCCCTGTTCGACATAATCGGCGGCCGTGCGGTTGCCCGCGGACATCTTCCCTTCTCCCTGCCATCGTCGATGGAGGCTGTTGAGCGGCAGCGGCCCGATTTGGTCGATGACGACGCCCGGTCCCTCTACCGGCGCGGTGACGGAGAGATCGGGCAGCGCTGACGACATCTCGATTCAGTATTGTCAATCCGGCGCCAGCCGCCGTGCGGGCAGCAGCGCTCCATGGGCGATCCACGTGTCCCATATAGCGTTCATCTCCGCAAACTCGGCTATGTCCGCAAGTCCTGTCGTTGGCCGAGGTGAAAGTGATCGCCGAGAAGCGCTTGGCGGACCAGAATTCCCGACTTCATACCGGAGTGAAGGGACGGCTCTGCGAGCGATTGATCGCTAGTTCGCGCCTGATCACGGCCGTCTGTCCAAATCGATGGGGCCTGACCCTAGCCCTGAAGTCGTCGAGCCATTATTTTGATACAATTTAAGATAAATTATACAATTTGAGACAACATTATATTCACGATGAACCGGATGCTCATGACGCATTCAATATTCGTACCCTATTAGCGCTGTCGAAATCACTAGAAGGAGATTAGACGTGCGTAAGATTGCAACCTTGATCGCGACGGCCGCTCTTCTGGCAGGTGGCGTTGCTTCCGCGGCGCCGGGCGGCGGCGCAGAAGCAAAGCTTGCCAAGGCTCTGGAAGGCCGTGCGGCGGGTGAGCCCGTGCGCTGTCTCAATCTTCGCCAGATCCGTTCGACCCAGATCATCGATGGCACGGCTATTCTGTACGATGTGGGCAACACCACCTATGTCAACAAGCCGACGTCCGGTGCATCCTCGCTCCGCGATGGCAAGGTGATGGTGACCGAGCCCTTCGGGTCGCAGCTCTGCAGCATCGACACGGTCAAACTCTATGACTCCGGCTCACGGATGCCGTCCGGATGGGTCGGGCTCGGCGAGTTCGTCCCCTACACCAAGGTCAAGGACAGCGCTGCAAGCTGATGCTCCTGAGCAGGCCCGGAGGTGCAGTGCCTCCGGCCCGCTCACCGGACTATTTCCGGCAGCGCCTGCCGCCGCCGCGACCTTTCGTTCCAAGGCCGATTTCCGTCGCGAGCGCGCGGTGTAGCTCCGCCGCTTTTAGCGATTGTAGAGTGTCTTCATCGGGCCGGCGCATCGCGCTGCCTGGGCCCACCGCGGTCGACCAAAATGATCCCGCTCAGAACGCACCCATCATCAACGCGTTCGCGGCCATGCCTCTTCGGGAAATATAGCCGTCCTAGATGGACATCCAGCTTTGCCGAAAAAGGTGGGACTTCATCCTCGAGGACGATCATTATCCTTCCGACATTCTGAGCATGCCCTTTGGCTGTCGGACGCGGCGGCCCGGCAATTAGTACGAAAACGCGAGCGGAACGGGCAGCGCGAACGGCGGGGCACGGCAGCGGACCTCGGTGTGCGAGCGCCGTGGTGTCCTTATGGCTCTCCCGTTTCGATTTACCTGCGTTCATGCGCGACTTGTCGAATGGGGGTGGATATCAAGGTCGCAGAAGCATCAATAGTATATAAGGTTATGAAAATATTGTGTTTAAATGTCCAATTCGAGTCTCTCCTCCGCTACCAATCTGTCTAAATCACTGAAAAAATTGTATACTTGTGGTATCGGCGGCTGCCACATCTATCGGCCGCCCTATCTAACTCATTGAAATCCAGAGGGTGGCTTCCGCCATTTACCTGTGAATCGCTGCGTAGCCCCGGCTCTCGGGGGTATATTTTGCCGGCGTCTCGGTGGCTGCTTTGCGCCCGATGTCTGCTAAGCGCCTCGAAAGCAGTCGTTTGACGAGCCGGCGACCGTCCGGGGGTCACTCCCTAGAAATAGTTGGGCGCGTCTAAGGACGTTTGGCCACTTCTGACACGATGTTCCAAGGTTGGGGTTGAGAGTTCGAATCTCTCGATATCTCGAGTTTTGTGCCTGTATTCAATATATTATATCGCAGATCATGGCTTTGGCGAACGGCATCCTCCGATGCCGGTTTGGAAACGCTATTGTACCCGTTTCAGATTTGTCCTTCTCCAGCGCGGGCCCCATGCTGGAAAAAATATAAGAGAAATGGGAGAAACTGCGGTGAAGAGCGATCGGAGCGAAGTTGGAATCGATTTGGTCCGGCATGGGCCCAGCCGTACCTGGATGGTGAGCGGGGCAGCCATGGCCGTGGCGCTGGCCGCCGCAGCGCCAGAAGCGGCCCTGGCGCAGGATGCTGAACGCTTACCTGCCCCGGCGACCGCACGCGAGGGCGGTATCCAGGACATCATCGTCACGGCCCGCCGTCGCGAGGAGCGGGCGCAGGAAACGCCGGTGTCGATCACCGCGATTTCGTCCGATCAGCTTTCGGACCTCAACATCGTTCGCATTGACGGCCTGACCCAGCTTGCGCCGAGCCTTCGAATCACGCAGGCGAGCGGCAGCGGTAGCGCCCCCGCCGTGTATATTCGCGGCATCGGCACGCTTTCGACTGCGCTCTATGTCGAACCCGCGGTTGGCGTCTATCTCGACGGCGTTTATACGCCGCGGCCCAGCGGCAACACCTTCGACCTTCCCGACGTTGCAAGCGTCGAAGTGCTTCGCGGGCCACAGGGAACGCTGTTCGGTCGCAACACGACCGGCGGCGCGATCCTGCTCGCGACGCGCAATCCGGAGGACGAGTTCGGGATCCAGGCCAATTTTTCATATGGCTCGCGTCACGAGATAACCGCGTCGAGCGTCGTGCAGGTCGGGCAGATCGGCAATTCGCCGTTTGCGCTGAAGGTGTCGGGGCAGGTTCACTCGCGCGACGGCTGGGTCGAAACGCCCGGCGTTTCGGCGTCGAAATGGGGCGGGGCGCTCTACAGCTACGGCCTCGGTGCGGCGTTGCGCGGCGAACTCGGCGGCGATTTCACGATCGACCTGCGCGGTCGCTATAACAAGGTCAATAGCTATACCGGCTGGGAGGCGCTCGCCGCCTCCACGGTCGGAAAAGCTTATTTTCAGGGCGCCGGCAACGCCAATGGCCCGGCTTTTCCTATCGGCGTGGGGCCGCGCGATTTCAGCTATCGCGACCCGCGCACCAAGGGCGAATCGTCGGTCGAAACCTATGGCGGCGTCCTGACGCTAGAAAAGGATTTCAGCGACGCGCTGACGGTCAAGTCGATCACCGGTTATAATGAGATCCACCAGAATTTGCGCGGCAACCTCGGCGGCGGCGCGACGCGCGGCGCGGTCGCCAATCCTGCCGTTCCCGGCCAGCCGATCGAATGGGTGACGGCGCACGTCACGCCATCGAACCCCGGGCAGCAGAAACAGTTCACCCAGGAACTGCAGTTCCTCGGTGATGCCGGTGATTTCAATTATCTCGTCGGCCTCTATTATTATGACGAAAAGGTCGATGAGACGATCAACACGATCCTCAATTCGCCGCTGTCGCCGACGCTGGCGCTCCGGTTGAACCGCAGCACCAGCTTTTCGATCGACTCCAAATCCTACGCTGCTTTTGGACAGGTGGGCTGGAAGCCCGCTTTCGCCGACGACAAGCTCGAGCTGGTCGGCGGCATCCGGTATACAAGGGACAAGAAAACCCTCGACTCAATCTCGGTCTCGCGGACGGTCACGACCACGACATTGTCCCAGTCGCGCAAGGACGACTGGGACAATGTCGGCTGGCTGGGTTCGGTCAGCTACAAGGCGACACCCGGTATCCTGCTCTATGCGCGGGCATCTTCGGCCTATCGCTCGGGTGGTTATAATGCTCCAACCGTGGGCGCGGCGCCTTTCGATCCGGAAACCGCGACCAGCTATGAAGCCGGTATCAAAAGCGACTGGTTCGACCGGATGGTGCGATTGAACGTTTCAGCCTTTCAGACCGATTATAAGGACCTGCAGGTCAACGGCTACAACATCGCAACCAACACGAACCAGCTCACCAACGCGGGCAGCGCGCGTTATCGCGGTTTTGAGGTCGAAGGACAGTTTGTCGTTGGCGGACTCAAGCTCGACGGCAATGTCGGCTATGTCGACCCCGTATATAAGGAATATATCCTTGCGGTCGCCGGCGTGCCCACCGACGTCGCCGACGATGCCGTCTTCGCGAACGTCCCGCACTGGACCTATCATGTCGGTGCGCAATATACGCTCGATACCGCATCGGCGGGCAGCCTCACGCTGCGCGGCGACTATAGCGGCAAGAGCAATTCGCCGACCTATACGTTGATCGCGCAGGCGCCGAACACCGCGCAGGTCCCCTGGATGGGCAGGGAAAGCAATTTCAGCGCGCGTCTGATATGGGAATTCGAGGTCGATGGCCGCAAGCTGAAGGCGCAGGTGTTTGGCGAGAATCTGACCAACAACCGCTATCTGACTTTCGCGTCGGATTTCGGCGCGATCCTCGCCGGGACGTATAATCGCCCGCGCTATTACGGCTTCTCGATCGGCATCGACCTTTAGGGGGTGACGGCATCGGCGGCGGGCGGGCGCCAGTGCCACGCCGTCCAGCAAGCCCTTTCTTGCTATCATTTGAAGTATGGGGGACATCTTCCGTCGATAGAGGCTTTGACGCCTGTTGATGCGCGGCAACGATGCGCGCTCGGCAACAGGGGGGTGCCCGATCGCGAACGGCAAAGCCGCGCGGCGGATGCTAGCTTCGGTAGGCGAACGAGAGAGAGGATTTTGGGAGATGGCGACGATGATCGGAGCAAGTGATGCAGTGCCGCCCGCCGCGGCGGCGCAGGTCCATGACGTTGCACGCTGGCGTCGCAATCTCGTTGTCCTGATCCTGCTTACCGGCGGGGTGAAGTCGACGCTCGCTTTCACCGCGGTGGTGCCCGGTCTGCAACTGATCGCCGCCGAATTCCACAGCGCGGCCGATTCGATTCTTAGCGCGCAGTTCGTGATCACGCTGGCGCCGATCGGCATGGCGCTTGCCGGGCTGATCGCCGGCCTGTTCGTGCGCACCAGCAATTTGCGGGGCACGATGTTCGTCGCGCTCGGCGTGTCGACGATCGCCGGGCTGATGCCGCTGGTCATCCACAATTATACGCTGCTGCTCGGCACGCGTTTCATCCTCGGTTTCAGCGCGGTGGTTGCCGATGTGGCGATGACCAGCGTGCTCGCGGCCTATTTCACCGGCGGTCTGCGGTCGAAACTGATCGGTTTTCGCCAGTCGATTTCGCACGTCAGCACCGTGATCACGATGCTCGCCTCGGGCTGGCTGGCACAGCAATATGGCTGGCGCGCCTCGTCGCTGCTCTTCGTCATCCCGGGCATTTTGCTGCTGCTCGCGTTCGTCGCCTTCGATCGTCCGATTTCGAAGGAACAGCAGGAGCAGGCGCAGGACGGCGCGCAGCTGTCGCTTGTACAATTGCTCCCGCTGCTCCTGCTGTCGCTGATCATGGCGCTCGGCCATGCGATGCCGCATTACCAGATGCCGTTCCTGCTCAAGGAAAACGGCATCACCGATGCGGTGCTTGTTTCGTATGTTCCGGCGCTCAGCGCGGGGGTATCGATCCTGTCGGCGCTGGTGTTCGGCTTCGTCTATTCGCGCTTCGGCTTTGCGACTTTGGTCGCCGCGGCGACCTTGATGGGGATCGGTTTCATCGGGTCGGGGCTTGCCACGCGTTACGAGATGATCCTGTTCTTCATCGTCATCGAAGGCGTGGGTGCCGGCTGGACGATGCCATTCTTCCTCTCGCGCATCCTCGACCGGGTGACGACGGCGCAGCGCAATCATGCGGTCGGGCTGACGCTCGCGTCGTTATTTATCGGCCAGTTCATGAACCCCTTCGTCACCAAGCCGATTCGCGATGCGATGGGCCTGCACGCGACCTTCGTCATCATGGGCGTGGCGTTGATCGTCATCACCGGAATCCTCGGCCTGATTGTCATTACACGCGCCAAGGTCAAGGAGCGGGCGCCGGCCGCCGCCTGATCATTCGCAAGATTTCTTGGAAAAATTGCTCCAGCGAGGGCCAAAAGGGCTTTGCCTTTTCCTCGCTATCATATAAATGTTTATAAGATAGAGATGTAGGAGAAGACTGATGCCTTTGGGGAATACCAAGCTGATTTCGGCGGACAGCCATTTCAACGAACCGGGCGACCTGTTCACCAAGCGCGTCGCCCAGAAATTCAGGGATCGCGCGCCGCGAATGGAAAGCTTCCCCGAGGGTGACGGCTGGATTTTCGAGGGACTCGAAGGGCCGCGCAATTTCGGCTGGAACGCCTGCGCCGGCCTGCCGCCCGAGGAAACGAAGGCATGGATGCGCTTCGACGACATGCGCAAGGGCGGCTGGGATCCGGCCGAACGTCTTAAGGAACAGGACCGCGATGGCGTGACCGCCGAGGTCATGTACCCGACCCCTTCGATCCAGGCGGCGATCGCGCTGGTCGAGGACGAGGAACTGCACCTCGAACTCGTCCGGGCCTATAACGACTGGGTTTCGGAATATGTCGCCTATGACCCCAGCCGGTTCTGCGGACTGGTTTTCCTCCCCAACCGCGGCGGCGTGAAGGTCGCCGTCGATGAAATGAACCGCGTGCTCGGTCGTCCGGGCATGCGCGCGGTCATGGCACAGGCTTATCCGACCGGCACCACCGTCATGACCGACGAGCATGATTATCTGTGGGCCGCGATCGACGAGCGCGATGTCAGCTTCAACATCCACGTAGCGCTCGGCATCTACAAGCCCAGCCCGCACAAGGCGAAGCTGCCGGGCTATGGCCGCTTCTTCGATGCGCCGAACCGCTGCATCGAATTCATCTTTAATGGCGTGTTCGATCGCTACCCGAATCTGAAGGTCGCCTTTGCCGAAGTCGACTTCGGCTGGGTTCCCTATGTGAAAGAACAGATCGACAATAATTATCAGCGCCTCGAAAAGGTCAATCATTTCGGCCTGCAGCGCCTGCCCAGCGAATATATCGATGAGCATTTCTACTTCGGTTACATGACCGACAGCTTCGGGCTCAACAACCTCAACTATATGAACCCCGAGCGCGTGCTGTGGTCGACCGACTATCCGCACATCAGCGCCGATTATCCGTATAGCTGGCGCACGATCCAGGCATCCATGTCGGGGGTTCCCGGCCCGGTGAAGCAGGCGATCCTGCACGGCAACGCGCAGAAACTTTACAAATTCCCGGACGTCCAGCCGGTCGAAGTCAAGGGCCAGCCGGCGCTGACCGTCTGAGCCAACAGGCCGACAACGCAGCGGGGCCCGGCGTCCGTCCTTGCGCGGACGGGCGGCCAGTCTCGCCTGCCTGCGCGAGAATGATGATGCTCGACAAACGGATGCCGCTCGACGCTGTCGTGGCGGAACTGCGCGACGGAATGACGATCGCGATCGGCGGCTGGGCGACGCGGCGCAAGCCGATGGCTCTGGTGCGCGCGATCGCGCGGTCGGGGCTGAAGGATCTGACGGTGATCGCTTATGGCGGCCCCGATGTCGGGTTGCTCGCCGCCTCCGGAAAGATCCGCCAGCTGATCTTCGCCTTCGTTTCGATGGACCAGATCCCGATCGAACCCCATTTCAAGGCATCACGCCAGGCGGGTATGCAGGTGTGGGAAATGGACGAGGGCATGCTCCATTGGGGTCTGCGCGCTGCCGCGATGCACCTGCCGTTCCTGCCGACGCGCGTCGGGATCGGCACTGCGATCGCCGACGATCCGCGCTTCCGGACGGTGACGAGTCCCTATGACGATGGCGAGACGCTGATCGCGATGCCCGCGCTGCGTCCCGACGTCGCGCTGCTCCACGTCCATCGCAGCGACGAAAAGGGCAATGTGCTGACGCTTTCGCCCGATCCCTTCTTTGACGAACTGATGGCGCGCGCCGCCGATCGTACCTTCGTGACCGCCGAACGGATCGTGCCGACCGCCGAACTGGGCCTGCCCGGCAACGCGCGCCACCATCTGGTCGAACGGTCGCTGATTACCGGCGTCGCCGAAGTGCCGTTCGGCGCGCATCCGACGAGCGCCGCGCCCGACTATCAGATCGATATGGCGCATCTGCGCGCCTATGCCGCAGCCGAGGGCGATGCGTGGGCCGCGTATCGCGACCGGTATGTCGATGCCGATCACGCGGCCTATATCGCGGCGGTCGGCGGGGCGGAGGCGATCCGCGCCGTTCCCGCCCCGGTCTATTGAGGGAGGACGGCATGGCCGAAAATCAAGCCACGCTCGCCGATTTGCTCGTCGCCGCCTGCGCCGATGTCTGGCGCAACGATCCCGAATGGCTTGCCACGGGCATCACCCCGATCCCGCGGCTGGGCGCCAGCCTCGCCAAGTTGAGCTTGAACCCGCGGCTGATGATCACCGACGGCGAGAATATGTTCCTCGAGGAGCCCGCACCGATCGGGCCGCGCGACGACGGGCCGGTGGCGGAGGGCTGGGCGCCCTATGCACGGACCTTCGACAATCTGTGGGGCGGTCGCCGCCATGCGCTCGTCGCGCCGGTCCAGCTCGACCGGTTCGGGCAGGCGAATATCAGCGTGATCGGCGATTATGCGGCGCCCAAGGCGGCGCTGCTCGGCGCGCGCGGCTTTCCGGGCAACAGCATCTCGCACCCGAACAGCTATTTCTTTCCGCAGCACAACCGCCGCGCGCTGGTCGAGGGCGAAGTCGATTTCGTCTGTTCGGCAGGGTATAATCCCGTCCGTTGGCCCCACGGCAAGATTCCGCACCGGCTGGAACTGCGGCGGATCGTCACCAATTTGTGCGTGATGGATTTCGGCGGGCCGGGCAACGCGATCCGCCTCGTCTCGCTCCATCCTGGTGTGCCGCTCGACGAGGTGCGCGACAACACCGGTTTCGATGTGGTGGTCGAAGAGGGTGCGATTGCCGAGACCGCGATCCCCGACGCAGCCGCGCTGGCGATCATCCGCCGCCTCGATCCCCACGATATCCGCGCGTCGCTGATCAAAGGGAATCCGCCCGCCGTTCGCGCGGCGTGATCGCCGCCGGCATTGCGATGCCGGTAAAGCACCGCTGGCGTGCCGCGAAGCTATCGCCCCCGCTGTTGACGGCTCTTAACATTATAATGATTGATAGTCGAAAGACGGAGAGGATTGCGCCATGACGACGGCCACGCCCGAAACGGCGGACATCGTGTACGAAACCGACGAGCCGGTCCTTTACGAGGTCAAGGATGGCGTCGCGTGGGTGACGATGAACCGGCCGCGCTACAACAATGCGCAGAACAGCCAGATGACCTATGCGCTCGACGATGCGTTCCGGCGCGCGGTCGACGACGTCGCGGTAAAGGCGATCGTGCTGGCGGGAACGGGCAAGCATTTCAGCGCCGGGCACGACATCGGGACCCCCGGCCGCGATATCGCGCGCACTTTCGATCGCGCCCATCTGGTCCCAGACCATGTCGGGCGTCCGGGCGCCGAAATGCTCTACACGCGCGAACAGGAAGTCTATCTGGGCATGTGCCGCCGCTGGCGCGACGTCACCAAGCCGACGATCGCGATGGTGCAGGGGGCGTGCATCGCGGGCGGGCTGATGCTGGCATGGGTCTGCGACCTGATCGTCGCGTCGGAAGATGCCTTTTTCCAGGATCCGGTCTCACGCCTGATGGGCATTCCGGGGGTCGAATATTTCGCGCATGCCTTCGAGCTGCCGCCACGCGTTGCCAAGGAGTTCCTGCTGCTCGGTGACCGGATGCCCGCTGAGCGCGCTTATGGGCTCGGCATGGTCAACAAGGTTGTGCTGCGCGAGGAACTCGAGGCGGCGACGGCCGAAATGGCGGCGAAGCTCGCGGCGCAGGCGTCGCTCGGCATGTGGCTGACCAAGCAAGCGGTCAATCATGTCGAGGAACTGCGCGGCAAACGCAGTGCGATGGACGCCGTTTTCCACATGCATCATTTCGCCCATGCCCAGAACGATCTCACCACCGGCAATTCGCTCGGCGGGGTGACGGGCAAGAGCGCCGCCGCTGATAACCGCGGCGCGAAGGAAGCGCGCGGACGATGAGCGACCCGCTTGCCACGGTGATGACGGCGATGCTCGGCTGCCGGTTGCCGGTGATCCAGACCGCGATGGGCTGGATCGCCGAGCCGCAGCTCGTCGCCGCGACGGTGGAGGCGGGCGGTTTCGGCTTCCTTGGCGCGGCGGTGATGACGCCGGCCGAGGCGGGCGCGAAGATCGATATATTGCGGGGGCTGACGGACAAGCCGTTTGGTGTGAACTTCCATATGTTCCAGCCGGGCGCCGCGGATCTCGTCGGGATCATTCTTTCCCATCGCGACCAGGTCCGTGCTGTCAGCTTCGGACGCGGGCCCGATGCCGCGATGATCGGACGTTTTCGCGACGCCGGCATCCTCTGCGTGCCGACCGTCGGGGCGCTGAGGCATGCGCGGAAAATGGCCTCGCTCGGCGTCGACATGCTGGTCGTGCAGGGCGGTGAGGGCGGCGGGCACACCGGCGCGGTGGCGACGACAGTGCTGTTGCCGCAAGTGCTCGACAGCGTCGACCTGCCCGCGGTGGCGGCGGGGGGCTTTGCCGACGGGCGCGGGCTTGCGGCGGCGCTCGCTTATGGCGCCGCCGGGATCGCGATGGGCACGCGCTTCCTGATGACGCGCGACAGTCCGGTGCCCGAAGCGATCAAGGCGCGCTACGTCGCTGCCGACACCGACAATATCGAGGTCACGCGCGCGGTCGATGGCCTGCCGCAGCGGATGATCCGCAACGCGAAGCTCGCGCGGCTGACCGCCGGCGGCGCGATCGCGTCGTGGCGGAACGCGCTGGCAGCGGGGGTCGAGATGAAGCGTGCGACCGGGGCGTCGTGGGGCGAGCTGATCCGCGCCGCGCAAGGCATGCGCAGCCACGGCGGGCTGACGCTTGCCGAAGCGATGCGTGCCGCAGCCGCTCCGGTGCTGATCCAGCGTGCGGTCGTGTCAGGCGACGGCGAAGGCGGGCTGATGGCGACGGGCCAGGTCGCCGGCCGTCTCACCGACCTGCCGAGCGTCGCCGACCTGCTGGGCCGGATCGAGAGCGATGCACGGGCGCGCCTCGCCGCGCTTGCGCCGGGTCTTCAAAGGATAGCAGTCTGATGCCGATACGCACGAACATCTCCGACCGGATCGGAGAGATCATACTCGATCACCCCCCGGTCAACGCGCTCGATAGCGAGGGCTGGAACGAACTGCCCGGGCATGTCGAGCGCCTCGGTCGCGATCCCGAGGTGCGCTGCGTGCTCATCCGCGCCGAGGGACGCGGCTTTTGCGGCGGGGTCGACATCAAGGAGATGCAGGCGCATCCCGAACGCATCGTCGAACTCAACCGCGGCAATTACCTGACCTTCCGCGCCATTCGCGGCTGTGAAGTGCCCGTGGTGACCGCGGTCCACAATTTCGTGATCGGCGGCGGAATCGGCATCTGCGGCGCATCCGACGTCGTGATCGCCGCCGACAATGCCTATTTCTCGCTGCCCGAGGTCGACCGCGGCGCGATGGGCGGCGCAAGCCATTTGCAGCGCATGTTCCCCCTGCAGAAAGTGCGCGCGGCCTTTTTCACGGGCGGGCGGATCTCCGCTGCGGAAGCCTATCGGCTGGGTGCTGTCGAGGCCGTGTATCCGGCGGTCAGGCTCGCCGACGAAGCGCGCGCCTTTGCCGCGGTGATCGCGTCGAAAAGCCGCCGCGCGCTCGTGCTCGCCAAGGAAGCGCTGAACGGCATCGAGCCGCGCGACGTCGACCATGGCTACCGCTTCGAACAGGGCTTCACGCTCGAAATGTACATGCACGAAGACAGCCAGCGCTCGCGCGACGAGTTCGTCGCGACGGGCACGGCGGCGAAATTCTGATGGACCTGCGCTATACCCCCCAGGAACAGGCGTTCCGCGCCGAGGTGCGTCAGTGGATGGCGGCGCATGTTCCGCCCGCGCCGTTGCCCGATTTCGATTCGACGCGCGAGGGGTTTGAGGCGCATCGCGAATGGGAACGCACGCTCCATAAGGGCGGCTGGGGTATGGTCACCTGGCCGACCGAATATGGCGGGCGCGGGCTCGACCTGATCCGCTGGCTGATCTTCGAGGAGGAATATTATCGCGCCGGGGCGCCGGGCCGGTTGAACCAGAATGGCATCTTCCTGCTCGGGCCGACCCTGATCGAATATGGCACGCCCGAACAGAAGGCGCGTTTCCTGCCGGCGATGGCGGCGGGGGACCAGATCTGGGCGCAGGCATGGTCTGAACCCGGCGCGGGCAGCGACCTCGCCGGCGTGCGCGCCACAGCGACGCGCGTCAAAAATGCAGGGGGGGGCGACGACTATATCCTCTCGGGCCACAAGATCTGGTCGTCGCGCGCGGTCCATGCCGACTGGGCGTTCGGGCTGTTCCGCGAGCCCGGCAGCGAGCGCCACAAGGGGCTGTCGCTGATCCTGTTTCCGCTGAATGCGCCGGGGGTGACGGTGAAGCCGATCCAGCGCCTCGACGGCAAGCCCGTCTTTGCCGAACTCTTCCTCGACGATGTCCGCATCCCCGCCGCCAACCGGCTCGGCGACGAAGGGCAGGGCTGGGCGGTGTGCATGTCGACCGCGGGGTTCGAGCGCGGGCTGATGCTGCGCAGTCCCGCGCGCTTTCAGGTCGCCGCTGCGAAGCTTGTCGAGCTTTGGAAAGAGCGCGGCTCCGATCCACTGCTCGGAGCCGAAGTGATGCAGGCGTGGATGGACGCCGATGCCTATGCGCTGTCGATCTACGCGACCGCGAGCCGGTTGATGGCGGGCGGTGCGATCGGACCCGAGACCAGTACGAACAAGATATTCTGGTCCGAACTCGACCTCGGACTCCACAAGACCGCGCTTTCGCTGCTCGGCGCCGAAGCCGAACTCACGGCCGGCCTGCCGGGGGCGGCTGCACCCGTCGCCGACTGGCTCGACGGCTATGTCTTCTCGCTTGCGGGGCCGATCTACGCCGGTGCGAACGAGATCCAGCGCAACATCATCGCCGAGCGGATGCTCGGCATGCCGAGGTAATCATGGATTTCCGCCTGACCGACGAACAGGAGATGCTGGCGAGCGAGGTCGCGAAGCTGCTAGCCGCGACCTGCACCGGCGCCGACCTTCGCCGCCTGCTCGAAAGCGGCGAGGCGATCGACCGCGGCCGTTGGGGACAAATTCTCGTGATGGGTCTGCCCGGGGTGATGGGGCCCGAGGAAGCCGGCGGCGCGGGGCTCGGCGCGGTCGAGATGGCGCTGATCGCGACTGCGTGCGGTTATGCTGCATTGCCCGAGCCTCTGGTCGAACATGCCGGGGTTGCTGTGCCTATGCTCGCCGCGGCGGGCGCCGACCTCGAAAAGGCGCTGTTCGGTTCGCGGATTGCGGTCGGGCACCCCGTCAATCCGCTCGTTGCCGACGCTGACAGCGCGGCCGCCTTGCTGCTGGCCGTTGGCGATGACGTTCACCTCGTCCAGCGCGCTCAGGTGACGCTGACCCGGCACGACAGCATCGATCCCTTCCGGCGGCTGTTCGCCATCGACTGGTCACCAACGCCGGGAACGCGCATCGGAGGCGCGGCGCTGTGGGCGCAGGCACTCGATCATGGCGCGCTGTTCGCCGCCGCGCAGCTGCTCGGCCTTGCACAGCGCGCGGTCGATATGTCGGTCGTCTATACGAAAGACCGCGTGCAGTTCGGCAAGCCGATCGGGTCGTTCCAGGCGGTTAAGCATCACCTCGCCAATGCGCAGGTGAAGATCGAATTTGCGCGGCCGGTGATCCTCGCCGCTGCCGCGAGCCCGGGCTCGGTTCGGGTCAGCCACGCCAAGCTCGCCGCGACCGCCGCCGCCGATGCCGCGACGCATGCCGCGGTGCAGGTGCATGGCGCGATGGGGTTCAGCTGGGAAGGCGATTTGCAATTCCTGCTCAAGCGCAGCCTTGCGCTCGGTCAGGCTTGGGGCACGCCCGCTTTTCACCGCGCGCGCGTTGCCGGGCATATTCTGTCGGCGCCGCTCGGCGCCGACCGGACCTTCGATGCGCCAGCCAGCGAGGAGGGCCGCCGTGAAGCCGCTTGAGGTCGCCCGCAGCCTGCGCGCCGATCCCGAGGTCGCCGCGCGTTACCGCACTGCGGGCTGGTGGGGCGACGCCACGCTGTCAGACCGCGTCGCCGACCTCGCTGCAACGCGTCCGGAGCGTGCGGCATGGATCACACCTGAAGGCCGCTTCACCTGGGGCGAATATGACCGCGCGGCGACGCGCGTCGCTGCGCTGGTCGCCGCGAAAGGTTTGCCGACCGGCGCGCGTGTCGCAGTGCTGCTGCCCGACGGTCCCACGGTCCACGCCGCGCTGGTCGGCGTCGAGCGTGCAGGCATGGTCGCGGTCGGAATCGGCTCGCGCGCGGGCGTTGCCGAGATCGCCCATTTGCTGAAACGCACCGGCGCGACGTTGCTGATTGCTCATGACGAGATGCGCGACCGCTCGCTGGCCGAACTGGTCGAGGCGGTGCGCGCGCAAGGCGCCTCGCTCGACGACTGGCTCGCGGTCCCCGATCTGATGGCGCGGCGCAACTGGAGCGCAGACGAGGTTCCCGACCATGCGCCTTTGCCGGCACCCGATCCCGACGCCTTGTTCCTGATCAACTCGACATCGGGCACGACGGGCATGCCCAAATGCGTGATGCACACACAGAACCGCTGGTTCTATTTCCACCAGCTCGCGGCCGAGGCAGGGCGTTTCGGCGACGACGAAATCTTCATGGGGGCCGTGCCGATGCCCTTCGGTTTCGGCCTGTGGACCGCGCATTTTTCGCCAACGATCCTCGGCTGTCCGACAGTAGTGCTGCCGAAGTTCGATGCAGGCGTCGCGCTCGACATGATCGAGCGCGAGCGGGTGACGGTGCTCTGCTGCGTCTCGACCCAGTTCATCATGCTGCTCAACGAACAGGCCGAGCGGCCGCGCGACCTGTCGTCGCTCAAATGCATGTTCACCGGCGGAGAGGCGGTCCCTTATCGCCGCGCCGCCGAGTTCGAGGAAGTAACCGGCGCTGCGGTGCTGCAATTCTACGGATCGAACGAGACCGGTGCGCTCAGTAACACCACCGCCGCCGACACGCGCGACCGGCGGCTTGACACGGCGGGTCAGATCATCCCCGAGATGGAGGTCCGCCTGTTCGACCCCGTGACCGGCGAAGAGGTCGAAGGCACCGGCCAGCCGGGCTGCCGCGGCCCCGCGCTGTGCCTCGGTTATTGGGATGACGACGAAGCGAACGCCAGGCTCTTCACCCCCGACGGCTGGATGCTGATGGGCGACATCGTCGATATCGATGCCGAGGATTATCTGCGCGTCGTCGGTCGCACGTCCGAATTCATCATCCGCGGCGGCAAGAATCTGTCGGCACCCGCGATCGAGGCCGAGGTCGCGACGCATCCCGCGGTCGCGCTTGTCGCCGCAGTGCCCGCGCCCGATGCGGTGTTCGGCGAGCGCGTGTGCATCTACGTCGCGCCGCGGCCGAACCAGCAGGTGACGCTCGAGGCGATCACCAGCCATCTCCGGACGCGCGGCGTGTCGCGCGAATGGTTCCCCGAATATCTCGTCCTGATGGACGATCTGCCGCGCTCGTCGGGCGGCAAGGTCGCCAAGGGTGAACTCGCCGCCGATGCGAAGAAGCGCTGGGCGGTGCCGGCATGACGTACCAGAACCTCAAACTCGCCTATGACGGCCGCATCGCCCGCGTCACGCTGGCGCGGCCCGACAAGCTCAATCCGCTCGACTGGTCGACGGTCAAGGAACTGAAGGCCGCGGTTGCCGAGATCGAGGCGACATCCGGCGTCGACTTCGTCTTGCTCACCGGCGAGGGGCGCAGCTTCTCGGCGGGCGGCGACCTTGACGGCTATATCCGCCTCTACGCGCACCCCGACGAGTTTCAGGCGTTCCTCGCCGATTTTTACGACATGCTCACCGGGATCGAGCAGGCGCGGGCGATCTGGATCGCCGCGGTGAACGGCGTCTGCGTCGCGGGCGGGATCGAGTTGCTGCTCGCCTGCGACATGGCGCTTGCCGCCGGGAGCGCGAAGATCGGCGATGGCCATCTGAACTTTGGCCAGCTCCCCGGCGCGGGCGGGTCGCAGCGGCTGCCGCGCGCGATCGGGCTGCTGCGTGCCAAGCATCTGATGCTGACCGGCGAATTGCTCGATGCGCACACGTCGGAAAGCTGGGGGCTCGTCACCAAGGTGGTTCCCGACGCCGAGCTGATCGCCGCCGCCGAAGAATGGATCGCCGGCATGGCAACGAAGAGTGCGATCGGCCTCGCCGGCGCCAAGCGGCTCGCCAATATGACGCTCGACACGCCGTATGAGGAGGGGCTCCGCGAAGAGATCGCCTTCGTTCACCGCTACGCGACCACCGAGCCCGACGCCACCGAAGGACTCATTGCTTTCAAGGAAAAACGCGCGCCGCGCTTCGGCCCGCCAAAGGAAGACTGATATGTTCAAACTCAGCGACAAATATGCGATCGCCGGGATCGGCAACACCGAATACAGCAAATTTTCGGGTCGCACCGTGCGGAGCCTCGCGACCGAGGCGTGCCTGAAGGCGATCGAGGATGCGGGGCTCACCGTCGCCGACATCGACGGCATCGTCAGCTTCAACTTCAACGACAGCGCCCCGGCGATGGGCGTCGCGACCGAGATGGGCATCGAAAATGCCGGCTATGCGGTCGACTATGCCGCGGGCGGCAATGGCGCGAACCTGATCACGCTCGCGGCGACCGCGGCGATCGAGGCGGGATTGGCAAAGAATGTCCTCTGCTTCCGCGCGATGAACGGGCGCTCGGGCTTTCGCCTGGGGGGAGGCCGCGACATGTCGGCCTATGGCGTGACCCAATATACCGCGCCCTTGGGCTGGATCACCTATCCGCAGGCGATGGCGATGTGGGCGCGGCGCCACATGATCGACTATGGCACGACCGAGGAACATTGGGCCGAGATCGCGACGACCTTCCGCGACAACGCGGTGATCAACGAACGCGCGATGCAGCGGACCCCGATGACGAAGGACGATTATTACAACTCGCGCTTCATCGTCGATCCGTTCCGCATGTACGACATCTGCCTCGAGAGCGACGGCGCCTGCGCGGTGGTGATCACCTCGGCCGAACAGGCGCGCGATCTGAAGCAAAAGCCCGTCTATATCATGGGCGGCGCCTATGGTGGTGGGCCGAGCCAGGGCGACGACCTGTTCGACGCGATCCGCTGGCCCAGCCATTCGCACAATTGCTTCAAATATCTCGCCGACGATCTGTGGGGCAGCGCGGGGATCGGTCCCAAGGATGTCGATGTCGCCGAAATCTACGACTGCTTCACCTATAGCGTGCTGATGGCGCTCGAAGGGCTCGGCTTTTGCGAGGAAGGCGAGGGCGGGCCGTTCGTGATGGGCGGCCGCATCGCGCGCACCGGCGAACTGCCGCTCAACACCCATGGCGGCCTGCTGTCCGAGGCCTATATCCACGGCTTCAACCATGTGATCGAGGCGGTCGAGCAGCTGCGCGGCACCGCCGGTGCGCGCCAGATCGACGGCGCCGAAATCGCGCTCACCACCGCGGGTGCGATGACCTGCGGCAGCGCCATGATCCTGAGGAACTGACCCATGCAAAAAACTGCCTATTCGCGGCCGCTGCCCGTTCCCGATTCGGAAAGCACCCCCTTCTGGGACGGGATGCGCGAGGGCAAATTGATGCTCCAGCGCTGCGCATCGAGCGGCGAACATCTCTTCCCGCCGGTGACCTTCTGCCCGGGTTCGCTTGAAATTCCCGAGTGGACCGAGACGAGCGGCAAAGGCGAGATATTCAGCTGGATCGTCGTCCGTCACCCGGTGCCGCGCGATCTTTATGCCGATGAAGTGCCCTATGTGGTCGCAATCGTTGCGCTCGACGAGGGGTGCCGGATGACCGGCAATCTCGTCGATGTTGCGCCCGAGGACGTCCGCGCGGGCATGAAGGTCGAGATCGTTTACAACCACGTCACGCCGGAGATCACGCTGCCGGCGTTCCGCCCGACGGGGAGCTGACGATGGCTGCGTCGGTCGCCGATCCGTTCGCCGCTTCGCCGCTGCTCCGCCGTTTCGCGAGTGCGACGCGTCCGGAGCTTGAGGCGTATCAGTTCCGCAAGGTGCAGGCGCTCTGCGCGCGCCTCTATGCGAAAAGCGATTTCTACCGCGCGCGGATGGACGAGGGCGGGCTGGCGGACGGTGCGGTCGATAGCCTCGATCGTTTCGCCAAAGCCTTCCCGACCTCGGCCAAAGCCGACTTCCTCGCCGACCAGCAGGCCGCGCCACCGTTCGGCACGCGGCTCGGCGTCGACCGCGGCGACGTCGTACATATCAGCATGACGAGCGGCACGTCGGGACAGGGGCAGGAGATTTACGGCCGCAGCCAGCGCGACGTCCATATGCTCGGCTATCTCCACGCCTTGCCCTGGTACATGGGCGGGCTGCGCCAGGGCGATACCGCGATCAACTGCGTTCCCGCGGGCGGGATGACCACCGGCGGCTGGGGCCCGGGGGAGGCGCTGCGCATCATGGGCGCGACGGGCTTTCACGTCGGCGGAAACACGTCGACCGAGGCGAAGATCGACCTGATGCTGGGGCTCGGCGGCATCCACTTCATCTATGCCTCGACCAACTATCTCCACACGCTGACCGAGGCTCTGCTCGCGCGTGGCATCACCCCGCGCGAAGCCTTTCCTGCCATGCACGGCATCTTCATCGCCGCCGAGGGTTACCCGCTCGAATGGGCGGCAAAGATCGAGGAGCATTGGGGCTGCCGCCTGCAGGAAGGTTATGGCAGCACGCAATTGAACGGCTTTGGCGGATCGACCGGATCGGCAGGGGTCTTCCGCCCGGACGGACAGCGCGGGCTGATGCGCCTGTTCGAATGGGAGCATCTGGTCGAGATCGTCGACCCCGCGACCGGCGCGCCGGTACAGCCGGGCGAGCAGGGCGAGATGGTCGTCACCAACCTGTCGGTCGAGGGCAGCCCCGTGGTGCGCTTCCGCACCGGCGACGCGGCGCGCTTCGTGCCGTGGCAGGAATGCGGCGGCGGGGCGTGGAATGCGATCGAATGCGGCACGATCGGCCGCTTCGACGACATGATGAAGATCCGCGGCAACAATGTCTGGCCGTCGATGTTCGACGCCGCTGTCTTCGCGCATCCCGAGGTCGGCGAATATAGGGGCCGTGTCTACACGCGCGACGGCAAGACCGAGGTTGAAGTGAAGATCGCCGTCGCCGATCACCATGCAAACCTGTGCGAAGACGACCGCGCGGCGCTGGTCCAGTCGGTGCGCGCAGCGATCAAAGAGCGCAGCAATATGTGGGTCAACGTGTGCGAAGTGCCGCGCGCCGAGTTCCAGGGCTTTGCCTACAAGGCGCGCCGCTGGGCCGACGAGCGGCAAGACGGATATCGATTATAGGAGAGCGACGATGCCCGACGAGGACAGGATTCTCGAAGAGATGCTGGCGCTCGCCGAGCGGCTGGCGGCAAGCGACGACGCGTTGATGGCGGGGCAATATGCTCTGCTCCGTGCGCGCGTTGCGGCGCTGATCGAACTGCGCGCGTTCGGCAAGGACCTTGCCGCATGACCGGCGTGGCGCGCTTCGGGCTCGACGGCCAGGTTGCGGTCGTCACCGGCGGCGGCGGCGGACTCGGCTCGGCGAGTGCGCTCGCAATGGCCGAATGCGGCGCTGACATCGCGCTCGTTGCGCGCAACCGATCGAAGCTCGAAGCCGCGGCGGCGGATGTCGAAAAGACGGGCCGCCGCGCGCTGATCGTGGAAGCCGACGTCACCGATCCTTCGGCAATGCTGGATGTTGCGAAAGAGATCGAGACCGCGCTCGGCCGCATTGATATCCTCTTCAACAACGCCGGAATCACGAACCCGCAATCGGTGCTCGACGTGACTCCGCAAGATTTCCTGCGCGTGCAGGAGGTCAATGTCGCGGGCGCCTTCCACACGATCCGCGCCTTCGCGCCGTCGATGATTGCGCAGGGCTATGGCCGGATCATCAACATGGGGTCGATCCTGTCGGGGCGCGGCATGGCGAACCGCGGCGCCTATTGCGCGTCGAAGGCGGGGCTCGCCAATCTCGGCGCCGCCTGCGCGTTCGAATTCGGCGGCCATGGCGTCACGGTCAACACATTGGGGGCAACGGTGATCGTCACCGACCTCAATCGCACCCTCGTCCGCACCCAGCCAGACCTTTACGCCAAGGTCGTCGATCGCACTCCGCTCGGCCGCCTCGGCGAGGTCGAGGATTTGATGGGTGCGCTGCTCTTCCTCGCCTCGCCTGCCTCGGGCTTCATCACCGGCCAGACGCTGTTCGTCGATGGCGGCTACACCGCTGGCTGAATAGGGAAAAACATGACTACGACACCGCTCAAGACTTTGTTCGACCTCGGCGGCCGCACCGCGCTTGTAACCGGCGGCTCACGCGGGCTCGGGCTCGCGATGGCCGAGGCGCTCGGCGAATATGGCGCGCGCGTCATCCTGACCGCGCGCAAACAGGCCGAGCTCGACGAAGCGGTCGCGCATCTTCGGGCGCTCGGCATCGACGCGAGCGCGATCGCCGCCGATGTCGGCAATCCCGACGGCCCCGCGCAAGTGGTCGAAACGGCGAAGGCCGCGGGCGGGCGGATCGATATCCTCGTCAACAATGCCGGCACCTCATGGGGCGCCAAGACCGAGGAAATGCCGCTCGACGGCTGGAACAAGCTGATGGCGGTGAACCTCACCGGCCCTTTCCTGCTGGCACAGGCGGTCGCGCGCGAATTTATGATCCCGGCGGGCTGGGGGCGTATCCTCAACATCGCGTCGGTCGAGGGGCTGCTCGGCCATCATCCGCGGATGATCGGCACCATCGCTTACAACGCCAGCAAGGGCGGCCTTGTCAATTTCACGCGGGCGCTGGCGGCTGAATGGGGCGCACTCGGCATCAATGTCAACGCGCTCGCACCCGGCTACTTCCCGTCGAAGCTGACCGGCTACGTCCTTGACAAACACGGCGATCAGCTGCGCGCCGACACGCCGCGCGGCAAGCTCGGCACCGACAATGATCTGAAAGGCGCGGTGCTCCTGCTCGCCTCCGACGCCGGCGCGCATATCACGGGGCAGATACTCGCGGTCGACGGGGGCGCGTCGATCATCTGACGAAAACGAAGGGGAGAGAGACATGAACGCACCGAGCCGCTTTGGCACCCGCTATCCTTTCCATCCCTATCCGACGGGCTGGTTCAGTGTCGGTTTCGCCGATGATCTCGCGCCGCGTGATGTTCGTCCGCTGCGTTATTTCGGACGCGATCTTGTGCTGTTTCGAACCGAAAGCGGGGAAGCGGTCGTCACCGACGCGCATTGCCCGCACCTCGGCGCGCATCTCGGCTACGATAGCTGGGTCGAGGGTGAGACGATCGTCTGCCCCTTCCACCAGTGGCGTTACGACACCAGCGGCAAATGCGTCCATGTCCCTTTCGCCAAGGCGGTGCCGCCGCGAGCGAAAGTGCGCAAATGGCCGACCGTCGAGCGCGGCGGCATGATCTTCATCTGGCACGATCTTGATGGCCGCGAAGCCGACTGGGAACTGCCCGAATATGACGAAAGCCGCGGCATCCCCGATGCAGGATTCCGCCGCCTTCACGACGACTTCGGCTCGGCGCATCCGCAGGACGTGTTTGAGAATGGGGTCGATTTCGCCCACTTTCCGGGCGTCCACGGCACCGGCCGCGCGGTCGGGAACGGCCAGATCGTGATGGAGGGGCATCGCTTCTTCAGCCCGGTCCGCATCCTCCCGGCGGGCTATGACGGTCCGATCGAAGGGGTTGATGTCGGATCGACCGTCGATTCCGAAGTCATCGGCGGTGGCCTGTCGCGCGTCGAGAGCCGGACGCCGCACGCACCGGGGATCGTCACCGTCTATTATGTCTCGGTGACCCCGGTCGATGCGGCGCTCAGCCATTATTACGTCCATCAATTTTTCCTGAAGGACGATGACTGCCCGATGTCGGCCGAAGACGTCGATCGCTTCACCGCGTTTGCCGCCGAACATGGGCTGAAAGAACAATATAGCGACGGCAAGATCTGGCCGCACAAGGCCTATGTCGAACAGCCGATGCTGAGCGCCGCCGACGGCCCGATCCTGAAATATCGCGATTGGTACAGGCAGTTCCATCCCGCCGCGTGAGGGTGGGCCGTTTTCAACCAATAGTTGCTGTTCCCCGGCGAAAGCCGGGGTCCGGGGCGTAACCAGCTGACGCCGGCGCTCGACCGCTCTGGACCCGGCCTTCGCCAGGATCCACATGTGGGCAAGAAGGATAATTATCGTCGTCATCCTCGGACGAGGCACGTGACTCGTCCGACTTGATCCGGGGGTCCCGCTTGAGATCGAAGGCAATCAGCGCGTCAAAAGCGGGATCCCGGGTCGAGCCCGGGATGACGGGAGAGGATAACCGAGCGGCAGCTAAACCACCCCAAAGCTGACGCCCCGCTCAAGAACCGGTGATTATTCGTTCGCCACCGAAAGCTCGCTCAGCACATCGCCGAACCGCGCGCCGATCCGTTCGACATAGGCCGGGTGCGTCAGGATTTTCGCCTGCCCCGCCAGCGCTCCGGCGAAGGCGCGTTCGGCGACAATATTGGGATCGAGCGAATCCGCCGGAACGGCCCGGCCGGGATCTATCGCGTCGAACATCGCGGTCGATACCGCGCCGGGCATCAACAGCGATGCGCCGACGGACGTCTCCTGCAGTTCGCCTTGCAACGCCTCGACCACTGGCCACAGCGCATGCTTGGTCGCGCAATAGGCGCTGAGGCCCGCACCGCATGTCATGGATCCGGTCGATCCGGTGACGATCACATGCGCCGGCTCGCCGTGCGCGATCATCGCGGGGACGAACGCCTGCAAGGTCGCGACCGCTCCGATGATATTCACTTCGGTCAGCGTGCGCCACTGGTCGATCGGCATGTCGATTATGGTGCCGCCGCGCAAGATGCCGGCGTTGGCGAACAGCAGCGCGACCGGCGGCAGGGTGGCGCAGCCGGCCGCAAAGGCCTGCAACGCGACGACATCGGTGACGTCAACCGGCCGGATGATATGCCGCGCCCCTTGCGCTTCCAACTCGCGCGAAAGCGCCTCCAGCCTCGCCGCATCACGATCGCACGCCGCAACCGCCATGCCTTGTCCCGCCGCATGACGCGCAAGGGCGGCGCCGATCCCCGACGCCGCCCCCGTGATGACAGCGGTCCGCCCGGCGAGCGCGATGCTCACCGGAAATGCGGGATGACGTGGGTGCCGATCTTGCGCAGCGTTTCGAGCTGCGCCCACTGAGGCACGGTGCCCATATTGGTCATGAACAATATCTCGTCGGCGCCCGCTGCGGCGAGCTGTTCGACATAGCTGATGCAGTCGGCAACGCTGCCATAGGCGTTCTTTGCGCTGAGGATGCCGCCGCTCGGTCGCCGGCCGTCTTCGTCGGGGCGCAGGTCCATCGTCAGCGTTTCCGACGCAAGCTTCGTCGTGATGATCGTGTCGGTGCCTTCCTCCAGCAATTCCTCGCCCCATTTTTCAGGCTCGGGCTTCGGCCCGCCGCCGTACCAGTAATTCAGCGATTCATAGAAATAGCGCTGGCCGCGAATGCCGATCCGGCGCGCCTCTTCGGCGTCGTCGAGGATGATCGTGGGGCACAGCGCGGCGAGATGCTGGTTGGGGCGATAGCCGACCTGATTCTCGGCCTTGCGCGTCGCCCAGGCGCCGCGATAGATCTGATTCTTCTTCGCCACCTCGTCAGGGCCGCCGAAGCCGAGGACGAGCGCGCCGATTCCGCGCTCTCCGGCGCGCGCCAGCGTCTCGGGATTGGTGCACGCCATATACATCAGCGGGTGCGGTTCCTGGAACGGCTTGGGATGAATCGGCCGCGGCGGGATGGCGATATGCGGGCCGTTGTGCTCGACCTCATCCTCGACGAACATGCGCGGGATCAGGTACATGGCTTCGTCGATCAGCGGCTGGAGCGTCTTGAGGTCGTAACCATAGGCGCCGGCCTCCTGCTGGCTGCCGCCTTTGCCGATGCCGAAATGGACGCGGCCTTTCGACAATATGTCGAGCGTTGCGATGCGTTCGGCGACCTTTATCGGATGGTTCATCGCCGGCATCAGGCACACGACCCCATGACCGATCCCGATGCGCGATGTGCGCCCGGCGATATAGGCGAGGAACGTCTCTGGCGCGCTCATATGCGCATAGTTGGTCAGCGATGTGTGCTCGACGCTCCAGATCACGTCGAAACCAAGTTGTTCGGCGAGCAGCGCCTGCTCGACCAACTCGTCGAACACCTGCCGTTCGCCGCGGGGTGAGGCGTCGGCCGTCTGGGCTTCGAATATCAACGAAAAGCGCATATATTTTTCTCTCAAGCTCCCAATCTTCGCCTTAAAAATCGGCGGATAAGGGCGCGCTTTCAAATGCCGATTGGCGGCACAAGGGTTAGCGGCAAAGCATCGCTGGGCCGTTTGCTTGCTCAATTTAGATCGCTGGGGTCCGCCTTGGGCACTCGACCCCAAGGGCGCGAGCATCTTAGTCGAACCGTCGAGAAGGTTTGAGGAGATGGGCAGATGATCCGGCCGGTTAAGATTGTGGGCGTGGGCGGAACGGCGCGTTTGGATTCGAGCAGCGAGCGCGTCGTGTGCCGTGCGCTTGACGCCGCGCGGGCGCTGGGAGCCGAGGTCGAGCTGTTCGATGGCCCCTTCATTGCATCCTTGCCGCTCTACATCCCGGGGCGGACCGAACGGACCGAAGCGGAGACGCGCTTCGTCGAGGCGATCCGCGACTGCGACGGCATCATCGTCGGATCGCCAGGCTATCATGGCAGCCTGTCGGGACCGGTGAAGAATGCGCTCGACCTGCTCGAGGATCTGGCGAAGGACGGACGGCCCTATCTCGACGGCCGCGCCTTTGGGTCGATCGTCACCGCCTATGGCTGGCAGGCGTGCGGGACGACCCTCGTTGCTTTGCGGTCGATCGCGCACGCGTTGCGCGCCTGGCCGACGCCTTTTGGCGCCGCAGTGAACGCGACGGTCCCGCTTTTCGGCGACGATGGCGTGTGCCTCGACCCCAAGGTTGCCGAGCAGCTGGATATCGTCGGCCAGCAGGTCGTGGAATTTGCGCTGTGGCGGAGAGCCGGGCTCGCGGCATGATGGGCATGATGCCGGGCAGCGACGGTGACGATCCCCCAATGGCAATAGAGCGGAGGGGGCTGGGGGGATAACGACCGTGCCATCGCGGCGACGCCGCCCAGCACAGGATTCCCAGATGAACGCGCCCGCCCCGATCCAGTTGCCGCACGCCTTCCTCGCCACGCCCGAGGAGATCATCGACGAAGCGCGCAACGGCCGCATGTTCATCCTCGTCGATGATGAGGATCGCGAAAATGAGGGCGACCTGATCATCCCCGCGCAGATGGCGACCCCCGACGCAATCAATTTCATGGCGAGCTTCGGGCGCGGCCTCATCTGCCTCGCGATGACGCAACAGCGTGTCGAGCAGCTCGGGCTCGAACCGATGAGCCGCCGCAACGGGACGCAGTTCGAAACCGCGTTCACCGTGTCGATCGAGGCGCGCGAGGGCGTGACGACGGGGATTTCGGCCGCCGACCGCGCGCGCACCATCGCCACCGCGATCGACGCCGCCAAGGGGCGCGACGATATCGTGACGCCGGGGCATGTCTTTCCGCTGCTGGCGCGCGAGGGCGGGGTGCTGGTGCGCGCCGGACACACCGAGGCCGCGGTCGATGTCGCGCGGCTTGCCGGGCTCAATCCCTCGGGGGTGATCTGCGAGATTTTGAAGGACGATGGCGAGATGGCGCGGTTGGGCGACCTCATCCCCTTCGCGCAATATCATCAATTGAAGATCGGGACGATCCGCGACCTGATCGCCTATCGCCGCCGCCATGACCATCTGGTCGAGCGCCGCGCCGAAATGGTGTTTAGCAGCCGCTGGGGCGCCGGCTGGCGTATCATCAGCTATCGCAATCGCGTGACGGGCGGCGAGGTGGTGGCGCTGGTCAAGGGCGTGATCGATCCTGCCGAACCGGTGATGGTGCGAATGCATGTCCATTCGCCGATGGCCGACCTGTTCGCCGAGCAGGATGACCGGTCGGGGCTCCTTGGCCGTGCAATGACGACGATTGCCGAGGAAGGCAGCGGGGTCATCGTCGTGCTGAGTTCGACCGCGCCCGACCTCGTCGCCTGCATTATTCGCGCGCGCGAAGCCGGGCGCGAGGAAATCGGGGCGCGGACGGTCGCGGTACGCGAATACGGGATCGGCGCGCAGGTACTGACCGATCTTGGCATCCACCGTATCACTTTGCTCAGCAACAGCGACACGAGTTACGTCGGCCTCGACGGCTACGGGATCGAGATTGTCGATCAGCAACCCCTCGGTTGCGATATCTAATATTGCAATGTTAGATATGATATGGCGTTATCAGAGAATCGTAAAAGGAGAGAGCGATGACCGACATTCTTATCCAGGGAGGGACCGTCGTCGATGGCTCCGGCGCGCCTTCCTATGCCGCCGACGTCCGCGTGAAGGACGGGCTGATCGCGGAGATCGCACCCGGCCTGTCGCCCGCCGATGGCGAGCGCGTCATCAATGCTGCCGGTTGCATCGTCTCGCCGGGCTTCATCGAGCCGCACACGCATATGGACGCCGTGATGTGGTGGCAGCCGAGCCTTGATCCGCTACCCGGGTACGGCGTCAGCACCGTCGTGATCGGCAATTGCGGCTTCACCGCCGCGCCGGTCCACAAGGACCCCGACGTGCGGATGGAGATGGTCAAAATCTTCTCCTTCTTCGAGGAGGTAGCCGAAAAACCCTTCGTCGAAATGCTGCCGTGGGACTGGAACAGCTGGCCCGAATATCGCGCCTCGGTCGAGGCGAATTGCAAGACATCGACCAATATAGCCGGCTATGCCGGCCACATCGCGATGCGCCTCGCCGTGATGGGCATGGCGGCGTGGGACCGCGTCGCCACCGCGGACGAAATCCAGAAGATGTGCGACATGCTGCAAGACGCGATCGACGCCGGCGCGCTCGGCATGTCGTCGAACCTGATGGACCATGACAGCAAGGACCGGCCGGTCCCGAGCCTGGTCGCCGACGATGCCGAATGGGCCGAGCTGATCGGCGTGCTCGCGCGCAATCCGGGCAGCCAGTTGCAGGTCATCCTCGACACCTTCTTCAAATTGAAAGCGCCCGAGCAGATGGAGCGGCTCGGCAATCTTTGCCGCGACCGCGGCGTGCGCGTCCAGATGGCGGGGGCCGGGGGGCTGCTTCACTTCCAGGATTCAATCCGCGACCGGATGTGGGAAATCAGCGCGAAGCAAAAGGCCGAGGGCCTCGATTTCTGGCCGAGCTTTGCGCATGTGCCGCCGACGACCGCGCTTAACTTCTTCTCAAGCTCGTCCTTCGCGCAGGCCAATGAATATGTCTGGCACGAGGTCGTGCAGGCGCCGACCGAGGAAGAAAAGATCGCGTTGCTCAAAGACGAGGATTTCCGTGCCCGCGCCCGCGATAGCTGGGACAACAAGGCTTTCAAGCAGTCGCTCGTCGCCAATCCGCACATGATGCTGCTGCTCGATTCCGAAACCGGGGCCGGACCGCTCGGACTCAACCTCAAGGAGCTTGCCGAACGGACGGGTCAGCATCCGTCCGACGCGCTCGCCGACTGGGTGATTGCGAACGGCGTCCAGTCGATCGTCAACCGCGTGCCGCACCCGATGCATTTCGACAAGACGGTCGAACTGATGAAGACCAGCCAGACCGTCGCGAACATCTCCGACGCTGGCGCGCACGGGCAGATGCTGTGCGGCGGCGGCGAGAATATCCTGTTGCTCACCCATTATCTGAAGAACAAGGAACTGACGCTCGAAGAGGCGATCCATGTCCAGACCGGCAAGCAGGCCGAGCATTTTAACTTCGACGATCGCGGCGTGCTGAAGCCCGGCTACCGCGCCGATATCGCGGTGTTCAACCTCGACGAGATCGAAGCCCGCCCGCTCCGCCGCGCGTTCGACGTCCCCGATGGCGAGGGCGGCTTCACCTGGCGCTTCTCGCGCGACGCCGCGCCGATGCGGCTGACGCTGGTCAACGGCGTGCCGACCTTTGAGAATGGGGCGTTCACCGGCGAACTGCCTGGCCAGTTCATCGGCCCCGTCGTCCGCAAGGTCGAAGCTGCAGCCGCCTGATAGATATAAAAGGAGAGACGGGATGAACGAGGACGATCTGCCGTATCTGCAGCGCGGACGGCAAAAGGTCGAAACGACGAGCAGCGTGCTCATCAGCTCGTCCAAATATATGAACGATTTCCGGATTCGCGAATGGGTCACGACGCAGTGCCTGAAGCGCAACGGCCGCGACTATCCGGTGACCTATGGCATCCCGTCGCTGATCGACGCGGTGCGCGAGGTGCAGGATCATGAGCGGATCGAAGAGCTGTTCAACGAGGCGCGCCGCAGCTGGCCGGAATTCGACAAATGGCTCGACGAACGCTGGCTCGCCCGACTGACGCGCGAGGATATGAAGTCGTGCCCCGAAGGATCGGTCGGCGGGATCTGGTATCAATGGCTTATCGGTGCGGGGATGGAGGTCGATATCATCCCGACCTTCGAACCGAGGTCGGGTTTCGAATATTTTTTCCTGCGCGGTGTCCAGATCCACGACATCATGCATATATTGAGCGGTGGCGGGTTCGACGGGATCGGCGAAATCATGCCGGCTTTCCTGAAGTACGGAAATCTTTTCCGTCACTTTACGCCCGAGCTGGCGGGCCTGCTCAACGTCCAGAACACGCTGCTCACCATCCCGATGTTCATGCGCGGACCGCTTCACTATCCCGAGCTGACGCTGCGCATGTTCGAACTGGCGCATTATGCGATGAAGGTCGGCGAACAGTCCGACGCGCTGTTCCTGCCGCGCTACGAGGACTGGCTAGACCTGCCGCTGGAAGAGGCGCGTCGCAAGTTCGGGGTGCGCGGTGCCCACACGATCGATACGTCGCGCGAGTCGGCGTACTGGAGCGAGCAGGTCGACCGCTACGACCCGCTGCCCAACGGGCCGGAGGCGGTTGCCGCCGAATGATAGAGCCAGCCGAAGGGGCTGCTTGGGCGGCGGGGATATCCCGCCGCCTTTTTTTACCAGCCCTCGATGTCCGCGAGGCCGACTTCCTCGACCACCGCAAGCGCTTTCGCCAACGACTCCGCCTCGGCGGGCAAGCGCGGCGCGCGGGGGACGCCGCCGGCGAGGCCGAAATGTTCGAGCAGCGCCTTGGTCACGCGGATCCCGCCATTGCCATAAAGCGCCATGAACAGTCGCATCAGCTTGCCCCAGCGGTTGAGAAACAACGCATTGTCGCCCGCTTGCGCCGCGGCGATCACGCCCATGCACAATCGGGGGGCGATATTGCCCTCGGACGACAGAAAGCCCTGCGCGCCGAATGCGAGCGCGAGTGGCGCCTGGTGCGGGCCGCCGGTGCAGATGTCGATCCGGTCGCCTAGCGCATCGGCGAGCGTGCGGAGGTAATTCGGGTCCTGGTGGCTGATATTGAGCCCGATCAGCTGTCTGTGGCGATCGAACAGCTCGATAATCACCTGCGCCGGGATGACATAGCCGACCGACTGGTGGGTCGAGAGCACCGACGGCACGTCGCAGTTCGACAGTATTTCGCTGAAATAGGCGTCGAGTTCGCGCGGGGTTGGGGCATGGCCGTGACCGACGTCGAGCGAATAGACCTGCGCCGCATCGACCCCGGCCGCCGCTGCCATGTCGAGGAAGTCGATCATCTGCCGTGCGGTGCGCGGCTCGACCCCCATCGCGCGGATCGGGACGCGGCCCTTGAGCTCCTCAACCGCGATGGCCAGAAGGCGCTTCGTCTCGTCTGTCGAGAGCGTATAGCCTTCGCCGCTGCCGCCGCCGCCGACATAGACCCCGATTCCGGCGTCGCCGAGCTTCGAAAGATGGCGGCGTAGCTTTGCCTCGTCGATCGATCCGTCCTCGGCGAAGGGCGTGATGCTGATCGTAAAGGCTTGGTAACGCGGTGGGTCGGCACGCATCATACTCTCCTGATAGCTATTTTCCTGGCCCGTGCTGGACTTGCAATGATTGAAGCGAAGCGTATGGCTTGTTCTCCGGCCTAGGCCAGAAACAGGGGTATGTTTTGTGAGCGAGAGCATGAAGAAGCGGCGCCTGCGCCAGCCTCGCGTTGCCGAGATCGTGGCGTCGAGCCTGCGCAATCGCATCCTGTCGGGGGCGCTCGCCGACGGCGACATGCTGCCCAAGCAGGAAGAGTTGCTCAACGAATTCGGCGTTAGCCCGCCGTGTATCCGCGAGGCGTTTCGCATTCTCGAGACCGAGGGGCTTGTCACGGTCATTCGCGGCAATGTTGGCGGTGCGATCGTCCATGTCCCGCATCCGGGGACCGCGGCCTATATGCTGGGACTGGTGCTCCAAGCGCGCGCGGTCTCGTTGCTCGACCTGCTCAACGGCATGCGGCTGCTCGAGCCTGCCTGCGCCGCCGAGGCCGCACTGCGCCCCGATCGCGGGACGACAGTGCTGCCCAAGCTGCGCGCCAATATCGACGCCTGCGCCGACGCGATCGACGACCCTGCGCGCTTCATTGTCCTCGCGCGCGCCTTTCACACCGAACTCGTCAGCAACTGCGGCAACGAGACGATGAGCCTTGTCGTCGGCGCGCTCGAACGGCTGTGGACCGCGCAGGTCGAGGAGCTCGCGGTCGACCGGTCGGTGCATGGCAGCTTTTCGGACCGCGCGGTGCGCATGTCGCTGTTGCACGAGCATGAACGCATTTATCGCGCGGTCGAGGACGGCGATGCGCCGACCGCCGAGCGCGCGATCCGTGAACATTTCAGCGGCGGCGGCGAGCGGCGGCACGGCTTCGACACCGGGCTGACGATCAAGGCCGACATGCTGCGGTCCTGAGCGGGACCGCACAAAATAGCCGGAGGGCGCCTGCCGCATAGCGGCACGCTCAGGCTTCGAGCCACCGCGCCACATCGGCGGCGCACGCACGCGGGCGTTCGGGCGCCTCGGCGGCGACGCTGCCGATCAGGACGACGCCTGCGACCTTCTGGCCCGCTTCCAATCCGAGCAACGCGGTTGCCTGGTCGTCATAGGCGTGCCAGCCGGTCAGCCAGTTCGCGCCAAAACCCAGAGCGTGCGCGCCGTTCACCAGATTCATGCACACCGCGCCCGCCGACAGCCATTGCTCCCATTCAGGGACCTTGTGCCCCCGAACCGCGGACGAAACGACGACTACGACCAGCGGTGCGCTGGCCAGTTTGCGTGTGCTCACTCGCGTCTTCGGGGCATCTTCGCGCCGGTCGGCGAGTTCGAGCAGCTTCGCGACCCAGCGCTGTTTGGCCTCGCCCGCGATCAGCACCAGCCGCCACGGACTGAGCCGGCCGTGATCGGGGACGCGCAGCGCGATTTCGATCAGGCGCTCGGTGTCTTCGCGGGTCGGGCCCGGCCCGACCAGCGCATCCGGAGTCGGCGATCGGCGGCGCGTCAGGGCGTCGGCGGCGGCGGAAGCGGTGGAGGGCGGCCGGGCGGTGGATGCCATGATGATGATGATCTTTCCTCTCGAAGCGACGCGTCGGTGATCGCTGTTTGACCGTCGTATCCGAATCAGCTAACATTTAAAAGATAACAAATTTAGGGATGAGGTGATTATGAACATTATGCCGCTTCGCTTTGCCGACATACGTCTGGGCCAGCCGATCGAATTCGATGGCGACGTGTCGGGCGAGGGACCAATGGACCAGCGCCTGTGCGACATGGTGCGCCGCTGGTCGGGCGCCGCCGCGGCGTCGCTGGTGTCGCTCCACGGACCGCGCGAAAATTTCACGCCCGAACAGATTGCGGGCCGCGTGATGGCGCGGCACCTCGACGGCAGCAGCACCGCCGATGTCGAAGTCGTGATGAGCGCGCAGGATGTCTGCGCAAAGGCGGTGGTCCGTGTTGCACTTGGCTGACGATATGGCGGCGGTCGTTTCCGCCAGCAGCGATGCCGGTACGGCGACATCGGCATCCTCCCCGCTTTCGCCGGGTGTCCCGCGCGACGTCGCGACGCTCCGCACCTTGCGGATCGCGAAGCATTTCCCCTTTTTTCTTGCGGTTGCTGAGGAACAGAATCTCCACCGCGCCGCCGAGCGGCTGAACATCGCGCAGTCGGCGCTGTCGCGGCGGATCGCCGACCTCGAGCGCGAACTCGGAAATATCGAATTGTTCGAACGACAGGCGCGCGGCGTCGCGATCACCAAGGCGGGGCAGGTGCTCGCGACAGACGTTCGCCGTATCCTGCTGCTGATCGAGGATGCGCGCCGCAACACGCGCCGCATCGCCGAGGGCGATACCGGCGTGCTGCGCGTGGCCTTTTCCGAAGCGATGCTGCGGCGTCCGGTCCTGCCCGCGGTGCTTCGCGAATTTCGCGCACTCTATTCCGAGGTTGAACTGCGCGCCTTTCCGCTCACCTCGGACGCGCAGCGCAGCCACCTGGTCGCCGAAGAAATCGACGTCGCCTTTGTGATCGACGAAGCGACCGACGCCGAACAGTTCGCGCGCCTTTCCGTTGGCACCGACTGTTTCGTATTGGTGCTGCCCGAGGATCACCCGCTTGCCGCAAAGCCGGCCGTTGGACTGGCGGACCTGGCAAACGAGCCATTGCTCTGGCCGGCACGCCACACCTCCCCGCGCCTGTTCGATCGCATGATCGCGGCCTTTGACGCGCAGGGCGTTTCGCCCAATATCGCGGTCGAGGTGACGGCGGTCGATATCGCTTTCGAACTGGTCGCGGCGCGGATGGGGCTTGGCATCGTCACCGCGGCCCGCGCCGATCGGACGCCCCCCGGGGTTGTGCTGCGCGAGCTGCCCGACCTCGACCTGCCGCTGCCGATCAGCATGCTGTGGCCCAAGGGCAGCGTGTCGCCGCTGGTCGCGCGCTTCATCCAGCTTGTCGAGAAACGGCTGGCCGAGGAAAGCTGACCTCAGTTTAGCCGTTCGAGGCGAAGCGCCGCGCGATCAGCGCGCCGACTTCGGCGACTTCGGCATTGGCTGCGCGCAGCAGGTCGATTAGCGTGAAGAAGCCGTGCGCCATCCCTTGATGGTCGCGCAGGGTCACGGTCACGCCCGCCGCCTCCAACGCCTTGGCATAGGCCGCGCCTTCGTCGTGGAGCGGGTCGCATCCGCCGATGACGATGATCGCTTCGGGAAGATCCGACAGGTCGGAGGCGGCAAGCGGCGATGCTTCCGGATTGTCGCGATCGGCAATGGCGACATGCTGATCCCAGAACCAGCGCATGTCGGCGGTGCTGACCAGATAGTCGCCCCCACCAAACCGCGCATAGGAGGCTCGGCTGAAGTCAGCCGACAACACCGGGTAGAGCAATAGCTGAAGCGCGATATGCGGGCCGCCGCGCGCGCGCGCGCGCAAGGCGAGCGCAGCCGCCAGATTGCCGCCTGCGCTGTCGCCCATGACCGCCAGCGGCTCCCCGTCCGCGACCGCGCGAAGCACCGCCCAGCAATCGTCGAGCGGCTTTGGAAAAGGATGCTCGGGCGCGAGCCGATAGGCGATGCTGACGATCTCGACGCCGCCGTCGTGGGCGAGCTGGCGGCAGACCGGATCAAATCCGTCGAGGGTGCCAAACACCCACCCGCCGCCGTGCATATAAAGGATGCGTCCCCGACACGGCCCCGCCGGCCGATAGCGCCGGATCGGCACGTCGCCGTGGGGGCCGGGGATGCATTCGTCGTGGGTCGATACCGTCTGTTCCCCGCGGCGGGGCGGCAACGCGGCCTGCGATGCGTCGAAACCGCGCCGCGCGTCATCGGGCGTGCCTGCCGAAAAGTCCGGCAGGTTCAGCGCGTTGCGCCGGTCGAGTAGGGCCTGCATGTCCGGGTCGAGCGGTGCCATCGATCGTCTCCCTTCATCGCGTCATCTCGGAAGAAGATGCCGGACGGGCAATTGCCCAATGGCGATGCCAGCGATCGGCCTTCGACATTCGACGCCCGCTTCGGCCGTGCCCTAAGCATGGGCCATGTCCATGCGAGATGGAGGTGATATGCGGATCGATCTGAGCGGCCGTGTCGCGATCGTGACCGGGGCGGGCGGCGGGCTTGGCCGGGATCATGCGCTTCTGTTGGCAAAGCGCGGCGCGCGGGTTGTCGTCAATGACCTGGGAAGCGCGCGCGACGGCAGCGGGGCGAGCGTCTCGATGGCCGAGCAAGTCGTCAAGGAAATCCGCCAAGCTGGCGGAGACGCGATCGCCAACGGTGCCAGCGTAACCGATTTCGCGCAGGTCGAGGCGATGGTCGAACGGGCGATGTCGGCCTGGGGCCGGGTCGATATCTTGGTCAACAATGCCGGCGTTCTGCGCGACCGAACCTTCGCGAAGCAGGATTTATCCGATTTCGCCGCGGTGATCGATGTCCATCTGATGGGTTCGGTGCATTGCTCCAAGGCGGTCTGGGGTATCATGGCCGCGCAAGGCCACGGCCGGATATTGATGACCACCTCGTCATCGGGTCTCTACGGCAATTTCGGGCAATCCCAATATGGCGCGGCGAAGCTTGGTCTGGTCGGTTTCATGAAGACGCTGTCGATCGAGGGGAAGAAACACGGCATCCGGGTGAACTGCCTGGCGCCGTCCGCCGCGACTCGAATGACCGCCGATATCATGAGCGAGGAGGACCTGGCCGCGCTCGCGCCGGCGACCGTATCGCCGGGGATGCTCGCGCTCGTCTGCGACGATGCGCCGACCGGGATGATCATGTGCGCGGGTGCCGGAAGTTTCGAAGCCGCGCACATTACGCTGACCCGTGGGCTCCATGTCGGCACCGGCGACGATGCGCCCGAGCGGGTGCTGGCGGGCCTCGATCGCATTCTCGCCCGGACCGGCGAAATGGTACCCGGCGCTGGAATCGAGCAATCGCGATATGAATTGTCCTGTCGGTCCGGGCCAGTCGCCGTCCGTGGCTGACGCTTTGGCGCCCTGCGCGCGGACGTATCGTTTTGACAAGATGGCCTGTCGGTATGCTGGAGATTTGCGCGGTTACATAATAGCAAAGATATAATTATAAAGGAGGGGTTATGGACCGCGGGATCAGACCGCAGGTGATTGGCATTCCGCCCGGTTGGTGCGGCGGCCTGTCGCGTCTCGTGCTCGTTGGCGGTGCGCCGCTGATGGCGCTGATGTTCGCGGCGCTTGGCCCCGTCCTGCCATCGATCGCCGATCATTTTGGCGGGGGCACCGGCGGCGCTTTCGCTGCGCAAATGATCCTGACGATGCCGGCGATCGGGGTGATCCTCGGCGGGATCGCTGGCGGCTTTTCGGTCGAGCGATGGGGACCGCGCCCGGTCCTGATGATCGCGCTATCGGCCTATGGCCTGTTGGGCATCAGCGGCTATTTCATCGAAAGCCTCGGAGCCCTGTTGGTCTCGCGTTTCTTCCTCGGATTTTTTGTCGCGCAAGTCGGAACCGCGATCGGCGTGATCGTCGGTGCGTGGTTCGAGGGGGTCGCCCGTGCCAAACTGCTGGGCTATCAGAGCGCGGTTGCCGGCTTCTTTGCCGTCAGCGGACTCTTATTGTCCGGCCTGCTCGCAGAGGCGGGCGGATGGCGCGCGCCTTTCCTCCTCTATGCATTTGCTTTCGTCATCCTGTTCCTTGTGATTTCCGGGCTTCCGCGCGGTGTTGCGCAAACGGTACTGCAGGGCGAACGGCCCTCGCTCAGACCGCTTCGCAAACTGTGGCCGATCTACGGACTCGCGATGTTTCTGTTCGTCGGCTATTTCATGACGTCGATCCAATTGTCCTTCCTGCTGGCCGAGGATGGCGTGGACAGCCCGCTGCAACGTTCGTTGGTCATCGCCACCGGCGTTCTCGCGGGCGGCATTTTCGGTGGGCTTTACGGTCGCTTTTATGCACGGCTGGGTGAACGCGGCACGCAGATATTCCTGACGGTGATGATGGCCAGCGGGATGGCGGTCATCGGCTTTTCAACCGATGTGTGGCTGCTGGCGTTCGGCGCCTTCCTGGCGGGGGGCGGCGGTGGAATGATCCCGCCCCATATCAGCGGAATCCTGCTCAACCGCGTTCCCGCTGCGTTGCGCGCCCGCGCCGTGGGGCTGGAATTCACCGTACTTTACATCGCCGATTTCGTGAACCCGCTGATCATGACACCGCTTCGCGCCCTGATCGGGATTCACAATGCGTTCCTGGTCGCTGCGATGGCGCTGGCGATCGCGGCGCTGGTCATGGGCTGGTCGAAAAATCGCGTTGCACAAACAGATTCTAATATTTAATAGATAGCAATGTTAGCGACCATAGAGTCGCGGAGGATGCGGGCAAGGGATCCCGGACAGATCGACCAGTCGCGGCACCTGTTTGCCGCATGGAATCGTGCGTCCTGAATCGCCCGCGCGAGGGAGAGCGACATGCAGCTTGCGGGCAAAGTGGCCATCATCACGGGCGCGGGGGCGGGCATCGGACAAGCGACCGCGCGGCTTTTCGTGCAGCGCGGCGCACGCGTCATCGCGACCGATCTCGACGAAGCCGGACTGGCGGAAACACGGCAAGGTCTGGGCGACGACATGATCGAGACGCTGGTATCCGACGCGACCAGTGTAACCGATGCGGCAAAGGCGGTTGCCCTCGCGTCAGACCGCTTCGGCGGTCTGCATCTGCTCGTCAACGTCGTCGGCGGCAGCCGGCCCGGCAAGACCGTGGTCGATCTGGGTGAGGATGAGTGGGATTATTGGGTCCGGCTCAATCTCACGTCGACCTTCCTGATGTGCCGCGCGGCGATCCCCGCGATCGATGCGGCGGGCGGCGGCGCGATCGTCAACATCGCATCGGGGGCCGGGGTGACCGGCATGGGCCGGAACCCCGCCTATGTCGCGGCAAAGGGCGGGGTGATTGCGCTGACCCGGTCGCTGGCCATCGATCATGCGCCGACGATCCGCGCGAACTGCATTGCGCCCGGCCCGATCCTGACCCCGCTGATGCAGCGCAATCGCTCCGAACCGGAGATCGCCTTCATGTCCAAGCTTTCGCTCGTCGCGCGGCTCGGCAAGCCCGAAGAAATCGGCGCCACCGCCGCGTTCCTGTGCAGCGAAGACGCCGCCTTTATCAACGGTGAACTGATCAACGTCGCGGGAGGTCGCGGCGGGCCGATCTGAATTGGATCAAAGAGGAGAATCCAGTGCTTCATGATGCCTATGCCTGCTGGCGCGACCTGACGCCGGCGATTGAGCGCGAACGGACCTCGATCGAGGACAAGTTGCAGATCCTGTCTGACAAGATGCGCATCCAGGAGATGATCCACGAATATGCCTTCGCGTGCGACAGCCGCGCGTGGGACGTTCTGGAACGCCTGTATGACGCGAATATCGAGCGTGTGATGAAGGGGACGCTTGATGAAACCGTCCAGGGTCGCGACCAGCTGATCGGCCTGCACGCCAAGCCTGCGCTGCCACGGCGCGAGGGCGTGGTTGCGCCGCCGCGCGACCTTTCGAAGATCCAGGGTCTCGAAATCCGGCACCTGATCGGTACGCAGGTCGTGCGCATCGCCGACGACGATCAAAACGCCTGGGCGCTCTGCCACTATCAGATGGCATTGGTCGGCCAAGAGGACGGCGACTGGCATCATGGCCTGCACGAAGGCACCTATTTGTTCAGTTTCGGGAAGGCGACGGGCGACTGGCGTTTCACCCGTCACCAGATCTGGACCAACAACGCGGCCAATCCGATGTTCTCCGACCCGCGGGCGAGGCAGGCTGCGTGAGCCGCTTTGCGGGAAAGGTGGCGCTGGTCACCGGCGCGGGGCGCGGGATCGGCGCCGCGACGGCGACCGAGCTCGCCAAGGGCGGCGCCGCGCTGGCGTTGAACGATGTCGATGCGGACCGGCTGGAGGACCTCGCGGCCGGGCTTCGGGGGCATGGCGTCAAGGTCACGACCCATCTCGGCAGCGTGATGGAGGAGGACTTCATCCGCGCCTTTGTCGATGACGCGACGACCGCTCACGGCCGCATCGATCTCCTCGCCAACAATGCCGGCGGCGGTCCGCCGATGACGCCCTGGGCCGAGTTCGCGCAATCGGACTTTGCGCACTTCCGGGCGATATTCGAAATGAATTTCTTCACCCAGGCGCAATTGCTGCACGCGCTCCTGCCCGGCATGGTCGAACGCCGATATGGCAAGGTCGTTTGCGTCAGTTCGATCTCGGCTGTCCTGGGCCAGGAATCGGGCAGCGCCTATGCATCGGGCAAGCTGGCGCTGCATGCCCTGGTGAGTTCTGTGTCCAAGGAGGTTGCGCGGCATGGCGTGAATATCAACGCCGTCATCCTCGGCAATCCGCCGCACCCAAGCCGCACGCCCGATCGCCAAGCCTATCTCGACAGGCTTTCCCATTTCGACCGCGTCGGCCGCCTCGAGGAGTTCGGCAAGGCGATCGCCTTTCTGCTCTCCGACGACGCGTCCTATATTTCCGGTGCTGCGGTGCCGATCGACGGAGGGCTGATCGCCCCACGCCTGAACGAGTGATCGCGGGACTGCGCGCGTCCCCAATAACCATAATGAAGCGCGTCAAAGGGAGAGGATGAAGAGATGAGGAAGCAGCATATCCTGCTGTGCGGCTGTGCCGCGTTCAGCATATTCACGACTCCTGCCTGGGCGCAGGGCGATGGGGGAAGCACCGCGCAAGGTGCATCGACGAAAGACCAGACGGGCATTGCCGACATCGTCGTCACCGCGCGTCGCCGCGAAGAGGCGATTCAGGATGTCCCCCTGGCGGTTCAGGCCTTCTCGGGCGAGGCGCTCGAGAGCCGGCGCATTTCGAGCGCGGTCGACCTGTCAAAGATCGTTCCTGCCCTGACGTCATCGCAAAGCAGCCGCGACGAGGAAAATTACGTCATCCGCGGACAGTCGGGTTCGGGGGCTTCGATTTCGGGCCAACAGGTCACCGTGCCCGCCTATTTCGCGCAGGTTCCTCTCCCGATCGGCGATGGCGGTGGTCCGGGCTATTATTATGATCTTCAGAATGTTCAGGTGCTGAAGGGGCCGCAGGGGACCTTGTTCGGTCGTAATTCGACCGGCGGCGCGATCTTGTTCGAACCGCGTCAGCCTGGCAGCGAATTCGGCGGCTATGTTTCTGCCGAATATGGAAATTACAATAACCGGGGGCTGGAAGGCGCCCTCGATCTTCCGCTTGGCAGCACGCTTTACCTGCGGATTGCCGGCAAGGGCGTCAAGCGCGACGGCTTCACCTATAATGCGACCAATAAAATTCGGCAGGACGATCGCAGCTTTGCCAGCGGGCGCGTGTCGGTTTTGTGGGAACCGTCGTCGACCTTTTCGAATCTGCTCGTCGCGGACATGCTACGTTCTACTACCAACGGCAGCTCCAATGTCCTCGCCGCGGTCAATTCGAACGCGGTGATCCCGAAACTGTTCGGTGGCGCCTTGGAAGCTGCGCTGGCCCGCCAGAATGCGGCAGGACCGCGGGTGACCTATAGCGACACGAAAGGCATCGATCGCAAGCGGTCGTGGGGGCTTTCCAATATCACGACGCTACAGTTCAATGATGCGCTGACGGTCAAGAACATCTTCGGCTATCGGCGCTTCAAGCAGTTGAACCGCTTCGACTATGACGGTTCGGGGCTGGTCGTCCTCAATTTCGACACCTGCGCCGCCGCGGCAAGCTGCCACCCGCGCGATGCCGATGCACCCTGGAGCCTCAATATCCGGCAAGTGACCGAAGAATTGCAATTGCAGGGGCAGCTTCTCGATAACCGCCTGAAGTTCATCGTCGGCCTGTTCGGCGCCAATCTCGATACGCCCGATGCCAATTACGGCCACCAGTCGTCGGTATTCGGGTCGGTGACCGACGCGAACCAGAATATCGATGATAGTTCGCGCGCGCTGTTCGGCAATGTCGCTTATACGTTCGGCGGCGGGCTCGAAGGTTTGACCGCCACCGCGGGCTATCGGTGGACGCGCGATCGACGCGCGCTGACGCTTTATCAGGTGACCAATGGCCGCTGCGTGACCGGGGCCACCGGAACAGTGGTGGCGGATCCCGCCCGGGCCGATGCTTGCGGCGCGTCCTTTGTCGCGAAGGCCGACAGCGATGCCTATACGATCGGGCTGGACTATAGGATCAACACGCAGACGATGATCTATGTCGCGCATCGGCAGAGCTACCGCGCCGGCGGCACCAATCCGCTGGCGGCCCCGGTGCTCAATGCGAGTCCGCCGATCCCCGACGCCTTGTCGCTCTTTCGGTATCAGCCCGAAGTCTTGCGCGATGTGGAAGTCGGGTTGAAATCGGACTTCCAGCTCGGCGGCTGGAGTGTCAGGACCAATGTTGCCGGCTATTACCAGTGGCTCGACGATGCCCAGCTCAACCAGACCTTTGCCGTCGGCACGCAGACGGTCAGCGCGCTCGTCAACGCGGCGTCCGCGACGATCAAGGGTGTCGAGGCAGAGGTGACGGTGGCGCCGACGCGCGCCTTGAACCTGATTGTTGCCTATGCCTACACCAATGCGAAATACGGTGAATTTCTTGATTATTCACGCCGCGACCCGGTGACAAACCAGCCCACGCTCCAGGGCGGGCGGATATTTCCCTTCACCCCGCGTCACAAGCTCAACGTCAATGCAAGCTGGACGCTGCCGCTGCCACCGAGCGTCGGTGACGTCGCGCTGTCGGCGAACTGGGCGTACAAAAGCTTGGTCATCCTGGGGCTCGTGCCGTTCATCACCCGGCCCGACGGTTCGAACGTCCCCGATGGAGAGAGCATCGAAGGCCCCACCGATACGATCGACGTCAACCTCGACTGGAAGGAAGCGTTCGGAAGCGGGCTCGACATAACCTTTTACGTCACCAACCTGACCAACACGACCTACAAGGTTGGCGGTGCGTCGTTGATCAACTCGGGTCTGGGTATCAACCAGCGCATCTACAACGAGCCGCGCATGTACGGCGTCTCGCTGCGCTATTCCTTTTAGGAGACGTACGAGAGGTGCAGAACATTACGCGGATCGCCGTCAATCCTCGCATGAGCGGCGCCGTCGTGTACGGCGGTGTCGTTTCCCTGTCGGGCCAGGTGGCGATCGACCATCGCGGCGGCCCGGTTGCCGATCAGGTTCGCGAAGTGCTCACGCGGATCGACGATTTGCTGCAGGAGGCGAGAAGCGATCGCTCCCGTCTCCTGACCGCGACGATCCTGTTGTCGGACTTTGCCATCATGCCCGAATTCAACGCGGCGTGGGACGCGTGGATCGTCCCGGGGTGCACCCCGACACGGACAAGTATGCAGGTGGTGCTGGCGTCGCCGGCCTATGCGCTGGAAGTTGTGGTGACCGCCGCCACCGACTGACGGGATTTCGCGCTCGGCATCATCTGCCGGGCGAGGTCGCCGATCCGCAAGATCCCTTCGCGGGCGCGCTGGGCATCGATCATCGAAAAGCTCAGGCGAAAGCTGTTCCTGTAACCGGGCATGTCTTGGGTGCCGGCAGGGAAAAAGGCTGCGCCCGCTATGATCGAGACCGAATGCTCCGCGAGCGCCCGCTGCGCGAACAAGCTAGCGTCGATATCCTCGGGCAACTCGACCCAGATGTACAGGCCGCCGTCGGGGCGCGTCCAGCCTACCCGTTCGGGCATCGCCTCGCGCAGCGCCTCAAGCATCGAATCGCGCCGCTCGCGATAGGTCCGGCATCCCAGCGCGACCGCTGCGTCCAGGCCCTGCTCGACCACCCGGAGCAATAGCATCTGGTTGAAGGCGCTGGTCGCCAGGTCGCTGGCTTGCTTGATCAGGACAAGCTTGCGGATCACATCGGCAGGTCCGGCCACCCAGCCGACGCGCAGCGAGGGGGCGACGGTCTTGGAAAAGGTGCCGGTGTGCAAAACCGGCACGCGGTTGATATCACCATGGCGCCGGACCGCGAGCGCGAGCAGGGAGGAAATCGGTTCGCCGTCATAGCGCAGCGCTTGATAACAGCCGTCCTCGACCAGCGCCATGCCGGTCTCCTCTGCCAGATCGAGTAGGGCCTCGCGTTCGGCGAGGGTCATGGTGGTGCCGGTAGGGTTGCGGAAATCGGGACCGACGTAACAGAATTTCGCGCCGCTCAGCCGATCCGCTTGCCAATCGCGGCTATCCTGCGGCAACGCCATATAGTCGGGCTGATAGGCATCGAAGGCCCTCAGGGCGCCGATGAAGGACGGTATCTCGACCATCGCCTTGTCGCCGGGTGACAGCAGCAGCTTGGCGATAAAGTCGAGGCCCTGCTGCGACCCGTTGGTGATCATGATATTGTCGATCGTGCAGGGCGCGCCATCGCGCGCCATCCGCGCCGCGATCCAGGCCCGTAACGGGGCATATCCCTCGCTCGGCGCATATTGCAGCGCGGTCCGGGCCAACGTCGCATCCGCCCAGATCGCCGCGGACGCGTCCGACAGCGCACGATAGGGAAAGATATCGGGATCGGGCAGGCCGCCGCCCAGGTGGATGAGCTGGCTGGCGTCGAGCAGCTTCATGCGTTCGCGAATGTCCGATGCGATCACTCCGTCCATGCGGGTCGCGTAAAGGCTGTTCCAGTCGGTCATGGCGCCGTCTCCCTGATTTGCGCGCGTGGCAAGGCGTAGGCGACGACATAGTCGCCGCGTTTGGTTCGAAGCGAGCCGTGGCCGCCGGCGACGATGGCGACCATTTGCCGGCCGTCGCCGGTGGCATAGCTCACCGGGGTTGCTTGCCCGCCGGCGGGTAGCGCGTCGCGCCAAAGTTCCCGTCCCGTCGCGGTTTCGATCGCCCGGAAATAACCGTCCGCGGCGGCGCCGATGAAGGTCACGCCGCTTCGGGTGCTGACTGCCCCGCCCAGGTTGAAGATGCCGGTCGGAAGCGCGAGCCCCAGCGGCGCCAAGCCTTTGGTGGTGCCGAAAGGCCGGCGCCACAACGGCTTTCCGGTCGGCAGGTCAATGGCGGCGATCTCGCCCCATGGCGGAGCGATGCAGGGGAAATAGAGCGGCGACAGGAAGGGTGACAGTCGCAAGGCGTAAGGCGTGCCATCCATCGCCATGGGCGGCATCGGCTGTCCTTCCGCCGGTCGCTTCGCGCTGCCCGCCTCGAATGGCCCGGCGCCTTCCGCATCGGCGCGGGCGCGGGGCACCAGCGAGCCTGTGAAGGGCATGTTCGACGCGTTGACGAACAGGATTTCACGGCTGCGGTCAATCGCAACGCCGCCCCAGTTGATGGCGCCAAACGTGCCGGGAGAAAAAAGCCAAGGGGCGACCGACGGCGGCGTATAGTCGCCCGCATAACGCAGCTTGCGGAACTGAATGCGGCACAGCAATTGGTCGAGCGGCGTCGCCCCCCACAGATGGCGTTCCTCGATCCGCGCTGGAGTAAAGGAGGGAAGGGCGATTGAATAGGGCTGGGTGTGCGCCGCGCGTTCTTCGGGAATTGGCGAAGGTGGCACCGCCCGTTCCTCGACCCGGCTGACCGGTTTTCCGGTCAGGCGATCGAGCAGGAATATCTGCCCGGTTTTCCCCGCGGCGACCAGCGCACGCACCATGACACCGCCGTGCCGGATGTCGATCAGCGCCGGCTGCGCCGGCATGTCGTAATCCCACAGATCGTGATGGACCGTCTGGAAGGACCAGCGCACCGCACCCGTCGATACGTCCAGCGCCACGATCGATGTCCCGAAACGCTCGGCCGCCGCGGTTCGTAGTCCCCCGAAAAAATCGGGCGAACTGTTGCCGGTCGGGACATAGACCATACCCAGATCGGCGTCGGCGCTGAACGCCGTCCAGGCGTTGGGATTGCCCGCCGAAAACAGGGTGCCAGGACGCTGCTGTCCGGCTGCACCCGCATCCCATGCCCAGCGCAATGCCCCGGTGCGCACATCAAAGGCGCGAATGACGCTGCGAGCGGGATCGAGCCGCTGATTGTCGATGACATAGCCGCCCAATATCGCAAGATCGCCGACGATCGTTGGCGGCGAGGTGACGTAATAATAGCCGTCGAACCTCGGCTGGACGTTGGCGACAAGGTCGACCGCGCCGTCTTGCCCGAAGCTACGGCAGGGCGCTCCGGTGCGGGCATCGACGGCAATCAGCCGCGCGTCGAGGGTCGTTTCCAATATGCGCTCGGCGCACTCCCGCGGGACTGCCGAACGGTGATAGGAGACTCCGCGGCAAACGATGGAAAATGCCTTGGACGCATCGACCTTGGGGTCGTGGCGCCAACGCTCGCGCCCGATCGCTGCGTCCAGCGCCACGATGATGTTGCGCGGGTCGCATAGATAGAGCGTTTCGCCGATGGCGATCGGGCTGGCCGTGAACCGGCTGTTGCTTCCCAGATCGTCCAGCCCGCCGACGCGGTAGGTCCATGCCCTTTCCAGGCGCGGCGCATTGGCGGGCGTGATTTGTCCAAGCGGCGTATAATGGTCGCCGCGCCAGTCTCCGCCATAATGCGGCCAATCCGCCCGCGCAGCCGCTGTGACCGGTGCGGGCGAGCCTGCCGCGTCGGGGGCAATGTCGCGAAGCAGGGTCCAGCCAGCGCCGAGCATCAATATCTGCGCCGCTGCAAAGCCAAGGAGGAGGTGCGTGGTCACACGTCCTTTTTCGAGGGCCGCGGGGCGCAGCAAGGGGGCGATGCATGTCAGCGCCAGCAACAGGAGCAGGGGGGCGAGCAATCGCGCCACAAGGCCCCAGCGGTCGGCGCCGACTTCCCACATCGCCCAGAGGATCGTTCCCAGCACCGCGCCAAGGTAGAGCCAGTAACCGAGCCGCCGCCGTGCGATGAGCAGCAATCCGGCGGGCAGCAGCAGCGTGCCGGCCGCGCCATAATAGGGCGAGCCACCGAGAAGCGCGAGTTGCGCTCCCCACCATAGCAAAGCGGCACCGACGATCGCGGTCAGCAGGCCCAAAGCTGCGGCCGGAAGGAAAGTCGAAAGCCCTCGCACATTCTCTCCATCATTATAATCATTAATTAGATGGAAGAATGGGTGATTGTCGAGTCCTAAGCGTCCAGGCGAATCGGCATATGTTTGATGCCGCCGACGAAATTCGATCGCAGCCGGCTTACCGGACCAGCGAGTTCGAGCTTGGGAAAGCGGGTCAATATCTCGCTCAGCACCGCGCGCAGTTCGATCCGTGCCAGTTCATTGCCAAGGCAGCTGTGCCGTCCGAAGCCGAAGGTGAGATGACGGTTCGGCTTGCGCGACAGGTCGAGCGAAAAGGGGTTTTCGAACATGCCAGCGTCGCGATTTGCCGACGGATAGAAGAGAACCACCTTTTCTCCGGTGCGCACGGTCTGCCCGGCGATGTCGATGTCGCGCGTCGCGGTGCGCGCCATATATACGATCGGCGTGACCCAGCGCAGCAACTCTTCCACGGCCGGGGCCATGGTGGAGGTGTCGGCGGTCAGCGCCGCGCGCGCTTCGGGATGCTCGATCAACGCGAGCATCGCGCCGCTGGTCGCATTACGCGTCGTCTCGTTGCCCGCGATCGCGAGGAGGAAGCAGAAGCCAAGGATTTCGATGTCGCTCAGCGGCTCGCCGTCAATCCGCGCTTCGACGAGCAGGCTGACCAGATCTTCGCGCGGGGACAGGCGGCGCTCGGCGATGAAGCGCGCAAAATAGCCGAACATCGCCTGCTGCGCGGCGAGGATCGCATCGCGGGGCAGCTCGACGCTGCCATATTCGGGATCCTCGCTGCCGATGACGGCGTTGCTCCACAAATACATCTGGTCGCGGTCGTCGGTCGGGACGCCCAGCAGTTCGAGGATGACATCCAACGGCAATCGCATGGCGATCGCTTCGACAAAATCGATCCGGTCGCTCGCCCCCGCGGCAACGGCGATGCGCGCGGTGGCAACATCGTCCGCAATTTCGCGGCACCGTGTGATGATATGCTCTTCGAGCGCGCGCATGACGCTCGGTTTGAACCGTTCGCGAAGGATCATGCGGTTCTTGTGATGTTCGGGCGGATCCATCGTCAGCATCAGCGGCACGCGCGGCGCGCCGCCTTGATCCATCTGGTCCTTGCGCAATATCGTGACGCCCGGACTGCTGATGAAGCTGTCGCTGTCCTTCCCGATCGACGTGATATCGGCGTAGCGCGTAATCGCCCAGAAGGGCTCGCGAATTCCGTCGTCATGCCAAGCGATCGGCTGATCCTCCCGCATGCGGCTCCACACGTCGTGCGGATAGCCGTGGGCGGCAAAATGATCGGGATCGAAGCAGGCCGGGTCGGCCAAGGGACGCTCAGACATATCAATCCTCTTGTTAATGAACGATCGTTTACTAGCATTTCATTTTGAGGAGCGCTAGGGACGAATGATGGCCGAAGGCAGCGACAAGATGCAGCAGCGACGCCGGGTGCGGATGGCCCCTGCGGAGCGGCGAGAGAAAATACTCGCCGCGGCCGCCGACATGTTCCAGCGTCACGGCTATGCCGGCGCCAGCATCGACGCGATCGCCGCCGCGTCGGGCATCAGCGGCCCGGGAATCTATCGCTATTTCGGCGGCAAGACCGAATTGCTGCTGGCGCTGTTGGAAGCGGCGGCAGCACAGGCCGTCGCGGCGGTCGAGGCCGCAATCGCATCGGACGAAGGGCCGCCGGCCGCGCGGCGCATGGCCGATGTCCTTGCCGACCATGCCTTGATCGAGGGTCCGATCGTCGCCCTCCTGCAAAATGGGGTTGGCGACATGGATGCGATGGGCAAGGCCCGGCTCGAGCATTTGCGCAGCGATGTGGTGGCGCGGCTGGTCGCGTCGCTACAGGCCGCATCCCCCACGTTTGAGCCGGGGCACGCCGAAGCGCGCATCGTCGCGGCTCTTGCCGTGGTCGGACAAGTCGAGCGCATCCTCGCAACCGCGAACGGGCCGATTGTCTTTCGGCAGGTCATCCGGTCAGTTCTCGATGCGTAGCGAGGATCAGACCGGGTGAAGGTTACGTAGCCCCAGGCAGGCCGATCTGATGACCCCAGGGTCATTTCCGGTCGTCTTCATCATCGATCGCGAGATTCGTCCGGCGTGCGCTTTCGCCATTTTCGCGTCAAAAGCCGCCTGCCGAAAATCGGCCTTTAATGTTGGGACGCGAGCAAACGCTCGCGTTGCAGGTTTCCGATCCTTGCATCATCAGCCGCACATTGAGCAGACGCGATAGGCACCGCGCTGCGGCAGGCCGACGAGGCCGCCCAGCGAGGAGCAATTGACGATCGCGCCCGAACCCTGCTCGCGCATCTGCTTGAGCTCGTGTTTCATACGGGCCCAGATCCCGCGCAGGTTCACCGCCTGCACCTCGTCATAATCGTCGGCACGCTCGTCCGCCGTATCGGCGGAGGGCGCCTGCAACCAAACTCCGGGTCGTGATCTGTCAGATGAACGGCGCCCGCTAGCTGCAGTTCTGCCTGCTCCTCAGCTTCGTGCCGTTGTTAGCGAACAATCAGCATCGATCCTGGAGGATTCCGGCGAAGCCCGCGGTCAGCTTACAGCGACCACTGCCTCGATCTCGACCAGCGCGCCGTAGTGGAGCGAGCCGCTCGGGACTATCGAGCGAGCGGGGCGGTGGGTGTCGAAGAAGGCGGCGTAGGCGCGGTTGACGTCTCCCCAGTGCTCGACGTTGGGGACGTAGATGGTGCAGCGGATGACATCTTCCTTCGCTGCGCCGACGACGTGGGCGATCGCCTCGATGTTACTGAGCGCAAAGGCCACCTGATCGGCGATCGACACGAGCTCAGCATCGGGCGTATCTCCGGTCACGCCGAGTTGACCCGACACATAGAGCGTATCGCGGTGAAGAACGGCCTGCGCATAATGGCCGCCCGGCGGCGGAGCGTCGGCGCAGCGGATTTCGGTCAGCTTCTGGATCATCTTCGCTCTCCGGATTATATCACCAGCCGCCGGTACGCGGCCATTGCGCAACGATCTTTCCGTCCCGCAGCACGTCGTAAGACGCGTAGGCGGCGCAGGTCAGACAGGCATGGTTCGGCAGGATGCGGACGAGGCTGCCGATCGGCAAGCGGTCGAACCAGCTTTCGTCGGGAACGGGTGCATTGCCATGTTCCTGATGCACGAGGGTGACCGCAAGCGAGCCGAGCGGTTCGAGCGTCGCCGCATCGCAGACGAGGCCATAGCCCGCCTCGGGCATGAAGCGGTTGGCGCCGACGTCCTTCGACAGCGCGAGCGCACCGGCGTCGAGGATCAGGCTGGGGCCATTATGCTGGTGCCCGATCACCGTCGCGAGCACCGAGACGGCGATATCTTGCCGCGCGCAGACGCCGCGCGAGAGCTGCGCAAGATCGTGGAACAGATAGATGCCGGCGCGGACCTCGGTCACGCCCTCCAGATGTCCGGCGAAGAGGACGGTGGGCGTCGAACCGATGCTGACGATGGGACAGGGGTGGCCGCGTTCGCGCAGATAACCGGCCGACGACACGGCGGCGAGGCGTTCGACCTCGGCCAGCGCCCGGACGGGTTCGGGCTCGGCAAAGGCATAGGAATGGCCCGCGTGTGACAGGATGCCCATCAGTTCGAGATACGGGGCAGCGCCGGCGATGGCATCGGCGATCGCGAGCAGCGCGGGCGATGCGGGTCCGACGCCGCTGCGATGCTCGCCGCAGTCGACCTCGATCAGCACGCCGAAACGCGCATCGAGGGCACCGGCCGCCTGTCCGATCAGCGCGGCCGCATCCTTGTCGTCGACGACGAACAGCAGCCGCGCGCCCGTTTCGCGCTGGATGCGGTCGGCGCGCGCAAGCTTCGCGGGCGCGATCGCGGTCGAATAGAGGATGTCGCGCCAGCCGGCGGCAGCGAAATATTCGGCCTCGGCGAGCGTCGAAACCGTGATCGGTCCCTGTTCGCCGCCAGCGGCAACGCGCGCGACGTCGGCCGACTTTGCCGTCTTGAGGTGCGGACGGAGCGTGACGCCGAGATCGGCGCAGCGCACGCGCATCCGCTCTGCGTTGCGCTCGAGCCGTGCGGCGTCCAGGATCAGCCGCGGGGTATCCAACCCGTCGAACATATTTGGCTGCCCCATCATACCAGCTCCGTCAGCGGATCGAGCGTATCCGCGATCAACAGGGGCCGGGCCGTATCGGCGACGAACGGCAGCCCCGCCCGGTTGTGCCAGAAAACGGGCATGCCGACACCCGCCGCGCCCGGAATATCGGCGGGCGACCCCGCCACGAATAATGAGCGCGCGGGATCGGCACCCAGCCGGTCGAGCGCCGCGCGATACGGCTGCGGATGCGGCTTGTAATAGCCGGTCTCCTCGGAGGTGACGACGACCGAGAAGGGAACGCCGACGCGATCGGCGGCCTGTCGCCCGAGCGTGGTCGAGCAGTTGGTGACGACGCCGAGCCGGATGCCGCGCGCACTGAGCGCGCCGAGCACGCGCGGGACTTCGGGCCAGGGCTGGAGCGTGTTCCAGTGCGCGGTCAGCGCATCGGCAGCGGCGGGCGATATGCCCGCCCCGACGGCCGCCTCGCGCACCAGATCCTCATAGGGGCGATAGGCGCCGCAGCCATAGGTCAGCGTCAGATAGGCGCGGCGCCAGCGGAGCCCGTCGGCGGCCGATCCCGCAGCGCCGTTCCAGAGCGACCAGGAGTCGAGCAGGGCCGTCAGAAGGTCGAAGACGACGGCTTCGACCGGAACAATCTGTTTCATAGGCTGAGCTCCAAATCCCGTTTCGTCGGCCGGGGACCGGGCACCCGGATCCGGGCGGCGCCCTTGTGTCGGACCGCGACTAACAGGGAGGGGACGGCATCGGCCAATGCCTGTTGCTGATAGTTTTATGCCGCTGCGTAAGCATGCTGGCGCGCCGGCCATCACCGCGCGCCTACGCCGCCGCGAGCCGCCAGAAGGTTTCGGCCGAGGGCGATTGCCGGCCGCGCGGCCGATAGAGGCGAACATCGACGGGGATATCCCAGCGCTCGTCGCCGGCGCGGACCAGCGCGCCCTTGGCAAGGTCGTCGGCGATGATGCTGAGCGGGAGCCAGGCCAGCCCCCGGCCATCCTTGGCCATGCGTGCGAGTACCAGCGTGTGCGAGGTGAAGACCGGCGTGAAGCTGATCGGCGTCGCGCTGGCGCCGAGCATCGCCGACACGATGCGGTCCATGCCCGATTCCGCGCCATAGGCGAGCAGGCTGACCGGGCCGCCACCTTCTCCGACGAGCGGGTGGAGCGGCGCGGCGCTGTCGTCGCGAGGCGCGCTGACCGGCACCAATGCATCGGCGCCGAGCGAAATCGACTGAAAGCCTGCACCGTCGAGAACCGATGGGGCGCCGGCGTGGAAATAGCAGAGGCAGAAATGCGCCTTGCCGTTGAGCATGATCTGCTCGGACGCCCCCATATTGTCGGCGTTGAGCTGGATCGGGATCGCGGTGTCCATCATCGCCTGAAGCTGGGCGAGCCATTGCGGAAAGAAGTTCAGGGCTAGCGCATGGGTGACGAGAATCTTTACGGTCGAGGCCGAGGTGCCTGCAATCTCCTGCACCTCGCGCCGCCCATGTTCGATGTCGCGCAGTACCGTTTCGGCGATCGCGGCGAAGCGCTTGCCGGCGGGGGTCAGGATCATCTGGTGCGTGCTGCGGTCGACGAGTTCGACTCCCAGCCAATCCTCGAGCGAGCGGATGCGGCGGCTGAACGCTGGCTGCGTCACGCAGCGCACCGCCGCGGCGCGCGAGAAATTGCCCGCACGGATCAGCGCGCCGAAATCCTCCAGCCAAGCCATTTCCATCGTGCAAACCCCTCCGGCTTCTGCGGCCCTTGTAACCGATCGCGCGCGATCGCCCAGCCTTCCCGTCATGCATGGTTTGATCCATATTCTGCATTGGCCCCGGCGCGCGGCGATTGGCAGTCTGTGCTGGTCGAGGGAAATGCCCCGTTCGTCCGGAGCCTGAAAATAGGACGGCGCGCGCGGTTTCAGGGAGTGAGAGAAGATGGGTTCGAACATCCTGCGCCGGCCGCTGCCGCGCCGCAACGCGCGCGTTTTGGTCTGGACGGCCGCTGCGATCTGCGCGGTCATGATTCCCGGCGCGTCGGCGAAGCTTGCCGCGGAGGCGGCGGTATCGACGCTGGTCCCGCGCGACCTGCTCTTCCGCTCGCCGACCTATTCCGAATTGCAGATCAGCCCCGACGGAAAGCAGCTCGCCTTTCTCCACCCGCTGAACGGCGTCCTCAACGTCTGGGTGGCGCCGATCGACGATCCGGCGGCGGCGAAGCCCGTCACCCGCTTCGACAACCGCCCGCCCGATGCGTTCCAGTGGAGCGCCGACGGGCGCTTCATCCTGATCCAGAAGGACGTCGGGGGCGAGGAGCATAACCAGCTCTGGATCGCCGATCCCGCAAAGCAGACCGTCATCAACGCGACCGACGATCCCGCAGTGCAGACGAAGATCGTCAAGGTGTCGAAGAAGCGCCCGGGCGAGATACTCGTCGGCATGAACATTCGCGACAGGCGCTACCGCGATATCTATCGCATCGATCTTGCTACCGGGCGGCGGACCGAAGTGTTCCGCAACACGCCGAACTATATCGATGTCGTCGCCGACCCCGATTTCAACATCCGCATGGGCGTTCGCGGCAATGCCGACGGATCGTCGACCTACTTCCGGCTCGACCCGGCGGGCCCCAGCGAGTTCATGACGATCCCGCTCGCCTCGCTCCGCAATTCCAAGGTCTTCGGCCTCGACGCCAAGGGCCAGATCGCGATGCTCGACAGCCGCGATGGCGACAAGGCGAACCTTGTCTCGGTCGATCTGGCGACCGGCAAGAAGACCCTGCTCGCTGCTGCGGTGCGCGCCGATATCGTCGAGCCCCTGCTCGACGAGGAGAGCGGGGCGCTGCTCGCGACGCGCGAGGACCCGCTGGTGAGCGAGTGGACGGTGCGCTCGGACGCCGCGCGCGCCGAGTTCGCTGCGCTGGGGGCGGCGGTTGCCGGGCCGTTCAAGATCGTCGGGCAAACCCCCGACAGCGCACGCTGGCTACTGCTCGAAACGGTGCCGAACCGCCCCGACCGCTATAGCTGGTGGAACCGCAAGGAGCGTACGCTCGTGCCGTTGCTCTCGACGCGGCCCGATCTGGAAACACGCGCACTGGCGCGCCGCTTGCCGGTCGCTATCGCCTCGCGCGACGGCCTCAGCCTGCCGAGCTATCTGACGCTGCCGACCGGGGCGAAGCTGGGTGCGAATGGCATGCCGGTGAAGCCGGTGCCGCTGGTGTTGCTCGTCCATGGCGGGCCGTGGCTGCGCGACGATTTGGCCTTTGATCCGCAGCATGCTTGGCTCGCCGACCGCGGCTATGCCGTACTGTCGGTAAATTTTCGTGCATCGGGCGGCTTCGGCAGCGATTTCATGTCGAAGGGCGACCGAAAATGGTCCGAAACGATGCACGACGATCTGCTCGATGGCGTGCAATGGGCGATCGACAAGGGCGTGACGACAAAGGATCGGGTCGCAGTAATGGGGCTCTCTTACGGGGGCTATTCGACGCTCGTATCATTGAGCTTTACCCCCGACACCTTCCAATGCGGTGTCGATCTGGCGGGGCCAAGCAATCTGGTAAAACAGGTTGCCTTCATGCCCGACTGGTGGACCTGGCAGCGCCCGCAATTCGTCAACCGCGTCGGCGACCCCTCGACCAGGGAAGGCGCCGCCGACCTGATGCGGCGCTCGCCGATCGCGCGCGTCGATGCGATCACCAAGCCGCTGCTCGTCACCAATGGCGCGAACGATCCGCGCATCTTTCCCGACCAGTCGCAGGAGATCGTCGATGCGATGAAGGCACGCGGCAAGCCCGTCACCTATGCTTTCTACCCCGACGAGGGGCATGTCTATGCGAAGGATGCGACGAACATCTCCTTCGCCGCGATTGCCGAACATTTCCTCTCGAAATGCCTCGGCGGGCCGGCCGAACCCTATGGCAACGATCTTGCCGGATCGCGGGTCGAGCTGAAGGCGGGGGCGGTGTTCGTCCCGGGGCTGGAGCAGGCGTTCAAGGCGTCCGGCGGCACGACGGCGGGGAAATAAGGCCCGCCGCAGCTTACCTGCTCAGGGCTCGCCCAGAAAGGTCGCGAGCGGGGCGTCGAGCGGCGGCGTCTTTCCGGCGGTCTCGGCAAGATCCATTCGCAGAAAGGCATTCTGGACATAGCGGATGCCCGCCCAACGCAGCGGCTCGACCTCCCAGCTCGGGGCCTGCCGGCGCAGATAGGGCGCGTGCGGATCGGGCGCGGCGCCGGTGACCAGCCCGGCGAGCGCGCGCGCCGAGATCGCGCTGGTGATGACACCATGCCCCGTATAACCATAAGCGTGACCGATCCGCCGGTTGCTGTCGAAATGCACCGTCGGCAGCCAGTCGCGCGGAACGCCCAGATAGCCCGCCCATTGATGCGTGAACTCGACGCCCTCGAGCGATGGCCACCATTCGAGCAGCCGGTCGCGGATCCAGCCGAAATTGGCATTCTCGCGCAGCGCGGTCTCGCTCATGTCGGAGGCGTAGCGATAGGGCGCGCCGCGGCTGCCGAACAGGATGCGTCCGTCGGCGGTGCGCGTCAGGTAATTGGTCGTGTGGACATAGGAGCTGAGGCATTCGCCGCCGGCCCAGCCGACCTGGTCCCACCGGTCGGCGGTCAGCGGCGCGGTGAGCATGATCGTCGAGGCCATCGGGATCAGCTGGCGGCGATAATCGGGGAGGCTGGTCAGAAATGCCTCGCCGGCGAGCAGGACCGCGCGCCGCGCACATAATGTGCCTCCGGTAGTGACGAGCGCGGGCTGCATCCCGGCGCTCGTTTGCAGCACCTCGGTCCCCTCATAGATGCGTACGCCGCGCCGTTCGAGCGCACGCGCCAGCCCGCGCACCAGCCGGCCGGGGTGGATGGTGCCGCCGACGCGCAGGCGCAGCGCTCCTTGGACTTCGGTCGCATGCACCGCCTCACGCGCCTGTCCGGCGTCGAGCAACTCGCAGGCATCGGCCATGCCGAGCCTTGCATAGGCGTCATATGATTGCCGGAGCGAGGGGATCTGGCTGGCGCTGCGGGCGAGGGTGAGGACGCCGACCGGATTGAAATGCGCGTCGATGCCTTCCTGTGCGCAGATGCGCCCGACCTCGTCGACCATCGCCTGCTGTGCGAACAGCATCGCGCGGGCGGTGCGGGCGCCGAAACGGCGGGTGAGTGCGGCGGGGTTGATCGGAAAGCGCGGCGAGCACCAGCCGCCGTTGCGACCCGACGCGCCGAAGCCGCAGATCTGCCGCTCGACGATCGCGATCGAAAGCGCCGGGTCGGCTTGCAACAGGAACCATGCGGTCCACAGCCCCGAAAAGCCGCCGCCCAATATAGCGACGTCCACCGTCTCGTCGCTTGTCAGCGCCGGGCGCGGCGTCAGGTCGTCGTCGCAGCTCGCGAGCCAATAGCTGCCGATCGCGTCGGGGGAAACCGGATCGGTGCCTGCGGTTTCGCCGATCGGTGCCATGCCCGGTTCCGTGTCGTTCTAGCGGCCGACCGGCCGATACTCGATCGTCATGCTCGATACCGCATTCTTGCGAAACTGTTCGGGCGCGAGTTCGATCTTCTTGAGCTCGTTGGTCTCGTGCATCATCGTCTGGTCGGCAAGGTTCGGATTGCCCCGACCCTTGGGGTCGATGAACAGATTCTGCCCGCCTGCGTCGATCACCGAATAGAGCGCGCGCCGGTTGCGGGCGATCTCCATCAGCCCGACCCAGCTTTCGCCGCCATTGTGGGGCGCCATCGTCGGGCCGAGGCGGAGGACCGCCGACAGGCGATGCTCGGGATAATCCTCGGCCATTTGCGGGCGGTCGGGCGTTTCGAGCGAGGCGTCGAAATATTTCCAGAAGATCGGCTGCTTCCACTCGGCCATATCCTTGCCGGGAAAGCGCGCCCTGACCTCGGCCAGCGTCGCCTTGATCGTGTCGATCGTCACTGCGGTCCGGTCGCGCCCGCCGAAATAGTCGACCGCCAGCGGCGCTCCCGCCGTACCACCCTGAAAGGCGCGGAGCAGCAGGCTCGACTGATAGGTCAGGTAACGGTCGGCATCGATCTTGTGCCACCATTCGCCCATATCGTCGCCGAAGATCATCCGCGGCGCGACCTGCAACCATGTTCGATAGAGGGTGAGGCCGGGGTTGTCGTAGCGCTGGTCGTTGTCGCGGTCGCGGTACAGGCCGTCGAAGCCCAGCATATATTCGCCCGCACGCTTGACCTCGGCGTCGTCGCTCGTCTCGATCGCCTTGCGGATGAAGGGCGCGAAAAAGTCCGGTGCGGCCTGATTGCGGTCGACCGCGCCCAGCGCGTTGAAAATCTTGCCATTGAACTCGCGCATATCGAGCAGGGTCAGCGACTGGCCGTTCTTCGCGAGCCGGTCGCCGAGCCAGGTGCGGAAGGTCGCGCCGATCCGGGCGTTGTCGCCTTCCTGCGACCAGCCCGTCGCCTTGCTGTTCCACGACATGAAATATTGCTGCCCGGGATTGATCATCTGCGGCTTTTCGGCGGGGGTCAGAAAGCCGGTCCAGTCATATTCGCCGGTCCCCGGCGTCGGCAGGCGCGGGTCGACGCCGGCCGCTTTCTTCGGCAGCGCGCCCGCCTCGAAATAGGCGATCGTGCCGTCCTCGCCGCCATAGCAGGCGCCGAGATTCCAGCCGAGCCGGTCGACGCCCTTTTCCTTGAATTCGGCAAGGCTTTTTGCGCGGCCCATTTCGGCAAAAGCGATCCATGTGTCGAGTTCGCGCCCGTGGACGCCCATCTGCTGTGCGTAAGCGGTGCCGTTATCGACATCCCACGCGATCACGGGACCGTGGATCGTCCACGCGACATCGTGGGTGACGGGCGCCGCATCCTTGACCCGGAAGGTCTCGGTCCGGTGCTCCATCTTCTTCCATGCGCCCTTGTACCAATATTCGTGGCGGTTCTTCGGATTGAGCTTTTCGGCGAAGGTCGTGCCGGCCTCGCTGCTCCCCGACACGAGCAGCCAGCCATGCTGAGCACCGCGCCCCATCGTCGGCACGCCCCAGCCGGTCGAACCGAAGCCCGCATTGTCGAAGCCGCCGCCGTGCAGATGGATTTCGGGGCCGTCGGCGGTCGCCTCCAGCATCAGGACATTACCGCTTGCCGATTTCTGGGGGCCGATCACCAGACAGCGGCTCGCGCCCTTGACGGGCAGCAGCGGCGCGGTCTGTCCGGCGGCCGCGGCGATATCGCGGCCTTTGGGTAGCTGGGCTGCGGACTGGACCGGAACGGGCACCGGGCGCGGCGGCGCGCGGTCGTCGCCCGCCGGGATCGTCGTCGGGGAATCGGGGTCGGAGATCGGCACGACATCGTTGAAGATCTGCCAGGCCTTCTCCGGACCATAGCGGTCGGTCATCGCCTTCAGAAATTCCAGATTGCGGATCTCGTAAGTGTCGCGGCCGAGCGGCGCGGCAGCGATCAGCGCCAGATATTCGGTGAGTGTCCAGCGCGTCGGCTTGATCCCCCAGCGGATGAATTCGAGCGGGGTCAGATTTTCGGGGTCGGCGTTCACCTCGTCGATGCGCTTGTTGATGCCGTTGACCATGCCGCGGATCATCTTCTGATGCTCGGGCGCGAGCGCGCGATAGCGCGTCATCAATTCGGCATCGGACAGCTTGCGGCCGCGCATCATCTTGTCGGTGTCGAGCGCTGACGCACCCACCAGTTCGGCGCGGCGGCCCTGCGTGTTGTGGCGAGCAAGTTCCATCGCGGCGAGGCGGTCGTGTGCGATCGCATAGCCCGCGCCGAACATCACCGCGTCGGATGTTTCGCCCTCGACATGCGGGACGCCGAAGCTGTCGCGATAGATGGCGACCTTTTCCGCCGCGCTCCCCTGCGCCAGCGCGGCGGGCGAGGCCGCGACCAGCAAGGCGGCGGAGCTCCAGAGCAGGGCGGCAGTCGAACGGCGCATCGGAAAAACCTCCCCGGACAGTCTATTTCGGCAGGAATGCCTCGGCCAAGGCGACCCACAGCGCCGCACCCGTCGGCGAAATGCTGTCGTCATAGGCGTAGTGCGAATTGTGGAGCATCACCGACCCCGGCCCTTCGTCGCCATTGCCGAGCAGCAGGAAGCAGCCAGGAACGACGTCGAGATAGCGGGCGAAATCCTCGCCCCCCATGCCGGGTACGTCGAGGTCGACGAAGCGGTCGGCGCCGACGACGCTGATCGCGATGTCGCGCACGCGCGCATAGAGATCGGCGGGATTGTGCAGGGCAGGGTAGCCGCGTTCGTAGTGCATTTCGGCGGTGGCGCCGAAGGACGCCGCAACCCCCGTCACGATCTCGCGCAACCGCCGTTCAGTCGCATCCTGGCTCGCCTTCGAGAGCGTGCGGACGGTGCCGCCCATGCGCGCCTCGTCGGCGATGATGTTGAAGGCGGTGCCCGCTTCGACCTTGCAGATCGACACGACGACGGCGTCCATCGGATCAGCGTTGCGCGCGACGACACTCTGTACCGCAACGATGATATGTGCCGCGACCAGCACGGGGTCGATGGTGAGGTGCGGCCGCGCGGCGTGGCCGCCCTTGCCCGACACGACGATTTCGAACTTGTCGGCAGCCGCATAGAGCGCCCCCGCGCGCCCTGCGATCTTGCCCGCGGCGATGCCGGGGCGGTTGTGGATGCCGAAGATCGCGTCCATCGGGAACCGCTCGAACAGCCCGTCGCGGATCATTGCGCTGGCGCCGCCGTCGGGATCGCCGTCGGGCCCCTGATAGCCGAGCGATTCTTCGGCGGGCTGAAAGATCAGATGCACCGCGCCGTCGAAATTGCGCGTTGCAGCAAGCTGTTTTGCGGCGCCGAGCAGCATCGTGGTGTGCCCGTCGTGACCACAGGCGTGCATCACGCCGGGGGTGCAGGATTTATGGTCGGACTCCGTGAGCTCGGTCATCGGCAGCGCGTCGATGTCGGCGCGGATGCCGATCGCACGGTCCGACTGGCCGGTGCGGATCGTCGCGACGATGCCGGTGCCACCGATCCCGGTATGCACCTCGTCGACGCCGAATCCGGCAAGCAGGTCGAGAATGAAGCGGCTGGTGCCCAGTTCGTGAAAACCGAGTTCGGGGTGCCGGTGGATATGCCGGCGCCAGGTGGTCATGTCGGCTTCGAGTGATGTCAGGTCAACGGACATGGGGACGCACCTCCTGGCGCAGCGGCAGGGGAAGGCTAGGGGCAGGGCGGGGCTGGCCCCAATGCTTATTGGACATGCTTGTATGTTCCGCTTCGATCGTCATGGCTCGCTCGCTCAGGGCACGGCGTGCGCCGCCACCTGATAGAAGACCTGCGCGTGCGGGCCGAGGGGCAGATCGAAGGCGACCCACGACACGACCATCAGGATGCCCATTGCCATGAAGCTGAGCGCATAGGGCAGCATCAGCGCGAGCAGCGAGCCGACCCCTATCGACTTGTCCCAGCGCTGGCAAAAGACGAGGACGAGCGGGAAATAGCTCATCAGCGGCGTCATGATGTTGGTGTAGCTGTCGCCCATCCGGTACGCGGCGGTCGTCATCTCGGGGCTGATGCCGAGCAGCATGAACATCGGCACGACGACCGACGACAGCACGCTCCACTTCGCGGTCGCCGACCCGATGAACAGGTCGAGCAGCGATGACAGCAGCAGCACGCAGACGAGCAGCAACGGTGCGGGAAGCCCCATACCCTGCAATTTCTCGGCGCCCGTGATCGCGACGATCGGGCCGATGCCGGACCAGTTGAACATCGCAACGAAGTGCGCGGCGAAGAAGACGAAGACCAGATAGGGGGCGATCGTCTTCACGCCTTCACGCATCATCTGGATGATGTCGTTCGAGTTTTTGATCATCCCGGTCGCGCGGCCGAAGGCCGTGCCGGTGAACAGGAAGAGCAGGAACAGCGCGGCGATGATCGATCCATAGAGCGGCTGCAGCCGGATCGGCCCCTCGGCCTTCTGGTCGATGAAGGGCGTATAGCCGGGCCACAGGCAGAGCGCGGCGAACAGGCCGGCGACGAACAGCGCGACGACGCCGGCGTGGCGAAGGCCGCGGCGCTCGTCGACGCTGAGATCGCCCTTTTCGAGGTCGGCGCGAAGCGCCTCGTCAACCTCTTCGTTCCAGGTGCCGAGGCGCGGCTCGACAATCCGGTCGGTGACGAACCAGACGATCGGGGTAAAGAAGACCACGATGCCGAGGATGAAATACCAGTTGCCGAGCGGGTTCATCGTCCAGCCGGGTTCGACGATGCGCGCGGCCTCCTGCGTGAAGCCGAAGAGCAGCACGTCGAGCTGGCCGGGCATGATATTGCCGGCATAGCCGCCCGACACCGCGGCGAGCGCGGCGGCGATCCCGGCGAGCGGGTGGCGCCCGACCGAGGCGAACAGCACCGCCGCCATCGGGATCAGCACGACATAGGCGGCGTCGGCGGCATGGTGCGACACCATGCCGACGACCGCGATGATCGGGGTCATGTAGCGGCGCGGGGTATTGCGGAGCGAGCCGCGGATCAGCGCGAAGAACATGCCCGACCGTTCGGCGACCGAGACGCCCATCATGATCGTCAGGACGATGCCGAGCGGGGTGAAGCTGGCATAGGTCTTCGGCATTTCGGTGAACAGCCGCGCGATATTCTCGGCTGAGAAGAGGCTGGAGGCGCGATAGGTCAATACGCCGTTCGCGAGTTCGGCATGTTCGGGGGGCTTGGCGCCCGAATAGGGAAGCGATGCGGTCCATCCCAGCGCGGCGCCGATCGCCGAGACGATCATCAGCGCGGCGATCAGATAGATGAAGATGATCGTCGGGTCGGGCAACAGATTGCCGGCACGCTCGACGAAACCGAGAAAGCCTTTCTGACGGGCAGGACGAATGGTTTCAGCGGTCATGAGGTCCTTCTGCCGGACTCGATCCGGTTTGTGTATCAAAGGATGCGGGGCCTGCGTCCACGACGCGGGCCCCGACATCGTCAGCCCGAAATCAGAAGTTCACCTCTAGCCCCAGGCGAACGACGGGGCCGAACTGGTCGAAGCCGCCACCCGACGGGTCGATCACCTGCGTCGATTCCATGACCGGCAGCTTCTCGTTGAACAGGTTGGTGACGCCGAACGAGAATTTGGCTTCCTGCTTGCCGTTCAGCGGCAGCGTGTAGGACGCCGAAATGTCGTTATAGAAGCGCGACCCGGTGCGGTCGGGCGCGAGAAGTTCGCGACTGATGCCCGGCGAGATGTCGGTCAGCGCCTGGCTCGACTGGTAGCGGCCCTGCCAGCCGAGGGTCAGCCCGCCGGTCGAATAGGTCAGGCCGACGACGCCCTTGTATTTCGGATAGCCGTAGAAGCCTTCGAGCACCGTGTAGAGGTCGGGACGCGCCTGGAAGGTGTAGGTGCGCAGGCGATGCAGATAGGTGACCGCCAGATTGGCCGAAAGGCGCCCGTTGCCGACCGGCATGGCATAGAAAATCTGGGCGTCGAGGCCAGAGGTTTCGAGCTTCGAGGTGTTCACATAGGTGCTGTTGCCCCCGGTGATGCCGAAATAGTTCGGGCTGGCCGTGTTCATGTCGCGCGTGATGAGCGAGCAGAGATCGGGATCGGGCCCGCCCGCACGGTCGACGCAGTTTTCCGCGATCTGCTGCGGGCTGAGGAAGCTGATCGCATCGTCGATCTGGATGTTGAACCAGTCGGCCGAAATCTGGAGGCCGGGCAGGAAGCCCGGAGTAAGCACCATGCCTGCCGTCCAGCTGTCCGACACTTCGGGACGCAGATTGAGGTTGCCCGAAACGATGAACGGCACGCCGATCCCGCCGTTCAGCGGAACGAAGCCCGCCGGGCGGCCGAGCGCGGCGCAGTTCGCGGCGCGGTTCGGGTTGTTGCCGATGTTGGTCTGCGAACAGGGGTCGTTGACGTTGGTCGTCTGGCCCTCGCTCGGACGGAACGCCTCGAAGATGTTCGGGGCGCGGATCGCGCGGCCGAGCGTGGCGCGGAGACGCAGCCCGTCGGTCGGCTCCCAGATCGCGCCGGCCTTCCACGACGTAGCCTGCCCGGCATGGCTGTAGTCCGCATGACGGACGGCGCCTTCGACCGACAGCAGCTTGGCAAAGGGCATGTCGGTAAGGAGGGGCACGCTGAGCTCGCCGAAGAATTCGGTGACGTGATAGCCACCCTCATAATCCTGCGTCGCGGCCTGGTTGGTGAAGCCGGCCT
>JAGHZY010000023.1 GCA_017745175.1 Sphingopyxis sp. | reverse complement strand
GCTGACGGGAGCGGCGCGCGATCATCATCTGCTGATGCGGGTCAAGGCGACGGCGCCGCTGCGCGGCAAGGGACGGCGCGAGCGCGAGCGCGCCGTCGCCGGGGCGTTCGCGCTCGCGCCCGGCGCGCGGACGCGCGCGGCGGGGCGGCATCTGGTGCTGATCGACGATGTCCACGCCAGTGGGGCGACGCTGCGCGCGGCAGCGCGCACGCTGCGGCGGTCGGGCGCAGCGCGGGTGTCGGCGCTGACCTGGGCGCGCGTCCTCCCTGGCGCGGTCGGCCCCGGCAACATATTTGACTTTGCTTCGTTGGATTCCGATATGCAGGTCGAAAGGATGACGGGATAGCCGTATGGCCAGAATTGAAGTGTATACAAAGGCGTTCTGCCCCTATTGCACGCGGGCGAAGATGCTGCTGGACGGCAAGGGCGCCGAGTTTCGGGAAATCGACGTGACAATGGACCGCGCCGGCTTCGAGGCGATGGTCGATCGCGCAAACGGACGCCGCACCGTGCCGCAGGTCTTCATCGACGGGAAGCATGTCGGTGGCAGCGACGATCTCGCCGCGCTCGACGCGAAGGGCGAACTCGACGCGTTGCTGGGAACGGCCTGACCCTTGATCGTGTTCGATCTTTGCTGCGCCACGGGTGAACACCGGTTCGAGGCGTGGTTCGCGAGCAGCGGGAGCTTTGCCGACCAGCAGGCGCGCGGGCTGATCGCCTGTCCGATCTGCGGCGACAGCGAGGTGAGGAAGGCCGTGATGGCGCCGCGTGTCGGCGCCAAGTCGAATCAGGCGGCGGGTGCGTCCGTTCCGGTCCCGGCCGAAGCCGTCGCCAGGCCCGACCCCGAACTCGTTCGCAAGCTGCTGGCGGATATCGCCGCGAAACAGGCCGAAATGCTGCCGCGGTCGCGCTGGGTCGGGCGGGATTTCGCGCAAGCCGCACGCGCGATGCACGAAGGGCGTGTGACGGAAGGCCTGATCCACGGCCAGGCATCGCCCGACGAGGCGCAGGCGCTGCACGACGACGGGATCGCCGCGATGCCCCTGCTCGTGCCGGTCGTGCCCCCCGAAGCGGCCAATTGATCCGTCGCGATTGACGCTGAGCCTGCCTCGCCGCTACACGAGCGGCGACGCACCCGTAGCTCAGCAGGATAGAGCATCAGATTCCTAATCTGGGGGCCACTGGTTCGAATCCAGTCGGGTGCACCATCAGTCTTTCAATTCGAACAGGGTCGGTTCGTCGGGGGACGGCGTCTCGATGACGAGGAGGCCGAGGTGCATGGCCTGCGTGATCAGGTGCGCCCGGTTGCGGGCGTTGAGTTTCAGCCGCACATTTTCGATATGCCGTTCGACGGTCCGCGGCGCGATGTCGATCTCGATCGCGATCTGCTTGGCCGAGCAGCCGACCGCTACCAATTCCAGTATCTGATGTTCGCGAAAGGTCAAATGCGGTTCGACGTTCAAAGCATTTCGATGCACAGTGCAATCCCCTGACACCCAAGGCGTGGACACTTTGCGACCGATGAGCATCTTTTGCGCGGCAATAGGCTGCAACCCACCTGCTCTGGCGACAATGATATAGCTTTGCGCTCTGTTTAGCAATTAACCTAAGCTAATTAAGCATGTAGCGGCGCTTTCCGTGTTAGCGCATCCATCTCATTGAAATTACGTCGTAAATCTATCGGAAATGCCCGGGAGAAATACGTAAGTGAATTTGCTAGGCCGTTAATACACACGAATTCCCAAGTCTTTACCCGGATGGATTCGTGAACCGCAAAGGCTGATGAGACTCGCAAACAGGGTCGCCGCAAATACCAATTCCAGATTGGAGACGTGGCGTGCAAGGTCTGTCGGCAGAGGTTCGGCGCGGAGCTATTCCGCAGGACACCATCCTGAAATTTCGCAAGGGAGAAATCATCTTTTCGCAAGGCGATCCTGGCGATTGCTGGTTCGAAGTCGTCTCGGGCACGGTGCGGACCTGTCATTTCCATATCGACGGGCACCGCCAGCTGACCGGGTTTTTCTATCAGGGCGACGTGTTCGGCGTCGAATATGGCTCGCGCGACGCCGCGGCCGAAGCGGTCACCAACGCGATCCTGACCCGGCATCCGGTGCCGAATATCGAGCCCGGCAGCCTCGGCCAGAATCGGGCGCTCGAACGGGCACTCGACAGCGCGAATCAGTGCATTTTCCTGCTCGGCCGTCGCAATGCGAACGAACGCGTCGCGGCGTTCCTGCTGATCGCGGCGAAGCGGCTGTTGGCACCCGGCAGCATTCCCCTGCCGATGACGCGGAGCGATATCGCCGACCATCTCGGGCTGACCATCCATACCGTCAGTCGGACGATCTCGGGCTTTGTCCGGCAAGGCCTGATCGAACTCGAAGGGCCGCAACTGTGCCGGCTCGTCGATCCCGAAGGGTTGCGCGCGATCGCCGGCGAGGAAATGGGCGCGGCGATCGACAATATGGGCGTCATGCGGCCGCGGCGATCGTTTGGCGGGCAGGAGGCAGGCGCGTGACCGCGATATCGTCCCCTCCCGTGCTGCGCCACGTCGGCGTGGTGGCGGTCGGCCTTTCGGCCGTGATGATGCCTTCGCAGGCCGAAGCCCTTGATACGCCGGTGCTCGAATGCCTGTGCGAGGCGCTCCCCTTTCTCGACGCGGCGCCGACGTGGAATGCTGCGGCAGCCCCGGACACCGCCGCCGAAGCGTCACCCGCTGCGGCCGCGGAGAGCGAGATCGAGGCGCAGCGCCGGATCATCGCCGAGCAACGCGCGCTGATCGACATGCAGAGCGCCATGATCGCCCGGCAGGGCGAGCAGATCGAAAAGCTGCAACAGCAGATCGTGACGCAGCAGGCGCAGGTCGACCGGCTGTCCTCCTTCGCGCTTTCCGACGTGCCGCTCGACCTGTTCCGCGGCACGGGCATGGGACAGGGGGTCGTGCCGGGGGCGACGCTGCCCGGCCCGGGCAGCGAGACGGTTTCGCTGCCCGACGCGCCGGTCGGCGAAGCGCCGCCGCCGAGCGAGTCGCCGGAACAGCGCGTCGCCGCGGTGCCGGAGGGGCAGGGCGTGCTGACGCGCGCCGGCAATCTCATTTTCGAGCCCTCGTTCGAATATACGCGCTCGTCGACCAATCGCCTCGTCTTTCGCGGGATCGAGCTGATCCCCGGGATCCAGATCGGCCTGATCGAGGCTACCGATGCCGATCGCGACACGCTCGTCGGCACCGCCTCGCTCCGCTACGGGATCAGCGACCGGCTCGAAGCCGAAGTGCGCATACCCTATCTGTATCGCAACGACCGGATCGAGGTCGTCCAGCAACGCGACGAAGGGATCGTGCGGTCGATCGCGCTGCGCGAGGACGGGGTCGGCGACGCCGAATTCTCGCTCCGCTATCAGTTTAACCGGCCGGTCGGGCAAAAGCCGATCTTCGTCGGGACGCTGCGCGTGAAATCGGACACGGGGAAGGGGCCGTTCGAGGTCGGCTACGACGAATTCGGCGTCGCGACGGGGCTCGCCACCGGGTCGGGTTTCTGGGCGGTGCAGCCGGGCGTCAATTTCCTGATGCCGTCGGACCCCGCGGTGATCTATGGCGGAATGGCCTATCTTTATCACATTCCCCGTGACGTGAATAAACTGGTCGGCGACGTGATGATCGGACGCGTCGATCCGGGCGATGCGGTTTCGGCCAATATCGGTTTCGGCTTCGCGCTCAACCCGCGCTTTTCCTTCTCGCTCGGCTATCGGCACAACTATATCTTTCCGACCAAGACCGAGATCGGCGATACGCATCAGAAATCCAACTATCTGCATGTCGGCTCGCTCAATTTCGGCATGTCGTACCGTCTGACCGAGCGTGACGTGATCAACCTCGGCTTCGAGATCGGAGTGACCGAGGATGCGCCCGACGTGTCGATCACCCTGCGGATGCCGTTCGGCGGGAAAATCTGATCTCGCCCTTCCGAAGCCAACCGGCATGAAAGAAGCCCCGCCTGGACAGGCGGGGCCGAGGTGAACCGCCCCCGGTCGAAACGGGGGCGGGGGGTCGTCAGTTGCCGAGGGCGCCGACGGTCTGGGCGCCCATGACGGCGCCGATCGCGTCGCTCATCCGCGTGGAAGCGATCGCGTCGCGGAAGCCTTCATAACAGCTGAGGTCGAGCACGGCGTCGACCTGCTGATTCAGCGACACGTTGCTGGCCGTGTTGATCAGGACGTTCTGGATCGCATCGGTGCTCTGGACCAGCGCCGTCTGGCCATTGTTCGCGAGGAATACCGATTCGTTGCCGACGCGCATGGTGATGCCGCCGCTGGTCAGGATGCCGCCCCGGACCTGCGCGGCGCTGACCGCGGTCAGCGAAGGCGACACGAAGCGTTCGATCGTCTGTCCTTCGGGCGTCCAGCTGACGATCGTGCGGAGCGCGAGCTCGTCGTTGACGAAGCTGCGGATATCGGCACCGAAGGAGATGGTCATGCCCTGGAAGGCAAAGCCGCCGCGCTGGATGGCGAGGACCTCGTCGGGCACCGTGGGGGCTTCGGCCAGCAGGGTTGCATCCTCCGGCTCGCCGGCGGCGAGGAGCGTGGGCGCGAAGACGAACAGGAGGATGCGTGGGGACATGGGGAATCTCATTTGACGGTGCCGACGCGCACATCGAGCAGGATCTGCGGCGAGAGCTGATATTGCGGGGGCAGATTGGTCGTGAGGTCGCCAACCGAGACGTGGAGCGACCCGTCCTTTTCGAGCGGTGCCCGCGACCAGGGGCCCCAGTCGCCGGCAAGATTGAATTCGGGGCGCTTCCTGCCACCGTCGACGATCGCGAGCGCGATGCCGTTCCAGTGCTTCCCGAAATCCTCGAGCGAATATTCGTTGAGGCCGAGCACCGAATCGCCCGTGAGCACGCGGTCGCCGCGGACGCCCTTTACCACGACGAAATGCTTGAAACCCTTGAGGTCCATCAGGACGATCGTCGGGCGCTTCACCTGCTTCAGCTGCTCGGTGGTGATCCGGAAGCCTTCGGCGCGATAGCCGCGCGTGGCGAGATAATTCTTCATGTCGAGCATCGAGAAGCCGACCTTGCGGATCGCCTCGCGGTCGCCCTTTTCCCACATCGCGCGGAAGGGCATCGATTCCGACGTCGGCGCGCCATAATGATAGGTGAGCAGCGTCGCGACGGCGGCCGAGCCGCAGCTGAAATCATAACGCTGGCGAATGACCGAACGGAAAGGGATGTCCCACCAGGTCATCACGTGAAGCTGGTAGGTGCCGCCCGTCTCGGGCCCGGTCAGCCGGACCTCGGCGGTGGCGGGTGACGCCACAAGGAGACACAGCAGGCCCGCGATCAGGGCGCGGATGGGCCGCACGACGACTTCAGTCGCCGAGGTTGATGGTCAGGTTCATGCCGCTCTGGGCACTGACCTGCGCGCCGGTGTTGATCAGCAGATTGCCGACGCCGTTGAAATTGGACAGCGCGAAATCGCTCAGCGTGACCGCGCCGGCGGTATAGTCGCCCTTGAGCACGTTGCCGCTGACGATCGAATCCATCGTCTGGTTGGTGATCACGAGCGACTGGCCGCCACGCAGCGTGTCGAGTTCGTGATCGTTCAGCATCGGCGATCGGCGCGCGGGCCGCGGCGCGATCGCAGCGGTCACGACGATTTCGGCCGGAACGGCTTCGGTCGCGACGGGGGGAGGCGCCTCCGGCAGCGGCGATTGCGCCCAAGCCGGCGCTGACAGGCCTGCCATGATCAGCAGAACCGGGACGATCGGGGGTTTCATGACCGGAGTACTCCTGGATTCTTCGCAAACGGGTTGATGGCCGGCCCGCCAGTGGGCCGGGCCGGCCATCCGGGGGGTCAGTCTTCGCCGCCGCCACCGCCCGCGGCCGGCGCGCTGTCGCCGAAGCTGACGGTGCCTTGCGCGGCGATATTGGTCGCAGCCTGGGCGTTGGAGTTGATGCCGGTGTTCCACGCGGCGTTCAGGATGCCGGCATAGGCCGCGAAGGCGCTGCCGCTGACATTGTTGTTGCCGCTGTTATAGCCGACGGCCGTGTCGCTTTCGTCTTCACCGTCCAGATCGACGAGTTCGTCCATCTGCTGGTTGGTGTTGTTCGCGGTCAGGGCCTGGATCGCCACTACGGCGGTGTTGCCGTTGCCCGAGCCGTTGCCGTCATTGTCTTCGGACGTATAGGTGTCGGCCGCATTGTCCTGCACGAACAGGTCGATCAGGTCATTGACCACCGTGGTGTCGTTGCCGAAGCCGCCTGCGGCGCCGGTCGTGGTATTGTCATTGTCCTGATCCTGGCTTCCCTGCGCGAACGCGGGCGCGGCCGTGACGGCAAGCGCCAGCGTCGATACCGCCAGCATGACCTTTTTCATCATGACTTCTTCCTCTCGATCTAAAAAGGGGATGGTTCGCGATGCCGACAGGCATGGCTGATGCGGATCCTTCCCGACTCCGTCCGCATCGGTGCGAACGAGGCGATCATGATCCGCGGCGGCGCGGGCCGCTTTGCGAATTGGCAATGTCGGGGACGGAGAAATACCCGGATGATCTCCGTGGATGGATTGCCCGCGATCAGCCCGTCAGGTCGGCGCGCATCGTCGTGCGGCCTGCCGTGTCGCGCGCCCACAATCGCACGCCCTCGCCCTCGCGGGCGAGGCACAGGTCGAAGGGCGCGCCGTCGATCAGCGGTGCTTCGGCGCGGAAGCGGAAATGCCGGGGGGTGATATCGGCGGCGGCGCGCAGTGCGTGATCCATGAGCAGCGTCGCGATCAGCGGTCCGTGGACGACGAGCCCCGCATAGCCCTCGATGCCCTGCGCATAGTCGCGGTCATAATGGATGCGGTGCGCGTTGAAGGTCAGCGCCGAATAGCGGAACAGCAGCACGGGGTCGGGATGGACGGTCCGGATCGCATCGGCGGGTTCGCGCCCGGTCGGCGCCGGTGCTGCGACGGGTGCCGGCGCGGCGGGGGCGGGTTCGCGAAAGACAATGTCCTGCTCCTCGCGGATCGCGGCGACGCCGCCCGCCGCGATATCGTGGCGCAGTGTGACGAAGAGCAGGTCGCCGCTCGCGCCGCGCTTCGGTTTGATCGCATCGATCGTCGTGACGCGCGTCAGCGCGGCGCCGACCGCGACCGGCGACAGGAAATCGATGCGGCTGCCCGCCCACATACGCCGCGGGAGCGGAACGGGCGGCAGCAGGCCATGCGCGTCGCGGCGCGGGTGGCCGTCCGCGCCGATCGCCGACTGGCGCGCGGTCGGCAGGAAATAGAGCCAGTGGCCGAGCGGCGGGACGGTGCCGGGTGCCCACGGCGAAATGTCGTGATCGAGCACCGCGGCGAGACCGGCGAGCGGCGCGGCGGTCGCGACATCCTCGCGCGTTTCGCTGCGGCCGACCCAGGCGGAATAATCGTCCATCAGAAACTCTTGGGCAAGCCGAGCGCGTGGGTCGCGACATGGCTGAGAATGAGGTTGGTGCTGATCGGCGCGACCTGGTAGAGGCGCGTCTCGCGGAACTTGCGCTCGATGTCATATTCCTCGGCGAAGCCGAAACCGCCGTGGGTCTGGATGCACATGTCGGCGGCGTACCAGCTCGCCTCCGACGCCAGCATCTTCGCCATATTCGCCTCGGTCCCGCAATCCGTCCCCGCATCGAACATCCGTGCGGCCTTGTCGACCATTTCGGCGGCGGCGGCGATCTGGACATAAGCCCGCGCGATCGGGAACTGGATGCCCTGATTCTCGGCGATCGCGCGGCCGAAGACCGAGCGGTCCCTCGCATAGGCGGCTGCCCGGTCGACGAAGAAGCGTCCGTCGCCGATGCATTCGGACGCGATCAGGATCCGCTCGGCGTTCATGCCCGAAAGGATATAGCGAAAGCCCTTGCCCTCTTCGCCGATGAGATTGGCGGCGGGCACTTCGAGATCGTCGAAGAAGAGCTCGGTCGTCGCATGGTTGAGCATCGTGCGCACCGGACGGATCGTGAGGCCGTTGCCCACCGCCTCGCGCATGTCGACGAGCAATACGCTCATCCCGTCGGAGGACTTCGCGCACTCTTCGCGCGGTGTGGTGCGGCAGAGGAGGATCATCAGGTCCGAATGTTCGGCGCGGCTGATCCAGATTTTCTGGCCGTTGACGATATATTTGTCGCCGGCCCTTCTGGCGAAGGTGCGGATGCGCGTCGTGTCGGTACCCGCGGTCGGCTCGGTCACGCCGAATGCCTGCAGACGGAGCTCGCCGCTGGCGATCGCAGGCAGCCAGGCCTGTTTCTGAGCCTCCGACCCGTGTTTGAGTAGCGTGCCCATCGTATACATCTGCGCATGACAGGCGCCGCCGTTGCAGCCCGAGCGGTGGATTTCCTCGAGCACTGCGGTTGCGGCGCCGAGACCGAGCCCCGAGCCGCCATATTGCTCGGGGATCAGGACCGAGAGGAATCCCGCTTCGGTCAGCGTGTGGACGAATTCGGTCGGGTAGATACGGTCGCGGTCGAGCCGCTGCCAATAGTCGCCGGGAAAATCGGCGCAGAGGCGGCGTACGGCCTCGCGGATTTCAGGGTGACTCTGCGGCTGGGCTTCGGACATCGGCGTTCGGCTCTCCCCTGTGGTCGGGGAGAGCCTTAGAATGCGAAGCTGTTTCGGTGCAACCGAAACAAGCGTCAGATGGAGGGCAGGTCGAGGCCCTTTTCGCGCGCGCAGTCGATCGCGATGTCGTAACCCGCGTCGGCGTGGCGCATCACGCCGGTGCCGGGGTCGTTCCATAGCACGCGTTCGAGACGCTTCGCCGCTTCGGGGGTGCCGTCGGCGACGATCACCATGCCGCTGTGCTGCGAATAGCCCATGCCGACGCCGCCGCCATGATGCAGCGATACCCACGTCGCGCCCGATGCGGTGTTGAGCAAAGCGTTGAGCAGCGGCCAGTCCGACACCGCGTCCGAGCCGTCACGCATCGCCTCGGTCTCGCGGTTGGGCGACGCGACCGACCCCGAGTCGAGATGGTCGCGGCCGATGACGACGGGGGCTTTCAGCTCGCCATTCGCGACCATTTCGTTGAAGGCGAGGCCGAGGCGATGGCGGTCGCCGAGCCCAACCCAGCAGATACGCGCGGGCAGGCCCTGGAACTGGATCTTCTCGCGCGCCATGTCGAGCCAGTTGTGGAGATGCGCATTGTCGGGGAGCAGCTCCTTCACCTTGGCGTCGGTCTTGTAGATATCCTCGGGATCGCCCGAGAGCGCAGCCCAGCGGAACGGCCCGATGCCGCGGCAGAAGAGCGGCCGGACATAGGCGGGGACGAAGCCGGGGAAGTCGAACGCATTTTCGACGCCCTCGTCCTTCGCCATCTGGCGGATGTTGTTGCCATAGTCGGTGGTGGGAACGCCCGCGGCCTGCAGGTCGAGCATCGCCTGCACATGCACCGCCATCGACGCCTTGGCGGCTTTGGCGACGGAAGCGGGATCGCTCTCGCGCTTCGAGAACCACTGGTCGAGGTTCCAGCCGGCGGGGAGATAGCCGTTGACCGGGTCGTGCGCCGAGGTCTGGTCGGTCAAGAGGTCGGGGCGGATGCCGCGGCGGACGATCTCGGGCAGAATCTCGGCAGCGTTGCCGAGCAGACCGACCGACACCGGCTTGCCCGCCGCGTGGGCTTCCTCGATCATCGCGATCGCCTCGTCGATGGATGAGGCTTGCTTGTTGAGATAGCCGGTACGCAGGCGCATCTCGATGCGGCTCGGCTGGCATTCGATCGCGAGGCAGCTCGCGCCTGCCATCACCGCGGCGAGCGGCTGCGCGCCGCCCATGCCGCCGAGCCCGGCGGTGAGCAGCCAGCGACCGGCGAGGCTTCCGCCATAATGCTGGCGGCCCATTTCGACGAAGGTTTCGTAGGTGCCCTGAACGATGCCCTGGCTGCCGATATAGATCCAGCTACCAGCGGTCATCTGACCGTACATCATCAGGCCCTTTTTATCGAGCTCGTGGAAATGGTCCCAATTTGCCCATTCGGGGACGAGGTTGGAGTTTGCCAGCAGCACGCGCGGCGCATTTTCGTGGGTGCGGAAAACGCCGACGGGCTTGCCCGACTGGATCAGCAATGTTTCGTCGCCCTCGAGCCGCTTCAGCGTCTCGACGATCCGGTCGTAGCTTTCCCAGTCGCGCGCGGCGCGGCCGATGCCGCCGTAGACGACCAGTTCGTGCGGTGCCTCGGCGACGTCGGGGTGGAGGTTGTTCATCAGCATGCGCAGCGGCGCTTCGGTGAGCCAGCTTTTCGCACTGATCTCGGGGCCGGTCGCCGGGCGGATCACGCGGCTGTTGTCGAGCCTCGGGTTAAGGGGGCGGGTCATGCTTTTCCTTTCGCAAAATCGAGGGCCGCGGCGATGATCTGTTCGAGGACAGGCCGGATCGCGGGGTTCGGGTCGATGGGGCCAGGCCAGTTGGCGTGGGTGATCGTGTCGGGCTCGGCCATGTAGCCGCGCTGGGCGAGCTCCATCTGGATCGCGTGAATCCCGTTTTCGGGATCGCCATAATGGCGCGTCGTCCAGCCGCCCCTGAAGCGTCCGTTGACGACATGGCTGTGGCCGCTCGCGGCGCAGATGTTGGCCACGACGGTTTCGAGTTCGGGCGCCGAAGTCGCGCCGCCGTTGGTGCCGATGTTGAATTGCGGCAGCTCGCCGTCGAACAGGCGCGGGACATGGCTGCGGATCGAATGCGCGTCGTAGAGGACGACGCGGCCGTGCAGCATTTTCAGCCGGTCGAGTTCGGCGGTCAGCGCGTCATGATAGGGACGATGATAGAGGTTGAGCCGCTGCGTGATCGACGCTTCGTCGGGCTGGTCGAAACGATAGAGCGGTTCGCCGTCGAAGGTCGTCGTCGGGCACAGCTCGGTCGTCGCCTGTCCCGGATAGAGCGACGCGCCCGACGGGTCGCGGTTCATGTCGATCACGCTGCGCGAAATGCCGGTCGCGACCAGCGTCGCGCCGAGATCGGCGGCGAAGGCATAGAGTTCGGCGATCCACCAGTCGGTATCGATCTGCGCGTGCCACGGCGACACGAAATGCTCGCCGAGGCCCGCCAGATCGGTCCCGCCGTGCGGGAAGGCGATGACCAGGGGCGCGTCGCCGCGATGGACGCGCAGCCAGTCCATCAGGCGAGTCCCGGCAGGCCGGCGGGCACTGCGGCGATGAGGCTGCCCGAGCGGACCAGCGCGGTCGCGGCCTCCATGTCGGGGTGGAAGTGCCGATCATCCTCGAGCGTCGGCACCCGCGCGCGCAGATGCCGGTGCGCGGCTTCGAGCGCGCCGCTCGACTTCAGGGGCGCGTGAAAATCGATCCCCTGACACGCCGCGAGCAGTTCGATGCCGATCACCGCGCTCGCATTGTCGGCCATGTCGAGCAGGCGGCGTGCGCCGTGCGCGGCCATCGAGACATGGTCCTCCTGATTGGCGCTGGTCGGGATCGAGTCGACGCTCGCGGGGTAAGCGCGCTGCTTGTTTTCGCTGACGAGCGCGGCAGCGGTGACCTGCGGGATCATGAAGCCCGAGTTGAGACCGGGACGCGGCGTCAGGAAAGCCGGGAGCCCCGACAGCGCGGGGTCGACGAGCATCGCGATGCGACGTTCGGCAATCGACCCGATCTCGCACAGCGCCATCGCGATCATGTCGGCGGCGAAGGCGACGGGCTCGGCGTGGAAATTGCCGCCCGACAGCGCTTCGTCGGTGTCGGCGAAGATCAGCGGATTGTCCGACACGCCATTGGCCTCGATACCGAGGGTCGTTGCGGCCTGCCGCAAGAGGTCAAGCGCGGCGCCCATCACCTGCGGCTGGCAGCGCAGGCAATAGGGGTCCTGCACGCGCGGATCGTCAACCGCGTGCGACGCGCGGATCGCCGATCCCGCCATAAGGCCGCGCAGCGTATCGCCGACCTCGCGCTGGCCGGCATGGCCGCGTAGCGCGTGGATGCGCGCGTCGAACGGTGCGTCGGAGCCTTTGGCGGCTTCGGTCGAGAGCGCGCCGGTGAGGAGCGCCGAGCGGAAGACCGTCTCGGCGCGGAACAGGCCCGCGAGGGCGTTGGCGGTCGAGAATTGGGTGCCGTTGAGCAGGGCCAGCCCTTCCTTGGGGCCGAGATCGAGCGGCGCGAGCCCCGCCTGCGCGAGTGCGTCGGCCGCCGGGAGCGTTCGGCCGCCGACCTCGATCTCGCCGACGCCGATCATCGCCGCGGCCATATGCGACAAGGGGGCGAGGTCTCCGCTTGCACCGACCGAACCCTGCGACGGGACGACGGGGGTGAGGCCTTTCGCCAGCATCACCTCAAGCATCGTAACGGTTTCGCGGCGGACGCCCGAGGCGCCCATGCCGAAGCTCGCGAGCTTGAGCGCCATCATCAGGCGGACAATCTTCGTCGGCGACGGCGCGCCGGTCCCGGCGGCATGGCTGAGGACGATATTGCGCTGAAGCGTTGCCAGATCGTCGTCGGCGATGCGCACGCTCGCGAGCTTTCCGAAGCCGGTGTTGATACCATAGACCGGCGCCCCCTTCGCGACGATCCGCGCGACCGCGGCGGCGCTCGCGTCGATCGCGTCCCATGCGCCGTCGCTCAGTTCGGCGCTCGCGCCCTCGTAAATTTCGCGCCAGTCGGCGAGCGAGATATGCCCGGGCTCGATGATCATTGTCCGTCCTTGATGCGTTGGTGAAGCGGGTTGAAGCCGATGCGGTAGACGAGCTCGGCGGGATCGGTGACGTTCCAGATCGCGAGATCGCACGCCTTTCCGGCTTCGAGCGCGCCTATTTCATTCGACAGGCCGAGCGCCGCGGCCGCGTTGACCGTCACGCCGCGCAGCGCCTCGACGACGGTCAGCCCGAACAGCGTCGCGCCCATGTTGAGCATCAGCAGCAGCGAGGTTGTCGGCGAGGTGCCGGGATTATTGTCGGTCGCGAGCGCGATGCGCGTCCCGTGACGGCGCATCGCGTCCACCGGCGGCAGCTTCGTCTCGCGCATGAAATAATAGGCGCCGGGCAGCAGCACCGCGACGGTGCCAGCCGCGGCCATCGCGCGGACGTCGTCGTCGGTCGCATGTTCGAGATGATCGGCCGAGAGCGCGCCGTGCAGCGCGGCGAGTGCGCTGCCGTGGAGCGCCGACAATTGCTCGGCGTGGAGCTTGACCGCGAGGCCGTGCGCCTTCGCCGTTTCGATCACGCGCGTGCACTGGTCGGGCGAGAAGCCGATGCCTTCGCAAAAGGCGTCGACCGCGGTCGCGAGCGGCGCGGCGGCGGGGATCATCTCCTTGCAGACGAGGTCGATATAGCCGTCGCTGTCGCCCTTGTACTCGGGGGGCAAAGCGTGCGCGCCAAGGAAGGTCGGCTCGACGCGGATATTGCGATGCTCCCCCAGCGCGCGCGCGGCGTTCAGCATCTTGAGCTCGTCGTCGGTCGACAGGCCGTAACCCGACTTGATCTCGATCGTCGTGACGCCCTCGGCGATCAGCGCGTCGAGACGGGGGAGGGCGCTCGCGACCAGCGCGTCCTCGCTCGCTTCGCGCGTCGCGCGCATCGTCGAGACGATGCCGCCGCCGGCGCGCGCAATCTCTTCGTAGGTCGCGCCTTCAAGGCGCATCGCCCATTCGTTCGCGCGGTTGCCGCCGTGAACGAGGTGGGTGTGGCAGTCGATCAGGCCGGGGGTGATCAGGCGGCCTTCGCAGTCGATGAACGCTGTGGCCGCTGGCGGCGCGCCTTCCGCGGGGCCCGCATAGACGATGCGGCCCGCCTTCGCGATCACCACGCCATTGTCGATCAGGCCCAGACCATCGTCGGCCATCGTTGCGAGTCGGGCGTTCGTCCAGCGTTGCTCCATCTGGACAGCATCGTTCGAATGCGTCATTATGTCTAGACATAATATTGAGGACGGATGATGGTTTCGCTCTGGTTCGAACGTGCATGGATCGGCAATCGCTGGGAAAAGGACGTGCGGCTACGCGTCGCGGACGGCCGGATCGGTTCGATCGAGGCGGGCATCGCGGCAGATGCCGGCGACGAGCGGCACCGGGTTGGTCTTCCCGGCCTCTGCAACGTCCACAGCCATGGGTTCCAGCGCGGCATGGCCGGGCTTTCCGAGCGGCGCAGCCGGCCCGACGACAATTTCTGGAGCTGGCGCGAGATCATGTACCGCTTCCTCGACCGGCTGACGCCCGAGGATGTCGCGGCGATCACCGCGCAGGCCTATGCCGAGATGCTCGAGACGGGGTTCACGCGCGTCGGCGAATTCCATTATCTGCATCACGACCCGGCGGGTGCGGCCTATGCCGACCCGGCCGAGATGGCGGGTGCGATTGCCGGAGCAAGCGCGGCGACGGGGATCGGGTTGACGCTGCTGCCGGTCTTCTACGCGCACGGCAATTTCGGCGCGGCGGCGCCGAGCCCGGGGCAGCGGCGCTTCCTCAACGACATCGACGGCTTTGCGGCCTTGCTCGACGCGTCGCGATCGAAGCTGGTGGGCGATGCCAATATCGGCGTCGCGCCGCACTCGCTGCGCGCGGTGACGCCCGGGGAGCTTGCGGCGCTGCTCGAAATGTCGCCTGTCGGCCCGGTGCATATCCATGCTGCCGAACAGGTGAAGGAAGTTGCCGACTGCGTCGCATGGAGCGGGGCGCGGCCGGTCGAATGGTTGCTGGGCAACGCCGGGGTCGACGAACGCTGGTGCCTGATCCATTCGACCCATCTCGACGAAAGCGAGGTCCCAGGGCTCGCCGCAAGCGGTGCGGTGGCCGGCCTCTGCCCGGTCACCGAGGGCAATCTGGGCGACGGCATCTTTCCGGCAATCGATTATCTCGCCGCGGGCGGACGTTTCGGGGTTGGAACCGACAGCAATATCCTCGTCGACGCCGCGCAGGAACTTCGCGCGCTCGAATATTCGCAGCGCCTCGCGCACCGCGCGCGGGCGCTTCTCGCGGGTGAGGATTCGCCTTTTGTCGGTGCCAATCTTTTTGCGCGCGCCGTGGAAGGCGGCGCGCAGGCGCTCGGCGTGCCGGCGGGGCTCGCCGTGGGCCATGCGGCGGATATCGTCTCGCTCGACCTCGACCACCCGTCCTTCGCCGGCACCGGCGACGCGACGCTGTTCGACCGCTGGATTTTTGCGGCGCGCGCGGGCGCTGTCGACGCGGTCTGGCGCGCGGGCGTCAAACGCGTCGAGAAGGGACGCCATGTCGGGGCGGAAGCGATCGGTGCCGCCTATCGCGCCTGTATCGAACGGTTGCTCGCGTGAATCCGGCGCGCCGGATTCGCGACGAGATCGCCGGCGCGATCCGGTCGGGCGAGTGGCGGCCCGGCGACCGCGTACCGACCGAGCAGGAGCTGGCTGCGCGTTACGGTTGCGCGCGCGCGACGGTGAGCAAGGCGCTCGGCGAACTCGCCGCGTCGGGTCTCGTCGAGCGTCGCCGCAAGGCGGGGACCTTCGTCGCGCAGCCGCCCGTTCATTCGGCGGTGATGACGGTGCCCGATCTCGCCGAACTGATCGCCGCGCGCGGCGAAGCCTATCGCTGGACGCTGCTGTCGGTGGAACATGAAGCGGAAGGCGAGGACAATTGCCCCGGGCCCGCGCTCCGTATCGATGGCGTACATATGGCTGGCGGCGAACCCTTCGCGCTCGAGCGGCGGTTCATCGCCCTCGGCGAGGTGCCCGAGGCGATGGGCGCGGACTTCGCGACCGAGGCGCCGGGGACCTGGCTGCTCGGCCATATTCCGTGGACGCAGGCGCGGCACGTCATTCGCGCGGTCACGCCGACGCGCAGGGAGGCAGCGGCGCTGTCGACCGGAGCCGGGGCGGCGTGCCTCGAACTCGACCGCACGACCTGGCGTGCCGGGCGCGTCGTCACCCATGTACGGCAGCTGTTTCGAGGCGACCGGTTCGACCTCGTCGCCGAATTCAACGCGGGGCCATGAGGGGCGGCTGCCCTTAGTCCGGGACGCCGTTCCGGGGCGCCGGATAGCAGGACGCGTCGGAGGGCGCGCACGGACTCCATCCGCCGCCCATCGCCTGAAAAAGCTGGATGCGCGCGGACAGCGCATCGGCGCGGAGCTGGATCAGCGACAGCTCGGCGCCGAGCAGGCCGCGCTGCGCGTCGAGCTGTTCGAGATAGGGCGAATAGCCTTCGCGGTAGCGGTTGGTGGCGAGGCGCAGTCCCTCGGCCAGCGCATCGCGCTGCGACTGCGCGAACCCGATTTGCCGGTCGATGTGCTGCACCGCGGCGAGCGCATCCTCGACCTCGCGAAAGGCGGTCAGCGCGGTGCGGCGATAGGCGAAGGCGGCCTGATCGCGCTGTGCCCCCGCGGCGTCGGCCTGCGCCGTCAGGCGGCCGCCCTCGAAGATCGGCGCAAGGATGCTGCCGCCGACCGACCAGATCGTGATGGGGTCGGCGAGCAGGGTCGAGAAAGCCGCGCCTGCGGCCGATGTGAGGCGGAGCTGCGGAAGGAAACGCTTGCGCGCCGCCGCGAGATTCTTGTCCGACGCCGCCAGCTGATATTCGGCCTGTGCGACGTCGGGCCGCCGCCGGAGCAGTGCGGACGGCAGACCATCGGGAACCGCGGGCACAGCGAGCCGATCGAGTTCGACGCCGCGGCCGACGGCCTGCGGCGTATCGCCGACGAGCAGACTCAGTGCGTCCTCTGTGCGCGCGACCGCAAGTTCGATCTGCGGGACGATCTGCGCGGTCGCGTCATATTCGGCTTGCGCCTGCTGGAGCTCGAGCTTGGGCGAATAGCCCGATCCGACGCGCGATCGGGCAATGCGCAGCGATTCGGCGCGGGCGCTCACCGTCTCGCGTGCGACGGCCAGCCGCGCGTCGAGGCCGCGCAGCGTGACATAGTTGGCGGCGACCGCCGCCGCGACCGAGAGCTGGACGCTGTCATGCGCGGCTGCGCTGGCGAACCAGGAATCGCGTGCCGCCGCCCGCTGGTCGGCAAGGCGGCCGAACAGGTCGACTTCATAGGCGACCTGGAGCTGCGGCTGGGCGAAATTCTGTTCGGCGGGCTGGCCGAACGCGTTGACCGAGCGCGAGCGTCCGCCGCCGAGCGTTGCGTCGATCGTCGGCAAGGTCTGCGCGCGGGCAAGCGCGACATTGGCGCGCGCCTCGCGCACGCGTGCCGCCGCCAGCCCGATATCGCTGTTGTTGGCGAGCGCCTTTTCGACGAGCGCTGCAAGCGCGGGGTCGCCGAACGACAGCCACCAGTCGCGCTGCAGCGGCGCGGCGGTTCCGATATCGGTTCGCCAGGCGGCAGGCGGCGCGACGGGAGCCACTGCGGTCGTGGCAACATTCGGTCCCGCGCACGCGGCGAGCGAAGCCGCGAGCAACGACGCGGACACAAGGCGCGCCATTTTCACCGCCGCGATCCGCCGGCGGTATCGACGCGGACCTCGACCGACATGCCGGGGCGGAGCCGCCTCGCCAGCGGCTGATCCTTGTCGATCGCGATGCGCACGGCGATCCGCTGCGCCACCTTGACGAAGTTGCCGGTCGCATTGTCGGCCTTGAGCACCGCGAATTCGGACCCCGCGGCCGGCGACAGATTTTCGACCCGCCCGGCCAGTTCGGCGCCGCCGAGCGCGTCGACGCTGAAGCGCGCGCGCTGGCCGATCGCCATGTCGCCCGTCTGCGCTTCCTTGAAATTGGCGATGACCCAGACCGTGTGCGGCACGACCGACAGCAATTGCGTGCCGGCCGTGACATAGGCGCCCTGCCGCACGCCGACTTCGGACAGCTGGCCGTCGGCGGGTGCGCGGATGATCGTGTTGTCGAGGTCGATCTGCGCGAGGCGAAGCTGCGCCTTCGCCGACGCGACCGCGGCTTCGAGCCCCGCGCGCCCGACGACGACCGTCCGCACATCCTGCGTTCCGATCGCGCGGCTCGCGCGCGCCTGTTGCAGCGATGCCTGCGCCGCGAGCAGCGCCGCGCGCGTCTGGTCGAATTCGCGGGTCGAGATCGATCCGTCGGCAACGAGCGCGCGGGCGCGGCGCATGTCGGCCTCGGCGCGTGTCAGTTGCGCCTGCGCATTGGCGATGCCGGCGTCCTGGCTGTCGGTCGCGACCTCGCGCGAGCGTTGCGCCTGCGCCGAATTGGCAAGCGATGCTTCCTGCGCCGCGACATTCGCCTCGGCCTGCGCGACGCGTGCGCGATAGATGCGGTCGTCGATCGTCGCGAGGACCTGTCCCGCCCTGACCTCGGCGAAATCCTGCACCGCGACGCGCGTCACATAGCCGCTGACCTGCGGACTGATGATCGTGACGCGACCGCGGATATAGGCATTGTCGGTGCGCTCGGAGCCGCCGGCAAAGGGCGGCAGCTTCCATGCGTAGAGAATTGCGAGGATCGCGAGCAGCGCGATCGCGATGATCGCGATGACGGTCGTGCGCGACTTGGCCGGCGGCCGCCACGATGATGGCGGCGCATTGATCTGCGGATCGGGATCGGGTTCCGGGTCGGCAGGCGGGTTGGCGGGCGCCGCGACGGCCTCGATCTCGGCTTCGGGTGGCGTGTTCGCCTTCTCTTCGTTCATTCTATTGCCCCTGTTGCGCCTGTGCCTGCGCCTGAAGACGTTGTACCAACAATATCACCGGTGACGGCTCGCCGCGCCGGCGGATCGACCAGCTGATCAGAAAGCCCCAGATCGTCGTCAGGATCGCCAGCACCCCGACCAGCATGAAAACATCATTATAGGCGAGGATATTCGCCTCGCGCGTGACTTGCTGGCTCAGCAGCGCCGCGCCTTCCGCGCCGCGCAGGACCGGATCGCCGACCGTCCCCGCGACGACGCGGCTACCCGCACCCAGTCGCGCGGTGACCAGCGGATCGGTCGCGACGATATTCTGTACCAGCTCGTGCGAGTGATATTTTTCGCGGATCGTCTGGAAAGTGCCCAGAAAGGTGCTGCCGGCGAGGCCGCCGATGCTCTGGCTCATGCTGAACAGCACGACGAAGCTGATGAAATTCTTGCCACCGGCGAGCAGCGTTCGCGCGATACCGATCACCATCGCCTGCGCGAGGAAGAGCAGCGATGCAAAGCCGATCAGCGCCTGGCTGAGATAGAATTGGCCCGGCCGGGTGAGGTTGGTCGCGCCGGCGTCCATGAACGAGCCAATGACGATCAGCACGACGGCGATGATGATCGGCCGCGAGAGATTGTCGGGCCGGAAGGTCAGCACCGCCGTTACAAGGCCCGCGATCGAGGCGAGGATCACGATCAGGTGCAGCGTGACCATCTGGTCGTTGATCATGCCGACGACGCTCAGAAACCCGACCGATCCGAATGCCTGTTCGGACAGCAGGATGCGAACCGAAGCAGCGACGGCGAACAGCCGGAGCATTTCGCGCGTGCCGAGCCAGCGCGTGTTGATCAGCGGATTTTTGCGATGATGCTCGACCAGCACCGCCGCGGCGATCAGCGCGACACTCGCAGCGAGCGCCCAGCCCATCCACGGCCGTTCGAACCACCATTGGATACGTCCCTGCGACAGCACCGCGATCAGCAGCCACAGGCCGGGAGCGAGCAGGATGAAAGTCAGGAAGTCGTGCGGTTCGAACACCTTCTCGCGTTCGCTCGGCGGCAGCGGCTGCGCCCAAACCGCGGCGAGCGTCGCCAGCGCAAGCCCGAACTCGAACCAGTAAAGATTGTGCCAGTCGCCCCATATCAGCAGCCCGGGCGACAGCACGCGGGCAAGCGGCGTCGCGATCTGCGGAATAGAGATGCCGATCATCACCGCGGCGAGTCGCTTCGGGGCGGGAAGCGCTTGGAAGAAATAGAGGATGGTCAGCGTCGAAAGCCCGCTTGCTGCGATGCCGCTCATCGCGCGCACCGCGACCGAGGTCCAGAAATCGTGGATGAACAGATGCATCAGCGTCGTCACGGCATAAGCGACAAGTGTGTAGCGGATGAACGGCTGGAGCCCGAACTGCTGGCGATATTTGACGAGGAGCAGGTTCGCCGTGACGTTGGTCATGAAATAGGCGGCGGTAAGCCACGCGGCCTCGTCGCTGTTGAGCCCCAGCGTCCCCTGCGCGAAATTGAGGTTCACCGTGACGAGCGCATTGCCGAGCCCGCCGGTGATCCCGATCAGGCAGCCGATCAGGAAATGGCGGACCATGCGCGCGGTCGGATGATCGGGGTTCGCCGGCGATCCCGGCAGCGTTGGCCGCTCGTGCGGCTTGAAGACATAGTCCGCCATCGGGCCTCAGGCCGGGCTGGCAATCATCGCGGCGCCGTGCAGGCTGCGGCGAGTCGGTTCGATGGACATGGCTCCCCTTACCGCATCGCAGGCCGAAGGTGCAGCCACTTCGATGTGCTCCGCACAAGGGACCGGTTTGCGGGAAATCGCTGCAGCGGGTAAGGAGTCGCTCCGCAAGCTCGCAAATCCTTGTTGGCAAGGCGCGTATGGCGGACGAAATCGAACTCAAGCTCGAGCTGTCTCCGGCCGCGGCAGACAGGATCGGCGCAGCCGGGTTTCTCGCGGGCGAAGCCAGGGCCGTCCGGCAGCTGTCGACCTATTTCGACACGGGCGAGCGACATGTCGAAAAGGCGGGGTTCTCGCTGCGCATCCGCCGGTCGGCGGGCAAAAGCATCCAGACGATCAAGGCGGACGGGGCGAGCGCCGCGGGGCTGTTCGTGCGGTCCGAATGGGAGCGCCCGGTCGAAGATGACACCCCTATACTCGACCATATGACGCCGCTTCCCGCGATACTCGGAGACGCCGCGGCGGCGATCGGGCCGCTCTTCGACGTGAAGATCGAGCGCCGGACGTGGATGATCGACGATGCCGGAGCGTCGGTCGAGTTGGTCCTCGATCGCGGCAGGATCGCAGCCGGCAATCGATCCGAGGACGTCTGCGAGATCGAACTGGAATTGAAGGCGGGTGACCCGGCGGGGCTGTTCCGGATCGCGCGCCAGCTCGACGCGATCGCACCGGTGCGCCTCGGCGTCCTGACCAAGGCCGAGCGCGGCTACCGGCTGCCCGGTGCCCGGGCGACCTCGGTGAAAGCCGAACCGGTACATCTTCGGGCCGACAGCACGGCGGCCGAGGCCTTCCGGCAGATCGCCCAGTCCTGCATCCGGCAGTTCCGGCTCAACGAAGCGCTTCTCGTCGCAAACCGCGATCCCGATGCCCTGCACCAGGCACGCGTCGCGGTGCGCCGGATGCGCTCGGCCTTTTCGATCTTCAGGCCGATGACCGGCGACGATGGCGCGGCGCTCCGCGACGAGTTGCGCTGGCTTGCCTCGATACTCGGTGCGGTGCGCGATCTCGACGTACTGTTGGTGCGGGCGCCGCCCGGCGCGCTGCACGATCGCCTCGCGGACGCGCGCGAGGCGTCGTATGACGCGCTGCTTGACCTGCTTGCGTCGAGCCGCGTGCGCAGCCTGCTGCTCGATCTCGCCGAATGGCTGGCGCGCGGGCACTGGATCCTTGACGCCGGGAGCGAGGCCGATGGCGCCCCGCCGGCACGCGACTTCGCCGCTGCTGCGCTTCGCCGGTTCCGGCGCCGGATCAAGCGTCGCGGCAAGGGCCTTTCCCGGCTCGACGATGCGGCGCGCCATGAGATCCGCAAGGATGCGAAAAAGCTGCGCTATGCCAGCGAATTTTTCGGATCGCTGTTCGAACGCAAGCGCGAGCGGCGGCGCCACGGGCGCTTTACCGCCGCACTCGAAACCTTGCAGGACCGGTTGGGAGCGCTCAACGACCTTGCGGCAGCGCCGGAGGTGCTTGGCCGACTCGGTCTTTCCGATGACGCGGACGCCGCCGATCTGCTGGCAGGCGGAACGGACAAGCGAAAAATGCTCGAAGCGGCGGAGGACGCTTTCGTCGATTTCGTCGACACGAGGAAATTCTGGTAGCCCGGCTAAGCTCCGGACAGTCGAAATCGACAGGCGGCCGATCCGTCATGCGTAGCGACTCGGCGCGCCGACGCTCGCAATTCCTGGCGAGCCGCGCGCCCCGGCCAAGCCGGCGCCTCACCGAATTCGTATAATTAAATTACACGGGTTTGCCCGACCGGCAAAAAAAGATGCGATTGCGAGGGGTGTGGCGCTCGCCTGCGTATAACGACCGGCAATGCGTCTTTTGAATTTCGATATAAGATATTGAAATTAAAACGAAATTTTCGTTGACCTGTATATACAATCGATGCTTTCTGCCGCCATGCATGAAACCAATAGGGGGTTTGCCATGACGATCAGGACAATTTTGCTCGCCAGCGCCGCGTTCACCGCCGGCCTTTCCGTACCTGCCTTTGCGCAGGCCGAACCCGCAGCCGTCGATGCCGGCGCCGAGAGCGGGGCGAATCCGACCGATATCGTCGTCACCGGGTCGCGCATTCGCCGTCAGGATCTCGCGGGCGTCGGCCCGGCGACCGTCGTCTCGGCCGAGCAGATCGAAAATACGGGTGTCGTCAATATCGAGACGGTGCTGCAGCGCCTGCCCGCCAATGCGGGCTTTGCGGGCAACCAGACCTCGGCCTACTGGACGGGCAACGGTTATGGCACCGCACAGGTCAATCTTCGCGGACTCGGTATCAAGCGCACGCTGGTGCTGCTCAACGGCCGTCGCCTCGTTGCGGGCGGCACCGGTGCGAACTCGTCACCCGATCTCAACATGATCCCCGTCGTCGCGCTCGCGCGCACCGACGTTCTCAAGGACGGCGCCTCGGCGATCTACGGCGCCGACGCGATGGCGGGCGTCGTCAACCTTGTCACACGCACCGATTATGAGGGCCTTGGGCTCAGCCTGCGGCAGGGGATCACCGAAAAGGGCGACGGCTCCGACTTCACTGCCGACCTGATCTGGGGCGTGCGAAACGATCGCGGCGGCTTCATGGCGGCGGTCACGTACCAGAAGACGAAGGCGGTCAACATGGCGACGCGTGCGCCCTGTTCGCTCGCCGAAACGACGCCGGGTGCCCTGTCGTGCGTCAACAGTGCCTCGACGATCGGCGGACGCGCGGTGCTGCCGAACGGGCAGCAGATCAACTTCAACCAGGTGCTGGGCGGCAACGGCAACTTCTTCGAACCCTACAGCGCCGCGAAGCATAATTTCAATTCGGCGCCTTTCCTGAACGCGGTCAGCCCCGTCGAGCGCGTCAGCACCGCCTTCTTCGCCGACTATGACCTCACCGACAATATCGAGGCGTTCGGTGAATTCCTCTATACCTTCCGCAAGTCGCGCCAGATCGCGACCCCCGGCACGCTGCGCAACCTCGCGATCGCGGCGAGCAACCCGACCAACCCGACCGGCCAGAACATCGTCCTCGTCCAGCGGCGCCTCGCCGAACCCGGCCCGCGCTATTTCTTCCAGGAAACCGATACCTGGCAGGGCAGCTTCGGCCTGCGCGGCAAACTGGCGAACGACTGGGCGTGGGAAGTTGCGGGCAGCTTCGGGCGCAACACCGGCGTCGACGGATCGACGAACATCGCCAACCTCGAACGCGTGCGAAACACGCTCGACACGACCAAGTGCAGCCCCGCCGCGGGTGCGGCGATTCCGTGCGGCGACTATCTGGGGTTCGGCGATCTGACGCCGGGGGTGCTCGACTATATCCTGTTCACCTCGCGTGATCGCGGCGGCAACGAGCTGGCGACATTTACCGCCGATCTCAACGGCGACCTGTTCAAGCTGCCTGCCGGCCCGGTTTCGTTTGCGGCGGGCGTCGTCTATCGCAAGGAAAAGGGTTGGCGCGATCCCGATCCGCTGACCGTCGCGGGCATCGCCAACACCAACCAGCAGGATCCGATCTCGGGCCGGAGCGTCGCGAAGGAGGCCTATCTCGAACTGTCGGTGCCGATCCTTGCCGACACGCCTTTTTTCCAAGCGCTGACCGCGGGCGGCGCGGTACGCTATTCGGACTATGACCTGTTTGGCAGCGACTGGAACTACAAGGCCAGCCTCGACTGGGTGATCAACGACAGCTTCCGCCTGCGCGGCACCTATGGCACGGGCTTCCGCATCCCGAACGTCCCCGAACTGTTCGGCGGCGTGTCGGAAGGCAATCTTACGACGACCGATCCCTGCTCGCGCTATGCGACCAGCGGCAATGCGACGCTGATCGCGAATTGCCAAGCGTCGGGCGTGCCCGCCAACTATGTCCAGCTCGGCACGACGATCCTGACCACGGTCGGCGGCAACGAAAATCTGAAACCCGAAAGTTCGACGACGTGGACCGTCGGCACGGTCGTTTCGCCAAAGGGGCTGATCCCGGGCCTGTCGCTCACCGCCGACTGGTTCGATATCAGGATCAAGGATGCGATCCGTGCCATCCCCGGCTCGACCAAGCTCGCGGTCTGTTATGCGAGTGCCGATCTCTCGCACCCCTTCTGCGACGATTTCACGCGCAGCCCGCTGACCGGCGAGGTGACCTATCTGTCGGCGCAGCCGATCAATACGGGGCGCGAGGAGATGAACGGGCTCGATCTCGGGCTCGTGTATGCGGGCGGCATCGGGTCGGTGAACATCTCGTTCGACATGAACCTCACCTACCTCAACAAATATGTCGTCTATCCCTTCCCGGGCGGGGCGCCGATCGACTTCGACGGCTTCATTGGCGGCGGCAACGGCGGCTATCCGAAATGGCGCGGCTATGGCGTGCTGACGGCCGAGAAGGATGGCCTCAGCGCGACCTGGTCGACGCAGTGGATCGGCAAGGCGACCGATTTCAATGCGTCGCCGGGCGAAATCGGCTATCGCACGCCCAACGTCTTCTACCATAATCTGCAGTTTGCCTATGAAATCGACGAAAAGACGCGTTTCCAGCTCGGCGTCGACAATCTTTTCGATCGCAAGGCGCCCTATATCCAGTCCTTTACCGATGCGAACACCGACACGATGACCTATGACCTGCTCGGCCGGCGCTTCTATGCCGGTTTCCGGACCGCCTTCTGAGGGGCAGGGGAGCATGGCAATCCGTTGGCCGCTGGTCGTTCGCCGGACGCATAAATGGCTGGCGCTCGTCGTCGGCGTCCAGGCCCTGCTCTGGACGCTGACCGGCTTCTACATGGTGGCGGTGCATATCGACATCATCCACGGCGACCATCTGGTGCAGTCCCCGGTAGCCCGGCCCTTCGACCTTGGCGGCGTCGTCGCACCGTCCGAGGTCGTCGCGGCCGTGCCGGGGGTGTCCGAAATCCGCCTCCAGCGCCTGCTCGGCCGTCCGGTCTGGCGCGCCGAGACCCCCGACGGTCCGCGCCTGTTCGACGCGGCCACGGCGGCGCCGCTGCCCGCGCTCACCGAGGCACAGATCCGCGAAGCGGCGCGGCATATCTATACCGGCGACGGCCGGATCGTTTCGGCACGGCTGCTCACCCGCGCGCCGCAGGAAATGCAATCGCGCAAGCCCCCCTATTGGCAGGTCGAATTCGAGGGCTGGAACCGGCCGACGCTGTATCTGTCGCCGGCGACGGGTGAGCTCATATCGCGCCGTCACGCGCTGTGGCGGGTCTTCGACTTCGCGTGGATGCTCCACATCATGGATTATGACGAGCGCACCGATGTCAACAACCCGCTGCTTCGCGTCGCGACCTGGAGCGCCTTTGCGATGGCGCTGACCGGCGCGTGGCTGCTGATCTGGTCCTTTCCGCGCCGCAAGAGGAAAAAGGCATGAAAAAGCTCCGCCTGTCGCCGCTTCTCTTCCGGCGCATCCACAAATGGGTCGGGCTGATCCTCGGGCTCCAGTTCCTCCTCTGGGCGCTGAGCGGTTCGGTGATGGCGCTGCTCGACAAGGACAAGGTCGGAGGTCATGGCGGCGGCATGTCGCACTCGCACCCCTTGCCGGGAGGCGCCTACGCCAGCCTTGCCGCCCTGCCGCGCGGCGAGCCGGTGACGGGGGTCGTGCTGCGCGATCTCGGCGCGCGACCGGTCTACGAGGTTCACAGCGCCAAGGGCACGCGCCTCGTCGACGCGACGACGGGCGAGGATATCCGCGTCGATCAGGATATGGCGCGCGATGTCGCCGCGATGATGAACGAGGCACCGGTGCGCAAGATCAGCGTGATCGCGCGTCCCAACCTCGAATCGCGCGATTTCGAAGGTGCGATGTGGCGCATCGATTTCGCCGATGCCGAAAACAGCAGCGCCTATGTCTCACTCGACACTGCGCGCTTCCTCGTCATGCGCGGCGACACGTGGCGCACATGGGACTTCTTCTGGATGCTCCACAATATGGACTATCTGAACCGCAAGAGCTTCAACCACCCGCTGATCATCCTTGTCGGCTTCGGCGCGCTGTGGCTGTCGGGAACGGGCTTCTACCTCCTGTTCAAAAGCTTCGGCCGCGCCGATTTCCGCTGGCTGCGCCGGCGGAGGCCGGTCGCGGTGCGCCGCATGACCTGACGCGTCAGCCGTCGATCGAAAAGGCGGCCGACAGCTCGAACCTGGAACCGGGGTGCGTCAGCCAAGCGTGCGATACGAGGCGCGACCGGCTCCACGTCCGCCGCGTCATGCGCAATACGGGTTCACCGGCTTCGAGGCCCAGCATCGTGCGCGTCCGCTCGTCGGGCATCATCGCGCTGACGCGGTGCTCGACGCGCTCGAGCGGGGCGATGCGGGTCAGATATTCGTTCGGCGTGGTCTGTGTGAAATCCACCTCGCCATAGCGCGGCGCGATCGAGGCGAGGACAAAGCGTTCCTCGATCTGCAGCGGGAATTCGGCCTCGTGATGCACGACGATCGAATGGAACAGCCGCGTGCCCAGCGGCACCTCTAGCAGCGCCGCGGTTTCCGCCTGCGCCTTTTCCTCGACATTCTGGATGACGCGCGCGCGATAGACATGGCCGCGCTCGCGAATTTCCTCGGCGATGTTGCGGATCTCGATCATCTGGCCGATCGGACGCGGTTCGGCGATGAACGAGCCGACCCCCGCGCGCCGGACGATAATCCCCGCCGCCTGCAGTTCGCGAAGCGCGCGGTTTGCCGTCATGCGCGACACGCCGAACTGCTCGACCAGCTCGGCTTCGGATGCGACGCGGGCGCCGGGCTTCAGCCGGCCGCCGCGCACGGCATCGGCGATCGATTGCTTGATCGCGGCATAGCGCGGCGCGGACCGGTCGGCCGCAGGAACGCTCTCTTTCGGGGCTTCAGGCGCGCGCGCGTTCGTCGATCGGGCCTTGGCGCGCGATAAGGGGGGAGAAGAATCCATCACCCGTATATACAGGTTGTCGGAGACGAATTCCAACTGACTGCAAGGACTTCGCGGATATTGCCGCTTTCGCGCTACTTCGCGGGACGCGGCACCCGGACGCCAGCATCCGCGGGATGCCGGTTCACCATTTCGTCACCCGGCGCATGACGATCATGCTGTCGCCCGCCCGGCGGAAGGGAACGACGTTCGGAGGAAACGCGATCGCGCTGCTGTTTGCCGGCCAGCCGTCGCGGACTTCGGCCATCCGGACCTCAAGTTCGCCACTCCGGCCCGCTTTCAGGTCGAGGTGAACCTCGTCGCTGCCGCTGGCATGAAATATCAGCTGCGACCAGATCCCTGCTTTCAGCGTTCCCGGGACCGGTGTGTCCATCAGACGCAGCCCGGTCAGGTCGACCGATGGTTTGAGGAATATCCGCATATACCGCCCGCCGTTGGCATTGCCGGCCCGAATGGCAATCGAACGCGCGTTCTCCTGTCCAGTCACTATTGTTTCAAGCTTCGGCGGCGCAAAATTGCCGGGCCTTGCGGCAGCGACCCAGTGGTCGTCCCTGCCGAGCGGCGCGATCGATCGCAGGACGGGGGTGCCGCCGTCCTGCGTGAGCGCTGCCCTGACCCAGCCGCTGCTGTCGAGCTTGCCGCTCGCCCATCGGGCGCTGTTCGCGTCGAGGTCCGCGATATGGAAGGCTTCGACCAGCTCGGGGCTTTCGGCCGATGGCGTCCGGCCCGCGACCGCGGCCGCGATGCAAAGGACGAGGCCCGCGCCGGCGAAAGCGCCGCCTGCGAGCGGCAGGCCGCGCAGCGGCCAGAGGAAGGGAACCAGCACGATCGTTGCGAGGAGAATGCAGGGAGCGATAACTTCGGGCATCGTCGGGCCGATCAGGACGAAGAAATCATATCCGGTCCGCGCCATCATGCCCGCGAGCAGTACGCCCGGCACCGCCATGGCGATCAGGCCGCTGCGCCGTGCCGCGAGGTCCGGGGCGAACAGGAGCAGCGCGAGGGCGGGCGGCAGCAGGATCAGCGGCCAGATCAGCGCATGCGCGCCGTTGGGCAGCCAGATCTGGAGGAGCAGCGCGAGGATGCCGATCAGCGCGAGCGCGCCGGCAAACCAGCCGGCCAGCGAAATGCGCCGGCCGGCGCTGGCAAAGGCGAACAGGCCGGCAGCGCCGCCGAGGATAAGCGGCGACAGCGCCGGCTCGCCGAGCAGCGCGGCGAGCGCGCCCGCGGCGACGAGGGCGAGAGCCGGAGGCCATCGCCGGCCGCGCACCGCCGAATTGACCAGAAGCAGGCCGGTACCGAGCGCGAGCAGCAGCGACGCCGGAAGGATCAGGCCGGCCTGGCCGACCATGGCATATGGCGAGGCAATGTCCGCCAGCAGCAGCGCCACGAAACGCTTCGCCAGCGCCAAAATCGTCGCGATGCCGAGCAGGAGCGCGATCGCGCTTCCCGCGCCCTGGAGGACGTCGCGCCAACCGATCGTGCGCCGGACGAGAGCGACCCCGACCAAGGCGAACGCCGTCCCGATCACCACAATGGCGAGGGGCCAGGCAAGGGCGGAGGAGTAGGCGATGAAATATTGTCCGAACAGGTCGGCGAACACCATGTCGCCGCCGCCGCGGTCGAGGCGCTTCGCGCGCGCGAAATCGCCGATGATCGGCAATATCTGGTCGCCCATATGCTGGACGCTTCCCGGGTTGAGGCGTTCGGGCGTCGATAGCGGTGTGTGGTAGGCCATCTGGTGGCCGGCGAAGGCGAAATTCATGCCGCGGTAGCCGCGGTCCAGCGCCGCCGTCAGGTCGGTGTCATTGGGCATGCGCTTGTAGATGGTGACCATCAGCGAGTCCGAGGCAGGCGATGCCACATTGCGCGCATAGGCCCGGATCAGCGCGCGGTTGTCGCGGCCGGTCTGGAACATGAGCGCCCTGCCGCTGTCGCCGCGCGCCTCGAGGTTCAGGACGAGGCCGACGCGGTGCCGCAGCGGGTCGCTTTCGAAAAAGGCATTGGCTCCGAGGAGGCCGGCCTCTTCGCCGTCGGTGAGCAGGAAGATGACCGACCGGTGCAGCGTGCCGGAGGCCTTCAGCGCCCGCGCGGCTTCGAGCGCAACCGCGACCCCGGCGGTATCGTCTCCCGCGCCCGGCGAATGCGGTGCGGTGTCGTAGTGCGCCATCAACAGCACGGCGGGCAGCGCCGGATCGCTGCCCTTGAGTTCGCCGACGATGTTGCGAACCCGCGCGCCGATCGCGATATCGTTCGAATTGCGCCGGGTGACGACGACCGTCTGGTCGCTCATCCGGGGCGAAAGCCCGAGCGCGGTCATCCGCGACATCAGATAGCGCCGCGTGCGTTCGATTTCCGCCGATCCGATCGGATGCGGCGCGGCGGCGATCGCGCGTACGTCGGCCATCGCCCGCGCAGCCGAGAATTGCGTCTCGGGCGCCGTCTCCGGTTGCGGATCGGGCAGACGGTTGGTGAGGACGGCGAGCGAGATCGCTGCGGCAAGGATGAGCAATACGGCCGACCAGCGAAAAGCCGGCGGCGCAGCCGCACCGGCCGCGGCGTCCGGAAGATCAGTTTGCATCGTTCATGGCTCCCGGACTCAGTTCTGGCACACCCGCGCGCCGCTGATTGATCGCGCGGCGTGAAGACGCACGACCATTTTCAAAATTTTCTGATTTGTCAAACTTTCTCCTGATTCGGCCAATTTCCGGACGGGGAGCCGGTGAATGGGGCGCCCCGAGGGAGCGGGAATCGCCCGCGAAGCACCATTGAGCTTGATGCCGGGCGAAAAAGTCCAAATATGTGCAAAATGAGAAAATCGATCGAAAGGACTGCGATGCCGTCAGCGCGAGAAAACGGGATTGCCGAGCGGCAGGGCGACGCAGCGACGAATCCGGGCCTTTTCCTGCGCGAGTTCCGGACCGAAAAAGGCCTGACGCTGGTGGAGGTGAGCGAGCGGACCGGAATCCCGGTGTCGACGCTGTCGAAGGTCGAAACGGGCAAGATGTCGCTGAGCTACGAGAAGCTCGTGCGGATCAGCCGCGGGCTGGATATCGATATCACCCGCCTGTTTGCCTCGGCGGCCCCGCAGAATGTGCCCGCGCCCGCGACGACGGGACGGCGGAGCATCACGCCGGCGAACGAGGGGCCGTCGATCGAGACCACGACCTACAGCTATACCTATCCGTCGGCCGATCTTCTCAACAAGCTGCTCAATCCGATGATCATCGAGATCAAGGTGCGGTCGATCGAGGATTTCGGCGAATTGATGCGCCATCCGGGCGAGGAATATGTGCTCGTGCTCGAAGGCCAGTGCGAATTCCACACCGACATCTATGCCCCCTCGCTGTTGAACACGGGTGATTCCGCCTATTTCGACGCGTCCATGGGGCACGGATATGTGGCGGTGGGCGAAGGCCCGTGCCGCATCCTGTCGGTGTGTTCGGCCACCGATGCCGATCTGAAATCCTCGCTGCACCCGATCGCCTGACGCGGCGGCATCGCCTTGCCCGCGCATGCAGGCAGGGCGAGATCGCCATTGACAAATTTCCGTTCCGGCTGCTTTGTCTCAAAACTGAAAAAAGTTTCAGTTTGAGAAATTTCTGATATTCCGGCCCGGGTGCCGGGATCGGGGGAGCGAGACGGATGCGGTTGTTCAGGTCGTTCAAGGCGATAGGTGCGCTGGCGCTTGCGATGATCGCCGCCGCGGTGGCGCCAGGTTCCGCGCAGTCCGTCGCGCAACAAGGGTCCGCGGTCGCCATGGCTCCGGCGCTGACCAAGGCCGATGTCGATGCGTGGCTGGACGGCTTCATGCCCTATGCGCTCCAGCGCGGGAACGCGGCGGGCGCGGTCGTGGTCGTCGTCAGCGACGGCCGGATACTGACCGAGCGCGGCTTCGGTTTTTCCGATATCGCGAAGCGACGGCCGGTCGATCCGGAAAAAACGCTCTTCAAACAGGCATCGGTTTCGAAGACGATGACCTGGACGGCGGTGATGCAACTGGTCGAGGCGGGCAAGATCGACCTCGACAAGGACATCAACGCCTATCTCGATTTCCGCATTCCGCCCTACGACGGCAAGCCGGTGACGATGCGCAACCTGATGACGCACACCGCGGGGTTCGACGAGGTGCAGCGCGGGCTCAACAGCTATGAACTGAAGGACATTCCGTCGCTCGGCACGGCGATGAAGCGGCAGGTGCCGCCGCGCATCTACGCTCCCGGAACGACCCCCGCCTATTCGAACTACGGGACGGCACTCGCCGGCTATATCGTCGAGCGGGTGTCGGGAATGCCCTTCGACGATTATGTCGAGCAGCGCATATTCGGGCCTGCCGGAATGGTGCGATCGACCATGCGCGCGGAGTTGCCCGCTTCGTTGGCACCGCTTCTTGCGAACGGCTATCTTCTGGGGACCGGGAAGCCGGGGCGGCCGGAACTGAACAGCTTCGCGCCCGCCGGGGGGCTTGCCGCGACCGGCGCCGATCTGGGGCGCTTCATGATCGCGCATCTGGATCAGGGCGGCGCGCTGCTGAAGCCCGCGACCGCGGCTCTGATGCAGAACAGCATCACCCGGGCGATTCCGCCGCTCAACGGCATGGCGCTCGGCTTTTACGAGCAGAATATCAACGGGCGCAAGGTGTTGTCGCACGCGGGCGATTCGCCGCAGTTCCACAGCCAGCTCTGGATGTTCCCCGGCGAACGGGTCGGGCTCTATATGTCGATGAACGCCGCCGGTTCGGACAAGCTGTCGGCGGCGATCCGCAATCATCTGTTCGAGGCGTTCGCCGATCGCTATTTCCCCGGCGGCGCGCGCGACGGCCGCGTCGATGCGGCGACCGCGCGCGAACATGCGCGGATGATGGTCGGCACCTATAACAAGACGCGCCGGCTCGAAACGAGTTTCCTGAAGGCGATGGAACTCGGCGGGCAGTTCAATGTGGGGCTCGACGCCGACGGGGGCATCCTGTTCAGCGCCGCGTCCGGCATCGGCGGCGAAAATCTCAGATGGGTCGAGATCGCACCGTTCGTCTGGCGCGAGGTCGGCGGCAAGCGGCGGATCGCCGCCGAGGTGAAGGACGGCCGCGTCACCCGGTTCGGGATCGATTCCTCCTCGCCCTTCATGCTCTTCGAGCCCGTTCCATGGTACAGCTCGTCGGCGTGGTTGACCCCGGCGCTGTTCGCGAGCCTCGCCGCGCTGGCGCTGACGGTGCTTTTCTGGCCGGTCACGGCGCTGGTGCGGCGCCATTATGGAGTCCGGCCCGAACGCGGCGCCGCCGAATGGCGCGCCTATCGCCTGACGCGCGCGTTCGCAGGGCTGGCCATCGCGGTCCTCGTCGCATGGATGATTTTTGCGGTTGCGCTCCTGTCGGACTTTTCGTCGCTGAACGGCGAACTGGACGGCATGCTGATCGCGCTCCGGATCGCGACCCCGCTCGTTCTCGGCGCCCTGGCCGCTGCGGCGGGCTGGCACCTGTGGCTGGTATGGAAGGGCCCCCCCGGAAAATTCGCCCGCGTCTGGAGCATGGTGGTCCTCGCAAGCGCCGCGGTGCTGCTCTGGATCGTCCTGGTCTTCCATCTGATCGGTTACGGCACCGCATTCTGACGCCGTCGGGGTGCGGGCCGGCCGGGGCCAGTCTGTCTCGTCCCGTGTCGATTAGGCTTGAAATTTCAAAAATTGAAAATTATAGCCTAATCAGGCATGGCAAGGCGCATTAAGGACAAGGCCCTTGGACATGCAAGCCAGATCCTTGAGGGTGAAATCCGTGAACATTCAAACTTTTCCAGAGCTTGCCACCGGATCGCTGGACTTGCCGCAGCCCTATCTGCTCTTCCTCGGCGACACGACGCACGCCGGTTATGCGAAGACCGCGCTGGGTCTCCGCGACTGGGCACCCGAGAAATGCGTCGGCGAATATGCCCTGCCGGGCGCGACGGTCAGCGCCGGGCTCGACCGGTTGACGCCGGCAGAAGCGCGCGAGCGCGGCGCCCGGTCGTTGCTGATCGGCGTCGCCAACAGCGGCGGCGTGATCGCCGAAAGCTGGATGCCGGCGCTGGTCGAGGCGCTCGATGCCGGGCTGGATATCGTCAGCGGCATGCATATGCGGCTGTCCGACCTTCCGGATCTCGCCGCGCGAGCGCGCGAGCTTGGCCGGCAACTGATCGATGTGCGCGATCCGCCGCGTGCGTTGCCGGTGGGGACGGGGCGGAAGCGTTCGGGCCAGCGGCTGCTCACCGTCGGAACCGACTGTGCACTCGGCAAGAAATATACCGCACTGGCGCTGGCGCGCGCGTTTGCGGCCCGCGGCGTCGATGCCGATTTCCGGGCGACCGGGCAGACCGGTATCATGATCGCCGGCGGCGGCGTGCCGATGGATGCCGTCGTGTCCGATTTCGAAGCGGGCGCCGCCGAACTGGTCAGTCCCGATGCGGCGCCCGGGCACTGGGATGTCGTCGAAGGGCAGGGATCGCTCTTTCACCCCGCCTATGCCGCCGTATCGCTGGGCTTGCTGCACGGCAGCCAGCCGGATGTGATCGTCGTTTGCCACCAGCCGGGCCGTGATGAGGTCATGGGCCTGCCGGGCTATAAATTGCCGGATATCGAGGAAACGATCGAGCTCAACCTGCGGCTCGGCTCGCGAACCAACCCGGCGATCCGCTGCGCCGGCGTCTCGTTCAATACCGCACATATGGATGCGGACGAGGCGGACGCGCTGATGGCGGCCGAAAGCGCGCGGCTCGGGCTTCCGGTCGCCGACCCGATCCGCGGCGGCGAAGCCTTCGACCGGCTCGTGGACAGCTGCCTCGCATGAGTGCGGGCGCGGCCAGGGCAACGGGGGCCGGTTCGTCGTGGTTTCAGCGCTTCCTGCTGCCGGGCTTCGCCTTCAAGGCCGTCGTGATCGGCGGCGGTTATGCGACGGGGCGCGAACTCGCCGAATTCTTTCTGCCGAGCGGTCCGTGGGGCGGGCTCGCGGCGATGCTGCTCGCGATGCTGCTGTGGAGCGTCATCTGCGCGACGACCTTCGCGTTCGCGCGCGCGGCCGGGGCCTTCGATTACCGCAGCTTCTTCGAAAGGCTGCTCGGTCGGGGCTGGGTGCTGTTCGAGGTCGGCTACGTCCTGCTCGTGACGCTGGTACTCGCGGTGTTCGGCGCCGCGGCAGGCGAGATCGGCGCGGCGATCTTCGGCTTGCCGCAGCTCGCGGGCACCGCGATCCTCGCGGCCTCCATCGCGCTTTTCGTGACCTTCGGCAATGAATCGGTCGAGGGTCTGTTCAAATATGTCTCCTTCCTGCTCTACGGCGTCTACGCGCTGTTCATGGTTCTCGCGCTCGGCAGCTTCGGCGATGTGATCGCAGCGCGCTTTGCGATCCCCGCGCCGTCGGACGGCTGGGTCCTCGGCGGGCTGACCTACACCGGATATAATGTCATCGGCGCGGTGGTGATCCTGCCGGTGATCCGCCACCTGACCAGCCAGCGCGATGCGATCGTAGCGGGGCTGATCGCGGGGCCGCTGGCGATGGCGCCCGCGATCCTTTTCTTCGTTGCGATGATCGCCTTCTATCCTGGCATCATGGACGAAACGCTGCCGTCGGATTTCATGCTGCGGCAGCTTGGCATGCCGCTGTTCCACCTGCTGTTCCAGTTCATGATCTTTGCCGCCTTGCTCGAAAGCGGCGCGGGGTCGGTGCACGCGATCAACGAACGCGTCGATGCGGCACGCCGTGCGCGCGGACGCACACCGCTCGGCAAGCGCGCGCGCGGCGCGATCGCGGCGGCGCTGCTGGTCGGCTGCATGTTCCTTGCCGACCGCTTCGGCCTCGTGACGCTGATCGCGAGCGGATACCGCGTGCTCTCGTGGGTCTTTCTCGCCGTCTATGTCGGCCCGCTGCTTACCATCGGGATATTCCGGCTCGTCCGGGGCATCCGTGCCCCTGCGGAAGCGCCCTCGGCGGCCATCGAAGGAAATATATGATGCCCGACGCAGCAACCACGAAGCCCGGCCGATGGAAGCGCGTCCGGCGCTGGCTGAAGCGGATCCTGCTCGGACTGCTCGCCTTGCTCCTGCTCGCGGTCCTCGTCGGTTCGATCTATGAGGCGCTGGGACGCAAGAATGCCGCGGCGAACTATCCGCCGCGCGGCCAGATGGTCGATGTCGGCGGGCGCAAAATGCACATCGACTGCCGCGGCACGGGCTCGCCGACGGTCGTCTTCGAATCGGGACTGGGGACCGGCGGGACGATCGACTGGACGCTGGTGCACGACCGGATCGCAGGCTTTACGCGCGCCTGCGCCTATGACCGCGCGGGGATCATGTGGAGCGATCCCAAGGATACGCCGCAGCACGCCGCGGCGGTGGCGGACGACCTGCACGCGCTGCTGAAGGGCGCGGGGATCACCGACCCGCTGGTGCTTGTCGGCCATTCGATCGGTGGACCGTATATCCGGACCTATACCGGCAAATATGGCGACCAGGTTGCGGGGTTGGTGATGGTCGATGCCTCGCACCCCGATCAGGTCGCACGGCTCGGGAAGGTCTCGAACACCAATGCCCATCCCGGGCAGGTCGCGTGGATCATGCATACGGCTTCGGCGCTGTCGTGGACGGGTGTCGTACGGTTCGCGATGGCGAACGCCGGGCAGGGCAAGCTGCCGAAGGAGGCTGCCGCGCAAATGGCGGCTTATGCCAGCAGCTCGGTGAAGGGGGCGACGTCCGAACTCGACGGGTTCGATACGACGATGGACGATGCGCGCGCGGTCCGCAGTTTCGGGAACCGGCCGCTGATCGCGTTGACCGCGATGGCGCCCTTCAAGGCCGAGGAACTCGAGGGTCTTGGGATCAAGGCGGTGGACGGCGCGCGCTTCAAGCAGGAATGGAAGACGCTCCATGCCGAGCAGACCGCGCTTTCGACGCGCGGCCGTCAGGAGATCGTGCCCGACGCCGGCCACTATATCCAGATCGACCGGCCCGACGTCGTGATCGCCGCGGTTCGCGAGGTGGTGAACGAAGTACGGAACGATACGGGGACCAACAACGCCGACGGTCGTGGGGCCGCCGGCAGGGAGAAGAAATGATGAAGCGTAAGATCCTTTTCGGTGCCCTGTCGGTCCTGCCGATACTGCTCGCCGCGAACACGCCTGCCCCCGAATATGACATCGTGATCCGGCACGGCCGCGTACTCGACGGCGCGGGCAATCCGTGGGTCAGCGCCGACATTGCGGTGAAGGACGGGCGCGTCGTGCGCGTCGGCGAGGTGTCGGGGCGCGGCGCGAAGGAAATCGACGCGACGGGCCGCTATGTCGCACCCGGCTTCATCGACATGATGGACCAGTCGGGCCGCGTCCTGCTCAAGAACGGACTGGCCGAGAACAAGCTGCGCATGGGCGTGACGACGGTGATCGCCGGCGAAGGCGGTCCGCCGGCCGAGGCGGCCGAGATTCCGGCGCATTTCAGGACGCTCGAACAACAGGGGATTTCGGTCAATTACGGCACCTATTATTCGGCGACGCAGGCGCGCGTGAAGGTGATGGGCGACGGGGCCGGCTCGCCGACCGCGGCGCAGCTCGAGGCGATGGGGCGCGAGGTCAGGATCGCGATGGAAAATGGCGCGTTCGGCATCACCAGCGCGCTCATCTATCCGCCGAGCAGTTTCCAGACGACATCCGATCTCGTCACGCTGGCGAAGGTCGCGGCGCAGTGCGACGGCTTTTACGCGACGCACATGCGCGACGAGAGCGAAGGGCTCGTCCAGGCGGTCGAGGAAGCGATCGAGATCGGCGAGAAGGGCGGGGTGAAGGTCGAGATCTTCCACCTCAAGGCCGGCTATGCGCCCGGCTGGGGCAAGCTGATGCCGCAGGCGGTCGCGACGATCAACGCGGCGCGCGCACGCGGGGTCGATGTCGCGGCGGACCTCTACCCCTATACAGCGGGGGGCACGGGGCTCGAGGTGATCGCGCCGAGCTGGGTATGGGCTGACGGCGTCCGGAAGGGGATCGAGCGGCTCCGCGATCCCAAGCTGCGCGAGCGGATGAAGAAGGAGGTCGCCGCGGGGTCGATGCCCGGCTGGTCGAACCTTGTCCATGCGTCGGGGGGCTTCGAAAACGTCCGGCTCGCCAACGGTTTCAGCGATAAATACCGCCCCTATCACGGCAAGAGCCTCGCCGAGATCGGCAAGGCGCTGAACCGCGATCCCGCCGACGTCGCGTGGGACATATTGCTCGAAGGCCTGCCCAACCGTTCGGTCGCGCTCTATTTCATGATGAGCGAGCAGGATATCGAGACCGCGATCAGGCAGCCGTGGGTGAGCATCGGCAGCGACGCTTCGGCGTCGGAGAAGTTCGGCGAGATGGACGCGCTCGGGCTGCCGCACCCGCGCGCTTATGGTACCTTTCCGCGCATCATCGCCGAATATGTGAAGCGCCGCCCCGTGCTGTCGCTGGAAGATGCGGTGCGCAAGATGACCGGCTGGCCCGCGCAGCGCATGGGGCTCAGCGATCGCGGGCTGATCCGCGACGGGATGCGCGCCGACATCGTCGTCTTCGACCTCGGCAAGCTCGACGATGTCGCGAGCTGGGAGAATCCGTTGGCCGCGCCGACGGGGATCCAGACGGTGATCGTCAACGGCGTCGTAACGCTCGCCGACGGAAAGCACAGCGGCGCGAAGGCCGGCCAGGTGCTCCGCCACGGCTGCGGCGGGGTTGGCGAGCCATGACGAGCACGCTTTCGCTGGACTATCGGGTCGAGAGCTTCGCGCTCGCCAAGCCGTTCCGTATTTCGGGCCATGTCTTCACGGATTCGGCGGTGGTCGTCGTGACCGTTTCGGACGGCGTCCACAGCGGGCGCGGCGAGGCGGCGGGGGTCTATTATCTGGGTGACGATGTCGCGGCAATGACCGCCGAGATCGACGGCGTGCGCGACGCCGTGACGGCGGGGATCACGCGCGACGAACTACAGCGGCTGCTGCCCGCGGGCGGCGCGCGCAATGCGATCGACTGTGCGCTGTGGGAACTTGAGGCGCGGCGGAGCGGAACGCCGGTGCACGCGCTGGCGGGCTTGCCCGAACCGCGCCCGCTACGCACTACCTTCACACTCGGCGCCGACGATCCCGACGTGATGGCGGCGGGCGCGCGCGAATTCGCGCAGGCGCGTGCATTGAAGCTGAAGCTTACCGGCGACCTCGATCTCGACATCGCGCGCGTCGATGCCGTGCGCGCGGCGCGGACCGATTGCTGGATCGGCGTCGACGCCAACCAGGGTTTCGCGATCGCCGAGCTCGACCGGCTCGTCGCCGCGCTCGTCGCGGCTGACGTGAAGTTGCTCGAACAGCCGCTTGCGCGCGGGCGCGAAGCCGACCTCGACGGCTATCGTAGCCCGATCCCGATCGCCGCCGACGAAAGCGTGCTCACGCTCGTCGATATCGACGGGCTCGTGGGCCGGTTCGACGTCGTCAACATCAAGCTCGACAAGTGCGGAGGATTGACCGAGGGGCTCGCGATGGCGCGCCACGCGCGCGGCCTCGGCCTTGGCGTGATGGTCGGGAACATGGTCAGTTCCAGCCTCGCGATGGCGCCCGCGTTCATCGTCGGCCAGCTTTGCGACATCGTCGATCTCGACGGTCCGATTTTCCTCGCCGCCGACCGCACGCCCGCGATCGAATATCGGGACGGCGATGCCTGGTGCGGCGAGGCGATATGGGGACGCGGATAACCGCGCCCCAAAAACAACGGGAAGGAAAAGGGTCATGAAAAAGGTCATTCTCGCCGCGATGGCGGCAGCTTTGTTCGCACAGCAGGTCGGTGCGCAGGAGTCGCCGGCGAAAACCTATATCCACGCCGGCCGTCTGCTCGCCGATCCCGCGAGCGGGCGGGTCGAGACCGGCAAGACCGTCGTCGTCGAGGGCGGCAAGATCATCGAAATTCGGGACGGTTATGTCGGCGAAGGCAAGGTGATCGACCTTCGCGATGCCTTCGTCATGCCCGGCTTCATCGACAGCCACGTCCATCTGACCTTCGAATCGGGGCCGACGAGCCGGCTCGACGCGGTGACCAAATCGACCACCGATCAGGCGTTCGACGGCGTTGTTTTCGCCGGGCGCACAGTGCGCGCGGGCTTTACGACGGTTGTCGACCTCGGGTCGGACCCCGAAGCGATCAACGCGCTGCGCGACGCGATCGCGTCGGGCAAGGTCGTCGGCCCCCGGATCGTTGCCGCCGGCGGGGTCGCGGCGCACGGCGGGCACGGTGATGTCCACGGGTATCGGCAGGAAATCCTCGATCTGTTTCGCGCGCCGACGCTGTGTTCGGGCGCCGACGATTGCGCGCGTGCGGTGCGGCTCGCGGTGCAGCAGGGCGCCGATATCATCAAGACGGCCTCGACGGGCGGGGTGATGTCGAACACCGCCGCGGGGCTCGGCCAGCAGATGAGCGACGCCGAACTCGTCGCGATCGTCGAGACCGCGCATCGTCTCGGCCGCAAGGTCGCCGCGCACGCGCACGGCACCGACGGGGTCAATGCCGCGCTGCGCGCCGGCGTCGATTCGGTCGAGCATGGGACCTATATCGACGCCGAATCGATCCGGTTGTTCAAGGCGAAGGGAAGCTATCTCGTCCCGACCTTGCTCGCCGGCGACACGGTGTCGCAGCAGGCGGAGAATGCCGACTGGATGCCTGATGCGGTCCGCGCCAAGGCGCGCACCGTCGGCCCGCTGATGGTCGATGCGCTGCGGCGCGCGCACCAGGGCGGCGTGCGCATCGCCTTCGGCACCGACTCCGCCGTTTCGAAGCATGGCGAAAATGCCCGCGAATTTGCGCTGATGGTGAAGGCGGGGCTGACCCCGCTCGATACAATCCGCGCCGCGACGGTCTGGGGCGCGACGCACATCGGGCTGGAAGGCGAGGTCGGATCGATCGCGGCGGGCAAGGCGGCCGACATCGTCGCGGTCCGCGGCAATCCGCTCGACGACGTCCGGCAGCTCGAGACGATGGACTTCGTGATGAAGGGCGGCGCCGTGGTCCGGTCTGCCGGCGACTGAGCCCGGATATCCGTTTGATACAGGCAGGCCGCCTCGCCTCGCGGGGCGTGCCGGGAGAGTGATGATGCGATCGATCAAGCTGTTGGCCTTGCTGCCGTTTGTCCTCCTGTTCGGTATCGGGGCATCGGGACAGGCCGTAACCACCGGCCCCGCCGCGGCGAAAAGCGCCCGGGCGGACGCCGGCGGCGCCGCGGCAGCGCCTGCTCTCCCCGGCGCTGCCGCGGCACTCACCAAGGCCGATGTCGATGGCTGGCTCGACGGCTTCATGCCCTTCGCGCTCGAGCGCGGCGATCTTGCTGGCGCGGTTGTCGTCGTCGTGAAGGACGGGCAGGTGCTGACCCGGCGGGGTTTCGGCTATGCCGACGCCGCCCGGCGCATCCCCGTCGACCCCGACCGGACGCTGTTCCGGCCCGGATCGGTGTCGAAGCTCTTCACCTGGACCGCGGTGATGCAGCAGGTCGAGGCGGGCCGGATCGACCTCGACAAGGACGTCAACGCCTATCTCGATTTCAAGATTCCGCGCTATCAGGGCAAGCCCGTCACGATGCGACAGCTGATGACGCACACCGCGGGGTTCGAGGAGCATGGCAAGCGGACCATGTTCGAGGACCGGAGATTCCAGATCTCGCTCGGTGATTATGTGAAGACACCGCCAAAGCGTATCTATGCGCCGGGAACGACACCTTCCTATTCGAACTACGGCACCGCGCTGGCGGGCTATATCGTCGAACGTGTGGCGAATACGCCCTTCGACGATTATGTCGAGCAGCGGATTTTCCGGCCGCTAGGAATGACGCGATCGACCTTTCGTCAGCCGCTGCCGACGGCCTTTGCGCCGTGGATGGCGACGGGATACCGCCAATTGTCGGCGGGGCCATCGAAATTCGAGATCGTCGGCCCGGGGCCCGCCGGCGCGCTCTCCGCGACCGGCGCCGACATGGCGAAATTCATGATCGCGCACCTCGATCGGGGTGCGGGGCTGATGAAACCCGAAACCGCGCGGATGATGCACGATACGCCGCTCAGCATCCTGCCGCCGCTCGACCGCATGGAACTGGGATTCTTCGAAACGAACATCAATGGCCGGCAGGTGATCGGGCATCTGGGTGACACGCAGCTTTTCCACACCGCGCTGCACCTGTTCATGAACGAGGATGTCGGCCTCTACATGTCGTTCAACGCGACGGGCGAGCAGGCCTCGGTCGGCTCGGTGCGCCGGGCGCTGTTCGAGAAATTCGCCGACCGCTACCTTCCGGGCAACGAAATGCCCGCCACGCGCGTCGATGCGAAAACCTCGGCTGAACATGCGAGGATGCTCGCCGGATACTGGCTCAACAGCCGCCGCGCCGAGACGAATTTCTACGCGGTCGCCTCGCTGATCGGTCAGATGAAGGTCAGCGTGGGCCCGAGGGGCGAGCTCATTGTCCCCGCCGGGCGCGACCTTAACGGAAAACCGGCAAAATGGGTCGAGACTGCGCCCTTCGTCTGGCACAATGCCGACGGCCACGGCCGGCTCGCCGCGCAGGTGACGGGCGGCAAGGTCGTGCGCTGGAGCATCGACGGCATCTCGCCCTTCATGGTGTTCGACCGCGCGCCGGCGTCGAAATCCGCGGCATGGATCATGCCCGCGATGTACGTCAGCCTGGGGATTCTGCTGCTCACCCTGCTGCAATGGCCCGTTTCGGCGCTGGTCCGCCGCCACTACAAGGCCCCGCTGACGCTCGATCGCCGTTCGCTGCGTGTCTATCGCGGCGTCCGCGCCGGTGCGGGGCTGGTGCTTGCGCTGGTCGCGGCGTGGGTTGTCAGCATGTCGACGCTGAAGGCGCTGCCGTCCTTCGATCCGTGGCTGTGGTTTCTCCAGATCGCCGGGCTGACCGTCCTTGTCGGCGGTGCGGCGCTCGCGGCATGGAATCTCGCGATCGTCCGCAAGGAAAAGCGCGGCTGGTTCCGGACGCTCTGGGCGCTGCTGCTGCTGTTCGCGACGATCGTGCCGCTGTACGTCGCATGGACCTTCGGCCTGATCGCGATGACGGTGAATTACTGAGGTTGTCGCCGAACGGAGGGGAGCCGATCAGCGTCCCCTCCTTGCAGCCCGCAAACGGCTTCGGCCGGCCACGACCGGCGTTGCCGGTCGTGGCCGGCATCGCGAGGCTGTTGCAAACGTGTCACAAAACTGCAGAAAATGCCCTGGCGAGGCCAAATTGGCTTTACCTGCCACCATTTAGGGATCATCGGCGCTCTATCTCGGGAAACGTGACGCGAGGCTGCAATTCAGTCTCGTCCCGCCCTTGATCATCCCCCAAGCAGCAAGGAACTGCATCGTGAAAAAAGCCTGTCTCCCCCTGTTGAAATTGACCGCCGCGCCCTTCGTGCTGGGCGCCGCGATGATTTCGGTCCCCGCCTATGCGCAGGACGCCGACGCCGCCGATGAAGCGGGCGCGGATACGATCGTCGTCACCGGCTCGCGCATCGCGCGCCCCGATCTCAGCTCGTCCGTTCCCGTTGCGGTTATCGGCCAGGAGCAGATCCGGCAGACCGGCGCCGCCAACATCCAAGACGTGCTGAACGAATTGCCGTCGGTCGGCCAGAATATCAGCCGCACCTCGTCGAACTTCTCGACCACCGGCAACGGTATCGCCACCGTCAACCTGCGCAACCTCAACTCGGCGCGTACGCTCGTTCTCGTCAACGGCCGCCGCTTCGTCGCCGGCCTGCCGGGCACGTCGGTCGTCGACCTCAACACCATCCCGACCGACCTGATCAAGGACGTCCAGGTCGTGACCGGCGGTGCGTCGGCGGTCTATGGTTCGGAAGCGATCGCGGGCGTCGTCAACTTCATTCTCGACGACAAGTTCGAAGGCATCCGTTTCCACGGACAGGGCACGATCAGCGACGAGGCCGACTCGGGTCGCTATCTCGCCAGCCTGACCGCGGGTACGGCATTTGCCGACGGTCGCGGCCACATCGTCGTCAACGGCAGCTACGATCGCGACAACGGCCTGCGTTCGCGCAACCGCGGCTTTTCGGCACACGACGTTCCGAACCGCAGCTCGTTCGCCTCGCAGGGTCTGTTCAGCCCCGATGGCAGCTTTGCACCGGGCGCCGGAACCTTCACCTTTGGTCCGGGCAACGCGCTGAAGCAGTATCAGGGCGCGAACATCGACGGCTATGACCGTAACCAGGACCGCTACCTCGGCGTCCCGGTCGAGCGTTATCTGGTCACCGGCCTCGCCAGCTACGAGCTGTCGGACAATGCCGCGCTGTTTTTCGAAGGCAGCTACGCGAAGAGCAAGTCGCGTTCGAGCCTCGAGCCGCAGGCGGTTGCCGATACCGACCTCGTCAACGCTGACGGTACGCCCTATGCCGGCATCCCGATCACCAACCCGTTTATTCCGACGGCAATTCGCGACGCGATGATCGCGGAAGGCGTCACCTCGCTGCCGTTCCGTCGCCGTTCGAACGATATCTTCGACCGCAGCAACAAGAACGACCGCGAAACCTGGCGTGCCGTCGCCGGCCTGCGCGGCAGCTTTGCCGAAAAGTTCGACTATGAGGTCTATTACGGCCATGGCGAAACCAAGGATTACACCCGTTCGGGAACGATCTTCGGTCCGCAATATGTCAACGCGCTCAATGCCGTTGCCGGTCCGAACGGTCCGGTCTGCAGCATCAACGTCGATGCCGATCCGACCAACAATGACCCGGCCTGCGTGCCGATCAACATCTTCGGCGCCAACACGGTTTCGGCTGCGGCTGCCGACTATGTGACGAAGGGCGGCCAGCTTTCCGAATATCGCGCCAAGGTGAAGCAGGACGTCTTCTCGGCATCGGTCTCGGGCGAGCTGTTCGAGCTTCCGGGTGGCGCGTTGAGCTTTGCAACCGGCTTCGAATATCGCCGCGAGAAGAGCACCGAGGATTTCGACGAGGCAACCAACCTCGGCCAGACGCTCGGCAACCTGCTGACCGACACGCGCGGCAAATATAATGTGAAGGAAGGCTTCCTCGAAGTCGTCGCGCCGATCCTGTCGGAACGTCCGTTCTTCCATTATCTCGGCCTCGAAGGCGCCGTCCGCTATTCCGACTATTCGACCGTCGGCGGCGTGTGGAGCTGGAAGGCCGGCGGCGAATGGGCCCCGATCCCGGACATCCGTTTCCGCGGTATCTATTCGGAAGCGACGCGCGCGCCGAACATCTCGGAGCTTTTCTCGGCCCAGAGCGAAACCTTCCCCGCGGTCGTCGACCCGTGCGACCAGCGCGAGGGCGAGGGTGACGGCGCGCCGATCACGGTTCCCGCCGGCAGCCTGTCGGCAGCCTGTCTCGCCATCCCGGCGATCGCGGCGGCCGCGAACAATGGCGGCTTCGTTTACTCGACGGCACAGATCCAGACGATCAACGGCTTCCTTGGCGGCAACACCGACCTGCGCGAAGAAACAGCGAAGACCCTGACGCTCGGTGCGGTGTTCCAGCCGCGCTTCGCCCGCGGTCTCAGCCTGACGGTCGACTATTACCGGATCAAGGTGAAGAACGCGATCGGCATCATCGGCCAGCAGACCTCGCTCGACGAGTGCATGGCCGGCAGCGGCGACGCGCTGTTCTGCGACAACATCACGCGCGATGCGACCGGCCGGGTCACGCAGGTTGACGCGTTCAACCTGAACACCGGTTCGTTCCTCGTTTCGGGTATCGATACGCAGGTCAAGTACAGCACCAACTTCGGCGAAAGCGGTCGTTTTGACCTGTCGGCCTTCTGGACGCACCTGCTCAAGCAGCAGCAGACCTCGTATCCGGGCGGTCCGACGCAGAAGGAAGTCGGCCAGCTCGACTGCTACAGCTGTGGCCGTCTGGGCACCGGTTTCCGGGACAAGGTCAATGTGTCGGCCACGATCGGCTGGGACAATGTGTCGCTTAACTGGCGCGTCAACTATCTGTCGTCGGTCGTCGACGATCTGACCGATCCCGACCGCACGAGCACCGGTGCCTATTGGTACCACGATGCGCAGCTGCGCTTCGGCCTCGACGACAAGAAGAAGTATGAATTCTACATCGGCGTCGACAATGTGTTCGACAAGAAGCCGCCGGCGTTCGGTGATACGAACCCGGTGACCTTCCCGGGTGCGCAGACTTCGGCAACGACCTACGACCTTTATGGCCGTCTGTTCTACGCCGGCGTGGATTTCCGTTTCTAAACGGTGTCCGGTCCCGGTTCGCCGGGACCTGCAGAAAAGAAAAGGGGCGGCTCCTTGCGGGCCGCCCCTTTTTCTTTGGCCCTAGCCGAGTATGTCGGTCAGCACGCGCCGCCAGTTTTCGCCCATGATCCTGTCGATATCGCCCGACCGAAAGCCCGCCTTGTCGAGTGTCGCGGCGATCGTCGCCATGCGGCCGATATTGTTGAGCTCGGGGATCACCACATGGTCCGGCGTCCAGTCGAAACCGGCGATCTTCTGCTCGCGCATCGCCTGCCACCAGGGCAGATATTCCTTCACGCCCTCCGCATTGTCGTTGTTCAGCGCCACCAGATTGGTCTGGCCCGCCATCGGGAAGTCGTTCGAGATCCCGACGGCTTCGATCCCCGCAACATTGGCGACATGGCGTATCTGCGCGATCAGGTGATCGACCGTCGGAACGGCGTCGCGCGTCAGCCAGAAGCTCATCATGAAAATGCCCATCATGCCGCCCTTGTCCGCGATCGCCCTGATCACGGTGTCGGAGGCGCAGCGGGGGTGATCGACGATCGCCCTGCACGCGCCGTGCGACAGCAGGATCGGCGTCGTGCTGCGCCGCGCGGCTTCGAGCATCGTCGGTTCGGACCCGTGCGAGACGTCGGGAACGATGCCGACGCGGTTCATTTCGGCCAAGCCCTCGATACCGAGCGGCGTCAGGCCGCTCCACGCGCGTTCGAGCGCGCCGCCGGCGAAGAGATTGTTGTTGTGATGGGTGAATTGCAGGACGCGCAGACCGCGGCGATGGAAATCGGCGATACGCGTCAGGTCGGTGCCGACGGGTTCGCACGACTGGAACTGCAGGAAGGTCGCGCATCCCGGACGCGAGCCGACGTCCGAACCTCTGAGCGCGACGAACGCCTCCGGCCGGTTCGCGAGCCTTTTGACGGTCGCGTCGAGCGCCGCGCTGCATTTCTCGAACGTCCGAAGATAGCGGGGGACACCGTCCTTGTCGCGCACCTCCTCGATTTCCGAAATGTCGCAGATCATTCCGCCGAGGCCCGCGGCTTCGATTTGGCCAAGGTCCTCGGGCAGGAAGCTCAGGCCATCCATGTAGTAGCGGCGCTTTTCGGCCATCGTTACGCCCGGTGCACTCCAGGCCATTATTGCCGCGCTCCCGGCCAGAAATGACCTTCGGTTCATCATTACGGGGCGTGGTAAAATCATCTGTTTGCTCCTGTGCGGTTTGATGACGGATATGACGACAGCCGCTCCCGCTGCAACATTGGCGATCCGAAAAAAGACGCTGCCCCGCTTTATCGGGCCGTGCCGGCCTGCGACCCGCTCCGTCCGAAAAAAAGGCGGCGGTATCGTCGATACCGCCGCCCCCCGGGATTGGCCCTGACGGAAGGTTCAGAAGCTCAGCTTCACGCCCCCCGAAACATAGCGGCCGATCACGTCATAGTTGGGACTCGTATAGGGCGTGATCGGCGGATCGCGGTCGAACAGGTTGTTGACGTTCCCGAACAGGGTGAAGGGACCAGCCTTGAACTGGACGCCGAGGTCGACATAGGTGCGGCTGGCGACCTTGTTGTTCACGATCTCAACGGGCACGTTGTTGACCACCGTCAGCGGGCGGTCGAGGCCGCCATCGACGTAACGGATGCGAAGGTTCGCGCCGAAACTGTCGCTGTCGTAGGCGATGGTGCCCGTTCCGCGCCATTTCGGGGTCGAGAAGGCGGTGTCGCCGCCCACGAAACCCGAGACGTCGTTGCCGTTGATCTTCAGGTTGAACACATGGTTGGCCAGCGCGCGGAACGACAGGGTCCCGTCACCCAGCGGCACGCGGTACGATGCCTCGATGTCGAGCCCCTGCGTCCGGTAATTGGCGAGGTTGCGGAACCCGTTGGTGATCGATCCGATAGTCCCGTTTGCTTCGCGGACGATGATGCCATTGCAGGTCGGGTCGCCCGGCGCGGCGGTGAAGCACTGTTTGAGCAGATCGTTGGCGGTGACCGTCGTGATCACATTGTCGATGTCGATATCATAATAGTCGACCGACAGGCGAAGACCGCTTGCAAAAGATGGCGAATAGGATCCGCCCAGTGTTAGCGTATGCGAAATCTCGGGCGTCAGCAGCTTGTTGCCGCCGCCATACACCACGACATTGTTCTGCACTGTGCCGTTCGGACCCTGGAAGGGGTCGAAGACGGTGCCGATGTTCGTCGAACGCGTGAGATAATATTCGGTGATGCTGGGCGAGCGGATATCGCGCGAATAGACGGCGCGCAGCAGCAGATCGGATGCGACGCGCAGCGTGCCTCCGGTCTTCCACGACCAGATGCCGCCGCTGGTGCTGTAATCCGAATAGCGGGCGGCGCCGTTGATTTCGAGTTTCAGCGTGTCGGTGATGTCGAGGAGCGGCACGTTCACCTCGGCGAAGACTTCCTTGACGTTGAAGCTGCCGTTCGTCGCCGACGAGTTGAGCGTGCCGAGCGCATTCGCGAGCGACAGCGGGTCGACAAAGTTTGTGACCTGCTTTTCCCAGCGGACGTCGGTACCGAGCGCGATGTCGACGGGGCCGGCCCAGGTCGAGAAGGGCTGGCCCGACAGGCTGGCGCCCGCTGCGTCGAGCTTGATCGTGTAGATCAGGTGCGACCCGCCGAACGCCCACGCCGCCGCGGCGTCGGAAATGCTGCCGTTGCCGAACAGGTTGATCGGCACGCAATTGGGATCGTTGTTGGTGGTCGAGGCATCGGCGTTGATGCGGCACGTTGGCGTGCCGTTCACGAGGACGGCGTCAACGCCGTTGGTGAAGCGCGACTTGATCCGCTGGTTGTTCAGCCCCTGATTGAGCCGGATCTCGCCATGATTATAATAGGCGCCATATTTCCAGCCGTCGCCGAAGCTGCCGTCGAGCCCGATCGCACCCTCGAGGTTCCGGCGGCTGTACTTGAACGTCATCACCCCGTCGTCGCCGACATCGTCGAGCACACGTCCGAGGAGGAACGGGCCGGTGACGCCCGCGGCCGCCAGCTGGTTGCGGTTCGCCTGGGTCAGGAAGGCATTGTCGGGCATGATGACCACTGCCGGCGTTTCGGGGAAGAAGCTGTAGTTCGCCGACATGCGGTGAAAGCTGAAATTGGCCCACAGTTTCAGCGAATCGGTCAGGTCGTAGCTGGCACGGGCAAAGGCGTTGATCCGCTCATAGGGGGTGCTGACCGCGACATAATCGAAGATGTTCTGGCCGCCGCCGCCGATGGTCGTCACGCCGTTGGTGACGCTGCCGAGCGGGAAGGCGCCGATATTGCCGTCGGGGTTGAACACCAGATTGCGCGGAGCGCCGGTGAGGCCGAGGATCGAGCCGCCGTTGTAAAGCTGGGTCGAATTGGGGTCGCGCACCAGTTCGAGCTTGTTGTCGGCGCGCTGGAACAGCCCCGCCTCGAGATTGGGGCGGTCGTCGCGGCTGAGCGCGCCGCGCTCGTTCATATATTCGCCCGCGACCATGAAATGTCCGCGACCGCCCGCGAAGTCGGTGCCCCATGCGATATCGGCGCCGTAGCGCGCCATGTCGCCGCGCGACGAGATGCCGGACTGCACGCCCATGCGCCAGCCGTTGAAATCATCATCAAGGATGATGTTGACCACGCCCGCGACTGCGCCCGAGCCCCACGCCGCCGACGCGCCGCCGGTGACGACGTCGATCCGCTTGACCAGGCTTTGCGGCACGATGTTCAGATCGTTGGCGCCGGCAAAGCGGTGCCCGTTGAGCAGGGTGAGGGTGCGGACCGAGCCAAGGCCGCGCATGTCGGCGGTCGATACGCCGCTGGTCGTGTTGCCGGGCGTCGTCGACGGCGTCGACGTGGCGCGGAACTGGGGGGCGTCGTTCAGGACCTGCGCGATGCTGGGGCGATTGCCGAGGGCGAGTTCGGCCTCGCCGATGACGGTGGTGGGGGTCGGGGCATCGAAACCCGAGCGCTGGATGCGCGAACCGGTGACGACGATATCCTCATCGCGCGCCGTATCTGCCGCGACGCTTTCCGGAGCGGTCTGCGCATAGGCCGTACCATGGCCACCGACAATTGTGAGCGCGGTACTGGCAAGCCAGCCCAGTTGAACAAGCTTCATAAAAATCCCCTTCACCATCTTGCAGCAATGTCCAACGGTCGGCCCCCTTTGCGAGTGGTCCTCCACAAGACTTCCATTTGCCGATTTCTATAAGGGCAGACAAAACAGAAAACTGCAAGTCCAAAAGGAGAAAAGTTTCAAAATCAGAAAAATTCATGCCGCATGGTTGATTTTCAAGGATTATATCGACCGCGATGCACGCCGGCCGAATCGCACGGCCTCGGGAACCGCGCTTTGCCGATATCGGAGCAGGGCGTATAGGCCCGGCCGAACCCGGATGTCGCGGAGCAATGGGGCTCTTGTTTCGGCGAAGGAGTGGCGGAGCGAGTGCAGGCTGCATCGGGCCCGGCACGCGTTGCGCGGAGCCGGAAGACGATGGGTGCGGCGAGCGCGATGGCGGAGAGGAAGGCTTTCAGGCGCCTGTCACAGCGCGCTGCGGCGGGCCGCCGATCCCTGGGCGGGCAACATGTTGATGCGATTGATGCGCTTGTGGCGGCGCCTACCGTGTCTGGTGGCCTTGGTCCCGGATTTCCGGCCCGGCCGGCCGGAACTCCCGATGAAAGGTGGCCGCGCGGATGCGCGTGTAGTGATCGCCGGTGAAATCATAGAAGACGAAGCTGTTGAGATAATAGCGATCGCCGCGCGCCAGCGGCTGCGACGTGAAATCGGGCACGTCCTCCAGCGCCAGAAATTCCGATGCGATCTCCGCCGCGAGCACGGCTTCGCTCGCGAGACATTGCACGACCTCGATCGTTCGCCGGGTCTGCCGGTTCACCCTCGTATAAAAATCGATGATCGCGTCGCGCCCGGCCAACTCGGTGCCGTTGCCGATCACCAGCCGCACGTCAGGCGCATAGAAGTCGCGCAGACGATCCCAATCGTGCGCGTTGAACGCGCGAAGATAGGCGCCGAAGCGGGTCTCGGGGGTCATCCGCCCATGCCGGGCGCGCGTTCCTCGTCCACCACGTAAAAGTCCTCGCGCAGCGTGATCGAGGCGACCAGGAAGCAGATCGCGGCGAGAAAGAAGACGCAGACCGCGACCATCAACGCCGTCTTGATCCCGTGCGTGGCCGCGACCGCACAGGGATCGGCCAGGTTCCTGGCGGCGGCGAGCGCCGCCTTGCCGCCGTGGCATTGCTCCAGATAATTGCCCCCGGCGAACACCGATCCGGCGAAGCGGTCGCTCATCCAGCCGACCGCGACCGGGCCCAGCCCCGAACCGAAAATCGTGTAGAGAATACCGAACAATGCCGCGCCGGTCGCGCGCATCCGGGGTTCGAGCAGGTTCTGGATCATCCCCAGCGTTGGGCCATAGAATAGCAGCAGCGACGCGCCCGACAGGCACAGCATCACCGATCCCCACAGGATCGAATCGATGTTGAACGCCACCCAATAGAGCAAGGGCGCTACCCCGAGGCCGATGGCCGATCCCCACGCCGGCCAGCGGCGATCGCCGCGCCGCGACAGCCAGTCGGTGCCGAACGAGCCGATCAGCAGCCCCGATGCGAGCGCGATCGCCGAGATGGTGCCGTACAGCGCGCCCGCCTGCTGCACCGGAAGCTGATAGATGCGGCCCAGATAGACCGCCAGAAACTGCGAGATCGCCGTCATCCCGAACCCGGCGAGCGCGCCGCCGGTGATGACGAACAGCAGGCCGCGCTTGCGCGCGACGACGCGCAGGAAGGCGCCGAAATCGGGAATCGGCATCGGCCCGCGCGAAGCGCCGTCGGCAAGCCCGCGGCGCGGCTCGCGCAGCACCAGCAGGACGATCAGGCCGACGATCATGCCCGGAATGCCCAGCGCCAGAAAGGCCGCTCGCCATCCCCACCCGGCGGCGACCCAGCCGCCGACCGCGGCGCCCAGAAAGGTGCCGACCGGCGTGCCGAGCATGATCAGCGACATCGCCGACGCGCGCCGTTCGCGCGGGAAATGGTCGCTGACCAGCGACGATGTCGCGGGTTGCGCGCCCGCTTCGCCCATGCCGACGCCGACGCGGCATAGCAGCAGATGCACAAAGCTGCCCGCCATGCCGCAGGCGGCGGTCATCAGCGACCAGAAGGTGATCGCCGCGGCGATGATCCTGACCCGTGAAACCCGCTCCGCAAGTCGCCCGATCGGCAGGCCGAGAATGGCGTAGAGGAGAGCGAAGGCGACCCCTTGCAGGATGCCGAGCTGGAAATCGGTGAGGTGCAGGTCGCGCTGGATCGGCTGCGCGAGCACGGCCAGCACTGACCGGTCGGCAAAGTTGAACACCGCGACGGTGAACGACATGCCGATGAAGGTCCGGCGGTACGCTGGTGACAGCAGGCGTTCGTCTTCGTCGTCGCGCAAAATGCCTCATCCCTTTTCCATGCCGACCCCTGGCCATGTCTTGCCGGGACCGCTCGTGTCGGTTTTTTCGAACCATGATCCTGCGGCAAAGTTGGTGATTAATCAATATCTCATTTACAAGAGCAGCGGCGGTGGCGTAGGTGAGGCGGGTGACGTCCGGCGCGCGGCGCCCCCTCGATGGCAGTCAGGATCGGGACGAAACGGCGCACGCATGAGGAGCGATCGTGGACCATAGGGATCTGTATCTGCATATCGACGGCGAACGAATCGGACGCGGGTCGCGCCGGACCTTTCCGGTCCTGAACCCGGCAACCGGCGAGGTGCTGGGCGAATTGCCGCTCGCCGAAGCCGATGATCTCGATCGCGCGCTGGGTGCCGCGGCGCGCGCCTTTCGCAGCTGGCGCGATTCGACGGCGCAGCAGCGCGCCGAGGTGCTGAACGGCGCCTCGCGCTTGCTGGTCGAGCGCATCGATACGCTCGCGCGGACGATGACGCTGGAACAGGGCAAGACGCTGGGCGAAGCGCGCGGCGAGGTGATGATGACCGCGGGGCTGTTCGCCTTCTACGCGGGCGAATGCGCGCGCAACTATGGCCGCGTGCTGGTGCGTCCGGCCGGGCAACGCGCGACCGTCACGCACGAACCGGTCGGGCCGGTGGCGGCGTTCGCGCCGTGGAATTTCCCGGCGGGCAATCCGGGCCGCAAGCTTGGCGCGCCGATCGCGGCGGGCTGTTCGGTGATCCTGAAGGCGGCCGAAGAGACACCCGCGTCGGCGCTGGCGGTGCTTCAATGTCTGCTCGACGCCGGCTTGCCGCCGGGCGTCGCCCAGGCGGTGTTCGGCATCCCCGATGAAGTGTCCCGGCACCTGCTGGGATCGCAGGTGATCCGCAAGCTTAGCTTCACCGGATCGACGGTGGTGGGCCGGCATCTCCTCAAGCTCGCCGCCGACGACCTCAAGCGCACGACGATGGAATTGGGCGGGCACGGCCCGGTGCTGGTGTTCGACGACGCCGATGTCGATCGCGCGCTCGATACGATGGCGGCGTCGAAGTGGCGCAACGCCGGTCAGGTGTGCGTCTCGCCGACGCGTTACATCGTCCAGCAGGATGTCTTCACCCGCTTTCGCGACGGCTTCGTCGAACGCGCGCGGGGCTTGCGGGTCGGCGACGGGCTCGATCCGCAATCGCAGATGGGGCCGATGGCGAATGCGCGGCGGCCCGAGGCGATGGAACGGCTGGTCGCCGACGCGGTCGCACATGGCGGTCGGCTGATGGCGGGCGGCGAGCGGATCGGCAATCAGGGCTTCTTCTTCGCGCCGACCGTACTGAGCGAGGTTCCCGCCTCGGCCGAGGTGATGAACGAGGAGCCGTTCGGCCCGCTCGCGGTCATCAACCCCTATGCCGACGAGGAAGCGATGGTCGCCGAGGCGAACCGGCTGCCCTATGGCCTTGCCGCCTATGCGTGGACCGCCGAAGCGCAGCGCCAGCGGCGCGTTGCGCGCGAGGTCGAGGCCGGGATGGTCGGCGTCAATACATCGATGATCGGCGGCGCGGATTCGCCCTTTGGCGGCGTCAAATGGTCGGGACATGGCAGCGAGGACGGGCCCGAAGGCATCGAGGCCTGCCTCATTACAAAGGCGGTACACGAAGCATGACACATCCTCTCGAAACCGGCGGTGGACGCGGCTATCTGCGCGTGGCGACCGAAGAAGCCTTTGCCACGCGCGAGCAGATCGACGCCTTTCTGCGGCTGATCCGCGAGGGCCGCGCTGACAAGGGCGTGACCTCGCTCTGGGGCTTTTATGCCCGGTCGCCATCCGAACGCGCGATGACGATCATCGAGCGATTGCTCGATCTCGACGCGCGGCGCATCGCCGACATGGATGCCACCGGCGTCGATGTCGCGGTGCTCGCGCTCACCTCGCCCGGCGGCCAGCCGTTCGAGGCCGACGAGGCGAAGGGCATCGTCACCCGCGCCAATGATCAGCTCGCCGCCGCGGTCGAGCGGCACCCGACGCGCTATATCGGGCTGACCAGCATCGCGCCGCAGGACCCGCTCTGGTCCGCCGAGGAGATCCGGCGCGGCCAGGAGGAACTCGGCTTCAAGGGGGTGATGGTCAACAGCCATACGCAAGGGCGCTATCTCGACGAGCCCTTCTTCGACCCGATTCTGCGCGCCATCGCCGATAGCGGCCAGCCGCTCTACATCCACCCGCAGTCGCCGCCCGACGCGATGATCGACCCGCTGCTCGAGGCGGGGCTCGACGGCGCGATCTATGGTTTCGGGGTCGAGACGGGGATGCATTTGTTGCGGCTGATGACCACGGGGGTCTTCGATCGCTATCCCGACTTGCAGGTCATCGCAGGGCATGGCGGCGAGGCGCTGCCATACTGGCTCTACCGGCTCGATTTCATGCACCAGGCGGGGGTGCGTTCGGGCCGCTACGAACGGTTCAAGCCGCTCAAAAAGGGGCTGATCGACTGCATGCGTCAGAATATCATCGCCACCACCAGCGGCTTGCCGTGGGAGCCGGCGATCAAGCTGTGCATCGACGTCTTGGGCGAAGATCGCGTGATGTACGCGATGGACTATCCCTATCAATATGTGGCGGACGAAGTGCGGACCCACGACAATCTCGCGGTGTCGCCCGCGACGCTGCGCAAGCTGATGCAGACCAATGCGGAGCGCGTGTTCGGGTTTAGTGCGGAGTAATCTGAAACGGAATCAAGCTCCTCCTCTTCAGGGGAAGGGCTTGAACAAGCCCCCCAACTACGCCGCCAGCCAATTCCCGTGCAGGCCAAAGCGCATCCGCACCGGAATGCGCGCGCTGGCGATCGGGCCCTTGGCGATCCCGGTCGCGTCGAACAGCAGCAGGTCGCTGGCGCTTTCCTCCAGCCGGTTGCAGATCTGGACGATCCAGCCGTCGCCTTCGGGGGCGTCGGCGCTGCGCGGGATGAAGCACGGTTCCTGCAGGCTGGAGACGGGGCCGCACCACCAGCTTTGTTCGGCGCCGGTCTGGTGGTCGATCATTCCCAGCGTGTTCATCACCGCGCCGCCCGCGCTCCCGCCCTTGAGTTCGACCGGCTTGGTCGGATCGATCACCAGCAACCAGCCATAGCGATAGGGCCGCCCCTGATAGCGATCGTCGATACGGGGAAACTCGCCCGCCATATCGGTCAGCCGGGTCTTGCTTTCGAATGCGTCCGAGTTCGACGCCATATCGATCGTCCAGCGCGTCAGAAAACTCGCCGATTCGACCGGGTTGAACGGCGCGCCATGCACGTCGGGGAAGAAGGGGAACATGTTGTTCTTCGCTACCGGCGTGTCGAAATGGATGCGGTCGCCCTCCTGGAAGGCGTTCATCACATGGCTGGCGAAGCAATTCTCCGTCGTGAACCAGCGGATGTCCGCGGCCGTCGCGCCTTCGCGGCGGGGCAGCACGCCCAGATGCACGGGCAGCGTTGTATCGAATCCGAAATGCGGCTTGCCCTCGGCCAGCCTTTCCCGGCTGCTGACGATCGGCACGACGTGGAACAGCGCGTAATCGCGCGTGACCGCGAAATCGTGCATCATGCAATAATAGGGATTTTCGAACCAGATCTCGCGCTTGAGCGTGCCGTCGGGCGCGACTTCATAATAGGTCATGTCGCGCGTGCAGATGCCTTTCGAGGCATAGCCGAAGCCGATCATGTCGCCCGTTTCGGGATCGACCTTGGGGTGCGCGGTAAAGGTCTCGCCGGTCATGCCGCCGAAATCGGTATAGCCGATCGTATCCAGCGTGTCCGGGTCCATCACCAGCGCCGGGCTGTCCTCCTTCAGGGCATAGAGCCGGCCGCCGTGCAAAAACGCGTTGGTGTTCGCGGTGCCGCGGATCGTGCCCTTGGCGGCGGGATCGTCGGTCAGCGGGTTGCGATAGGCCCCGAACAGCGAGCGACCCGCCGCGCGTTCGAGCTTCCACTTGTCGGTCTGCGCCCAGCGCTGGCGGAAATGGACGCGGCCGTCCGCAAAGGTGAACATCGCGATCATGCCGTCGCCGTTGAACGGAATGTCGTTGCCCAGCAGCGGCGGAAACTGCGGATCGGGCTGCACGCGATAGAAGGCGCCGCGGATTTCGGCCGGGATATGGCCCTCGACCGCCAGATCATACGCGTCCGCCTCGACCCGCGAGGGGGTGTTGAAGCCGGTGAAAGCGGGGGTGTCCGGGAAATTGCTCATGCGATCCTCGTCTCCAGCGCTCCGCCCACATGCGCGAATATTCGCCCGGAGCGGTCGCCGCAGATAGACCGGGATGAATTGAAAAATCAACTATGATGGTACGGGAGTGCCGCTCCCGGGCATTGCCGCCTATTGATCGAACAGGTGCGGCGCGCTCTCGACAAGGCGGCGGGTCACCTTTTCCAGCGCGGTGTTGAGCGTCGTGCGCTCGGCATCGGACAGGTCGGTCAGCCATTGCTCATAGAATTTGCCGCGTTCGCCGCGGATCGCGGTGTGGATGGCCTTGCCCGCGGGGGTCAACGACACGAGGCTGCTCTTGCGGTTGCGCGGATTGGCCTCGCGCTGCACGAAGCCGCGTTGCTCGAGCGATCCGAGCGCACGGCTGACCTCGGCGCGGTCCGAATAGGCGACGCTCGCCACTTCGGCGGCGCTGCACTTTCCGATCATTTCGACATGCGTCAGCACCCGCCATTCGGCTAGCGAGAGCTGCGCCGTATCGCGAACATGCTGTGCGGTCGCGCGATCCATCATCTTGCTGAGCAACAGGATCCGATAGGGAATATGCGAGGGCCCGAATGCGAAAGCGGGTTTGCGTGGCTCCGCTTCGTTCGACGCCCTGGTCCGGTTGTTGGTCTTCTGCATCGCGATTTCGTAGCTGCCCGAATCGATATTGTCTCCCCGTTCCGTGCAGGCCAATGTGAATATTGTTGACAAATCAACTAATATCGCCTTTATGCCTCCGCATGAGCGGACAACATCCTTTCGCACCCGGGCTCGAATATGCCTTCACCATCTCGATCACCCTGACGAGGCCCTATTGGGTCAAGCCCGGCGCGCGCGGCGACACCCGTGCCGCGATCTACGCCGCCGAGGGCGTGGTCGAAGGGCCGCGGCTCAGCGGACGCGTGGTGCCGATGTCGGGGGGCGATTTCCCCTTGTCGCGCCCCAACGGCGTGATCGATTTTGACGCGCGCTATCTGATCGAAACCGACGACGGCGCGATCATCTATCTGGAGAACCGCGGCTTCCGCTGGGCGCGCAGCCCCGAAATCGCCGAGAAGATGCGCCGCAATGAACCGGTCGCGTTCGACGACTATTATATGCGCGTCACGCCGCGCTTCGATGCACCGGCGGGGCCGCACGAGTGGATGTCGCAGCATGTCTTCGTCGGGGCGGCGGAAAAGATTCCGAACGCCAACCGGATCCATTATTTCGTCGTGCTGTGAGGGGCAGGGGATGCGTTTCCAGCCGTCGATGCGCGCCGGGAGCGATCCGTTCAGCCACCCGATCAAGCCGCCCCCGTCGCCGGACCCCGCGCGCCACGAGGAGCGCGGGCTGATCATCGAGCGCAATTGCCACATCCCGCTCCGCGACGGGGTCGAGATTCTGGGCGATCTCTATCGCCCCCGGAATGTGAGCGCCGACATTCCGATCCTGCTGGCCTGGGGTCCCTATGGCAAGCATGCCCGCAGCAACCGGGTGTTCTGGCCGCGCTCGGGGGTCGATCCCGAATGGCTTTCGGACCTGACCGCGTTCGAGGCGCCCGATCCGGTCTGGTGGGGCGCGCAGGGCTATGCGGTCGCGGTGGTCGATCCGCGCGGCGCCTGGCTGTCGGGGGGCGATTTCCACCATAATGGCATCCAGGAGGCAGAGGATTGCGCCGACGCGATCGAATGGCTGGGGCGGCTGTCCTGGTCGAACGGCCGCGTGGGGATGACGGGCGTTTCCTATCTGGCGGGCATCCAGTATCTGGTCGCGCCGCTGCGCCCCGGCCCGCTCGCTGCGCTCAATCCGTGGGAGGCGTTTTCGGACTGGTATCGCGAATTCGCCTATCATGGGGGCATTTTGGAAACCGGCTTTCTGCCCCGCGCGTGCGACAATATCCAGTGGTCGCTGGGGCGCACCGAGGATAGCTGGGCGAACATCACCGGCCATCCGCTGATCGACGCCTATTGGGAATCGAAGGCGCTGGATCTCGAGGCGATCCGTCAGCCGGCCTATGTCGTCGCGAGCTGGTCCGACCAGGGCCTGCATTTGCGCGGCACGATCGAGGCGTGGCGGCGGATCGGATCACCCGAAAAATGGCTCGAAATCCACGGCCAGAAGAAATGGGCGCATTATTACACGCCGCAAAGCCGCGCGCGGCAGCTCGCCTTCTTCGATCATTATCTGCGCGCGCGTCCGACCTCGCTTGCTGCCTGGCCTAAGGTGCGGATCGAAGTGCGCGAACGTCACGGTGCCGCGGAGGAGCGCGCCGAGCGTGAATGGCCGCCCGCGCGCACGCAGTATCGCCGCCTTGCGCTCGATGCGGCGACCGGGTCGCTGGCCGACGCGGCGTCGGGGGAGAGCGAGCTCAGCTATCCGGCGTGCGATGGCCGCGCGATATTCGACCATTGCTTTGCGGCGGATACCGAGATCACCGGGCATGCCAGCCTGAGATTGTGGGTCGAGGCCGAGGGCAGTGACGACATCGACCTGTTCGTAGCGCTGCAGAAGCTCGACGCGGCGGGAGAGCCGGTCGGCTTCACCTTCTACGCCTTTTACGAGGACGGTCCGGTCGCGCTGGGATGGCAACGCGTCAGCCATCGCGCGCTCGACCCCGTCCGCTCGCGTCCCGAACGGCCGGTCCATCCGCACATGCATGAGGAGAGGCTCGCGCCGGGCGAATGCGTACCGGTCGAGATCGAGATATGGCCGTTTTCGGTGCGGTTCGCGGCGGGCGAGACGCTGCGCCTGATCGTCGCCGGATCCGACATCTATCGCCCCGAAGCGGGCGCGATGCTGCCCTTTCCGCTTCACGGGCAGACCCGCAACGCGGGCACGCACATCATCCGCACCGGCGGCGGCTTCGATTCGTCGATCCTGCTGCCCTTCATGCCCCCAGAGGACCCGATTTCATGAGCCCCGCCGACTGCAAGCTGGAACATGTCTTTGACATTGAGGTGCTGTTCAGCGCCGATCGCCGCATCGTCGGCCCGCTGCCGGGCGGCGGCAGCCAGGGCTATACCCCGACGATCGGCGGTACGATCAGCGGACCGCGGCTCAACGGCCGCGTGGTTCCCGACAGCGGCGCCGACTATGCACTGGTGCGCGACGACGGCACGATCGAGCTGAGCGCGCATTACATGCTCGAAACCGACGACGGCACCAGCATCTATATCCGGAATCGCGGTTATCTGGTCCGCGCGGCGGCAGGCAGCAGCCAGCCCTCCTATTTTCGGCTCACGCCCTATTTTCGCGTGCCTGCGGGGCCGCATGACTGGCTGTCGCGCACGGTGATCGTCGGCGGGGGCGAGCGGCGGACGGGTCCCGACCGGTCGTTGTTCCGCTATTATGCGCTCGTGTGAGCAGACGCCGCGCCGGGCATCGAACCCACCCGTCCTCCGGCGCCGCAAATTTTTTGGAGGCGCGCGCCGCCGGTCTTGCGGTATCACGCCGCGAATGACGCCGATGGAATCCAGCGTACCGCGCGGGGCGGCGGACAGGCTTGCCTATCTGCTCAAGCTCGTCGCGGCGGGGCCGCCGCAGTTCACGCTCGGCGAACTGGCGGCCGCTGCCGGTTTGCCGGCAAGCTCGGTGCACCGCCTGCTCCAGGCGCTGGTGCGTACGGGTCTTGTCGAGCGCGGGCACGGGCAAAGCTACCGGCCGGGGCGCGAGCTCCATCGGCTCGCGTCGCAGCTCGTGGCCGGATTCGATCTGACGCGCTGCGCGCGGCCGCTGCTCGAGGAACTTGTCGCAGCGTGGCAGGAGACGGCGGTTCTTTGCACCTATAGTCCGGTAATGCGCGCCGCGATCATTGCCGACGTTGTGATGACGCCGCATCCGCTTCGCTTTGCGGTCGAACGCGGGGGCGAGATCCAGCTCCCGTGGGGATCACTCGGCCGGGCGATCCTCGCCTTCCTGCCGCAAGGCGACACCGAAGCGATCATGCGCGAGGCGACGGTCGGGCCGTTAAGCGGCCGCCCGCGCTCATCGCGCAAGGAGCTGGAGGCAGAACTGCACCAGATCCGTGACAGCGGCTATGCGCGCTATTTCGACCCGCGCTACGATATCGCCGGGATTGCGGCGCCGGTGTTCGGCGCCTTTGGCGACATCGTCGGCTGTCTTGGCGTCACCATGCCGTCGAAGCGGTATCAGCTGCATCTCGAGGATGATCTGGCGGCCGCGGTGCGTCAGTCGGCGGCCACGTTGAGCGAAATGGCCGCGATTTCGCATAGTTGATCGCGCCGTATCGCGATTGTCCGGCATCGCCGAGCCGTCGCCGGATTTCCGTATTTCGGAATTGATCTTTCGGAAATTGGAATCGCCTTGACAGTTGATTGTTCAACATGTTCTTTCTTGGATCGAGACGCCGCGAAGGCGCGAGACCTATGGAGGGGATGGAAGATGGAACTTCGACTCAATCGTTTGAGCCTGACCGCGTCGATCGTCGCGCTTGCCGGGGCCCTGTCCGTCGCCGCGCCCGCGGCTGCACAGGATAGCGCCGCGCAGGCGGATAGCACGGACCAGGCCGACGCCGGGGAAATTATCGTCACCGCGCAGTTCCGCGAACAGCGGCTGCAGGACGCGCCGCTCGCGATCACCGCGGTGACGGGGGACATGCTCGAAGCGCGCGGTCAGACGAGCGTCGTCGATATCGGCAACCAGGCGCCGAACGTCACGCTGCGCCAGGCGCCCGCCACCTATGGCCCGGCGGTCGTCGCCTATATTCGCGGCGTCGGCCAGCGCGACACCAGCTTCGCGCTGGAGCCGGGCGTCGGCCTGTATATCGATGATGTCTATCTGCCGACGATGCACGGGTCGATGCTCGACCTGATCGACGTCGACCGCGTCGAGATATTGCGGGGGCCGCAGGGTACGCTCGCCGGGCAGAATTCGATCGGCGGCGCGATCAAGCTCTATTCGAAGAAGCCCGACGACAGCGGCGGCGGTTATCTTCAGGCGACCTATGGCAGCTACAACCGCGTCGAAATTCGCGGCGCCGCGAATTTCACGATCATACCCGATCAGTTGTTCGCGCGCGTTTCGGGGACCGCCGTGCACAAGGACGGCTATGTCACGCGCTATGATTATGCCTGTACCCATCCGGGCACCGCGATCCCGTCGTCGGTGACGAACCGCAAGAGCTGCAAGCTCGGCACCGAAGGCGGCAAGAGCTATGTCGCGGGACGTCTGGCGCTGCGCTATCAGCCCAGCGACAGCGTCACGCTCGACCTGTCTGGCGATATCACCCGGGACGACAGCGAGGCCGGCCCGACCACCTTGCTCTATGTCGGCCAGAATGCCAATCCCGGCGTGTCGAACACCGGATCGGCGACGACCGGGCCGTCGGCTGCGGCCTATACGCTGAACGGTGTGCGCTATGGCACCGCGACCGGATCGCAGTTCGTCAGTTATTCGCCCTACGGCAATTTCGCGCAGGATCCGTTCAGCAAAAGCCCCTATATCAGCTATGAGAACTATCTCGAGCTGGCGCCGCGCGACGGGTCGGGGCCGTGGGCCGCGCCGATCAAGTCGGCGATCGATTCCTGGGGTGTTTCGGCCAATCTGGCGGTCGATCTGTCGCCCGATTTCAACGTCACTTCGATCACCGCCTATCGCAAGTTCAGCGGCGTCTACGCCTCGGCGGACGGGTCGCCCTTTACCCCGACCTTGCAGGCGAACCGGATCTACAACCGCCAGTTCAGCCAGGAACTGCGGCTGAACGGCCGGATCGGCGAGACGTTCAACTTCACTGTCGGCGGCTATTATCTCCACAAACGCAGCGAGAATATCTCGCGCGTGACGCTGCCGACGCTCAATTTCATCGAGGACAACGAGATTCCGGCGACGACCAAGGCGGTGTTCGCCAACGCCGACTGGGAAGTGGTCGACCGACTGCATCTGATCGGGGGTGTGCGCTACACCGACCTCAAGAAGAGCTTCATCTACGGTCGCAAGGGTATTCCGGGTTCGAGCTCGGGCGGTGCGACGCCGCCGTCGATCGCCTCGATCGACGGGCTGGTGGGTACCTTCTCCGGGGATCGCGTCGATTGGCGCGGCGTGATCCAGTATCGGTGGTCGGATCAGCTGATGACCTATGCGCAGGTCTCGACCGGGTTCAAGAGCGGCGGTGTCAACCCGCGCGTCTTCTTCCCCGCCCAGGCGCTGCCGTTCGGGCCCGAAAAGCTGGTGGCGTACGAAGCCGGGTTCAAGAGCGACCTGTTCGACCGCCGCGTGCGGCTGAACGTCAGCGGTTTCATCAACAAATATGACGACATCCTCGTCTCGGTCTCCAGTTGTCCGTTGCCCGGCGCTCCGGCTACGCCCTGCGCCTTGCCGCTCAACGCCGGCAAGGCCGATGTCAGGGGTGCCGAGGCGGAGCTGAACCTGCGCCCGGTGGATGGCTTCACGATCGACGCGTCGCTTGCCTATCTCGATTTCAAATACACCTCGATCTCCGCCGCGGCGGCGACCTCGGGCATCGGGCGCGAGGACAAGGGGCAGTATATCGCGCCGTGGCAGTGGAGCATCGGCGCGCAATACGAGCATGCCTTCGGCGGCGGTGCGACGCTGACGCCGCGGATCGACGTCACCCATCAGGATAGTTTCAATCGCAACGCCAACAATGTCGATGCGGTGACGGGCGGCAAGGATATCTTCGGCGAGGTTGCCGGCCGCACGCTGGTCAATGCCCGGCTGACATTCCGTACCGCCGACAACGATTGGGAGCTCGCGGTTGAAGGCCGCAACCTGACCGACAAGCTCTATTACAGCGATGTCTTCGACAATCGCGGATCGACCAATTCGATCCAGGGATCGGTGGGCGAGCCGCGCACCTTTGCCGTGACGGTGAAACGCCGCTTTTAGGCGGGGCAGGGCGGGAGCGGGTCGGTCTCGCCCCTCCCGCGACGGATAAATTCGAGCAGGAAGTTGAGGAGCATCGCCATGGCCAGTCGTTCAAGCAGGGTTGCCGGTCAGGCGGCGGGCGAACCGATCGTCGCCGGCCTGCCGATGCCCGAGTTCAAGCGGATCGGCGTGCATCCCATATCGGGCGCCTGCGGGTGCGAGATCAGTGGCGTCGATCTGCGCGAGCCGCTCGACGCGATGGTGCTCGGCGAAATCATGAAGGCGTTCGAGCACTTTCTGGTGATCGTGTTTCGCGATCAGGATCTGACGCCCGAACAGCACAAGGCCTTTTCGCGCCACTTCGGCGAGATCACCGAACTGCCGCAAGCGCCAACCTATGACGGGCATCACGACATGCAGGAGGTGCGCCGCGAGGCGCATGAGCCCGAAAATGTCGTGCCGTCGTTCGAGCATTTCCACACCGACAGCCCGTTCCTGCTCCAGCCGCCCAAATGCATCGTGATGCGCGCGCTGGAAGTGCCGCTATGGGGCGGCGACACGGCCTTTTCCAACGCCTATCTCGTTTATGAGCATATGTCGGACGGGCTCAAAACGCTGCTCGACGGGCTGCAGGTCGTCTATTCGGGCAAGGATATCTGGTCGAAGAACGAGAAGCTCGCACCCGAAAAGCGGCTTCGCCTGCGCGAGACGCACGGCTTTACCGAGGATCAGCTGGAAAGCATCCATCCGGCGGTGCGCGTCCACCCCGTGACCGGGCGCAAGGCGCTGTTCGCGACTTCCGCCTATTTCAAGCGCTTCGTCGGCTGGAGCGAAGAGGAAAGCCGCGCGCTGCTCGCCTATCTGCAAAGCCTTGCCCAGCACCTTCACTATCATTGCCGCATCCGATGGCAGAAGGACACGCTGATCGTGTGGGACAATCGCTTCACGCTTCACCGCGGCGTCCACGACTTCAAATATGAACGTCGTCACCTGATCCGCACCACCGTCATCGGCGAACGTCCGCTCGGTCCGGGGGCCGCGACGGGCGCATGAAGGTCGGCACGGCGATTGCCGAAATCCTGGCGCGCGAAGGCATCGACGTGATCTTCGGATATCCGCGCAACGCGGTGCTCGAACAGGCCGCGGCGCGGGGAATCCGCACGGTGATCGTCCGTCAGGAACGCACCGGGCTGCACATGGCCGACGCGCTGTCGCGGCTGACGCGCGGCAAAAGGATGGGGGTGTTCGCGATGCAGCACGGACCCGGCACCGAAAACGCCTATGGCGGCGTCGCGCAGGCCTATTCGGAAAGCGTTCCGGTGCTGGTGCTGCCGCAGGGATATGCCCGGCGGCTGGCGCATGTGCCCGACAATTACAACGCCTGCATCTCGATGCGCGACATCACCAAGACCGCCGAGCCGATCCTGCGCGCGGAGGATACGCCGGCGATCCTGCGCCGGGCGTTCACCGCGCTGCGCAACGGGCGGCTGCGCCCCGCGCTCGTCGAGATGCCGTGGGACATGCTGGAGGACGAGGTTCCCGAACCGCTGGATTATGCGCCGGTCATCTCGACGCGCTCGGCACCCGACCCCGAGGCGGTGGCGCGGGTCGCGGATATGCTGGTCGCGGCGAAGCGGCTTGTGATCCACGCCGGGCAGGGGGTGCATTGGGCCGAGGCCTATGATGAACTCCGTACCCTGGCAGAGCTTCTGGCGGCGCCGGTTTCGACCACGCTCGAAGGCAAGAGCGCGTTCGACGAGACGCATCCGCTTGCGCTCGGTTCGGGCGGCGCAGCCATCCCCGGACAGCTCCGCCATTTCCTCGACCGCGCCGACCTGATTTTCGGCATCGGGTGCAGTTTTTCACAGACCGCCTTCGGTGTCGCGATGCCCGAAGGCGCGGCGATCGTGCACGCGACACTCGACCCCGCCGATCTCAACAAGGGCGTGCCGTGCATCGACGCGCTGGTCGGTGATGCGAAGCTGACGCTGGCGATGCTGATCGCGGCGTGCCGCGACCGGCTGGACGCGCCGCGCGATTCCGGCCCGGTGGCGCGCGAGATCGCCGAGGTCGAGGCGACATGGCTTGCCGAATGGCGCCCGCTGCTCGAAAGCGCGGACGCGCCGCTCAGCCCCTATCGCGTGCTGTGGGACCTGCAGCGCACAGTCGATGTCGCGAACACGATCATCACGCATGACGCGGGGTCGCCGCGCGACCAGCTGACCCCCTATTGGAAGTCGGTCACGCCGCTCAGCTATATCGGCTGGGGCAAGACCACCCAGCTCGGCTATGGGCTGGGGCTGGCGATGGGGGCCAAGATCGCGTGCCCCGACAAATTGTGCATCAACGTGTGGGGCGACGCCGCGATCGGCTTTACGGGCATGGATTTCGAGACCGCGGTGCGCGAACGATTGCCAATCCTGTCGATCCTGCTCAACAATTCGGCGATGGCCATCGAATTGCCGATCATGCCCGTCGCGACCGAAAAGTTCCGCGCGACCGATATTTCGGGCGACTATGCCGCGTTCGCGCGCGCGCTGGGCGGTTATGGCGAGCGGATCACCGATCCGGACGAGATCGTTCCCGCCATCCTGCGTGGCATCGCCGCGACCGAAGCGGGGCAGCCTGCGCTGCTCGAATTCATCACCACGCAGGAAACGCGGGCGTCGCGGCTGTGATCGGGGCGCCGAACGAAGTCCGCGCACCCTGGCCGTGGTCGGCGACATGGACGCTGTTCGTCCTGACCCTGGTTTCGGTGTTCAACTATCTCGACCGGTCGCTGCTCGGGCTCGCATTGCCCGCGATCAAGGCCGAACTGGGGTCGTCGGATACGGTGCTCGGGCTGGTATCGGGGCTGGCGTTCATCCTCTTCTATTCGCTGCTCGGCGTGCCGATCGCGTGGCTTGCCGATCGCGCCAACCGGCGCAACATCATCGCCGCGGGGCTGACCTTCTGGAGTCTGATGACCGCCTGCACCGGCTTCATCGGCAACATCTGGCAACTCGCGGTGGTGCGCCTGCTCATGGGGGCGGGCGAGGCGTGCGGCATGGCGCCATCGAACTCGATCATCGCCGACCGCTTCCCGCCCGATCGGCGGCCGTTGGCGCTGGCGATCTTCGGCACCGCAGCGCCGCTATCCTATATCCTGTTCTTCCCGGTCGCGGGCTGGATCGCGCAAACGCACGGCTGGCGCGCGATGTTCGTTGCGATGGGGCTGCCCGGTTGCCTGCTCGCGCTGGTGATGCTGCTGACCCTGCGCGAGCCGGCGCGGACGTCGCCGCCGCCGCAGCGGCTGCCGATCGCGCGGTCGCTGCTGACCGACCTGGCCGCGCTGTTCGCGAACCGCTGTTTCGCGTGGATCTTTGCCGGGGTCACGCTGATGGGCGCGAATATCTGGGCTGCAGGGGCATGGACGCCGACCTTCTTCGTGCGCATCCACGGCCTTAACATATCCGAAGTCGCCAATATCATCGGTCCGACGCGCGGCATCATCGGGCTGGTCGGCATCCTGCTGGGCGGAGTGCTGATCGACCGGCTGCCGAAGCGGCGAGTGTTCTGGCGGGTCGGCATTCCGGCGATCGCCTGCCTGCTGGCGGGGCCGGCGGAGGCGCTGTTCCTGCTCGGCAGCTCGCACGCGGCGTGGGTTGGCGGCTTTGCGCTCGCGAGCTTCTTCACCCTCATCCACCAGGCGCCGATCTTCGCGGCGGTGGTGAATGTCGTGGGCGAGCGCCGCCGGGCGCTGGGGATCGCGGTGATCCTGCTCGGCGCGAGCCTGATCGGCAATGCGATCGGGCCGAGCGCGGTCGGTCTGCTCAACGATCTGCTCGCCGACAGGCTGGGCGACGGTGCGATCCGCTATTCGATGCTGCTCCTCGCCGTAACCCCGGTGCTGGCCGCGCTGTGCTTCTGGCGCGCCGCGTCGCTTTATGCCGCGATGATGGGCGCCGGGGAGGATGCGGCGGGAGCCGGGGTCGCGGCATGACGATCGACCCGGCCGGTTTGATCGACGATCGGCCGGACGAAGGCATATTCCGCGTCGATCGCGCAATCTTTAGCGATCCCGGCATCTTCGACCTCGAGATGCGCCATATCTTCGAGGGCGGCTGGGTGTTCCTGGGGCTCGCGTCGCAGGCACGCGCGCCGCATGATTTCTTCACGACGCAGGCGGGGCGCGTCCCGATCCTGATCATGCGCGACGGCGAAGGGCAGCTCGGCGCCTTCGTCAACTCCTGCCCGCACAAGGGCGCGCAGGTCGCGCAGACGCGCGCGGGCAATGCGCGCATCCATGTCTGTCCCTATCATAGCTGGAGCTTCGACAGCGCGGGCCGGAACCGCGGGATCAAGTGGCAGCGCGCGGGCTGTTACGCCGCGGCGTTCGAGCAGAGCGATCACGGGCTGGCGCGGCTGCCGCATTTCGGGGAATATCGTGGCTTCCTGTTCGGCAGCCTCGCCGCCGACGTGCCGACGCTCGCCGCGCATCTGGGCGGCGCCGCGCGCTTCCTCGATTTTGTCGTTGGCCAGCCTCCGGCGGGGGTCGAGCTTGTCCCGGGCGCGGTGACTTTCACCTATGACGCGAACTGGAAGCTGCAGCTCGAAAATTGCTCCGACGCCTATCATTTCACCTCGGCGCACCCCTCCTACATCCAGATCATGGAGCGGCGGCAGAAGGGCGACAGTGCCGCCGCGGTGCGGTCGATCTGGGACCAATCGCAGGCGTGGAGCGAGGATGCCGAAGGCGTGCAGGGCGGCAGCTACAGCTTCGAGCATGGCCATGTCCTCAACTGGGGCCGCATCGGGCTGACGGGATCGCATCCCCTGTTCGAAAGCGCCGGGGACATCGCGGCGCGGCACGGAGCGGCGGGGCGCGACTGGATCTTCAACATGCGCAACCTGACGATCTTTCCCAACCTGCAGATCGCCGAGAATGCGTCGAGCCAGTTGCGCATGATCCAGCCGATCGCGCCCGGCCGCACGTTGATGCGCACCTGGTGCATCGCGCCGAGCGGCGAAAGCGGCGCGGCGCGGCGCCAGCGGATCCGGCAATATGAGGATTTCTTCAATCCGTCGGGCATGGCGACGCCCGACGATACGGTCGCCTATGAAAGCTGCCAGCGCGGGCATGCCGGGCGCGTCGATCCCTGGCTGCAGGGCTATGCCCGCGGCATGACCGCGGGCCGCGCGGGCGGGAACCGGCTGTCGGATGCGATCGGCGCATCGCCGCGGCGCAGCGTACTGGCGGATTCGCAGCTGTGCGACGAGACGCTCTATCACAATTATTATCGCGAATGGGCGCGGCGCATGGCCGCCGGCGTGGGAGCGGAGCGCGCATGACCGCCGCGCTCTCCCGTTCCGAAGCAGAGGACTTTCTTTACCTCGAGGCGGCTTTGCTCGACGAGGGCGACTGGGATGCGTGGCTGGCGCTCTATACCGAAGACGCGATATTCCGGATGCCCGCGTGGCGCGACGAGGAGACGCTTTGTTCCGATCCGGACACCGAACTGTCGCTGATCCATTATGACGGGCGCGGCGGGCTGGAGGATCGGGTGTTCCGTGCGCGATCGGGCCAGTCGGTCGCATCGCATCCGCGCCCGCGCTGCGTGCATGTCATCGGCAATGTCCGGCTGATCGATGGCGCGGACGGCATCGCCGAGGTTGCATCGACCTTCACCGTGTTCCTGCATGACATGCGCGCCGACCGTACGCATCATTTCTTCGGCCGCTATCGCCACATGTTGCGCCACGAAGCTGGCACATGGCGGATCGCCCGCAAGCACATTGTGCTGCTCAACGACACCATCCCGACGGTGGTCGATTTCTATTCGATCTAGGGCCCTGACCCCCGGGTCAATCGGACCAGTAAAGCCGCATCGGATTGTCGACCAGCATCCGCCGCTGCAGCTCCCCGGTCACCGCGATGCGCGGGATCATGTCGACCAGATGGCCGTCGTCCGGAATATTGTCCTGCATATTGGGATGCGGCCAGTCGGTGCCCCACAGGACGCGATCGGGATAATCCTCGACCAGCGGGCGGACCGCGCCCGCGAAGGCGTCCCACGGATCGTTCGACGCGTCGAGCCGGTCGGGGCAGGTTGCCTTGAACCAGATATCATCGCGTCCGTCGAGCAGGCGGCGGAAGGCGCGCATGTCGGCGCCGTCGGGGCCCTGCGCCACGTCGGGGCGCCCCATATGGTCGATCACCAGCGGCACCGGGATCGCGTCGAGGAAGGGGCGCAGCTCCTCCAATATGTCGGCCTCGAAATAGACGA
>JAGHZY010000022.1 GCA_017745175.1 Sphingopyxis sp. | reverse complement strand
ACATTGAAACAATGGCAGGGGCAGCAGGACTCGAACCCGCGACCCTCGGTTTTGGAGACCGATGCTCTACCAACTGAGCTATACCCCTAGGCCGGAGTGCGCCACTAGCCGGATTGCGGGGGCGGGGCAAGGGGCATGAGGGGGGCATGACGGGTTGCGCGTGCGGACGGGGCTGATATGCGCAATTTTGCATGAGCAACGCGATGTCCCCCGCCCCGCCCGACGGACCTCCGCAGCATTATCTGGGCGGCATCGGGTTGCGGCTGCTCGCGATGGCCAGCCTGTCGCTGATGTTCGTGCTGGTCAAATATATCGATGCCGCCGGGATCCATATCGTCGAGAGCCTGTTCTGGCGGCAAGCGCTCGTCCTGCCCTTCCTGCTGGTCTGGGTGATGGCGACAGGCGGCCTGTCGTCGCTGAAGACGCGACGGATCGGCGCGCATGCCCGGCGCATGATGATGGGCCTGACGGGGATGGCGTGCAATTTCGGCGCGATGATCCTGCTGCCGATGGCCGAGGCGACGACAATCAGCCTGTCGGTGCCGATCTTCGCTGTCATCTTCGCCGCGCTGCTGCTCGGTGAGGCGACGGGGTGGCAGCGCTGGAGCGCCGTGATCATCGGGTTTATCGGCGTGCTCGTCGTGCTCGACCCGGTTTCGGGTTTCGCGGGCGGATTCGGGGGAACCCACGGGATCGGAACGCTCGTCGCGCTGACCGGTGCGATCATGACCGCGCTGATCACGATTGCCGTACGCGATCTTGGCCGTACCGAGAATGCGGCGACAATCGTCTTCTGGTTCAGCCTGTTGTCGATGATTCCGCTCGGGATCGCGCTGCCCCTTGTCATCACGCCGCACAGTGCCGACGAATGGCTGCTGCTGCTTGGCCTCGGCTTCCTTGGCGCCATCGTCCAGATGTCACTGACCGGCGCGCTCCGGCTAGCCCCCGTGTCGGTCGTGATCCCGATGGATTATTCGAGCCTGCTCTGGGCGATCGCCGCCGGCTGGTGGTTCTTCGGCACCCTGCCCGCCGACACGACCTGGGTCGGTGCGCCGCTGATCGTCGCGTCGGGCCTGTTCATCGCCTGGCGCGAACACCGCCGCCACATCGACCGCCCGAAGGAGGTCGCCGCATGACCCGGCCCGTCCTGTACCACTGCCCCGACGCCCGTTCGCTGCGCTGTCTGTGGGCGGTCGAGGAAGCGGGGATCGATGTCGACCTTCGCCTGCTCAAATTTCCGCCACGCGCGTTCGAGCCCGACTACCGCGCGGTCAATCCGTTGATGACCATTCCCGGATGGGTCGAGGACGGGCAGTTGATGACCGAATCTGCCGCGATCTGCGAACGGATCGCCGAGGGCACGCCGCTCGAGGTGCGGCGCGACGAGAGCGACTATTGGGTATGGCGCAACTGGCTGCACCGCAGCGACGCGACGCTGACCTTTCCGCTGGCAATCATGATCCGTTATACGCGCGTCGAACCCGAAGAGCGGCGACTGAGCCAGGCGGTCGAGGACTACAGGGCGTTCTTCGGCGGCCGCGCGAGAAGCATCGAGGCCGCGCTTGCCGACGGGCGCGAGTGGCTCGTCGCGGGGCGTTTTACCATCGCCGATATCGTGGTCGGCTATGCGGCCTTTCTCGCGACGACGCTCGATGCCGACGATGGGCTGGGCGATGCGACGAAGGCGTGGCTGGAGCGCTGCATTGCACGCGAGGGGTTCGTGCGCGCGCGGCAACGACAGAAAACAGCCGCATGACAAGAAAGGGCTCCACCATAAGGTGAAGCCCTCCATGTTCCCCGCCCATGGGTTGAATCGGCGAAGAAAACTCATCGGCCTTTCGGGGTGTAAGGTCGCTTGAAAGGCCGAATGTGAGACGAATTTATGCCGCGCCGGACATATTGGCTTTCACATTCTCACGATGGCCGGCCGGCGGTCGATTCTTCTCTTGCGGCTGTTTTGGGGTGGAAAGCTGCCATTCGCTTGTCCCCGAACTACACGACCAGCGCAACCTCCTCTCTCTACCCGATAGCGGACGCGCGAAGCTCTAGACGGCCGTGCTCTGTCGCCGGATCAGCCGTGCGGGCAATATGCACCGTTCGACCGGGCGGTCCTCGATGCGGCTGAGCAGCGCGTCGACGAGCAATGTTCCGGCACCCTTCATATCCTGCATCACCGTTGTCAGCGTCGGCGAGGTCAGGCTGGCGGCAGGAATATCGTCGAAGCCGATGATCGCGACGTCCTGCGGCATGTGGAGGCCGGCTTCGGCGAGCGCGCGCATCGCACCGATGGCGATCAGGTCGCTCGCGGCGAAGATCGCGTCGAAGGGTGCGCCGCTCGCCAGCAGCGAGACCGCGGCAGCATAGCCCGAATCCTCCGACGACACCGCATCGCGCTGCAACGCTGCGTCGGGTTCGAGACCCGCGGCGCGCATCGCCCGGCAAAGCCCGTCGTAGCGGTCCTGGAATTCGGGAGCATGGTCCGATGCGTCGCCGAGGAACGCGATGCGCCGCCGCCCGATCTCGACCAGATGCGCGCCCGCCTGTTCGCCCGCGCCGATATTGTCCGATCCGACAGTGAGCCCGATACCCTCTTCGGATACCGACCCCCAGCGTACGAACTTGGTCCCCATCTCGACCAGGTGCTCGAGCTTGGTGAGGTAGAGCTGATAATCGCCATAGCCGAGCAGGATGATCCCGTCGGACCGGTGGCTGTCCTGATAGGCGACGTGCCAGTCATTGTGCATCTGCTGGAAACTGATCAGCAGATCATAACCACGCCGTGCGCATTCGCGCGTGATCGAGCCCAGCATCGACAGAAAAAAGGGATTGATCATCGATTCGTCGGGGTTCGGATCCTCGAAGAAGAGCAGCGCGAGCGTGTGGGTGCGCTGCGAACGCAGGCTCGAGGCGTTCTTGTCGACGGTGTAATTGAGTTCGCGCGCGATGCGCTCGATATTCGCGCGGGTCGCTGCGCTCACCGACTTGCTGCCGCGTAGCGCGCGCGACACGGTGGGCTGCGAGACGCCCGCCAGATAGGCGATGTCGAAACTCGTCGGCTTGGCCGAGGGCTGGCGCCCCATGTTCCTCTCCCTGCCGCGGCACCCTTGTTGAGGGCGGCCGCTGATACCGGAGACTAGCGATTGGCCCGGTCGATGCCAAGAATTTGCACTGCGGCGAGTCCCGCAGTTTTGGGCGCCGAAAGCGTCGCATTTCCGCGACAGTCCGCACCGCCGCATATTATGCGTATACGTATACCCTATGGCGGCGCGGCGCGATTGGTTTCAATTGCGAGGCTCAAGATGGGAAAGCCCACGTGTCGGAGAGGAAGCTGACGGACGCCCCGCGTTCCTCTCCCGATGCATGGGGCAAGACCACCCGTCCGTGCCAGGGGAGCCACATATGACCATGCCGACCAATCTTCGCCGCGGTGCCAGCGCCATCGCGCTCGGCCTTGCCTTGACCGCCCTGCTGCCGGGCACCGCGATGGCGCAGGATGCCGGCACCGCGCCGGTCGATGAAGCGCCCGCCGAAGGCGAGATCGTCGTCAGCGGCATTCGCGGCGCGATCAACAATTCGGTCCAGGCAAAAAAGGCCAACACCTCGATCGTCGAGGTCGTCTCGGCCGAAGATATTGGCAAACTGCCCGATCTGTCGATCGCGGAATCGCTCTCGCGCCTGCCGGGCCTTGCGACGCAGCGCCTCGATGGCCGCGCCAATGTCGTGTCGATCCGCGGCCTCGCTCCCGATTTTACGACGACCCTGCTCAACGGCCGCGAACAGGTTTCGGCGAGCAACAACCGCGGCGTCGAACTCGACCAATATCCGTCCGAATTGCTCAACGGTGCCATCGTCTACAAGACCCCCGACGCGTCGCTCATCGGGCAGGCGATCGGCGGCACGATCGACATGCGGACGGTACGCCCGCTCGCCTATGGCAAGCGCGCGATCGCCGCCGGCGCGCGTTTCGAAATCAACGATCTCGGCAAGCTCAACCCCGACATTTCGAACAAGGGCTATCGCGCCAACATCTCCTATATCGACCAGAATGCCGACGGCACGCTCGGCTGGGCGATCGGCTATGCGCGCATGCAGTCGCCCACTGCCGAAGAGCGTTTCAATGCATGGGGCTATCCCGAGGCGACCGACGGCACGAACACCGCTTTCCTGATCGGCGGTGCCAAGCCCTATGTGAAGTCGAACGAGCTCAAGCGCGACGGCGTGATGGCGGTCGTCGAATGGGAACCCAGCGACAAGTTCCACACGACGATCGACGGCTATTGGTCGAAGTTCAAGGACGAACAGCGCCTGCGCGGTATCGAGTTCCCGCTCGCATGGGGCAATTCGACGCTCCAGCCCGGCTTCACCATCGAAGACGGCCTCGTGACGAAGGGCGTCTGGACAGGCACCGAGGCGGTGATGCGCAACGACGTCGTCCACCGCAACTCGACGATCATCGCGGGCGGCTGGAACACGCAGTTCAAACCCAATGACAAGCTGACGCTCGAACTCGACCTTGGCTATTCGCGGATCAAGAAGACCGAGGAAAATCTCGAAATCTATCTCGGCACGGGCCGCGGGCAGGGCGTCGGTGCGCGCGAGACGGCGCTTGGCTTCGAGATGCGGCCAAAGGGCGGGATCATGTTCGACCCGTCGCTCGACTATGCCGATCCCAACCTGTTCGTGATCACCGACCCGCAGGGCTGGAACAGCTGCGGCGGCGCGGTTCCGAACTGTCAGGACGGCTTCGTCAACACGCCGCGCGTCAAGGACCAGCTGAAATCGCTGCGCCTGCAGGCGACGCAGGAACTGGACGGCGTGCTCAGCAGCATTCGCGTCGGCGCCAATTATTCGGACCGCAAGAAGAGCCTCGACGACCGCGGCTTCGTGCTGACGAGCAAAAATTATCCCGCTAATACCGCGGTGCCCGCCGATTATCTCTACGACCCCGTGTCGCTCGACTTCATCGGCATCCCCGGCATGGTCGCGTTCGACAGCTGGCGCTTCTACAATGACGGCAATTATAATCTGACCGACGGCGCGGGCTTCGATCCGGCGCGCGTTTTCAACGACTATACGATCCGCGAAAAAGTGCTGACCGGCTTTGTACAGGCGAATTTCAACGCCGACGCGGGCAGCACGCCGATCCGCGGCAATGTCGGCGTCCAGATCGTCCACTCGGACCAGACGGGCTCGAGCTTCTATGCGCAGGTCGTCGGCGGGGTCACCCAGTCGACGCCGATCACCGACGGCGCCAAATATACCGACATCCTGCCCAGCCTGAACCTGTCGGTCGAATTCGCCGACAACACCTTCCTGCGCTTCGGTGCCGCCCGCGTGCTGGCGCGTGCGCGCATGGACCAGTTGAAGCCCGGCGGCGGCGTCAATTTCGACACGTCGAAGCGCAACAACACCGACGTCAACGCCTCGCCCTGGTCGCTCGATCTCGGCAATGCGAAGCTGCGTCCGCTGATGGCCGACACGGTCGATATCGGGCTCGAGAAATATTTCGGGCAGGGCGGCTATGTGTCGATCGGCGGCTTCTACAAATATCTCGAAAATTACATCTATCGCCAGGTCAATCCGTTCGACTTTACCGACTTCGAGGTGCCCGACGGCGGTACGGTCGGCACGCGTGCGGGGCTCAGCAAGCAATGGCTGAACGGAAACGCCGGCCGCGTCTATGGCGCCGAAGCGTCCTTCTCGTTCCCGTTCGCCAATCTGTCGCAGTCGCTCGACGGTTTCGGCGTGCTCGGCAGCGCCTCCTACACCAAGAGCCGCGTGCGCGAGGGCACGGACAAGCCGATTTCGATGCCTGGCCTGTCGAAATGGGTCATCAACGGAACCGCCTATTTCGAGAAGGACGGGTTCCAGGTCCGCGCATCGGGCCGCTATCGCTCGAAATTCCTCGCAGAGGTTTCGACGATCAGCCTCGCGCGCGACATGTTCATGGCGAAGAGCGAATTCGTCGTCGATGCGCAGATCGGCTACACCTTCCAGAGCGGTGCGCTCGAAGGGCTCGGCATCCTCCTCCAGGCGTCGAACCTGACGAACGAACCGTTCGTGACCTATTACAACAACGACCCGCGCCAGATCCGCGACTATCAGAATTATGGTCGCAACTTCATGGCCGGCATCACCTATAAGTTCTGACCTGACGAGCGGGCCGGCCGGCAAGTCCGGCCTGCTTGTTACGGAACAGACGGTCCTTGACGGCACCGGACGAGAGGGAAGGAACAGGGTGGGCGACAGTCGCATCACGAAGGTGGTGATCGTCGGCGGCGGAACCGCGGGCTGGATGGCCGCCGCGGCGCTGTCGCGCACGATGGACCATCTGTCGATCCGGCTGGTCGAAAGCGACGAGATCGGCACCGTCGGGGTCGGCGAGGCGACGATCCCCGCGATCCGCCTGTTCAACGCGCTGATCGGCATCGACGAGAATGAATTCATTCGCGAAACCGGCGGCACGTTCAAGCTCGGCATCCAGTTCCACGACTGGGGCCGGATCGGCGATGTCTATATGCACGCCTTCGGGCAGATCGGGCGCAGTCTCGGCATGCTGCCGTTCCAGCAATATTGGCTCCGCGGCCGGAATGAGGGCGTCGCAGGCCGGCTCGGCGATTATTCGCTGAACGAAACTGCGGGCCGCCAGAACCGCTTTGCGCGGCTACCGCAAATCCCGGGCACCAGCCTTGACGGCATCGCCTATGCCTTTCATTTCGATGCCGCCCTCTATGCCGCCTATCTGCGCAAGGTCGCCGAAGCCGCCGGAGTCCTGCGCACCGAAGGCAAGATCGCCAGCGTCCGGCGGAACGGTGACAGCGGCCATGTCGAAGCGGTTATGCTGGAAGATGGCACCGCGATCGAGGGCGAATTGTTCATCGACTGCTCGGGCTTTCGCGCGCTGCTGATCGAGGACGCGCTCGAAACGGGCTTCGAGGACTGGACGCACTGGCTCCCCTGCGACCGCGCGATTGCGGTGCCGAGCGAAAATGCCGGCCTGGCACGGCCCTATACGCAGGCGATCGCGCACAAGGCCGGCTGGCAATGGCGCATTCCGCTCCAGCACCGGACGGGCAACGGCCACGTCTTTTGCAGCGACTTCATCAGCGAGGACGAGGCGACCGCGGTCCTGCTTGCCAATATCGAAGGCGCCCCGCTCGCCGAGCCGCGCACGCTGCGCTTCCGCACCGGCATGCGCAAACAGGCGTGGAACGCCAATGTCGTCGCGCTCGGCCTCGCCTCGGGCTTCCTCGAACCGCTCGAATCGACGAGCATCCACCTGATCCAGAACGGCATCGCCAAGCTGCTCGCGCATTTTCCCGACCGCGATTTCGATGCCGCCAATATCGATGCCTATAACCGGCGCGTCCGCTTCGACTACGAGCGCATCCGCGACTTCGTCATCCTCCACTATCATGCCAACCAGCGCACCGACGCGCCTTTCTGGATCCGCTGCCGCGAGATGGGCATTCCCGATACGCTGGCGCAGAAGATCGAGCTGTTCCGCTCTCAGGGCCAGATCGTCCGCGAGGGCGACGAATTGTTCATCGAAATCGGCTGGTTCCAGGTGCTGACGGGGCAGAATATCATGCCCGGCGGCTATCACCCGATGGCCGACCAGCTCACCGGTGACGAACTGGCGGGCTTTTTCGCCGACATCGAAACGATCGTCGCGCGCACTGCGTCGCATCTTCCGACCCACGACCAATTTATCGCGCAGCATTGCGCGGCCGGAGTGCCCGCATGAGTTTGCTCGCTTCGATACTCGCCATGACCCTCAGCGGCGCCGCGCCGGTTGCGGATTTCCGCCAGCGCCCGCCCGAGGACGAGATCATTTATTTCGTGCTGCCCGACCGCTTCGAAAATGGCGATCCCAGGAACGACAAGGGCGGGCTGAAGGGCGACCGGCTCCAGACCGGCTATGATCCCACCGCCAAGGGCTTCTTCCACGGCGGCGACCTTGCCGGCCTGACCAAGCGGCTCGATTATATCGAGGGCCTTGGTGCGACCGCGATCTGGTTCGCGCCGATTTTCAGGAACAAGCCGGTGCAGGGCCCGAAGGGCGACGAGAGCGCGGGCTATCACGGCTATTGGGTCACCGATTTCACACAGGTCGACCCGCATTTCGGCACCAACGCCGAGTTCAAGGCCTTTGTCGACGCGGCGCACGCGCGCGGGATGAAGGTCTACATGGATATCATCGCCAACCACACCGCCGACGTCATCACCTACGAAGAAGATGCGGCCGGAGGCTTCCGCTACCGCAGCCTTGCCGATTATCCCTTCTCGCGGCGCGGCGGGGTGAAGGGCGCGCCGATCAATCCGGGTTTCGCGGGCGATCATGTCGCCGATACCGGCAACTGGCAGAAGCTCACCGACCCTGCCTTCGCCTACACGCCCGTCGTGCCGAAGGGCGAGGAGCGGGTGAAGGTGCCCGCCTGGCTCAACGACCCGATCTATTACCACAACCGCGGCAACAGCGACTGGGTCGGCGAGTCCGGGCTGTACGGCGACTTCTCCGGGCTCGACGATCTTGCGACCGAGCATCCGCGCGTCGTGCAGGGCTTCATCGACATCTATGGCGGCTGGATCGACGAGTTCGGTATCGACGGATTCCGCATCGATACGGCGAAGCACGTGAACCCCGAATTCTGGCAGGCGTTCGTGCCCGCGATGCAGGCGCGCGCGAAGGCGCGCGGCATCCCCAATTTCCACATCTTCGGCGAAGTCTATGTCGATGCCGTCGATCCGGGCGCGCTCGCCTGGTACACGCACGCGGCGGGCCTCCCCGCAGTGCTCGACTTCGGCTTTGCACGCGCCGCGATCGATGCGGTGAGCGGTACCAAGGGCACCGGCGAGTTCGCGCGGCTGTTCGACGGTGATGCGCTCTACAAGGGTGGGACGGGGGCGGCGCAGGAGCTGCCGACCTTCCTCGGCAACCACGACATGGGCCGTTTCGCGATGTTCGTGAAAGCGGCGAACCCCAAGGCGAGCGAGGCCGAACTGCTCCAGCGCGTGATGCTCGGCCATTCGATGCTGCTGACGCTGCGCGGGGTGCCGACGATCTATTATGGCGACGAGCAGGGGTTCGTGTCGGACGACAAGGACCAGCTCGCGCGCGAAAATATGTTCGCGTCGCAGGTCGCCGCCTATAACGATAACGACCTGATCGGCAGCGACGCGACGACTGCGACCGCCAATTTCGACACCGGGCATCCGCTCTATCGCCACATCGCGGCGCTGTCCGAAATCCGGCGCAAGGCCCCCGCACTCACGCGCGGGGCGACGAAGGTCCGCGCTTTCTCCGAAAAGCCGGGACTGCTCGCGGTATCGCGCTTCGATCCTGATACCGGCCGCGAAGTGCTGCTCGCCTTCAATACGTCGGCGGCGCCGTTGTCGGCGAACATTGCCATCGATATGAAAAGCGCGGGCTTTACCGCGCTCCACGGCACCTGCCCGGCACGCCCCGCTGCGCCGGGCAGTCTCCATCTTTCTCTCCCCGCCTTCGGCACGATCATCTGCCAGGCCAGCGAATAAGCGAAAGTGCGTGTGACGACGAACCAGCCCCTCGTTCAGGACCCGATTCCGGTCATCACCGAAGCTCCATGGTGGAAGGGCGCGGCGATCTATCAAATCTATCCGCGCAGCTTCGCCGATTCGAACGGCGACGGCGTCGGCGACCTCGCCGGCATCACCGCGCGGCTCGGCCATATCGCGTCGCTCGGTGTCGACGCGATATGGCTCTCGCCCTTCTACCCCTCGCCGATGGACGATTTCGGCTACGATGTCGCCGATTATTGCGGGGTCGATCCGATTTTCGGAACGCTCGCCGATTTCGACGCGCTGGTCGAAAAGGCGCATGCTCTGGGACTGAAGGTCACGACCGACCTCGTCTTCGCGCATACGTCCGATCAGCACCAGTGGTTCGCCGAAAGCCGCGCGGGCAAGCATCGCGACAAGGCCGACTGGTATGTCTGGGCCGACGCCAAACCCGACGGCTCGCCCCCGACCAACTGGCAGTCGGTGTTCGGCGGACCGGCGTGGACGTGGGACGCGCGGCGCGGCCAATATTATTTGCACAATTTCCTCGCCAGCCAGCCGCAGCTCAACGTCCATAACCGCGCGGTGCAGGATGCGTTGCTGGGCGTCGCGCAATTCTGGCTCGACCGCGGCGTCGACGGATTTCGTATCGATGCGATCAACTTTTCGATGCACGACCCCGAATTGCGCGACAATCCGCCCGCGCCGCCGTCGAACAAGGTCCGCACGCGCCCGTTCGATTTCCAGCAGAAAATCTACAACCAGTCGCACCCCGATATCCCGCTGTTCCTCGAACGCATTCGCGCGCTGACCAATGAATATCCCGGCCGCTTCACCGTCGCCGAGGTCGGCGGCGACGATGCGCTGCGTGAAATGAAGAGTTTCACTGCCGGGGAGGCGCGGCTCAACAGCGCTTATGGCTTCAACTTCCTCTACGCTGATCGGCTGACGCCAAAGCTGGTGCGCGAGGCCGCCGATGCTTGGCCCGACACGCCGGGCACGGGCTGGCCGAGCTGGGCGTTCGAAAATCACGACGCACCGCGCGCGGTGTCGCGCTGGACCCCCGAGGGTATCGAGCTGCAAGCCTTTGCGCGGATGAAGATGGCGCTGCTTTGCGCGCTCCGCGGCAACATCATCCTCTATAATGGCGAAGAACTGGGGCTCGATCAGGTCGAGATTCCGTTCGAGCTGGTGAAGGACCCCGAAGCGCTCAAGAATTGGCCGCTCACGCTGTCGCGCGACGGCGCACGGACACCGCTGCCGTGGATCGGCGATGCGGTTCATGCCGGCTTCTCCGAAGTCGATCCGTGGTTGCCGCTCGGGACCGGCCATGCCGCGCTCGCGGTCGACCGGCAGGATGCCGACCCGCAATCGATGCTCGCGCTCACACGGCGCCTGATCGCGCTGCGCGACGCGAACCCGGCGCTGCGGCAGGGCGCGAATGCGCGCTGGGTGACCGAGGGTGATTTGCTCGGCTTCGACCGGGTTACGGACGGCCAGCACATCCGCTGTCTCTTCAATTTCGGCGCGGCGCCGGTGGATGTCGCCGGACATACAGCCGGTGGTGCGATGCTGCTTGCCGTGAACGGCGCCGACGCCGGCCAATTGCCCCCCGCAGGCGCACTGTGGCTCGACATGAAAGAAACGAACTGATGCGTAACCTGTTGCTTCTCGCCGCCGCCGTCGCCGTCCCCGCCGCCGCGCAGGAGGCGCCACTAACCGCGGCCTCGCCCGACGGGTCGATCGCGCTCACGGTTGCGACCGACAACGATCAGCGCCCGACCTGGTCGGTGTCGCGCAAGGGCAAGCTGCTGATCGCGCCGTCTAAGCTCGGCTTCATCCTGACCGACCGCATCGGCCTCCAGCGCGGCTTTACGGTCGAGGGAGCCGAACGCGCGGAGGGTGACACGCAGTGGGAACTGCCATGGGGCGAACGCCGCTTCGTGCGCGACCGTCATAACGAACTTCTCGTCCGCTTCCGCCAGAACGAAAGCTGGGGCGGGCACCGGATGAACGTCCGGTTCCGCCTGTTCGACGACGGCATCGGCTTCCGCTATGAATTACCCGAACAGGAGGGGCTCAAAACCGCGAAGATCGCCGACGAGATCACCGAGTTCGACATCGCACCGAAGGGCACCGCGTGGTGGATCCCCGGCGGCGAATGGAACCGGTATGAACAGGTCTATCAGGAAACCCCGATCGACGCGGTCGCGACCGCGCACACGCCGATCACGATGCGGCTCGACGACGGTACGCACCTCGCGTTTCACGAGGCGGCGCTCGTCGACTATTCGGGCATGTGGCTGAAGCGCGCCGATGGGCAGAAGTTCCGCACGACGCTGTCGCCCTCGTCGCGCGGCCCGCGCGTCGTGCGCGATCTGCCGTTCGCAACGCCGTGGCGCACGATCCGTATCGCCGACAATGCCGCGGGGCTGGTCGAGAGCGATCTCGAACTCAATCTCAACGAGCCGAACAAGCTGGGCGATACGAGCTGGTTCAAACCGATGAAATATGTTGGCATCTGGTGGGGCATGATCCGCGGGGACTGGAGCTGGGCCGAGGGACCGAAGCATGGCGCGACGACCGAACGCACCAGGGCGACGATCGATTTCGCCGCGAAGCATGGCTTCGGCGGCGTGCTCGTCGAAGGCTGGAACAAGGGCTGGAACGGCAACTGGTTCGGTCACGGCGACGAATATAGCTTCACCGATGCGACGCCCGATTTCGATCTGAAGGCCGTCACCGATTATGCGCGCAAGAAGCACGTGCAGCTGATCGGCCACCACGAGACCGGCGGCAATATCGCGGTCTATGAGGCGCAGCTCGACGATGCGATGAAGCTCTATGGCCAGCTCGGCGTCGGGACTGTCAAGACGGGCTATGTCGCCGATGCGGGCGGGATCATTGCGCCGGGCGATGCGCCGGGCGAAACGCGCATGGAATGGCACGACGGCCAGCGTCAGGTGCAGCACCATCTGAAAGTCGTCGAGACCGCCGCGAAATATCATGTTGCGGTCAATGCGCACGAGCCGGTGAAGGACACGGGGCTCCGCCGCACATATCCCAACTGGGTTGCACGCGAAGGCGCGCGCGGGATGGAATATAATGCGTGGGGTGCCTTCGCGAACGGACCCGAGCATGAGCCGACGCTCGTCTACACGCGGATGCTGTCGGGACCGATGGACTTCACCCCGGGCGTGCTCAGCCTCGAGGGCGCGAACAAGGCGCCGCTCGCCTCGACGCTCGCCAAGCAGCTCGGCCTTTATCTCGCCATCTATTCGCCGATCCAGATGGCTGCCGATTTTCCGGAGACGCTGGAGAAATATCCGCGCGAGCTCGATTTCATCAAAAAGGTCCCCGCCGACTGGGCCGAAAGCAAGCTGATCGCCGGCGCGGTCGGCGATTATGCGATCTTCGCGCGCAAGGACCGGGCCAGCGCGGACTGGTATGTCGGCGGGGTCAATGATGCGACCGGACGTACGCTGGAGCTGAGCTTCGATTTTCTCGAACCGGGAAAAAGCTATACCGCGACGATATACAAGGACGGGGAGGGCGCGACCTACCTGACCGACGCACGGCATCGCATCGCCTATGAAACGATCAGGGTGAAGAAGGGCGACAGCTACAGACTCTGGCTGGCACCCGGAGGCGGTGCGGCGATGCGGCTTGCCGCGGGCCAGTGAAGTCGCCGGGCGGCAAAGCGACCGGGTTGCGGGCTCTTGCAGCGGCACTTCCCTGCTGTTAGAGGCCGTTTCAACCTGAAAAGAGGCCACGTCCTCGCCCGTACGATGCGCGGGTTTTCAAGTCCGGGACGGCCCGGCAGTCCCCGAAGGAGGCTGCCATGGCCTGGATTTATCTGACGATCGCCGGAATTTTCGAAGTCATATGGGCTTTTTCGATGAAACAGTCCGACGGCTTCACGCGGCCCGGTGCGACGGCCGTCACCATCGGCGCGATGATCGTCAGCTTCGCGCTGCTTTCGCTGTCGATGAAAGCGCTGCCGCTCGGCACCGCCTACACGATCTGGACCGGGATCGGTGCGATCGGCGCCTTCCTTGTCGGCATCTTCGTGCTCGGCGAACAGGCGAATGCGATGCGCATCGCCGCCGCGCTGCTGATCGTCAGCGGGCTCGTGCTGATGAAATTGTCGGCGCCCGCCTGACCCCCTGAAATCGCAAGCGGGGCCACGTCCTCCCCGGCGCGCGCAGCCGCACCGGCATCAAAGCCCGGGACGGCCCGGCGACCTTTGGAAGGAGGCCGCCGTGCGTCCCGAATCTGCCGAACACCTTGCCCATGAGACAGCCGCGGTCGCGCCCGCGATGCTGATCGAATATCTGCCGATCCTCCTCTTCATGGGAATTGCACTGCTGCTTTCGCTGCTGTTCCTGTTCCTCCCGATGGTCGTATCGCGATTCACCGGCACGCACGCACCCGGCGGTGAGAAACTCTCGGAATATGAATGCGGCTTCCCGGCGTTCGAGGCGCCGCGCAAGCCGTTCGACGTTCGCTTCTACCTCGTCGCGATCCTCTTCATCATCTTCGATCTGGAGGCGGCGTTTCTCTTTCCATGGGCGATCGTCGTCGACGATCTCGGCTGGGAAGCGTGGGGCGCGATGATGATCTTTCTGGGCATTCTGACGATCGGTTTCGTCTACGAATGGAAAAAGGGCGCGCTCGACTGGGACTAGCGAGCCGCGTCAAGGGGTGGTGAGCGCCGCGGGCAAGCGGCGGGAAGGCCGCCGCCCCGTCAGGTCAGGATGTGGCAGATATCGGGCTGCGGCCGGACGAGGCCGCGGGTGATCGCGGCGAGCGTGCCTTCGTCGACCTTGGCCGAATCGGCGATTCCGACGCGATAACGGCCATGGAGGGCGTGGACGCTGCGGATGTTCGCGGCGCCGCCGAGCGCGCCGACGATATCGTCCGGCAACATGCCTGCATCGTCGCTGTCGCGCACCGCCGGAGCGAGGGCAGCAGTGGCGCCGCCGTTTCCGGCCAGCGCGCCGCGGATTTCCTCGGCGACGAGGTCGGCGATCGGACCCAGCACGACCTGCGCCGCTTTTTCCGACGGGCGGATGATACCGCGCGCGCCGAGCGCCGACAGCGCGGCATCGTCGACGGCTCGCTGATCGGCGACGATCAGGCGCAGCCGCGTCGTGCAGGCGTCGACGCTGACGAGGTTTGCCGAACCGCCCAGCGCCGCGACGAACGCCACGCCGCGCGCGTTGCCCGCCGATGCGGTCGATGCTTCGGCGACCTCGCCCCTTTCGCGCCCGGGCGTGGGCAGGTCGAAGCGGCGGATGAAGAAGCGGAACAGGCCGTAATAGAGCAGGGCATAGGCTGCGCCGACGGGCACGAGCAGCCACGGCCGCGTCGCGAGACTGAAATTCAGCACATAGTCGAACAGCCCCGCCGAAAAGCCGAAGCCGAGTTTCACGTCGAGCGCATTCATCAGCGCCATCGACGCGCCCGTCAGCAGCGCATGGATCGCATAGAGCAGCGGTGCTACGAACATGAAGGTGAACTCGATCGGCTCGGTTACCCCGGTCAGGAAGCTGGTGAAGGCAAGGCTGAACAGCATGCCGCCAACGGCCTTGCGCCGCTCGGGCCGCGCCTCGTGATACATCGCGAGGCAGGCGGCGGGCAGGCCGAACATCATCACCGGGAAAAAGCCGCTCATGAACGCACCCGCGTCGGGATCGCCCGCGAAAAAGCGGCGCAGGTCGCCCGTCGCGCCTTCGAAATCGCCGACGACGAACCAGGCCGCATTGTTGATGATGTGATGGAGCCCGGTGACGATCAGCAGCCGGTTGAGCACGCCATAGACGAACAGGCCCGCGCCGCCGCTTTCGACGACGGTGCGGCTCGTGGCGTCGATCGCGCTGCTGATATGCGCATAGCTGTAGCCGACGAGCGCCGCGAGCAGCAGCCCGGCGACCCCGCTGGCGATCGGGACGAAGCGCCGCCCGCCGAAGAAGGCGAGATATTCTGGCAGCGCGATCGTCGCGAAGCGGTTGTAGAAATGGCCGCCGATCAGTCCTGATATGATGCCGACGGGCACCTCCAGCCGGTCGATCAGCCCGACCGCCCATTGTTTTGCCGTCAGCGCCGCTGCCGCTTCGGGAAGCCCGGCACCGATATCGGGCGGCGCGACCATGAACGTCTGCGCGCCGGTCGTGGTCACAAGATAGCAGACCACGCCCGCGAGCGCGGCGGCGCCGTTGCCGTCGCGCGCGAAGCCGACCGCGACGCCGATCGCGAACAATATGCCCAGATTCTCGAAAATCGCCGCGCCCGCCGCGGAGATGAAGGCGATATCGAGCAAGTCGGGCTGGCCGATACGCAGGAGCAGCCCCGCGATCGGAAGCACCGCGATCGGCAGCATCAGTGCGCGACCGAGCGGCTGGAGCGTTTCGAGTATCTTCCTCATCGCCGTGTCTCCTCGAACGCGCGGGCCAGCGCCCGCACCTCGGCCGCCGATTTGCATTGCAGCGCGAGTTCGGCATGCGCACGCGCCTCGACCAGCGTCAGGCCGCGCACGATCTGTTTCGCTTCGGCGACGAAGCCGGGCACCGCCGACAATTCGGCAATACCCAGCCCGACGAGGATCGGCAGTGCGGCGGGATCGGAGGCGAGCCCGCCGCACACGCCGACCCAGCGGCCATGGATCGCGGCAAGGCGACATGTCTCGCCGATCAGGCGCAGCACCGCGGGGTGCATCGCGTCGACCCCGGCGGCGACCGCCGGATTGCCGCGGTCCATCGCGAGCACATATTGGGTGAGATCGTTCGTGCCGATCGACAGGAAATCCGCCTCGGCGGCAAGCAGGTCGGCGGTCATCGCCGCGGCGGGCGTCTCGACCATCACGCCGACCTCGACCGGTGTCGCGATCCCCTTTTCGCCGCGCAACCGATCGACCAGCGCGCGGACCTGCCTCAGTTCGTCGACGCTCGCGACCATCGGGATCATGATCCGGCACTGGCCGACGGGTTCTACGCGCAGGATCGCGCGGAGCTGCGTTTCGAGAAGATCGGGCTGCGCGAGCGCGACGCGAATGCCGCGCTGGCCGAGCGCCGGATTCTCCTCGGCATCGATCGGAATATAGGCGGCGGGCTTGTCGCCGCCGATATCGAGGAGGCGGATAATGACCGGCTTGCCTGCAAGCGCGTCGGCGATCCCCTGATAGGCGGCGTGCTGTTCGTCCTCCGACGGCGCGGTGTCGCGATCGAGGAACAGGAACTCGCTGCGCACGAGCCCCGATCCTTCAGCGCCCTGCACTGCCGCGTCCCGTGCGTCCTCGACGCTGCCGAGATTGGCGAATATTTCGATCCGTGCGCCGTCGGCGCTGTGGCACGCGTCTTTCGCTGCCGCCTGCGCCGCTGCGCGACGCGCATCGCGCTTCGCGAGCCGCGCGGCGAAAGCGCGGGTGTCGGTCTCCGGGGGATTGGCGGTGACCTGCCCCAGCTCGGCATCGAGCAGCAGCGGCGAGCCGTCCTCGACGTCATCCAGCGCGTCCCCCATCGCGACGATAGCCGGGAGCCCCATGCCCGCGCACAGGATCGCTACGTGCGATGTCGGGCCGCCGCGGGCAAGGCACAGTCCCGCCGGTTTCGCGGCGGCAAGCGTCACGAGCTGCGACGGTAGCAGATCGCCGGCAACGACGATCGCGCCCGCCGGGACTGCCGCGTCGAGCGTCGTCCCCGTCAGCGTCGCAAGCGTTTGGCGCTCGATATCGACCAGATCGTCGATGCGCTCGATCAGATGCGCGTTGCCCGTTGCGCGGATCGCCGCGATCTGGTCGCGGATCGCGCCGCGCCAGGCGAAGCCGGCGCTGTTACCCGCGGCGATGCGGCTCTCGGCGGCGGCAAGCAATTCGGGATCGTCGATCAGCGCGAGATGCGCCTGCATTACCGACGCGACGCTGCCGCTCGCACCGTCGGAACGTGCTGCAATGTCCGCCCGAACCGCGTCGCGCGCCGCGCGCAGCGCCGCGCGCTCCTCGCTCGCGTCGGCGCCTTCGCGCGCGACCGCAATCTCGGCCTGCTGCAACCGTGCGGCGGGCCCCATCGCAAGGCCCGGCGACGCGATCACCCCGCCGATCTGTCCCGCGCGTAGCGGCGCAGCCGCCGCAATGGCGGGGCGCGCTGCGACGACAGGCGCCCCTTCACCCATATCGGTCGCGAGCAGCGCGACGATCGCCGCAAGCGCCGCCTCGGCGTCGTCGCCGCGCGCCTGCACGACTACCTCGTCGCCGAACGCCGTGCCGAGCGCGAGCAGGGCAATGGTGCTCCGCGCATCGCCGCGCTTGTCGCCCTTTACCAGATGCATTTCGGCCTCGAAACCCCGCGCGACCTCGCCAATCCGCGCGGCCGGACGCGCATGGATGCCATGAGGCAGCGACAAGATCACCGCCTGCTCGACGACCGTGCCGTCGTCCGAGCGGCGGCGCGCGTCGGCCTGCACCGGCACCAGCGTCATCAGCGCCTCGCACGCGCCGACGGCGGCGTCGGTCGTCCGGCGGCTGATGGCAAAGACTTCGGCATTGGTGACGATTACCGGCGTGATCAGGCTCGTCGCCGCGAGCGCGACCGCGTCAAGGTCGAAACGGATCAGCGGATCGCCGCGCGATACCCTGTCGCCGACCGCGACGAGCGGTGTGAAGCCTTCGCCCTTCAGCATCACCGTATCGAGCCCGACGTGAATGAGCACCTCGGCGCCCTCGGCGCTGCGCAGCGATACGGCATGGCCGGCGTCGTGGAGCGTCACCACTTCACCATCGAACGGCGCGACGACCGTGTCGCCAAGCGGCTGGATCGCAACCCCGTCGCCCATCATTCGCCGGGCAAAGACCGGGTCGGGAACGCTGTCCAGCGTCGTTGCCCACCCTCTGAGCGGAGAGGTGATGATCAGGCCCATCCATTATCCCCAAAACTTCCGCCGCTTGTCGTTATGCGGCTTGTGTATCATTGTGTCGCGCAGGCAAGGCCGGGCGCCGGGTTCGAAACGGGCGCGCCGCCGATCCACGTCTCCAGCGGCATCAGCGCGGCGTCCAGCCACACCCAGTCGGCACGTCGTCCCGGGGCGATCGTTCCGATGCTGTCCTGCAACGACAGGAAGGCGGCGGGCGTCGCGCTCGCCATGACCGATACGTCGGGCACGGGAAGTCCGGTAACCTCGACCGTCTTGCGCAGCGCCGACGCCATGTCGAGGTGCGTGCCCGCGAGCGTCCCGTCCTCGAAGATGCAGACGCCGTCCTTTACCGCGATGCGCTTGCCCTGCAGCGTGAATTCGCCGACGTCGGTACCGACGCTCGGCATTGCATCGGTGACCAGCATGATGCGATTCTTGCCCTTGGCGCGGACCGCGAGGCGGACGACCGCGGGATGCAAATGGACGTCGTCGACGATCAGCCCGCAATAACTGTCTGAATCGAATGCCGCCCCGACGGCGCCGGGCTTGCGGTGATGCAGCGGCGACATCGCGTTGAACAAATGGGTGAAACCCGAAAGTCCCGCGGCGATCGCGCGCCGGGCCTCGTCGTAGGTCGCGTCGCTATGTCCCGCGCTGACGATCACGCCGTGGCGGACGAGCGCACGGATATCCTCTTCGTCGCAAAGCTCGGGCGCGAGTGTCAGCATCACGCGCCCGCGATGCGGCGCAGTGAGCGTCGCCAATATATCGGCGTCGAGGCGACGGATGCGATGCGCCTCATGAATCCCGCGCTTCACCTCGTTGATGAACGGCCCCTCGATGTGGATGCCGATGACGCCGGGCACGCCCTGTTCGATCGCCGCATCGACCGCGGCGAGCGCGGCGGCGATCTGCGCGGGCGTGTCGCTGATCAGTGTGGGCAGGAAGGCCGTGGTGCCGAAACGTGCGTGCGCGGCGCCGATCGCCGCGATCGCGTCGACATCGACCTGGTCGTTGAACAGCACGCCGCCACCGCCGTTCACCTGCGTGTCGACGAACCCGGGCACGAGCCAGCCGCCGTCGAGGTCGATCTCGCGATCCGCAGCGGCGTTACCGGCAGGCGAAACGGTGATGACGACGCCGTCGGCAACGGCAATATCCGCCGCGTCGACGACGTCGCCCGCCAGTGCGACCCGGCCATTGTGGAAACGAAAGATCATAGCGTCTCGGTAACCTTGTTAAGGTGCGGAGGCGAGTCGGGGTCGCAGCCGCGCGCAAGCGCAAGGCTGCTGGCCATGCGATAGAAGCTCTGGATCATCAGGATCGGCTCGATCGCCGGGTGCGCGGCGATAGCAGGCAGGTCGCCGTCGGTCGCGTCGGCGAGCAGTACCGTCGCGCCGCGCCCGCGAAATTCGGCAGCCGCTTCGCGTACGCTCGCCGCAGCCAGATCGCTGCCGCCGAAGGCCAGCACATGAAAGGCGTCACCGACGATCGCCATCGGCCCGTGCCGCACCTCGGCGGCGCTGAAGCTTTCGGCATGGAGCGCCGAGGTTTCCTTGAATTTGAGCGCGGCCTCCTGCGCAATGCCAAGGCCGTAGCCGCGGCCGAGCACGAAGAGGTTGGTTGCGCCGCGAAAGGCCCCGACCGCCGGCGACCAGTCGAGTGCGAAGGCTTGATCGAGCTGGCGGGGCAGGGCGGTCAGCGCCGCCGCAAGCGCCGCATCCTCGGCCCACGCCGCGACGAGCGCGGCGATTGCCGCAAGCGAGGCGATATAGGATTTGGTCGCCGCGACCGACCGTTCGATCCCCGCCGACAGCGGGATCACGACGTCGGCGAGCTCCGCGAGCGGCGAACCTCCGGCATTGACGAGCGCGACGACGAACGCGCCGGCGTCGCGCTGCTGCTCGACGGCGGCGAGCAGGTCGGGGCTTTTGCCCGACTGCGAGATCGCGAGACACAGGCGATTCCCGGCGACTGCGGGGGCATCGTAAAGCGACGCGATCGACAGCGCGGCCGATGCGGTCGGCGTTCCGGTCAGCGTCTCGATCAGATATTTGGCATAGGTAGCAGCATGGTCCGACGAACCGCGCGCGCACGTCACGACCGCCGTGGGGGGCGAGGCGCGCAGACGCCGGCCGATCGCGGCGAATGCGTCGCGATTCGCCGCGAGCATGGCGGCGGCCGCTGCCATTGCCTCGCCGGCTTCCCGCTCCATCTGCGTCATTCGACCGTCTGTCGCGGCGTTCGTCATTCATCTGTCTCCCGGTCGGATGTCGCTACCGCACGTCCGATTATTGGTACTATATAGGTTATATATTTCTCATCAAGAGGTATGTTATGGCCAATTGGATTTTGATGATTTGACTCTTCGGCGGGCCCTCCTGTCGCGCACGAAACCGACATCTTTGCGCGAGATGCTCGCCGGGCAGCAGCCGGTCGTCGAGGCAGTCGAATATGCTCGCGTGCGGATGTCGATCGTCGGGCGAGTGCTCGGCGGTAGGACGATCAGCGGCCGTCAGGGCGCGAGCCCGATTCGCTGTGATCCGCCGGGCGAACGCCGGAAATTCGGGGTGAAGCGCGGGAATCCGTAGAAATTGCTATTGGTAATAGTCCAGGGGCGAATTGGTATTATAGAGATCGTGGGATCGGGAAAACATTGCGGTTCGGGGCTTGCCCGCAGAAGCAAAATTCGCCGCCGCCCGCTTCGGGCGTCCCTCGCAAGCGCGTCAGCCGTTCAGCTCGGCCACGACGTCATAGGCGTCGCCGCGATAGAAGCTCTGGGTGAATTCTGCGGTGCGCCCGTCGGCAAGGAAGCCGCGCCGTTCGATGAACAGGCCGGGCGTGCCGGGTTCGATCTCCAGCATTTCCGCCTGTTCCGCTGTTGCCGCGATCGCGCGAAGCCGCTGGAGCGCGCGGACGGGCAAGTGGCCTGCGGCCTCCAGCGCTTCGTAGAGCGACGCGCCAACCGCTTCGGCCGATGGCAGGCAATAGGCGGGGATCGTGGCGATCTCGAGCGCCATCGAGGTGTCGTCGGCATAGCGGATGCGGTGGAAGCGATAGACGAGCGACCCCGGCGACAGGCCGAGCGACAACGCCTCCTCGGGCGTCACCGCGCCCGCGGTCCTGCTCACCCATTTGCTGTGCGGCTTGCGCCCGCGCGACACCATGTCCTCCGAAAAGGAGGTGAGCTTCGAAAAGCTCTTTTCGACGCGCGGCCGCGTGACGAACGTGCCGGCGCCCCGGCGGCGCGTAACGATGCCGTCACCAACCAGCCCGTCGATCGCCTTGCGCACCGTGATGCGCGACACGTCGAACTCCTCGGCAAGGTCGCGTTCGGTCGGGATCGCTTCGTCGGCCTTGACGACCTGTCCCTCGATCGCGTCGCGCAGGATTTTCTGCAGCTGCAGGTAGAGCGGTGTCGGATCGTCCTTCTGGAGCGGACCCACGCGTTCGATCAGTGACAAGGACGATGCTCCACACGATTGCCCCGGCATGGCCGGTCGACAGGACCCGCCATAGCGCAGCATGTGTTGCATTGGTATCCTGGCGTCAATCACGCTGCGAGTTGTTTGCGCGCGGGCCCCAGCGGATCGCAATACTAATATAAAACCAATTCGGATCGAAGCGGTGAAGGGAAGGGTACGGATATTTGCCGTTTTTCCGGTTTTTCCTTCAATTTCATCATATCCGAAAGGCGTTGACCCATCCGTTTGCACATGACAAATCAGATACAAATCAAAGCGGGAGAAGAGGCATGCGGGCTGCGAGGTGGACGACGGTGGCGATAATGGCGCTCGCCGCGCCGCAAGTGGCGGCGGCGCAGGCGCCGTCGCAGGCGGCGCTCGACCGCCTCGCCGAGACGCTCGGCTACCGTTTCACCATGGTCGATAACGGCCCCGCCTGCCCCGCGGGGATCGACGGCTGTTTCCTGTCGACGATCACATTGACCCTGCCCGAAACGTTGCCGGCCGACGTGCCGACCAAGGGGTTCTCGCTCTATTTCAGCTTTGTGAACCGGTTGCCGCTCGTCGAAAGCGATATCTTCGCGCACCGGCTGATCAACGGTGACCTCCAGCAACTGACGCTGAAACCCGGCGCGACGCTGCGCCCCGGGGCGCGTCACGAGATCAGGCTCTGGGGTATCGGATCGAATTTTTCGAAGGCGTTCGGAATGCCCAACGCCTATCTTGTCGCCGACGGGCTGAAGCCGCGCGTCATCGCGGCAACACATGTGGCGATCGATCCCGAAACCGGCCTCGAAACCTTGCCCTTCGTCGCGCCGATGACCGACGAGGCAAGGCTTGCGGTGAAAAGCGACACCGACAGGACGCGCTGGCTGACGGCCGAGCGCGCCTTCGACGTGCAGGCAGGCCGGCTCGCGCCCGAAGCGAAGGGCGTCGTCATCCTGCCGAAACCCGCGAAGGCGGTGCAGGGTAGGGGCAAGCCGGCCGATCTCGGCCGCGGCGTCGCGTTGACGCTGGACGGCGTTGAACGCAGCGCCGTCGCGCCGGCGCTCGCCGCGCTGGGCGCGAAGGAAGGCGGTGCGTTGCCGCTGACGATCCGTATCGATCCCGCCGTGGCGGCGAGGCCCGAATCCTATATCCTCGACGCCGGAGCGTCGGGCATCGTGATCGCCGCGCACGACGCCGCGGGCGCGAGCCACGCATTGCGCTCGCTCGCGCAGCAGGCGGCGTTCGAAAAAGGCAGGCTGACGCCGCTCCACATCGAGGATGCCCCCGAATATGGCTTTCGCGGTCTTCACATCGATTTGGGGCGCAACTTCCACAGCCGCGACGAGATATTGAAGCTCGTCGAGGCGATGGCGACGTACAAGCTCAACAAGCTCCACCTTCATCTCGCGGACGACGAGGGCTGGCGCATCGAAATCCCGGCGCTTCCCGAACTCGCCGGGATCGGCTCGAAGCGCTGCCATGACCTGTCGGAGCAGACGTGCCTCCTGCCGCAGCTCGGCGCCGGTCCCGACGGGGCGGGCAGCGTCAACGGCTATCTTGCGGCCGCCGATTATGTCGCGATCGTCAAGGCGGCGGCGGCGCGGCAGATCGAGGTGATCCCCTCGATCGACATGCCCGGCCACAGCCGCGCCGCGATCAGGGCGATGGAGGCGCGTCACGCGCGCCTCGCCGCCGCAGGCAGGAAGGCGGAAGCCGATCAATATCGCCTGACCGACCCCGCCGACACGACCGAATATCGCAGCATCCAGAATTACAGCGACAACACGCTCAATGTTTGCCTGCCCGCGACCTATCGTTTCATCGACACCGTCGTCGACGCACTCGCCGCCATGCACAAGCAGGCGGGCGTTCCGCTCAGGACCTTTCACCTCGGCGCCGACGAGACCGCGGGCGCATGGGTCAAATCGCCCGCGTGCCGGGCGATGATCGCCGAAAATGGCGGCGACGCGGGCAAGCTCACCCCGCGCTTCATCGAACGCGTGACCGCGAGCCTCGTCGCGAGGGGACTGCGCACGGGCGGCTGGAGCGACGGCATGGGGCATACCGAAACGGCGAACATGCCGAAGCAGCCGGGTCTGGTGCAGACGAACATCTGGGGCGTGCTCGACGCCGGCGCGATCCGCGAGGCGCACGACCAGATGAACCGCGGCTGGGACGCCGTGCTGTCGATCCCCGACCTCGGCTATTTCGACATGCCCTACGCCCCGCACCCCGACGAAGGCAGCTACGACTGGGCATCGCGCGGGGTCGACCCGTATCAGGTCTATGGCTTCATGCCCGATAATCTGCCCGCCAACGCCGCGACGATCCGCAACCGCCATGCCGAGGGCAAGCCAATCGAGGACAAACCCGTCCTTCAGCCGGGCCGCCGCGTCGCCGGGCTGCAGGCACAGCTCTGGAGCGAGACGATCCGCACCGATGCGAAGGTCGATTACATGCTCTTCCCGCGCCTGCTCGCGCTCGCCGAGCGCGCCTGGGCACCCGCGCCGTGGACTCCGGCCTATCAGGCGGGGGCCAGCTATGAATGGGGCGACAAGCGTGTCGACGCCGCGAAGCTCAAGGCGGGCTGGCAGGATTTCGCCGGGCGCGTCGCGGCGCAATTTCCGATGCTCGAAGCGACCGGCATCGCCTATCGCGTGGCACCCCCGGGTGCGCGCATCACGAACGGCAAGCTCGAGGCGAACAGCATGTTCCCCGGGACGGCGATCGAATATCGAGTCGGCACCGGTGGCTGGACGTCTTATGCGGGACCGGTCGCGGTGAACGGGCCTGCCGAAGTGCGCAGTCGCTCGGCCGACGGCAAGCGTGCCAGCCGGACGGTGCGGGTCGAACCCCGCCGTTAGGTCAGGCGGCCTTCATCCAGACGACGAGTGCGAAGCGCGTCGCCTTTGCGGGCAGGGTGCGGTGCGGGGTGAAGCGGTCGAGGAACAGCGCCGTCCCTGCCGGGCACGCGGGCCGCACGCGCGGCAGGCCGGCGAGCCGCCATTCGGGAATTTCGAACCCGTCGTCGCCGATGCTTGCGAGCGGCGCCGGCTGGCGTCCCGCCGCGATTTCCAGCCCGCCATTTTCGGGCCCGGCATCGCTCAGCGGAATCCACGCGGTCACCACCACCTTGCCGCAGGCAGTGCCGTCGTCGCGCGCGACGTCGCTGTGCCAGGCGTGGCGATGTTCGGGAAAGCAGGCGATGCTCGCGCGCACGCGCACGATCTTGCCTGCCAGCGATCGGCCGCTCAGCTCCTCGGCGGTCGCGATCAGCCGCGGATCGTTCGCCAGCGCTTGCAAGCCTTGGCCGCGATGCGCATCGGTGCAGACCGCGACGCGCAGCAGGTTCGCGACGCTGCGCTCGCGTTCATGCACCCGGTCGATCCGCTCGCTCAGCGGCGCATCGGGACAGCTCTGTTCGAACGGCAGGTAGAGCGCGCGCGCCACGCGGTCGATATGTTCGGCGATATCGCCCGCCGCCGCACGCACGCGCTCGCCATCGAACAGCGGCACCGCCGCATAACCCTGCCCGGCGAACTGCGCCGCGGCGGTCATGGCGCGCGCCCGAACAGCGTAATCGTCGGCCATTCGCCGCCCGTCTCGACCGCGGCATCGATGCCATAGACGATGCGCAGCCGGTCGGCGGTCAGCACCTCGGCGGGCGTCCCGTCGGCGACGATCCGCCCGTCGTCGATCAGCAGCAGCCGGTCGCAATAGCGCGCCGCGAGCGTCAGGTCGTGCAGCACCGCGACGACCAGCCCGCCGCCCGCCGCCTCGGCACGCAGCATGTCCATCACGTCGATCTGGTGTCCGGGGTCGAGGCTCGCGAGCGGCTCGTCGGCGATCAGCGCGGGTGCCTCGACCGCCAGCGCGCGCGCAAACAGCACGCGTGCGCGTTCGCCGCCCGACAGTTCGGTCGCGATCCGGTCGCGCAATTCCAGCACGTCGGCGCGTTCCATCGCGCGCTCGATCGCGGCGCTGTCGGTATCCGAAATCCGCGACATCGGCGCGAGGTGCGGCAGGCGCCCCAGCCCGACGAGACGCTCGACGGTCAGCGGCCAGTGCAACGTCTGCCCCTGCGGGACATAGGCGATGCGCCGCGCCAGATCGGCACGCGGCATTGCGGTCACGTCGGTGCCATCGATGCGGACCGCGCCGTTCGCCGGCACCAGCGCAAGCATTGCGCGCGCCAGCGTCGACTTGCCCGCGCCATTGGGGCCGACGATGCCGGTCAGCGTGCCGGGCGCGAACGCCGCGCTGACATCGTGGACCACCGCGCGCCGGCCCAGCGTGACGCCGACATGGTCGAGGACGATGTTCACCATATCCGTCGCTCCCGCATCAGGTGGAGCAGGAAGATCGGCACGCCCAGAAAGGCAGTGACGACCCCCAGCTTCAGCTCGTTGGTGGTCGGGATGATCCGCACGCCCAAGTCGGCGAGCGTGAGCAGCGCCGCGCCGCCGATCGCCGAGGGCAGAAGGATCGCCGACGGACTGCGGTCGGTAAGCGGGCGGATCAGGTGCGGCACGATCAGCCCGACAAAACCTATCGCCCCCGAGACGGCGACCGCGCCGCCGACCCCGATCGCGGTGCCGATCAAAAGCCGCAACCTTGTGCGCCGCAGATCGGTGCCCAGCGCCTGCGCCGCATCTTCGCCGAGCGTCAGCGCATCGAGCGCGCGGCCGTTCCAGAGCAGCATCGCGGTGCCGATCGCGATGCACGGCAGCGCGATCCGGACATGGTCGAATGAGCGGTTCTCGAGACTGCCGAGCAGCCAGGTCATGATTTCCATCGCCGCGAACGGGTTGGGCGACAGGTTGAGCGCAAGGCTGGTTCCCGCGATCGCGAGCGTGCCGACCGCGATCCCCGCGAGGATCAGCGTCAGCGGGCTTTCGGCCTTGCCCGACAGGATGAACAGCAGCGCGAGCGACAGCAGTGCACCACCGGTTGCGAGCAGGGGCAGCATTATGGGGTGCAGTTCGGCGAGCCCGAAATAGATCGCCGCCACCCCGCCGAGGGCGGCGGCGTTCGACGTGCCGAGCACCGACGGTTCGGCGAGCGGGTTGCGCAGATAGCCTTGCAGCGCCGCGCCGGCGAGTCCGAGCATCGCACCGACCGCGAGCGCGAGTATCGTACGCGGCAGGCGAAGGTCGAACAGGATGACCGACGCGACCCGGTCGCCCTCGCCGCTCGCGGCGGCGATGAGGCGCGCGACCGACAGGTCGACCGCGCCATACAGCAGGGACCCGACTGCGGCGGCGAGCGTCAGCAGCGACAGCGCCGCGATCAGCGACCAGCGGGGCAGGGCAAGGCGGCTCATGACCGGTCCCCGTCGATGCGCGCGATCTGCGCCGTCATGCCGCGCGCCGCCTGTGTGTAGGCGGGGCTGCCGCACACCGTCCACGCCTGCGGCACGCTGATGCGCGGAATATCCCTGATCGCGGGATGATGCAGCATTTCGCTCCCCTGATCGGTCACGACGTCGGTCGCGCTCTCGACAATCAGGAAGTCAGGCTCGGCGGCGACCATCTCCTCGAGACTGAGTTGCGACAGCGGCGGCTTGCCGAGTTTTTCCGCGAGATTGACAAGCCCGACACGCGTCATCAGTTCGTCGATCAGCGTGCCCGTCCCCGTCATATAGCCGCGCCGCTGGTAATAGGCGGCAACGCGCCCTTTGCCCGGCTTGGGCAGGCCGGCGAGTTCGCCCTGCATCCGGGCGATCAGTGCGGTGCCGCGTTCGGGGTGCCCCACCGCCGCCGCGGTCTGGTGGATCGAGGTGTAGATCTCTCCCAGCGTGTTGGCGGTCGCAAGGTCAAGCAGCGGGTAGTTCTGCCTGGGCAAGGCGGCCAGCGCGGCGCTGCGGCTCGCGGGCATGCCGACGATCAGGTCGGGCTCGATCGCCAATATCTGCTCGGCCGAATTGCTGAGCAGCGGGATGCCGCGCGCCTTTGCCGCCTCGCCCGACATTGTGGTGTCGGTCGCGTTTTTCGTGAGCCCCGCGATCTGCTTCCGGTCGGCGAGCGCGAGCACGAGCTGGTCGGCGCAGAGGTTGATCGAAACGATGCGCTGCGGCTTCGCCGGCGCCTTCGCGCGCGAAGCGGGGGAGGCTGCCCACAGCAGCCCTGCGCCCCCGACGAGCAGCGCCGTCGCCGCCGCCAAAAGGCCACGCCGTCGCATCAGAATTCGATCCCCCGCTGCGCCTTCACATTCTGTTCGCGAAACGGATGCTTCACCTGCGCCATTTCGGTCACCAGATCGGCGGTATCGATCAGCGCCTCGGGCGCGTTGCGCCCGGTGATGATCACATGCGTCATATGCGGTTTCGCAGCCAGCGCCACCAGCACCTCGTCGACCGGCAGATAGTCGTAACGCAGCACGATGTTGAGCTCGTCGGCGATCACCATCGCATAGGCGGGATCGGCGATCATGCGCTTCACTTCTTCCCACGCCGCGCGTGCGACCGCGATGTCGCGCGTGCGATCCTGCGTGTCCCAGGTGAAGCCTTCGCCCATCGGCTTGAACTCGATCAGCCCGGGAAAGCGGTCGAAGACGGCTTTCTCGCCCGTCGCCATCGCGCCCTTCACGAACTGGACGACGCCGACCTTCATCCCGTGCCCGATCGCGCGCACCGCCATGCCGAGCGCGGCAGAGGTCTTGCCCTTGCCGGGCCCCGTGTGGACGATGACGAGTCCCTTTTCGACCGTCTTCGTCGCGACCTTTTTCGCCTGCGCCGCCTGGATCTTCTTCATCTTCGCCGTGTGTTCGGCGTCGGTACGCGTTTTCATGGGAAAATCCCCCCGCACGCCGGCAACGAAGGCGGAGCCTGCCGATGCGCGGACGCGACCGGCCGATGCTGGCGTCGCAGGTGGCGTAAAGGCCTGCAACCCCGGCACCGAGGCGGCCCCGGCCGCCTGGTCGTCGCTCGACGGATATCTCCGTGCCGCGGCCTTTCCCTGGGCCAGGGCATTGAGCGACCCACGCCGGCAGGTCTCCTGGCTCGCGGGTCAGGGCTTGATGCACGCCTTCCCAGGTTTCCCCAGTGGCTGTCCGGATCGGAGATCCCGACGGTGCATCGCGCTCGCCGCTTACAGTTGCAGGGACAGCCCCGGCTTCGGAGCGAAGCATGCTCCTTACCGCGTTCCCTATTAAGCCCTTCCGGGCACCGGCGCGATCTTGTGCGGAATATCTCCCGCACTCGCTGCCCATAGCGCAGCGGCACTTTTGCGCAACGACTATTGCCGCCCGACGACACGACCGACGGCGGTGAGGGCGCCGCGTGACATTGCGCTCTTCAGCCCCTATATGCGCGGCATGCGGACGCTGATGCGCCTCCTGACCGGTTTGCTGATTTCCCTGTCCATCGGGCTGGGAAGCGTTGCGCATGCCGCCGAGGCGCCGGTGCCGGTCGCGGCCGGGGCCTGCGCCGAAGACGCGGGGCACACGCAGGGCGAACCCGCGAACGATCCCGACAAGATGGGGCTCCACAACCACGGCGGCTGCCACGGGCACCATCAGGTCGGGAGTCCCGCCGACAGCGACGCCATGACGAACTTGCCGCTTCATGGCGTCAATTTCGCCGCCGGCCACGATTTCGTTCCGCAGCTGATCCCCGGCGCGAATCTGCGGCCGCCGATCGCCTGAACCAGCCCGCGCTGCCGGTACGCCCGGCGGCTGATTTTGGCTTGTTCAGGATAATCCCCAATGAAAAAATATCTTGCGGCCGTTCTGGCCGTTCCGCTCTGTGCCGTTGCGGCGCAGGCGCAGACATCGCCCCCGTCCGCGGGCGGCGAGGTGCTGACCCTCGATGAAGCGCTCGCCGACGCCGGTGTGACCACGCCGCTGACGCAAGCGGCCGAAGCCGGCGTCTGGGCCGCGCAGGCCGGGCGCGGCGTTGCGAAGCTTCGGCCGAACCCGTCGGTCAGTTTCGATACCGAAAATGCGCTCGGGACCGGGCCGTATCGCGGGTTCGACGAGTCGGACACGACCATCGCGTTCGCTATGCCCGTTGAGCTCGGCGGAAAAAGATCGGCGCGCATCGCGGTCGCCGACGCGCGGATCCGGCGCGCCCACATCGACCTCGCGGTCGCCGAGGCCGACCGGCGTCTCGCGGTAACCGAGGCCTATGTCGCGGCGATCGCATCGGAGCGGCGGGCCGCCGTCGCCGAGGCGCAGGTCGCGGTCACGACCGAAAACCTGCGCATCGCGCGCGACCGGGTGATGGTCGGCGCCAATTCGCCGATCGACGAACAGCGCGCGGCGCTTGAACAGGTCCGCGCGACCACCGACGCCGAGACCGCGCTGCGGACCGCCATCGCGGCGCGCGTCACGCTGACGCAATATGTCGGCGACGGCGCGCGATCGGCGCTCGATGAGCGCTGGTTCGACCTTGCTGCCGCGACCCGGCAGGGGCCCGCGATACCGGTCGACGTCCGCGGAACGCTCGCGCTTGCGGCGGCGTCCGCCGATGCCGCGACGGCCGAGGCCGAGCTGCGGCTGGCACGCAGTCAGCGCGCGCCCGACCTGACCTTGACCGCCGGGACGCGGCGGCTCGAGGCGAGCAATGACCAGGCGATGGTGTTCGGTGTGTCGGTGCCGCTGCCGCTGTTCAACGGCGGCAAGGCGGCGGTGACGCAGGCCGCGCGCGAGCGCGACCGCGCCGACGCGCAAGGCCGGATCGCGCTGTTCGAAGCCGAGCGGGCGATCACGGCCGCCGAGGCGGAGCGCGATCGCGCCGCGACCGCGGTACGGGCGTCCGGACCGGCGCTGACCGCCGCGACCGAAGCCGCGCGGATCGCGCGCGTCGGTTATGCCGAGGGCAAGTTCGACCAGCTCATCCTGCTCGACGCCGAACGGACCCTGCTCGACACGCGCCGCGCCGGAATCGACGCGCGCGCCGCCTACCACGATGCCGTCGCCTGCCTCGAACGACTGACCGCCAAATTGCCCGCCGAAGGGGGTGCACAATGAAAATGATATCGAACAACCGGGCGGCTTTGCCGCTCGCGCTCGCACTTGTTCTGGCGGGCTGCGGCCAGCAAGCCGCCGAGCCCGCCGCGAAAGCGGCCGAAAAGGAAGCCGAAACCGAAGGCGAAATCCATCTGACGGCGAAACAGATCGCCGCCGCCGGCATCGCGCTGGTTCGTCCGGCGACCGGCGGTGCGGGACTGCTCAGCCTGCCCGCGACGATCGAAAGCGACCCGCAGGCGACGCAGGTCGTTTCCGCGGCGATCGGCGGCCGCGTGGTCGCGCTCAACCGCAATCTGGGCGAAAGCGTCCGGCGCGGCGAGGTGGTCGCGGTGATCGAGAGCCGCGACGCCGCGGGATTGCGCGCCGAGGTCGAGGCCGCGCAGGCGCGCGCCAATCTGGCGCGCTCGAACCTCGCGCGCGAGGAACGGCTGTTCGCGCTCAAGGTGTCGCCCGAACGCGATCTGATCGCCGCGCGCACCGCGATGACCGAGGCGAACATCGCGCTTCGGCTTGCCTCGCAGCAGGTATCGGCCGCGGGTGTCGGCGGCGGCGCGCTCAACCGCATCGGCGTTGTCGCGCCGATCGGGGGGCAGGTGACCGCGCGCAGCGTCGTGCTGGGCCAGACCGTGGCGCCCGACGCCGAATTGTTCCGCGTCGCCAATCTCGGGCGCGTGGCGATCAACCTTTCGCTGACCCCCGCCGATGCGGGGCGCATCCGCGTCGGCACCCCGGTCGAGGTCCGGGCGGGCGCGCGCACCGCCACCGCGCGTGTCCATTTCGTGTCGCCCGTCCTCGACGCCGCGACCCGCCTCGTGCCCGCGGTCGCCCTGCTCGACAACGGCGGCGGCGTCTGGCGGCCCGGCGAGCCGGTCACCGCGCTGCTGCAAACCGGCGCAACGGGCGATGCGGTGAGCGTGCCCGACGGCGCGATCCAGACCGTCGAGGGCCGTACGAGCGTCTTTGTCCGGACGAAGGAGGGGTTCCGCACCGTGCCGGTCACGGTGACGTCGCGCGTCGGCGGCATGGCCACCGTCACCGGGCTGTCGGGCCGCGAGAGCCTCGCGGGCGAGGGCAGTTTCACCCTGAAGGCGGAACTCGCCAAGGGTGAAGCCGAGCATGGGGGGCACTGACATGATCGCCTCCATCGTCAATTTCGCCGTCGCGCGGCGCTGGTTCGTGCTGCTCGTCACCGCGATCGCGACGCTGATCGGCGCATGGGCGCTGAGCCGCCTGCCGATCGACGCCGTTCCCGACATCACCAACAATCAGGTGCAGATCAGCGCGCGCGCGCCCGCACTGTCGCCCGAACAGGTCGAACGGCAGGTCGCCTTTCCCATCGAAACCGCGCTCGCCGGCATTCCCGGTCTTGAAAGTACGCGTTCGCTGAGCCGCAACGGTTTTGCGCAGGTCACCGCGGTCTTCACCGACGCGACCGACATCTACTTCGCGCGTGCGCAGGTCGCCGAACGGCTGCGCGATGCCGAGCGCGCGCTGCCCGAAGGCGTCGATCCCGAAATGGGACCGATCGCGACGGGGCTGGGCGAGGTCTTCATGTGGACGGTCCATATGGAGCACCGCAAGGACGACAGGCACAAGCCCGGCGAACCCGGAATGCAACCCGACGGCAGCTATATCACGCCCGAGGGCGACCGCTTGGTCACCGATGCCGAAAAGGCGACCTATCTGCGCACCGCGCAGGACTGGATCGTCACGCCGCTGCTCAAACCGATCCCCGGTCTCGCGGGCGTCGACACGATCGGCGGCTATGTGAAGCAGTATCAGGTCGTCCCCGACACGCAGCGGCTCGCCGCGCTCGGCCTCAGTCTCGGCGATCTCGCCACCGCGCTCGAGGCGAACAACCGCGCGATCGGCGCGGGCGTCGTCGACCGCAACGGCGAGGGGCTCGCGGTGCGCTCCGACGCGCGCATCGGCGGCGCCGAACAATTGGCGCAGACGGTGATCGCGACGCGCGGCGGGGTTCCGATCCGGCTCGATCAGGTCGCGAGCGTGCGCACGGGACAGGCGATCCGCATGGGGTCGGCGTCCGAAAACGGCCGCGAAGTGGTCGTCGGCACCGCGATCATGCGCATCGGCGAGAACAGTCGCAATATCGCCGGCCTCGTCGCCGCACGGCTCGACGAGATCAACGCCTCGTTGCCCACCGACATCATCATCCAGCCGGTGCTCGACCGCACCGGGCTCGTCGAGGCGACGGTCAAGACCGTCGCGAAAAACCTCACCGAGGGTGCGCTGCTCGTCATCGTCATCCTCTTTCTGCTGCTCGGCAATTTCCGCGCGGCGCTGATCGCGGCGCTCGTCATCCCGATCACGATGCTGCTGACAAGCTTCGGCATGCTCAAGGGCGGGGTGTCGGCCAATCTGATGAGCCTCGGCGCGCTCGACTTCGGGCTGATCGTCGACGGCGCCGTCATCATCGTCGAAAATGCGCTGCGCCGCATCGGCGAGCGGCAACACCAGCTCGGGCGTACCCTCGATCGCGACGAGCGGCTGGGCGTGGTCGCCGCGGCGGCGCGCGAGATGATCCGTCCGTCGGTCTATGGGCAGGCGATCATCATCCTCGTCTATGTGCCGTTGCTGACGCTGACCGGCGTCGAAGGAAAAACCTTCACCCCGATGGCGATGACCGTCATCGTCGCGCTCGCCGCGGCGTTCGTCCTCTCCCTGACCTTTGTCCCTGCGATGCTGGCGATCTGGCTGTCGAAACCGGTCGAGGAAAAGGAGGGACGGATCATGCGCTGGCTCGGCGCACATTATGAGCCCGGGCTCGACCGTGCGATGGGGCAGCCGCGAAAGACGATGCTCGCGGCGGTTGCTGCGCTCGTTGTCGGGGCGGGGGCCTATGTCACGCTGGGGCAGGAATTCCTGCCGCAACTCGACGAAGGCGACCTCACCGCACAGTTGCTGCGCGTTCCGGGGACGTCGGTCGACCAGAGCCAGGCGATGCAGCTTCGCGCCGAACGCGCGCTGGCGGCCTTGCCCGAGGTGAAGTTCGTCTTTTCGAAGACCGGCACCGCCGAACTCGCGTCGGACCCGATGCCGCCGAACATCTCCGACACCTTCATCATCATGAAGGACCGGAACGACTGGCCTAATCCGCGCCTGTCGAAGGCCGACCTGACGGCGAAGGTCGAAAAGACGCTCGCCGGCCTTCCCGGCAACGCGTTCGAGATCAGCCAGCCGATCCAGATGCGCTTCAACGAGCTGATCGCGGGGGTGCGCGGCGACGTCGCGGTCAAGGTCTTCGGCGACGACAACAACGCGATGGCGGCGACCGCGAACCGGATCGCCGCGATTCTACGTAAAACCGAAGGCGCGACCGATGTCCGCGTCGAGCAGACCGAAGGCCTGCCGATGCTCGATATCAGGCCGAACCGTGACGCGATGGCGGGCCTCGGGATCACCGCAGCCGTACTGCAGGAAACCGTTGCGGCGGCGGTCGGCGGACGCGACGCCGGGGTGATCTTCGAGGGCGACCGGCGTTTTGCGGTCACCATCCGCCTCTCCGACGCCGCGCGCGCCGACTTCGCGGCATTGGGACAGGTGCCGGTGCCGACCCCGGGGGGCAGCTTCGTGCCGCTTGAAAGCGTCGCCGAGCTGGCTGTCGTCGACGGTCCGAACCAGATCAGCCGCGAGAATGGCAAAAGGCGGATCGTCGTCCAGGCCAATGTCCGCGGCCGCGACGTTGCGAGCGTGGTCGAGGATGCGCAGGGCGCGATCCGTGAACAGGTGCGCCTGCCCGCGGGTCAATATGTCGAATGGGGCGGGCAGTTCGAAAATCTCGCCTCGGCACGCGACCGGCTCGCGCTCGTCGTTCCGGCGTGTTTCGCGCTGATCCTGCTGCTCCTGTACGGCGCGCTCGGCAGCGTGCGCGATGCCGCGATCGTCTTCACCGGCGTCCCGCTCGCGCTCGTCGGCGGAATATTGGCGCTGGCGCTGCGCGGGATGCCCTTTTCGATCTCGGCGGCGGTGGGCTTCATCGCGCTGTCGGGAATCGCGGTGCTCAACGGGCTGGTGATGGTCACATCGATCCAGCAACTGATCGCCGAGGGCAGGAAGCGAAGCGACGCGGCAAGGGCGGGCGCACTGGCGCGGCTGCGGCCGGTCGTGATGACCGCGCTCGTCGCGTCGCTCGGCTTCGTCCCGATGGCACTCGCGACCGGCGCGGGGGCCGAGGTTCAGAAACCGCTCGCGACGGTCGTGATCGGCGGGCTGATCTCGGCGACGCTGTTGACGCTGTTTGTCCTCCCGACGCTCTATGCCCGATACGGAGGGCCGCGCGTCGCCACACCCGACATCGAAACGGCGCCCGCGGGCGCGCAGCCGCAGGGAGCATGACGATGGGACAGGACCATAGTCACGATCATGTCGCGGGCGCCAACGCGCGCATGCTCGGCTGGGCGCTGGCGCTGACGGCGACATTCCTGATCGTCGAGGTCGCGGGCGGGCTGTATTTCAACAGCCTCGCCCTCCTGTCCGACGCCGGACACATGCTGACCGACGTCGCGGCGCTCGCGATCGCGCTGCTCGCGATCAGGCTGGGTGCCAAGCCGCCCGACGACCGGCGGACCTTCGGCTACCGCCGCGTCGAGATCCTCGCGGCGGTGTTCAACGCGCTGATGCTCTTCGCCATCGCCATCTATGTTTTCGTCGAGGCGATCGTGCGCTTCCGCGATCCGCAGCCGGTGCAGTCGTGGGGGATGATGGTCGTCGCCGCGGTGGGTCTGGTCGTCAACCTGATCGCGATGCGTATGCTCGTCGCGGGCAAGGAAGCGAGCTTCAACGTCAAGGGTGCCTATCTGGAGGTCTGGGCCGACATGATCGGATCGGTCGGCGTGATCGCTGGCGCGGTCCTGATCCGCTTCACCGGCTGGACGTGGGTCGACCCGGTGGTCGCGGTTCTGATCGGCCTGTGGGTGCTGCCGCGGACATGGATATTGCTGCGCGGCACGGTGAACGTCCTGCTCGAAGGCGTGCCCGACGGCATCGACCTTGGCGAGGTGCGCGATACGGTGAAGGCGGTCCCCGGCATCGTCAAGCTGCGGCAATTGCACCTCTGGTCGATCAGCAACGGGCAGAATCGCGCGACGGTTCACGCCGTCGCCTCGCCCGAAAGCGACATCGGCGGGCTGCAGCGCGAAATCGCCGAACGGCTCCACGACCGGTTCGACATCGCGGACTCGACGATCCAGATCGAGCCGGCCGTCAGGGCATGATCCGGCCTTCGTCGCGCCGCGGCATCGGCGCGACGAAGCGCAGGACCAACGCCGTCAGCAGCAGCCAGCCCGCCGAGCCGAGGATCGCGGCGGGCAACGAACTGAGGTCGGCGACCAGCCCGAGCGTATAGGCGCCGAGCGCCATCGCGCCGAAGGTCACCGCCTGATAGATCGACAGGCAGCGGCCGAGGATTTCCTCGGGCGAACGGAGCTGCATCGCGACGTTGAGCGTCGTCAGCGTCGACACCCACGCGCCGCCCGCGACGAAGGCGGCGACGACGGCCCACGCAAGGCTTGTCGTCAATGCCACCGGCAGCATCGCGGCGGCAAAGATCAGCGACGCGGCGGTCACCACCCGGTCGCTGCCCCAGCGGTGCCGTGCGGCGCCGACGCACAGCGCGCCGACAATCGACCCTGCGCCAAAGGCGGCAAGGCACAGGCCATAGATGATTTCGGTCCCGTGCAGGCGGTCGCGGACGAGCGACGGCAGCAGCGCCTGAAACCCCGCGGCGCCGAAACCGAAGGCAAAGCCGCGAATGAGTACGCGGCGCACCGGGTCCGAATGCGCGCAGAAACGGATGCCTGCGGCGATCGCGGTCAGCATCGAGGTGCGGCGCCGCGGCGCGGTCTCGGGGCGCCAGCGCAGCAGCACGACGATCAGCACGATATAGCTGATCGCGTTGAGGCCAAAGGCCGCTGCCGTCCCGACGATCGAAATCAACAATCCACCAAGCGCCGGACCGACGCTGCGCGCAAGATTATAGGCGATCGTATTGAGCGCGATCGCCTGCGGCAGATCCCTTGGCCCGACCTGCAGCCGCACCGACGCTTGCCACGCCGGGCCGTTGAGCGCGGTCCCGCACCCGACCGCGAGCGTGAAGAAGAGCAGGGTCAGCGGCGTGATTGCATCGAGCCAGGTCGTCAGCGTCAGCGCCGCCGAGACGATCAGCATCCCCGTTTGCGCCGCAAGCATGACGCGCCGCCGGTCGAAATTGTCGGCGATCGCGCCCGCGAAAATGCCGAGCAACAGGATCGGGATGGTCGCGCCAGCCTGCACCAGCGCGATCAGCAGGTGCGAGCTCGTGAGTTCGGTCATCAGCCACGCCGCCGCGACCGACTGGATCATCGACCCCATGTTCGACGCGAGGTTCGCGATCCAGATCGCGCGAAACGCTGGGTAGCGGAAGGGGGCGAGCGCGGAGGGCGGGGGTGGCGTGTCGGGACTCACTTCCTGTTCGGGTAAACGCGCCCGCCGGTCGCGGCAAGACCGGCGGGCGCGATTGTCCCGATTCTATTCGGTCAGCTCGAATGCCGCCTCCGATCCTTCGGCCGACGACGGCCCGACCCACAGCCTGAACTCGCCGGGCTCGCTGCCCCAGCTCATGTCCTGCCGCGTGAAGGCGAGATCGGCGTCGGTCAGGGTGAAGCGGACAATGCGCTTTTCGCCCTTCTTCAGGCTGATCTTCTCGAAACCCTTGAGCTCCTTCACCGGCCGCGTCACCGACCCGACGAGGTCGCGGACATAGAGCTGCACGACTTCCTCGCCATCGCGCGCGCCGCTGTTGGTCACGGTGACGCTGGCGGTCAGCGGCTCGCCCGGCCGGATCTTCGCCTTGTCGAGCGTCACCGGCGAATAGGTGAAGCTGGTGTAGCTCAGCCCGTAGCCGAACGGATAGAGCGGCGTGTTCGGCGTATCGAGATAGCGCGAGACATATTTCGCGTTCGGGTCCTCGGGCTTGATCGGGCGGCCGGTGTTCTTCATGTCGTAATAGATCGGCACCTGTCCGACGTTGCGCGGGAAGGTGACGGGCAGCTTGCCCGACGGGTTGTAATCGCCATAGAGCACATCGGCGATCGCATGGCCGCCCATCGTCCCCGGATACCAGGCCTCGAGGATCGCATCGACATTGGCATCGGCCCATTCGATGCTGTTCGGGCGGCCGCTCATCAGCACGAGGATGATCGGTTTGCCGGTCTTCTTCAGCTCTTCGAGCAGCGCCTGCTGGTTGCCGGGCAGATCGAGCGAAGTGCGGCTCGCCGCCTCGCCGGTCATGTTCCAATGTTCGCCCATCGCGGCGATGATCACGTCCGATTTCTGCGCGAGCGCGACCGCCTCGGCGAAACCGTCGCTCTTGCCGGCATCGGCGAACTGGTAGCCCGCGCCCCTGGCATAGGCGACCGTCGTGCCCCTGGGCGCGCGCGCCTGCAGCCCTTCGAGCAGCGTCACGGGCCGTTCCTTGCGGTCGCCCGCGGCGGACCAGCTGCCGATCATGTCCTCCTTGCTGTTGCCGAGCGGGCCGATCACCGCGATCGACTTCGCCGAGGCGGCGAGGGGGAGGGCGCCCGCCTTGTTCTTCAGCAGCACGATCGACTTGCGCGCGACGTCGCGTGCCGCTTCGAGGAAGTCGGGGCGATAGACGGTCGCCTTTTCGCGCGCCTCGTCCGAATAGCGATAGGGATCCTCGAACAGGCCGAGGCGGTACTTCATTTCGAGGATCGACTTCACCGCCTCGACGCGCTTCACATCGACCTTGCCCTCGGCGACCGACCTGGCGAGGTGGTCCATGAACACCGCGCCCTGCAAATCCATGTCGACCCCGGCATTGATCGCCTGTTCGCCGGCCTGCTTCAGGTCGGTCGAATAGCCGTGCGGGACCATTTCGTTGATCGACGTGTAATCGGTTACGACAAAACCCCTGAAGCCCCATTTCTCGCGCAGCACGTCGGTCAGCAGATAGTGGCTGCCCGATGCGGGAACGCCGTCATATTCGTTGAACGAGGTCATGAAGGTCGCGGCGCCCGCATCGGCGGCCGCCTTGAACGGCGGCAGGTAGATGTCGCGCAGCGTGCGCTCGGAGATGTCGACCGTGTGATAGTCGCGGCCCGCCTGCGCGGCGCCATAGGCGGCGAAATGCTTGGCGGTCGCGAGTATGGTATCGACGCGCTTCAGATCGTCGCCCTGGAAGCCGCGGACGCGCGCAACCGCGATCTTGCTGCCGAGGTAGACATCCTCGCCCGCGCCTTCGGACATGCGGCCCCAGCGCGGGTCGCGCGCGACGTCGACCATCGGCGCGAAGGTCCAGTGAATGCCCTCGGCCGAAGCTTCGGTTGCCGATATTCTTGCAGCTTTTTCAATGGCTTTCATGTCCCAGCTCGCCGATTCGCCGAGCGAGATCGGGAAGATGGTGCGATGGCCGTGGACGACGTCATAGCCGAAGAGCAGCGGAATCTTCAGCCGCGTTTCCTCGACCGCCAGCCGCTGCAGTTCGCGCGTATATTTGGCGGTGAAGGCGTTGAAGATCGACCCGATCCGGCCCTTGCGGATATCGTCCTGATAGCCCTGGCGGATCGTCGGGCCGGTCGAATCCCAGTCGCTCGTCAGCAGTGACAATTGCCCGACCTTCTCGTCGAGCGTCATCTTCGCCATCAGGTCGGCGATGAAGCGGTCCATCTTCGGATCGGGGCGCATCCATCCGGCTGAATCGGCGGCGGCTTTCTCGCTCGCGCTCGCCGCAGGCTTCGCGAACAGCTGAGTGGGAGCAAGCGTTCCGGCCACCATCAGGGTGGCCAGCGTCAGGCATGTAAGGTTGCGCGTCATCGGCGGCATGATTCGTCCTTCCCGGTCGGGTCTGTTTATACATTGTCACGCGGATTGGCCGATTTCGGCCGAAAACCGGCTGGTCCCCGATCGCATCCATCTGTGTCGCTTCCCCCTATACAGTGATCGTGAAACCGGTTACAAATCAAAAAAACAACGACGCGGTTTCCCGCGACTCGTCGCCGCACCGGAGGCAAGGCCGGTCGGTGAAGAGGCGAGCGCGGGAAAGGTCGGGGTTCGCAACAAGGGAGGATGCTGTGAAGTTTTCGCGTGATTTTCAGACCGTTTCCGCGCGCCGGTCGCGCGCCCGTTCGCTTGCCGCTGCGCTGGCATGGAGCAGCGCCGCCGCGGCGCTGGCCGTAGCGGCGGCTGCGCCCGCGCACGCCCAGGTTGCGGGCGCCTCGCTGCGCGGCACGGTGAAGGCCGAGGGCGGCGTGTCCGAAGTCACCGCGGTCAACGTCAAAACCGGCCTGACGCGCACGTCGACGGTGACCGCGAGCGGCGGCTACAGCTTTTCCTCCTTGCCCGTCGGCACCTATCGCCTCGAACTGACGACCCCGCAGGGCAAGCGCCAGACCGATGAATTCGCGCTCAACGTCGCGCAGAATGCGGTGCTCGACTTCGACTTCTCGCAGCCCGATATCGCCGAGGGCGGTGACGATGCGATCATCGTCACTGGCAGCCGCATCCGCTCGATGGAGGGCGGCGAAGTCGGCACCAACATCTCGCAGCGCCTGATCGAGGTGCTGCCGCAGAATAACCGCAACTTCCTCGCCTTTGCCGACCTCGCGCCGGGCGTCCAGTTCCTCACCAACAGCGCGAACCAGACGAGCCTGCGCGGCGGTGCGCAGGGTGCCAATTCGATCAACATTTTCATCGATGGCATCGGGCAGAAGGATTATGTGCTGAAGGGCGGCATCACCGGTCAGGATACGACGCAGGGCAATCCGTTTCCGCAGCTCGCGATCGGCGAATATCGCGTCATTTCATCGAACTACAAGGCCGAATATGATCAGGTCAGCTCGGTCGCGATCACCGCGGTGACCAAGTCGGGCACCAATGAATTCCACGGCGAAGGCTTTTTCGACTTCACCAACCAGAGCCTTCGCGACCGCCTGCCGCGCGAGAATTTCCCGACCTATATCCCCAAGGTGCGCACCAAGGACATGCAGTTCGGCGGCGCTCTCGGCGGTCCGATCATCAAGGACGTCCTCCACTTCTTCGTGACCTATGAAGGCAAGCGCCGCGTCGAACCGCGCGAGATCAAGCCGGGTCTCGATTTGCCGGTGAGCTATTTCCCGGAGAAATATCGGGACGTTTTCGGCGCACGAACCTCTTCATTCAACGAAGACCTCTACTTCGGGAAGATCAACTTCACGCCGACCGCGAACGATCTGTTCGAATTCTCGGTCAAATATCGCGACGAGAGCGGCGAGGAACTCAACAACGGCTTTGCGGCCGAAGAGACGCGCACCGATACCAAGGTCAAGGAGTGGCGCGGGCTCGCCCGCTGGGAGCATACCGGCGATACGTGGGTCAATGATTTCAAGGTCGCTTACGAGGATGTGAGCTGGGGGCCGCGTCCGCTCACCTTCGGCAATATTTCGGTCTTCAACGCGACCGTGCCGAATCCGCCGCCGGCGACGACCACGCGGCGCGGCGACATATTGCGCATCGGTGCGGGCTCCAACTTCCAGGACAAGGGGCAGAAGGGCTGGCAGGTCTCGAACGACTTCACCTGGACCGGGCTGGAAAGCCACACGTTCAAGGTGGGCGTCAAGGCGAAGTGGATCGAGCTCAATACCAACACGCAAAATGGCGTGAACCCGGTCTTCCTGTACAATGTGAATTACGCGCCGGGCGGGGCGTTCAACGATACCATTCCCTATCGCATGACGTTCAGTGCGCCGGTGGACGGGGGCGACCCCAATATCACGTCGAAGAATTTCCAGTTCGGTATCTATGCGCAGGACGACTGGGAGGTCGACGACCGGCTGACGCTCAATATCGGTCTGCGCTGGGATTATGAACGGACACCGGCGTTCCTCAATTACAAGCACGATCCTGCGATCGCCGAGTTTGTCGCGGGGCGGGCATCCTATCGCGCGGCGAACGGCACCGTCACACCGCCCTATCCGAACCTTGCGAATGCCAATTACGACATCGACGACTTCATCTCGACGGGCAAGGAGCGCAAGGCGTTCAAGGGTGCCTGGCAGCCGCGTGTCGGCTTCACCTATGCGCTCGACGAAGACAAGCGTTTCGCGATCTTCGGCGGCTATGGCCGCTCCTATGATCGCACCCAGTTCGATTTCATCCAGCAGGAACTGGCGCAGGGGCTGTTTGCCGGCCGCACGTTCAATTTCAACAACGGCGATGCGACCAATCCCTGCACGCCGAGTTCGACCTGCATTCCCTGGGATGCCCGCTACCTGACTCCGCAGGGCCGCGCGGACCTGATCGCCGGGCTGCCGGTTGGTGCCGGACGCGAACTGCGCTTCATCAAGAACGACCTCAAGACGCCCTATTCGGACCAGTTCAGCTTGGGCGTGCGCGGCCGTTTCAACCTGCTGGACCTCGAGGCGGGCTATTCCTACGTCGAAAGCAAGGACGGCTTTGCCTATGTGCTCGGCAATCGCCGGCCCGACGGAAGCTTCTTCCCGACGACAGGTAATCCGGATTCGCCGTTCGGCTTTGCTCCCGCTCCTTTCGGCAGCATCATCCTCGGCACCAACGGGATCGAAACACGCGCCAACACGGCCTATTTCAAGCTGACCAAGCGTTACACCGAATTTTCGCCGTGGAGCCTCGATGCGACCTACACCTTCACCGATGCCGAAGAAAACCGGAAGCTGGGCGAAGTGTTCGCGCTCGATTTCCCGGGGATCGATTATTACCCGTTCGTCGCCGCGACGGGAACGCGCAAGCATCGCTTCGTGATGGCGGGATCGGTCGATATTCCTTTCGGTCTGACGCTGTCGGGGAAATTCCAGATCGCGTCGCCCAAGATCCTGTCCGAATTCATCAATACGGCGGGCACGGCTACCACGCTGCCGAACCGCACCGTCAAGGCGATCGAGACCGAGGGCAACGGCGACCGTTGGGGCTATCGCCAGATGGACCTGTCGATCACCAAATATGTGCCGCTCCGTTTCCTCTCCGACGAATCGCGGCTGCGCTTCCGCGTCGACATCATCAACCTGTTCAACGATCGCAACTATGGCGGTTTCAACGGGGTGACGGGGCTTCGTAACCAGAACGATCTTAGCCTTGACGGGCCGCCGCGGACGATCAAGCTATCGGCCGGTTTCCAATTCTGACCGGCTGACAAGGCGCCCGGCCTGCAACCCCCTCCCGCGGGCCGGGCGCCTCACTTTTCTGGAGTACCGAATGTCGTTCCGTAGCGGGGCCCTCATCCTGCCTCTGGTCGCGTTGACCGCCGCCTGTGCCGCCACCCCGGCGCCGCCCACCGCCACTCCCGCAACGACCAGCCTGCCGCCGATCACCGAGGCGGCCTTTTCGGAAGAGCTGACCGAGCGCACCTTCCGCTATTTCTGGGACACGACCGATACGGCGCGCTGTCTCGCGCCCGATCGCTGGCCGAGCAACCCCTTCTCGTCGATCGCCGCGACGGGCTTCGCGCTCACCGCCTATGGCATCGGTGCCGAGCGCGGCTATGTGACGCGTGCCGAAGCGGCACTGCGCACGCGCGACTGCCTGCGTTTCTACTGGAATGCGCCGCAGGGCCCCGAGGCTGCGGGCACCGCGGGCTACAAGGGCTTCTTCTATCACTTCCTCAGGAATGAAGACGGCACGCGTTACAAGACCAACGAATTGTCGACGGTCGATACCAGCCTGTTCCTCGGCGGCGCGCTGTTCGCGCAAAGCTATTTCGACCGCGACGATCCGGTCGAGGCCGAGATTCGCGACCTGGCGGAGAAGATCTATACCCGCGTCGACTGGACCTTCGTCCAGCGGCCCAACACCGGTACCGAGGCGCAGAACCTCGCCAATTCGCACGGCATCACCATGGGCTGGAAGCCCGAGAAGGGCTTCGAGACGCACGACTGGGTCGGCTATAACGAGGGCATGCTCGTCTATGTCCTCGCGCTGGGTTCGCCGACGCATCCCGTCGGCAAGGATGCGTGGGACAAGGGCTGGGCGGCCGATCTCGAAAAGGACTGGGGCAGCTATTACGGGCAGCAGCATCTGCAGTTCGAGCCGCTGTTCGGGCATCAGTACAGCCATGTGTGGGTCGATTTCCGCGGTATCCGCGACGATTTCATGCGCGGCAAGGGCATCGACTATTTCGAGAATAGCCGCCGCGCGACGCTGGCGCAGCGCGGCTATGGTGCCGACAATCCGGACAAATGGACGGGCTACAACGCCGATATCTGGGGCTGGACCGCGTCCGACGGGCCGGGGTATTCGGAGGGCAAATATCGCGTGAACGGCACGCCGCGGAACTTCAACGGCTATATGGCGCGCGGCGCCAGCGCGATACGCGTCGTCGACGACGGCACCGTGGTCCCGACCGCGGCGGGCGGTTCGGTCGCCTTCGCGCCCGAGGTGGCGATCCCGGCGCTGATGGCGATGCGCAAGCAATATGGCGCACGCCTCTACACGCGCTACGGTTTCAAGGACGCGTTCAACCCCAGCTTCACCTTCGCCGATGCGGGATCGCGCTCGGGCGAGGTCGATCCGGTCCAGGGCTGGGTCGCGAACGACTATCTCGGCATCGACCAGGGACCGATCCTGGCGATGATGGAAAATCATCGCAGCGGTTTTGTCTGGAAGGTGATGCGCAGGAACCCGCACATCGTGCGCGGGCTCAGGCGCATCGGGTTCGAGGGCGGCTGGCTGGACGACGCGAAGTCCGAATAGGCCTCAGCAGCCCTTCCCGATACACAGGTCCGCCACCACCGGATAATGGTCCGACGGCAGCTTGCCGCCATTCTGGTCGGTCAGCGTCGCGTGGCGCAGCACCGTCACGTCGTCGCTGACGAAGATATGGTCGATCGGGCTCGCGTCCATGCGCGCGATATCGAAGCCGGTGAAGGTGCCGGCGGGGCCATAGTGCGGCGTGCGGCTGATCGCGGCGCTGTCGCGGAGTGCGCCCTTGCCGGGTTCGACGATCGCGGCATAGGGGTTGCTCGTCGCGGGGCTGTTGAAATCGCCCATCAGCACGGTCGTCTCACCGGGCTTCCGCTGCCCGTCGATCCAGCGGCGGATCAGGCGGGCGCTTTCCTGCCGTGCGACTTCGCCGATATGATCGAAATGGGTGTTCACGACGAGCAATGTCCGCTTCGCCTTGCTGTCGTGCAACCGCGCCCACGTCGCGATCCGCGGCAGCGCGGCGTCCCAGCCCTTGCCCGGAATCGCCGGGGTCGGGGATAGCCAGAAGGTGCCCGACCCGACCAGCGTGAAGCGGTCGCGGCGGAAACCCAGCATCGAATATTCGCCTTTCTCCTTACCGTCGTCGCGCGCGACGCCGACGAATTGATAGCCGGGAAGGTCGGCCTCGACCGCCCGCTTCTGTTGCTGCAGCACCTCCTGCATACCGACGAAGTCAGGCGCCTGATAGGCGACGAGCGCGGTTAGCGCGCTCCGCCGGTGCGGCCAGGCATTGTCGCCGTCCGAGGCGACGTCGAGGCGGATGTTGTAGGTCATCGCCGCATAATGGTCGGCGCGCTCTTTCGCCGCGGCGGGCAATGCGAGCAGCGCTGCCGCGAGAAGCAGGGTCTTGCGGGTCATCCGAGATTTCCTCCGTTGGTCGCGATCACGCTGCTGTAGAAACGCGCGCTGCGCTTGGGCGTACGGACCTGCGTTTCATAGTCGACGTGGACGATGCCGAAGCGCTTCGAGAAACCGAGCGACCATTCGAGATTGTCGAGCAGCGACCACGCCATATAGCCGCGCACGTCGACCCCCTGCCGGATCGCGTCGCCGATCGCCGAGATATGCGTGCGCAGATAATCGCAGCGCAGCGGATCGTCGATCCCGTCGGGCCCGGCCTTGGGGGGATCGTAGAAGGCGGCGCCATTCTCGGTGATATAGACGGGGATATCGCCATAGGTGTCGCGAAACCAGATCAGCATGTCGGTGAACGCGGGCGGACAGACTTCCCAGTCGGTCGTCGTGTGCGTCGCATTCTGCCGCACCGGCGAGGCGCCGAGGGGCCACTGGTTCGGGTCGGCCTGCACGACGTTGCGCGTGTAATAGTTGATGCCGATGAAATCTATCGGCTGGCAGATGTCCTTCAGATCTTCGGCAGACCATGCGGGCCAAGCCTCGCCGAACACGTCGGCGAGTTCGTCGGGGTAGCTGCCCTTCAGCGCGGGGTCGAGATATTGCCGGTTCATATAGGCGTGCGCGCGCGCGGTCGCGGCGATGTCCTCGGCGCTGTCGCTCGCCGGATATTTGGGCTCGATATTGACGACGAGGCCGATCTCGTGCGCGCCTTCGCTGCGATAGGCCTGCACCGCGCGGCCGTGCGCGCGCATCAGGTTGTGGCTCGCGATCGGCGTCTCGAACAAATTGCGGTGGCCGGGGGCGAGCGCGCCGTGGAGGTAGCCGCCGTCGGTGATCACCCACGGCTCGTTCAGCGTCACCCATTTCTTCACGCGCCCGTCGAGACGGCGGTACATCACCGAGCCGTATTCGGCGAACCAGTCGGCGCTGTCGCGATTGAGCCAACCGCCCTTGTCGTCGAGCGCAGCGGGCAGGTCCCAATGGTGGAGCGTCAGCAAGGGCTCGATGTCATTCTTCAAAAGTTCGTCGACCAGCCGCTCGTAGAAGCCGAGGCCGGGCTCGTTCACGCGCCCGATGCCCTCGGGCAGCACGCGGCCCCAGTTGACGCTGAAGCGATAGGCCTTGAGCCCCAGCTCCTTCATCAGCGCGACGTCGGCGGGCATGCGGTTATAATGGTCGCATGCGATATCGCCGGTATCGCCCTTCGCCGCCATCAGCCGCGGATCGTGGCTGAAGCGCTGCCAGATGCTGGCGCCCGCGCCGTCGGCGAGCGGCGATCCCTCGATCTGATAGGCGGCGGTTGCGGCGCCCCACAGGAAATCGTCGGGGAAAATCGTCTGCGTCATTTCTTGTCCTTGTCGGTATTCGTCGGGGAGGAAAGTTTCTGTTCGAGCAGCCAGGCATAGAGCGCCGGGTCGTCATAGGCGGGGTCCCAGGCATTGTGGCCAAGGTCGGGATAGATGGTCAGGCGGACCTTGCGCCCGCCGCACGCGCGGATCGCGCGCGCCATGGCGAAGCTGCCTTCGGGCACGACGACATCGTCGCGGTCGCCGTGAAACGCCCAGACGGGCAGGTCCATCAGGCGGCACGCCTCGCCGGGATTGCCGCGTCCGGCGACCGCCGCGACCGCGGCGAAGCGTTTCGGCTCGGCGATCGCCCAGCGCCAGCTCGCATGGCCGCCGCGGCTGAGGCCGGTGAGGTAGATGCGCGCCGGATCGATGCGATATGTGTTCGCGATCTGATCAACGAGCCTGTCCAGCTTTTCGATATCCCAGTCCTGATCGGTGCCGAGCAGGGGCGAGACGGTGAGGAAGGGAAAGGCGGGATTGCGGTCGGCGATCTTGGGCGGCCCGTGCACCTTGACCTTCGCGACATCGTCGCCGCGTTCGCCCGAGCCGTGGAGAAAGATCAGCAGCGGATATTGCTTCGATGCGTCTGCGAGATAACCCTTCGGCACGAACAGCTGGTACGGATAATTGTCCGGCGCCACCGGTGGCTGCGGTGTTTGTCCTTCGACCACCGGCGGCGCCTTCGTTCTCGCGGCAACGGGAGAGGCGGCGAAGGCAAGGCCCAGCAGCGCCGCGGTCCAATATCTCATCGGGGTTTCCTCGTTGAGCTGATCACCCCTTCACACTCCCGGCCAGAAGCCCGCTCAGATAATAGCGCTGGAGGGCGAGGAAGAGGATGAGCACGGGGAGGGTGGTGACGACCGCGCCGGCCATCATGATTTCGTAATCCTGCACATTCTGGCGGCTGTTCGCGGCAAGCGCGACGGGCAGCGTGTAGAGCTGCTGGTCGGCGAGGATGATCAGCGGCCACATGAAATCGTTCCAGCTCGACAGGAAGACATAGAGCGCCAGCGTGACGATGATCGGGGTCAGGATCGGCAGTACGATGCGGCGCAATATCTGTCCCTCGCTCGCGCCGTCGATGCGCGCCGCCTCGAGCATCTCGTCGGGGATCGACAGGCAATATTGGCGGACGAGGAAGATGCCGAAAATCCCTGCGAGCCACGGAACCAGCGCGCCGGCATAGCTGTTGACGAGTCCCATTGCCTTGAGTTCGAGAAACAGCGGCAGCATCCCGACCTGTCCAGGCACGACGAGCGCCGCGACGAGCATGCGGAAGATCGCGTCGCGCCCCCCGAAGCGCAGCTTGGCGAAGGCATAGCCCGCGGGGATGGTGAAGAGCAGTGCAAGGCCCGTCGCCAGCGTCGAGATCAGCACGCTGTTGATGAGGAAACGCCCGACGCCGAAGGTGCCGAAGAGCAAATGATAATTTTCGAGCGTCGGGTTCGCGGGCCACAGTGGCGGCGGGAATTGTGCCGCTTCGCCGCGCGCCATGAAGCTGACCGAGACCATCCAGATCAGCGGTGCGATCGTGATCAGCGCGACGAGTGCGGCGAGCAGCGTGACGGACCAGCGGCGCAGCGTCATAGCGCACCGCTCCGCTTCGCAAGCCTGAGTTGCACGAGCGTGACCGCAAGGATGCAGAGGAAGAGCAGGAAGGCGACCGCCGCGCCCGATCCGAGGTTCCACCATTTGAACCCCTCTTCATACATGAAATAGAGGATGGTCACGGTCGACTGGGCGGGGCCGCCCTGCGTCATAACATAGGGTTCGGCGAAGAGCTGGAACATGCCGGCGACGGTCAGCACCGACACGAGCAGCAGCGTCGGGCCGATCGCGGGCAGGGTGACATGGCGCAGCCGTGTGAACCGGTTCGCGCCGTCGATCCGCGCCGCTTCGTCGAGTTCGCGCGGCACCGTCTGCAGCGCCGCGAGGAAGATGATCATATTGTAGCCAAAGGTCTTCCATCCGACGAAGAGCAGGATCGCGGGCAACGACGCCGTCGGGCTGCCGAGCCAGTCGACCGGGGGAATGCCGAAGAAGGAGAGCATATAGTTGAGCAGGCCGTAACGCGTATGGAGCAGATAGCGCCAGACGACCGCGGTCGCGACGAGCGTCGTCACATAGGGTGCGAAGAGCGCGACGCGCCAAACGGGGCGCCATTTCAGCCAGCGCGAATTGACGAGCATCGCGGCGAACAGCGACATCGCGACGATGAAGGGGGTGCCGACCGCGACGAACAGCAATGTGTTCGTCATCGCCTTCCAGAACAGCGGGTTTTCGATCAGACGCTCGTAATTCGCGAGCCCGACGAAGCGCAGATTGCCGATGTCGGCGAGCGCATAGATGTCGAAGTCGGTGAAGCCCAGGAACAGCGACGCGATCGCGGGCAGCACGAAGAATAGCAGGATCGCCGCTAGCGCGGGCGCCGCCATCGCCCGGCCCGCGCGCGCCTCGCTCGTCCGGCTTGCCGCGTTCACAGCGCGCGTCCCTTGTCCAGCATCCAGCGCCGTTTTTCGAGCAGCCGGTCGGCGCGCGCATCGATCTCCTGCGCCGCTTCGTCGACGCTGAACTTGCCGCGCACCATGCGCTCGGCGACGATCTGCATCTCGGTGACGATGCGCTCCCATTCGGGCACCTTGGGCAGCGCGGTCGCGCGCTCGAGCTGGGTGCGGAAGGGCGCAACCGCGGCATCACCGGCCAGCCCCGCCGCCGCCCAGACCGAGCGCCGCGCCGGGAGGTCTCCCGTCACCCTGTGAAGTGCGAGCTGTGCGCCCGGCGCCATCAGTCGCGACACCAGATCCCACGCGGCATCATCGTGCGCGCCGCCCGCAAAAACGACAAGACTCGACCCGCCCGGCGCCGCCGAGCCGACACCGTCGGGGCCGGGGTTCGCGGCAGTGCCCCAATCACCCTGCAACTCCGGCGCGAGGCGGCTCCTCATATCGCCGATCGTCCACGGGCCCGACTGGAACAGGCTGAAATAGCCGCGCCCGAATTCGGTCCAGACATTGGAAATCTGCGTCATCGACACCCGCGGCGCGAGCCCTTCGTCGAAGAGCGACTTGTAGAAGGCGAGCGCGGCCTTGAATTCGGGCTCCGAAAAGGCGCCGCGACCGCCCTCGTCGCGCAGCATCCGCGCCCCCGCCGATAGCGCGAGCGTCGTCAGCTGTTCATATTCGTTGAGCGGATAGAGAAGGGCGAAATTGCCGGCGCCCGCGACCTTCCTGACCTTGTGGAGTGCAGCCTTCCACCCCGTCCAGTCGGGTGGCGGCGCGGCATAGTCGGCGCGCGCGAACAGGTCCTTGCGAAAAAATTGCAGCCGCGTGTCGACATACCAGGGGATTCCCCAGGTCTGGCCGGCGATGCGATTGGTGTCGGTCACCGCACCGAACTGGTCGTCCAGCAGCGGCATGGCGTGCGCGGGCACCGGCGTGATCGCGCCGATGGCGGCGAGCTCGGCGATCCAGCTGTTGCCGACCTGCCCTAGGCTCGGCAGCGATCCGCCCGCAAAACCGGTGAGCAGTTTTTCGTGCGCCGCCGTCCACGGCAGCGGCTGGACCGAGATCGGCGGCGCGCTGGCGGGCCAGTCGATGCCTTTGATGAGCGCGGGCAGGCTCGCCGCCTCATTGCCCATCGCCCAGACGGTGAGCGCCCCGCCTTCGCGGGCGCCGCATCCGCCGAGCATCGGGAGCAGGGGCAGCGCCGAAAGCGCGCCCGCCATCTGGCGCCGCGTCATCTGCATCGGGCGCCGGCATCGGTCATGGCTGGGCGAACGCCTCCTGCGAGGTTGCGGTGGTGCCGCGTGCGATCAGCGCCGGAGTCAGGATCGTCGCGCTCGCGGCGCCGAGCGTCTCGCCGCGCAGGACGCGCAGCAGCATCATCATCGCGGTCGACCCGAGCCGGTCGATATGGACCTGCATCGTCGACAGCGAGGGACTGAGGTGCCGTGCGAGCGGGATATCGTCGAAACCCGCGACCATGATATCGCCCGGAACCGACTTGCCTGCTTCGGCGAGCCCGGCGATCAATCCGACCGCCATCTGATCGTTCGCAGCGAAGACGGCATCCGCCGGCAGCTGTCCCTCGATGAGCAGTTGCGCCGCCTTCACGCCGCTCTCTTCGGAAAAATCGCCCGGCAGGATCGCCGGGTTCCGCACGCCGCCAACCTTCGCCATCGCATCGACAAAGCCGCGCTGGCGGTCGCGTGCGTCACGGTTGTGCTTGGGACCCGCGATGTGGACGACCTGCCGTGCGCCGCGTCCGAGCAGTGCCTCGGTCATCGCATAGGCGCCATGATAATTATCGACCGCGACGAAGGGCAGGTCGAGCGAGCCTGCATCATAGTTGAGGAATACCGTCGGCAACGCGGGATCGAGATAGTCGGCGAGCAGCTCGGGCTTCAGATCGGGCGGCATCACGAGCAGTCCGTCGACGCGTCCGCGCATCGATGCGATGGCAGTTGCGGTCTCGTGCGTGCTGCCGTGCATGTTGCCGAGGAGCAGGTGCATGCCCGCCTCGTGCGCGACGAGGTCGATGCCGCGGATGATTTCGGAGAAGAATTCGCCGAACAGGTCGGGCAGGATGACGCCGACGGTGTCGGTCTTGCGCCGCGTCAGGCTGCGCGCGCCGCTGTGCGGGACGAAGTTCAGCTTCTTGACCGCGGCCATGACCGCCGCCTTCGTCGGCGCCGTGACATTGCCGAGCCCGTTGATCGCGCGCGATGCCGTCGCCACCGAAACCCCCGCTTCGCGGGCGACATCCCTCAATGTTGCCATGCCGCTGACCCCCTTTCCCTCATATGGCGCCGGGCCGCTGTTGCGACTCCGATCCTCTGTGTCTGCCGGGCGCGGAAACCTCGCTATGGTAACCGGTTACACAAGCGAAACGCAAGGTCATTCCCCCGCCTTTCCCAGCGCTTGGCCATCGGCGTCGAACAGGTGCAGGCGGACGGCGGGAAAGGAAGCGGCGACGATGTCGCCCTCGTCGAGGCTGCCGTCGTCGCGGAGCTGGCAGGCGATTGGTTCATCGCCTTCGCGCCCACCGAGGTGCAGCGTCGCGAGCCCGCCGAGCCGCTCGACAAAGCGGACCGCGAAGGGCAGCGCGCCCGAAGTTTCGCCGATCACGATGTCTTCGGGCCGGATGCCGATCGACAGCGGGGTTCCCGCCGCCAGCGTCGCGGAGAGCGCGGGCAGGGCGATGCTCTGTCCGTCGGCCAGAATGGCCTTGCCCGCGCCGTCTGCGGTCGCGGCGAGGATGTTCATCCGCGGTGTACCGAGAAATTGCGCGACGAAGATATTGGCGGGCCGGTCATAGAGTTCGCGCGGGCTACCGACCTGTTCGATCCGCCCGTCGCGCAGCACGACGATCCGGTCGGCGAGCGTCATCGCCTCGACCTGGTCGTGCGTGACATAAAGCGTTGTCGTGCCGAGCTGGCGGTGAAGCTCGGCAAACTCGTAGCGCATCCGCACGCGCAGATCGGCGTCGAGGTTGGACAGCGGTTCGTCGAACAGGAAGATCTGCGGCTGGCGGACGATCGCACGGCCGATCGCGACACGCTGCCGCTGCCCGCCCGACAGCGCCGCGGGCTTGCGGTCGAGCAGGGTTTCGATGCCAAGGATCGCCGCGGCGCGCCGCACCGCCCCATCGACCGCAGCCTTGCCGGCTTTCGCGATGCGCAGCCCGAACGCCATATTTTCATAGACTGTCAGGTGCGGATAGAGCGCATAGGACTGGAAGACCATCGCGATGCCGCGCTGTGACGGCGCGAGACCGGTCACGTCGCGGTCGCCGATGACAATGCGGCCGCTCGTCAGTTCCTCCAGCCCTGCCACGACACGCAGCAGCGTCGATTTGCCGCAGCCCGACGGGCCGACGATGACGGTAAATTCGCCGTCCGCGACCTTGATCGAAACGCCTTTCAGGATCTCGGTTCCGCCGAAGCCCTTGCGCGCGCCTTCGATCGAGAGTCCTGCCATGCTCCTTGCCCTTGCCTGTCCTCAGTGGACGGTGGCGGCCGCGTTCGCCTGCCGTGCGGGCGCGCGGGCAGCAGCGATGGCAAAAAGGCAAAGCGCGACATAGCAGGCAGCCGGCAGGGCGAGTGCCGCAGCATAGCCGACGGCGTCGGACAATTTGCCGACGAGATAGGGTATTGCGGCGCCGCCGACGATCGCAGTGCAGAGCAGCCCCGATGTCGCCTCGGCGCGTGCGGTCGAGCGCTCGAGCGTCAGCGTGAAGATCACCGGGAACATGATCGAATTGAACAGGCCGATCGACAGCGCGACGAAGCCCGCGGTCACCCCGCCGACGAGCACGACATAGAGGCAGAGCAGGGCGGCGACGGCGGTAAAGGTCGCCAGCATCTTCGACGCCGGGAAGCGCGCAAGCAGTACCGAGCCGATCGCGCGCCCGATCATCGCGCCGCCCCAATAGAGCGCCACGGCCTTGCCTGCTTCCTGCAGCGACACGCCCGGAACGCCGTCGCTGCCCATGATCCAGCCGAACAGGCCGAAGGGCGCGTCCGACTGGCCCCAGATCGCATCGCTGTTGAGGAACAGCGCCATTTGCGTGCCGATCGCGACCTCGGCGCCGACATAGAGGAAGATCGCGAGTCCGCCGAGCAGCGCCCAGCGCGACGAAAAAGCCTCGCGGATCAGTTCGCCCATTCCGGCGCGGTCGCCGATCGGCGCGGGCGGCACGGCTTCGTTGACGATCCGCCGGCTGACCCGGAAAAAGAGGAGGAGCGCGACGATCAGCCCGCAGATCCAGAAATAGGCCGAGTCGATCCCTGCGAGCGCCTGCGCACGCACCGCCTCGGTAACAACCGTGCCTTCCTTGACCTCGACGCCTTCGAGAAACAGGTGTGCGCCGATCAGCGGGCCGAGGAAGGTGCCGAAGCTGTTGAAGGTCTGGCTGAAGGTCAGGCGGAAATGGCTGCGTTTCGGATCGCCGAGCGCCGCCGCGAGCGGGTTTGCCGCGACTTGCAGAATGGTGATTCCGCTCGCGAGGATGAAGAGACCTGCCAGCACCAGCGGGTAAATGGCAAGGTTCGCCGCCGCGAGCATGACGAGGCAGCCGGCGACCATCGTCGACAGCGCGGTCAGGATCGACGGTACCGAATGAAACCGCGCTATCAGCGCCGCGGCAGGAAAGGACATCAGGCCATAAGCGATAAAAAAGGCCGAGGCCGACAGCTGTGCTTCGGCGTTGCTCAGCGTGAAGATGCCCTTCACCGCGGCGACGAGCGGATCGATCAGCGAGGTGATGAAGCCCCAGGCGAAGAACAGCACCGTGACCGCGGCGAAGGCCGCCATGGCATTCGACCGGCCGCCACCTTGGGCGGGCGCCTGACTGGGCACATTCATTCGGAATATCCTCTTCGCCGAAACTATGTTATGCTGCGGGTCTAACGAGGGGCCGGAGGCAATGCAACCGGTTACATCGGCGAGCTTGCGCCGCCCTTTCGCGATGCCGTCGCAAATGATCCGAAGCCCGCGAAATAATCGTTCGTCACCCACTGGCGCGCTTGGACGCGACTGGTTACATGGGCCGCCACCAAATGATTCGCGCGTGCCGCCCCGAAACCGTGGGGCAGGCGCCGCCTGCACCAGAAAGTGGCGACCCATGGAAATCATCACCGGCCTGACCTTTGACGACGTGCTGCTGGTGCCCGGTCCTTCGGATATCCTGCCGTCCGACGCCAATCTGACGACCCAGCTGACGAGCGAGATCAGCCTCAACATCCCGGTCCTGTCGTCGGCGATGGACACGGTGACCGAGGCCGACATGGCGATCCTGATGGCGCAGATCGGCGGCATCGGCGTGCTCCACCGCAACCTCACGGTCGAGGAACAGGCGGCGGCGGTGCGGCAGGTGAAGCGCTTCGAAAGCGGGATGATCGTCAACCCGATCACCATCACCCCCGACGCGCCGCTTTCGCATGCGACCGCACTGATGGCGCAGCACAGAATCTCGGGCATTCCCGTCGTCGAGGCCGGCGGCAAGCTTGTCGGCATCCTCACCAATCGCGACGTCCGCTTCGCCGACAATCCGGGCCAGCCCGTGCGCGAGTTGATGACCGCTGAAAATCTTGCAACGGTACGCGCCGGGGTCGGGCAGGACGAGGCGCGCAAGCTGCTCCACCAGCGCCGGATCGAGAAGCTGCTGGTCGTCGACGATGATTATCGCTGCATCGGGCTGATCACCGTCAAGGATATGGAAAAGGCGGTCAACTTCCCCGACGCGACGAAAGACGGGAACGGCCGCCTGCGCGTCGCGGCCGCCACGAACACCGGCGATAGCGGCGTCGAGCGCGCCGAGGCATTGCTCGAAGCCGAATGCGACCTGATCGTCGTCGACACCGCGCACGGCCACAGCAAGGGTGTCGGCGCGACGGTCGAGCGCATCAAGAAACTGTCGAACCGCGTGCAGGTGCTCGCGGGCAATGTCGCGACCGGCGACGCGACGAAGGCGCTGATCGACGCCGGCGCCGACGGGGTGAAGGTCGGTATCGGTCCGGGCTCGATCTGCACGACGCGGATCGTCGCGGGCGTCGGCGTGCCGCAGCTGACCGCGATCCTCGACAGCGTTGCGGCGGCGGCGAAGCTGGGCGTCCCGGTGATCGCCGACGGCGGCTTGCGCACCTCGGGCGACGTCGCCAAGGCGCTCGCGGCGGGCGCGTCGAGCGTGATGGTCGGATCGATGCTCGCGGGTACCGCCGAGGCGCCGGGCGAAACCTTCCTCTATCAGGGCCGCACCTACAAGAGCTATCGCGGCATGGGCAGCGTCGGCGCGATGGCCCGCGGTTCGGCCGACCGCTATTTCCAGCAGGATATCAAGGACCAGATGAAGCTGGTTCCCGAGGGCATCGAAGGCCAGGTTCCCTTCAAGGGGCCCGCGAAGGACGTCATCCACCAGATGGTCGGCGGCGTGAAAGCGGCGATGGGCTATACCGGTAGCCGCACCCTCAAGGATTTCCGCGAGCGTGCGAAGTTCGTGCGCATCACCAATGCGGGCCTGCGCGAAAGCCATGTCCACGATGTGGCGATCACGCGCGAGGCGCCGAACTACCCGGCAGGCTGAGGCCGGCCGATGACGCCCGCAGCGCGCATTCAGGCGGCGATCGAGATACTCGACGCCATTGCCGTGGCCGCGCGCGAGGGCGGCGCGCCCGCCGACGCAATTTTTGCCGAGGCGATGCGCGCGCGCCGTTATGCGGGGTCGAAGGATCGCCGCGCGATCCGCGGGCATGTCTATGACGCGATCCGGATCGTGCGCTCGGCGCCTGCGTCGGGGCGCGCGGCCATGCTGACGCTCGTGGACGCGCAACCCGGGCTCGCGGAGTTGTTCGATGGCACGCCCTACGGCCCGGCGCCGATCGCCGCCGACGAACCGCGCGCCGAAACCGGGCTCGCCGCAGAGGCGCTGATCGATCTGTTCGATCCGCTCGTAGGCGAAGGCGAATATGACGCCATGCTGGCGCGCGCCGCGCTCGATTTGCGCGCGAATCGTATCAAGTCCGGCGCCGGCGATCTCGCTGCACTCTTTCCGGACGGCGCGGCGATTACGGGTGTGCCCGACGGCTGGCGTCTCCCGCCAGAAACCGCTGCCGTGCAGCATCCTGCCTATGCCGAAGGGCAGTTCGAGGTGCAGGACGCGGCCAGCCAATATGCTTCGGCGGCGCTCGACGTCGCGCCGGGCATGGCGGTTGTCGACCTTTGTGCGGGCGGGGGCGGCAAGACACTCGCCATTGCTTCGCTCACGGCCAATGGTGCCGACATTCTCGCCTGCGATACCAATCGTGCCCGGCTCCGGCAGCTGCCCCCGCGCGCCGAACGCGCGGGGGCAACGCGCATCGAGACGCGCCTGCTGAACCCGGCACAGGAGAGCGCGATGCTCGCCGACTGGCAGGGCAAGGCGGATCGCGTCTTCGTCGACGCGCCCTGTTCGGGCAGCGGTACATGGCGGCGCAGTCCCGAACTCCGCTGGCGCCTCACCCCCGCGCGGCTCGAACGCCATCTCGCCGATCAGGCGAAACTGATCGATATCGGCGCCGAACTTGTGGCGCCCGGCGGCAAACTTCTTTATGCTGTCTGCTCGATCATCACGCGCGAGGGGCGGGCACAGGTGGACGATTTTCTGAACCGGCATCCGGGCTGGACGGCCGACGCCGGCTATTTGCCAGATGGTGTCGGCCGCGCGGCGGGGCGCGGTTACCTGTTGACTCCGCGGCACGACAGCAGCGACGGATTTTTTCTCGCACGGCTGACCGCACCATGTTAGCATCGCCTGCAATGAAGCGATGGGAGAATGCGATGCGTGTCGGTTTTCTGGCTCTTTCCGCGGGATTGATCCTCGCCAGCCTGCCTACCGCATCCGACGCCCAACGCGCCGACAACGACATTCTCCCCCGGTCGATCGCGCTTCAGCAGGAAGGGCACAAGGCGCAGGAAGCCGGTGAGCTCGATCAGGCGATCGACTTCTATGAATCGGCGCTCGCCGCCGATCCGCGCAATCGTTCGGCGATCATCGCGCTGGCGCAGGTCGCGCGTGCGCAGGGGCTGCCGGGCAAGGCGATCGGCCTTTATCGCGAGGCGCTGGTGCTCGAACCCAACGACGTCATCGCGCTTGCAGGGCAGGGCGAGGCGCTCGCCGACAAGGGCGCGCTCGAACTGGCGCGCGAAAAGCTGGCCGAGGCGCAGCGCGTGTGCAAGACGAACTGTCCGCAGGTCGCCGCGCTCGAAAAGGCGATCGCGGCCGGCGCATCGAAACGCGTCGTCGCCGCCGAGGTGCTGGTGCCGAAGCCCGTCGCGACCGTCGGCGCGAGCAGCCAGAATTAAGCCCTCGCCCCCGCAAAGGGCGCGCTTGTCCGGGTTGTAATCGGGAATAGCAGCCAACGACCGGTTGCGGGCGATAGGGATGTGCACCCCGGCGAAAGCCGGGGCCCAGAATTCCAACGCTGACCTTGCGCCTTTCCGCACTGGGCCCCGGCTTTCGCCGGGGTGCACATGGGACAGCTTCCCACCCCCAAAACGGACATTCCAGTCGTCGCAAAACTGCGGCTGATTTGCGTCAGCGACCCAGCGTTCGCGCCAGCTCCACCCATTCGCCGACGCTGACTGTTTCGGCGCGCCGTGTCGGATCGATGCCGATCGCTTCGGCTGCCGCGACGGCGCCCCCGACGCCTTTCAGACTCTGGCGCAGCATCTTGCGCCGCTGGCCGAAACCCTTTTCTGTAAGCTTCGACAGCAGTTTCGCATCGACGCCGCCCGGCTCGGTACCGGGTGTCACATGGACGATCGCCGACATCACTTTCGGCGGCGGCGTGAAAGCCGATCGGTGCACCTTCATCGCGATCTTCGCATTCGACCGCCATTGCGCGAGAACCGCCAGCCGGCCATAGGCGCTCGTCCCGACGGGCGCGACGATGCGTTCGGCAACCTCGAGCTGGAACATCAGCGTCAGCGATACCCAGCGCGGCGGCCATGCAGCCGGCTCGAGCCAGCGCGTGAACAGCGCGGTGCCGACATTATAAGGCAGATTTGCGACGATATGATAGGGCGCTCCGCCGGTCAGCGCTTCGACGTCGACCGCCATCGCATCGTCGGCGATCACCGTCAGCTGTCCCGGAAAGGCATCGCCCAGCTCAGCAAGCAGCGGCAGGCAGCGATCGTCGCGCTCGACCGCGATCACCCTTGCGCCTGCCCGCAGCAGCGCGCGCGTCAACCCGCCCGGGCCGGGGCCGACCTCGAAAACCGTGGCGCCATCGAGGTCGCCGGGCAGCGCCGCGATCCGGTCGAGCAATTGTTCGTCGAACAGAAAATTCTGCCCGAGCGCCTTGCTCGCCGACAGGCCGTGCGTGCGCACCGTCTCGCGCAACGGTGGCAGCGGGGTACGCGGCTGGACGGTCACTTCGCCGGTGCGCAGTTACGCTCGCGTGCCGTCGCCATCCGCGCCGCCATCGCGATCGCCGCGATCGTCGGCCCGGGGTCCGCGCGGCCGGTGCCGGCGATGTTGAATGCCGTGCCGTGATCGGGCGAGGTGCGGATGATCGGCAGACCGAGCGTCAGGTTCACGCCGTCGTGGAAATGCAGCGCCTTGAACGGCGCCAGTGCCTGGTCATGATAGCCGCACAGCAGCGCGTCATACTGGTCGCGGATGCCGGGGGCGAAGAGCGCGTCGGCGGCGACCGGTCCGTCGACGATAATGCCGTCCGCGGCAAGCTGGGCGATGGCGGGCGCCATGATGCGCCCTTCCTCGCTGCCCAGCTGGCCATTTTCGCCGGCGTGAGGGTTGAGCCCCGCGAGTGCGAGGCGCGGCGTCTCGATCCCGAAATCGCGGCGCAGCCCGCGCGCGACGATGCGCGCCTTGGCGACGATCAGTTCGCTCGTCAGCCGATCGGGCACTTCGGATAACGGGATGTGCACCGTCAGCGGCACGACGCGCAGGGCCGGGCCCGCCAGCACCATCACGGCGTTGGTCGCGGTGACGCCGCAGCGTTCGGCGATGAATTCGGTCTGTCCCGGGTGCGTATAGCCGATACCGTGCAGCGCAAATTTCGACACCGATCCGGTGACGAGCGCCGAGCTCGCCTGATTGCGCGTCAGCCCGATGCCGGTTTCGAGCGCGTGGAGCGCGCAGGTCGCGCCCGCCGGGGTCGGCTGGCCCGGGGTGAGCGGCCCGCTGTCTTCGAGATGCCACACGGGCAGCGCGGTGTCGAAGGCCTTGCCGACCTCGTCCATATCGCCCACGCGCGCGACCGGACCGTCCCAGACAGCCTCGATCGCCGCGATATCGCCGATCGCGACAAACGGAGGCAGATCGTTTTCGCGGCGTGCTGCCCATGCGCGGGCGGTGACTTCGGGGCCGACGCCGGCCGGGTCACCCATGGTGACCGCGATCGGGCGGCGCTGATCGTCAGAAGTCATCAGCTATATTCGATCACCGCGTCACGGCGCAGGTCGCGCAGGTAGCGCTGGGCCCGCTTGTTGACCTTGTCCTCGAGCAATTTTCGCTCGATCTGCTCAAGGTTCGGGGCGGTCGCGGTTTGCGGCATGTCGCGGCCGCACAGCACGAGGACGCTGACGCCTTCGTTCGCCGAGCCGAAGGGTTGCGTCGTCTGGCCGATCTGCAGCGTTGCAAGCGTCGCCTGCAACGGCGCCGGCAGCGCGCGCATCTCGATATTGTCGCGCGACACGACGGTTGCACCCAGCCGCTGGGCCACCGCATCGGCGGCGCCGCAGCCGGCGATCGTCCGCGTCGCTTCGGCGAACCGGCCCGCGAGTTCGGTTGCCTTCGCCTGGGTCGTGCCGGCCGGGAAATCGAGCGAGACCTGTTTCAGGCTCAGGACCGCGTCGCGCGGGTCGGCAGTCAGCACCTGGCGCCGGTCGATCATCAGCATGATCGAGATGCCGCCGGGCACCTCGATCGGGCCGACGAGCTGGCCGGGCTGCATATGCGTCGCGGCTTCGCCCATCGAAGCCGGCAGCTGACCCGTCTTCACCCAGCCGAGGTCTCCGCCGACGACCGCGGTCGAAGCTTCCGAGAATTGGCGGGCATAGGCGGCGAAGCTGCCGCCTGCCTGCAGTGCCTGGATGATCTTCCTGGCATTTTCGGTCACCGCGGCGGCATTGTCCGCGTTCGCCGAAAGATAGATTTCGCCAAGGTGGAACTCGTCCTGCCCCTTGGCCTCGTTCATCTGGTCGACGATGAGCTTGACCTCTTCGCTCGAGACGTTGGTCGTCGACTGGATGTTGCGCGACAACAGGCGATCCCATGCGAATTCGCCGCGAATCTGCTGCTTCACCGCCGCCGCGGAGGACCCTTTCGAGGTCAGATAGGTCGAAAACTGCTCGGGCGTCTGCTTGAAGCGCGTCGCGAGGCGGGCGAACTGGTCGTTCACGACATTCTCGTCGATCGTGATCTCGGCCGCCTTGGCTTCCTGGATCTGCAGCTTTTCGTCGATCAGGTTGCTGAAGACCTGATTGCGCAGCCGCTGGAGCTCCTCGGGCGGCAGCTCGGCATTGCTGTTGGCGATCCGGATCAGCGCCATGCGCTGCTCGATATCGGTCGCGGTGATGATCTCGCCGTTCACGGTGGCCGAGGGGCGATAGACATTCGGTCTGGCGTCGCCGTAAAGCTGTACATTGCCGGGGATATTGAGGCTGGTCGTCGGCACTTCGCTGTCGGCGACGGTCTGCGCCAGCACGGGCGTCACGCCGACGGCGACCAGAGCAATCAGGCCGGTCATGGTCGAAAATTTGGTCATCTTTACCCTATTCGAGAAAGTCCGGACGCTCCGTATCAGCGGAAACGCCCGATGGTCCAGCGCAATCCGCCATCGGAGCCATTTGTACATTGTACCTCGGCCATCGACGCTGAACCTAGGCTGAGCGAAGCGGGCGGCGGCCTCCGGCGTTAAGGAGACAAAAGATGCGCATGTGCGGACCGATTCTGTCTCTTTTGTCGCTTTAAGCGGATTGCGAATATCATCAGGGCCGGCCGACGGGCCGGGGTTGGCACAGCTGCAGAATGTAGGAAAGCGGCATTTCGCGGAGGATGTCCGTTTTGGGGGTGGGAAGCTGTCCCATGTGCACCCCGGCGAAAGCCGGGGCCCAGTGCGGAAAGGCGCAAGGTCAGCGTTGGAATTCTGGGCCCCGGCTTTCGCCGGGGTGCACATCCCTATCGCCCGCAACCGGTCGAAAGCGGTCAGAACCCAAGATTGCGGAAGGCGATGCGGAAGGAGAAGCTGTTGCCGCGTTTCGCGTCGCCGGTGTCGGCATAGTCGCGGCGCCATGTGAGTGCGATCGACAGGCAGTCATCGTCATAAGCGACGCCCAGCCGGTGGCGAATCGGCTCGAACCCGTCGGCATCGCTCAGCGGATCGTCGCTGCGCTGGGTGAGGTCGACGATCGCCGAGCCGAACACCGACCAGTGTTTTGCAAAGGCAATGCGGCCGCCCGCGCGGACTTCCTCGCGATCCTGCAAATCCTCGCCGAGCAGCAGGATGTCGCGGTTGAGCCGTGAATAGCCGAGCACGGCATAGGTCGAGCGGCTGCCGATCGTCGCATCGAATTCGTTGCGGCGGATCGCGAGATTATCCTTGTCGAGCCGGAAGCGATGCGTGAGGCGGAGGAAATCGCGATAGGCAATCGTGGTGCGGCCGACGATATCCGACGTGCGGTCGGTCAGCCCGGTCCCGTCGGGAAACAGGCTCGGCTTGTCCGACAGCCGATAGCTTTGTCCGACGACGCTGTTGATGTTGAAACCCGGCCGGCTGTAATTCCATTCGACGCCATAGGTGACGCGTGCGCCGTCCTCGAACCGGTCGTGGCCGTTGAAGCGGTTGATCGCGAACAGGTTGCTGTCCTCGAGGTCGAAGGCACGCGAATCCTCATTCGGGATGTCCAGATTCTTGATCGGCGGTGTTGCGACGAGCTGGATGCGCGGGGTCAGCGTCTGCGTGCCGCCCGCAAACTCGCCGATGAACGGCCAGCGCATGTCGGCGGCAACCGCGGCGATCCCGCGCGCCTGCCAGCCCGATTTGCCGCGATAACCCGGGATCGCGGTCAGCAGATTCTCGTCGCTGTGATAGACGTCGCCGCGCACCAGCGCGGTCAGCGTGACTTCCTGTCCGAGCCCGGTCAGCCCGCGCAGATTCCATTGCGCCCCGGCAAAGGCGCGCTGCGTGTCCTGTCCCGCGGTGCGGCCGATCGCCAGCGTGTTGAGCTGCAGCTCGAGCTGGCCGCCGAAGACCGGATCGTCGAGCCGCTGGCGAAAGTCGATGATCGGCAGCGCGACCGGCTGCTGACCCTGGACGTCGTTGACGCGCAGCGTCTGCGTCGCCCAGCCCGCGATCGACAGATAGCTGTTACCGCCGATCCGCTCGAGCTCGAACGTCGAACGCAGCCGGTCGTCGCGGCTGATGTCATAGCGGCGCATGAAGGTCCGGTCGGTCGCGATGCGCCCCGAATAGGTCAGGCTCCAGCGCGGGTCGAACTGGAACTTGCCCGCGCTTTCGAGATAGCCGCGAAAGCGCTTCTGGCTGTCGGGGGCCTCGCCGGTCAGCGGGACAAGCGAACCATAGGTCGCATAGCCGTTGATGCGGAACGATCCGATGTCGGTCAGCGCGCGGAACTCGCCCTCCATCATCGGCGCCGCGCCGGTATAGAGGTGCGGCGTGATCGTCATGTCGCGGTCGGGCGCAAGGCGCAGATAATAGGGGACGGCGATTTCGAACCCGTTGCTGCGGTCGAGCCGGATTTCGGGGACGAGGATGCCGCTACTCGCCTCGTTGTTGATCGAATGGCTGAGGCCGGGCAGCGGAATCAGCGGCAGGCCGAAAATCTCGATCCGGGCACCCTTGTAGCGGACCTTGTTCTTCGCCCTGTCGTACAGCACGCGGACGGCGCGGACTTGCCAGCTCGGATTTCTGGGGCAACCCGCGTCGTCCTCGACGGGGCAGGGCGTATAGGCGGCATTTTCCAGTTCGATATTGCCGTTGTCGAAGCGCGTGCCCCTGATCGCGGCGAGCCGCGATCCATTGTCGAGCACGACGAGCAGATTCTCGACGACGCCGTCGCGCAGACTGTCGGTCAGCTCGATCCTGTCGCCATAGGCGGTGTCGCCTTCGGGATTTTTGATGACGACGTTGCCCTCGGCGAAGACCTTCCCCGTCTGCCGGTTCCACGTCACCTTGTCCGCGCGCATCTCGATCGCCTCGCGGTTCATCTGGACATTGCCCTCGGCGACGACAACCTCGGTGTCGCTGTCGTAATTGAGGTTGTCCGCGGCGAAGCCGATCTGTTGCTCGCCTGTCGTGTCGGGGGCGTCCGAGGTGGCCGGAACGACGTCGGGGGTGTGCAGGTCAGGGGTGCCCGTCACCTCTTCGGCCGGGGGCGATTCTGCGCTCGTCTGGGCCATCACCGGGCAGGCGACCAACGCGACGCCGCTCGCTGTCGCCAGCCAGAACGGCCGCGTACGCGCCGCTTGTCCGAACAAAGCCCAGCTCATCTAATCCCTTTGTCCCGAACCCTGATCGATGCGTCCGGCTTGGACCGGCAGCTTTGTTTTTGCAACTCGCAAGCGAAACCCCTATCGGTCCGCCACGTTCCAATCAATCATCGCATGAGAAAGTTAAGGCATGGACATTCAGTTTGTCGCGCAAATCGATGCGTCTGCCGACGTCGTCGCTTTTCCGGTCCGCAAGGGCGAAGCGGGCGCGCTCGGCGCGCTGCTCGGCGCGGCGGCAGCACAGGCGCGTTTCGACGGCGCGGCGGGGACGGTCGCCGAAACCGCAGCGATCGACGGCGAACAGGCGAAGCGTCTGCTGCTTGTCGGCATCGGCGAAGGCAGCGAACAGGATCTCGAGCGCGGCGGCGCGGCGCTGACCGCGAAGCTGCAGACGAGCGGCGTCACTCATGTGCATGTCGATTTCGCGAGCGCGGGGCAGAGCGACGCCGACGACGTGCTCGCCTTCGCGATGGGCGCACGCTTGCGCAACTGGCGCCTCGACACCTATCGCACGCGCCTCGCCGACAAGGCGAAGCCGAGCCTCGCGACAGTGACGATCGCGTCCCCGCACGGCGACCTCGCGGCGCGCTGGGCCGAGAATGAAGCCATCGCCGACGGCGTCGCGCTGACCCAGACACTCGTCGCCGAACCGCCGAACATCGTCTATCCCGAAAGCTTCGTCGAGCGCTGCCAGCATCTTGCCGACCTTGGCGTCGAACTCGAAGTGCTCGACGAGCGTCAGATGAAGGCGCTCGGCATGGGCGCGCTGCTCGGTGTCGCGCAGGGCTCGACGCGCCCGCCGCGCCTGCTCGCGATGCGCTGGAACGGCGGCAATCCGGGCGACGCGCCGGTCGTCTTCATCGGCAAGGGCGTGACTTTCGATACCGGCGGCATCAGCATCAAGCCCGCCGCCGGCATGGACATGATGAAATGGGACATGGGCGGCGCGGGCGCCGTCGCGGGCGCGATCAAGGCGATCGCGGGCCGCAAGGCGAAGGCGAATGTCGTCGGCGTCGTCGGCCTTGTCGAGAATATGCCCGACGGCAATGCGATGCGCCCCGGCGATATCGTCAGCACGATGTCGGGGCAGACGGTCGAAGTGCTCAACACCGACGCCGAGGGCCGCCTTGTGCTTTGCGATGCGATCAGCTGGGCGCAAAAGATCTATGATCCCAAGGTGATCGTTGACCTCGCGACGCTGACCGGCGCGATGGTGATCTCGCTCGGCCACGAATATGCGGGCATCTTCGCCAATGACGACAAGCTCGCCGCCGACCTGATCGCCGCGGGCGAGGTGTCGAACAATCGGCTCTGGCGCTTCCCGCTGTCGCCCGCCTACGACAAGCTGATCGACAGCCCGATCGCCGACATGAAGAATGTCGGCCCGCGCGAGGGCGGCTCGATCACCGCGGCGCAGTTCCTGAAGCGCTATGTCGAGGACGGCGTCGCGTGGGCGCATCTCGACATCGCGGGCATGGCGTGGGCCGACAAGGACGGTCCGGTGTGGGCGAAGGGCGCGACGGGCTACGGCGTGCGCCTGCTCGACCGCTATATCGCCGCCAACCACGAAGGCTGATCGCAAAAGGGCAGGGGAGCATGGCGCGCGTCGACTTCTACCGGCTGACCCGCGACCCGGTTGAACGGGTGCTCCCCGCCCTCGCGACGCGTATATTGGCAAATGGCGACCGCCTGCAGGTGGTCGCCGCGCCGGCGATGCAGCGGCAGGCGATCGACGAGGCGCTGTGGACGCTGAACCCTGCGAGCTTCCTGCCGCATGGGGTTGCGGGGTCGCCCGACGAAGAGATCGAGCCGATCCTGATATCGGGCACGCTCGCGGCCTCGCCGCCGAACCGCGCCAGCCACCTCGCGCTTGCCGACGGCGAATGGCGCGACGAAGCGCTCGGCTTCGAACGCACCTTCCTCCTCTTCGACAACAGCCGCATCGATGACGCACGCGCGCTCTGGCGCACACTCGCCGCGCGCGACGATGTCGACAACCGTTTCTGGAAACAGGACGAAAACGGCCGCTGGTCCGAGGGGCCCTGATGACCGGGATGTGACGCGGGTCACCGACGCGTCGTAATGACCGTCGCATAGGCCGGGCACCGCGGCCCATGCGGCCGATTCGATCTTTGCACAGGAGCCCGACGATGCGCCCGAACCCGTTCCTTTCCACCGCCCTTGCTGTTTCCTTGTCGCTGCTTGCGGCGGGCTGCGGCTCGAAGTCGGAGACCGAGGTCGCGAGCGGCACCTATACCGACCCTGCAACGGGCAAGACCGCCGACTACAGCATCAGCAGCAGCGAAGACGGCGAAAACGGCAAGGTCACGATCAAGACCGAGGAAGGCGAAGTCCAGTTCGGCGGCGAGGCGAAGTTGCCTGCGGGCATGACGCCCTATCCCGGATCGAAGATGACGGGCGGTTTCGCGGGATCGTCCGAGGGCAAGCAGGGCGGCCTCGCAAGCTTCGAGGTCAAGGGCAGGGCGGCCGACGTCGTTGCGCACTACCGGCGCCAGATCGAGGCCGCCGGCCTGAAGGTGAAGTCCGAAATGAACGCCGAGGACACGATCATCATCAGCGCCGAAAAGCCGGACGATGCGAAAACCTCGATCCAGATCACCGCGACCCAGAACGGCGACATGGTCGAGGGTGCGGTAACCTATGGCAGCGGTGCCTAGGCGCGCGTTGCGCTCTCTCCTTGCGGCGCGGCAAAAGCGCGGCTAGAGGCGCGCGCATCGCAAACCATAACATCGCAGGAGCTTTCCCATGGCGGTCACCCGCACTTTCTCGATCATCAAGCCCGACGCGACGCGTCGCAACATCACCGGCGCCGTCACCAAGATGCTCGAAGACGCCGGCCTGCGCGTCGTCGCGTCGAAGCGCATCCACATGACCCGCGAACAGGCCGAAGGCTTCTACGCGGTCCACAAGGAACGCCCCTTCTTCGGCGAACTCGTCACCTTCATGACCTCGGGCCCCGTCGTCGTGCAGGTTCTCGAAGGCGAGAATGCGATGCAGCGCAACCGCGACATCATGGGCGCGACCAATCCCGAAAACGCCGAGCCGGGCACGATCCGCAAGGAGCTGGCCGAAAGCATCGAGGCGAACACGGTTCACGGTTCGGACAGCGACGAAAATGCCGCGATCGAAATCGCCTATTTCTTCAAGCCTGAAGAAATCGTCGGCTAAACGATACAAGCCGCAAGACAGAAGAGGCCGCCGGAGCGATCCGGCGGCTTTTTTCATTCCGTGGCGCGAACGATCGATCGCGCTGTCCGGAACAACGGGTGAAACGCTGCGTTGCCTTGACGAGACAGGAGTCATCGCGATGCCCCGACAACCCGAGGGATATCATACACTGAATCCGATCCTGCGGGTCGGCGATGCGGCTGCGGCACTGGATTTCTATAAGTCTGCATTCGGCGCGACCGAAGATTTCCGGCGCGAGATGGACGGAAAACTGCTGATCGCCGTCATTCGGATCGGCGACTCGCGGGTGATGATTTCCGACCGGTCGAACGATCCCGACAAGGATTCCGGTCCCGACACCCCGGCCACCAGCCTCGATCTCAAAATCTATGTCGACGATGTCGACGCGGCCTATGGTCGCGCGATCGATGCAGGCGCCGTCGCGGGCGAAGCGGTCGGCGCAAAATATTGGGGCGAGCGTACGGGCTCGCTCACCGATCCGTTCGGTTTCACCTGGCGGCTGGCGCAGCTCATCGAAGAGGTGCCGCACGACGAGATCGAACGGCGGATGCACGCGGCGGCGCGCGAATAATCCTAGAACTCGTCGGCGACCGCCATCAGCCCCGCCAGCTTCTTCGGCGCGATCGCCAGCCAGCTCTTGCGCAGCCATTCGCCGATCGCATCCCAGTCGGTGTCGCCGAGGTCGAGCCGGATGCCGATCCAGCCGTCGCCGAAATAGGCTGGGCGGTAATAGCGGTTTTCGTCGAGTTCGATCAGCGCCGCCTGCTCGTCGCCCCCGCTGATCTTGACCAGCAGCGCGATCTTGCCGTCGCCGTGGTGATCCTCGGTGAAATAGGCGAATTTCTTGCCTTTCACGATCCCGAAGCAGGGCATGCCGTGCGAGGTTACCTCGTCGGCTTCGGGTAGCGCCATCGCGAGTTCGCGCACGCGGGCGCGCAGATAGCCGGGCGAGCGCTCGCGCGTCACAAAGGCGGCGAGGGCCGCGGGATAAAGCTGGTGCTCGGCGAACTGCACCCGCCGCGCCAGCGTTTCAACCGTATCGTCCGGCAGGATCGCGACGGGCGTTTGCGCAAGCACAGGCCCGTCGTCGAGTTCGGCGGTCACGATATGAACGCTGCAGCCGCCGAACTTGTCGCCGGCATCGATCGCCTGCCGGTGCGTGTCGAGCCCCTTGTAGAGCGGCAGCAGGCTCGGGTGGATGTTGATCATCCGGCCGGCCCAGCGATCGACGAAATCATTCGATAGGATGCGCATATAGCCCGCCAGCGCGACGAACTCGGCGCCCGCGGCGCGAAGCTGCCCGTCGACCAGCGCATCGAATGCGTCGCGATCCATGCCTCTGTGCGATAGGCCCCACGTCGCGATGCCCTCGGCCGCGGCGATCTTCAGTCCCGGCGCGTCGGGATCGTTACTGCCGACGAACACCAGTTCAAAGGGGCAGTCGGCGGCTTTCGCCGCATAAAGCAGCGCTGCCATATTGGTGCCGGCGCCCGAGATCAGGACGGCGACACGCGCCCTAGCCATTATGCGTTGCCGACCACGCCTCGCGCGCACTCCAGGTTTCGGCGGCGCCGGTTACGGTGCAGCCCTTCTCGCCCCCGGCGATATGCCCGATCCGGAACAGCGTCTCGCCCGCGGCTTCGAGCGCCGCCGTCACCTCCGCGACGTCGCCCTCGGCAACGACCACCGCCATGCCGATCCCGCAGTTGAAGGTGCGCGCCATTTCCGCAGGCTCGATATGGCCCTGCGCCTGCAGGAACGCCATCAGTCGCGGCTGCTCCCAAGCGTCGGCATCGACATGGGCGTGGAGGGTCTTCGGCAGCACGCGCGGGATATTTTCGAGCAGGCCGCCGCCGGTGATATGCGCGAGCGCATGGATCTTGCCGGTCTTCACGAGCGGCAGCAGGCTCTTCACATAGATGCGCGTCGGCGCCATCAGCGCCTCGATCAGCAGGACATTCTGGTCGAACAGCGCGGGACGGTCGAGCTTCCAGCCCTTGTCGGCGGCGAGCCGGCGCACGAGCGAGAAGCCGTTCGAATGGACGCCCGACGAGGCAAGCCCCAAAATCACGTCGCCCGCCGCGACCTTGTCGGCGGTCAGTACCTGATCGCGCTCGACCGCACCGACGCAGAAGCCTGCGAGGTCATAGTCGCCGTCCGAATACATGCCGGGCATTTCAGCGGTCTCGCCGCCGATCAGCGCGCATCCGGCCTGCTTGCAGCCCTCGGCAATGCTCGCGACGACTTTGGTCGCGATATCATTGTCGAGCTTGCCCGTCGCATAATAGTCAAGGAAAAACAGTGGCTCGGCGCCCTGGACGATCAGGTCGTTCGCGCACATCGCGACGAGGTCGATGCCGACACCGTCGTGCTTGCCCGATTCGATGGCGAGTTTCAGCTTCGTGCCGACACCGTCGTTCGCCGCAACGAGCAGCGGATCGTTGAATCCGGCTGCCTTCAAATCGAAGAAGCCGCCAAAGCCGCCCAAGTCGGCGTCGGCGCCGGGACGGCGCGTCGCTCGGGCGAGCGGGGCAATGGCACGGACCAGCGCGTTGCCGGTCTCGATCGATACGCCGGCCTCGGCATAAGTGTAGGAGGCGGGTGGGTTGTGCTTGGAATCCATGGCTCGCGCGACTAACGGTTCCAGCCGATAATTGCCATGATTTCCTTGTCGGCGACATCGACTTTCGCATAATGCATCTTTGCATCGTCATCCCGGCGAAGGCCGGGATCTCAACGGTGCCTTATGACGGACGGTCGAGATTACGGCCTTGCCGGAATGACGAAATGAGCGATAGTCTCGCTCGGGATTTTGGGGCAAAGCATAGAGAAGATATGATTTCGGCTGCTTTCCCCCGCTTCGCTCCTCGCTTTTCTCTCGATGCGGTTCGTCCGCGCGACTGGCGCTGGGCCGCACTCTTTGGCCTCTTTTTCGCGATTCTGCTTGCCGGCATCGTCGACGGCCAGATCACGCGCGGCAACCGCGGCATCACGCCGATCAACAGCAGCGGCGACTTTCTCGCCAGCGGCATCCTCGTCGACGTGACGGGCGACAATGCCGACGATGCGCGTTCGAAGGGGTGGCGCGATGCGCAGCGCAAGGGGTG
>JAGHZY010000021.1 GCA_017745175.1 Sphingopyxis sp. | reverse complement strand
GCCAGGCACTCTATTGCCGCGACACGCTTGACATCGATCCCGACAGGCTCAACGTCAACGGCGGCGGCATCGCGATCGGCCACCCCTTCGGCATGACCGGCGCGCGGCGTGCGCTATGCCGTCGTCTCGATGTGCGTCGCGGGCGGTATGGGTGCCGCCGGACTGTTCGAGATCGTCTGAAGGGGAACGCGGCGTGGCACTGCTCGCAGGAAAGATCGCATTCGTCACCGGCGGGGGTAGCGGGATCGGCCGCGCGACCGCGCTTGCTTTTGCCGCCGAGGGCGCAAGGGTCGCGGTCGCGGATCTCGACGCCGGGAGCGCGGCGGAAACCGCGGCGCTCGTCGCTGCGGCAGGGGGCGAGGCGCGCCACGGTGCGCTCGACGTCACCGACGGCGCGGCGGTCGATGCCTTCGTCGATGCGCTGGTCGCCGATTGGGGCGGGCTCGACTGTGCCTTCAACAATGCGGGGGTTGCGCTGGAAGGGATGGAGACGCCGTGGGGCGACCTCGCCGCCTATGACCGCAGCATCGCGGTCAACCAGCGCGGTCTGCTGCTCTGCATGACCGCCGAGCTGCGCCATATGGAACGCGCGGGTCGCGGCGCGATCGTCAACACCGCATCGATCGCCGGCATGTCGGGCGCGGGCGGCGCGGGCTATTGCGGTTCGAAGCACGCCGTTATCGGGCTGACCCGCTCGGCGGCGCTGCGTTATGCCGCGCAGGGCATCCGGATCAACGCGGTCTGTCCGGGCGCGATCCGCACGCCGATGGTCGAGGCGATCGCGCAGGAGGAAGAGGCGGCGCGCTTCATCGCCGCGATGCACCCGATGAACCGCATCGGCGAAGCGCAGGAAGTCGCCGACGCGGTGGTCTTCCTCTGTTCGGACAGGGCAAGCTTCATCACCGGCCATCCGCTCGCGGTCGACGGCGGCTATCTGGCGCGCTGAACAACCGATGTCTTTCCGGCAAAGGCCGGGGCCTCACCCTGGCAGTTGAGCGCTCCGGCGAGATCCGGCCTTCGCCGGGATAGCGTGTTGCTAGTCATTCACCCGCATCGCATGGCGCGCAGCGCGCCAGCCGAAGGTCATTGCGGGGCCGAGCGTTGCACCCGCGCCCGGATAGGTGCGCCCCATCGCCGCTGCCGACACATTGCCGACCGCATAGAGCCCGCCGAGCGGCCTGCCCTGCGTATCGAGCACCTGCCCGTCACTGTCGGTCTGCAGCCCGCCATTGGTGCCGAGGTCGCAGGGATAGATCGGGATCGCATAGAATGGCGCGTGCGCGATCGGTGCCAGCGTCGGATTGGGCGTCATCGACGCGTCGCCATAATGACGGTCATACGCCGACGCGCCGCGGCCGAAATCGGGGTCCTCACCCTTCGCGGCGTGAATATTGAATCGGCCGACCTCGGCGACGAAGGCGGCGGGGTCGATCCCCATCTGCGCCGCAAGCCCCGAGAGGTCGTTCGCTTTCTTCAATATCTTGCGCATATTTTCAGGTAGCCGGCTGTCGGCCGAGGGTTTGCCTGCCATCATCGGCCCCAGCATATATTTGCCGCGATAGCGCGCATCGAAAACGAACCACGACGGCACCGTCGGGGTGTCGGGGCGGTTGCAGCGGTGCATCTCGCCGCCCGCGACATGATAGGAGGCGGCTTCGTTCATATAGCGCCGCCCGGCCTGGTTGACGATGATCGAGGAGGGGAGGGCGCGCTCGACGAACAGGATGCGCGCGCGATCCTCGCCCTCGAGCAAAAAGCCCGGCCCCCACCACGCCGAATCCATGAGATCCGTCGCTGCCCCCGCTTTCAGGCCGGCCGCGAGTCCGTCGCCGGTGGTGCTCGGTACCCCCGCGCTCCAGTCGGCCGAGGTCGGCTGCGGCAGATATTTCCTGCGCAGGGCCTCGCTGTGATCGAAGCCGCCGGTAGCGAGTACCACGCCCTTGCGCGCGTGGATTTCCATGCGCTCGCCGTCGCGCTCGACGATCGCGCCGGTGATCCGGCCCTTTTCGGTGACCAGCCCTGTCATCGGGCTGTTCAGCCAGATCGGCACGCCCTTCGCATCGAGCGACAGCTTCAACCGCCCGATCAGCGCATTGCCGCCGGTCAGCCGGCGCGACCGTTTGGTCCTGAACCGCCATGGCAGGTCGAAGACGTACTTCATCATCAGCTTGAACAGCAGCGACTTGGCGCCCGGGCTCATGGTGAGGAGCAGCTTCGCTTCCGCCATCGTCCAGGTGAAGCGGCCGAAGGTCAGCGTCAGCGTGTGCGGCGGTTCCATCTTCGCGAAGTCATCGCCCAGCCGGTCGGCCATCAGCGGGATCGGGTCGTGCGTCCGCCAGCCGTCGCGCGCGCCCGCGACGTCCATGTGATAGTCGGAATAGGCGTAGGCCGTATATTGCACCTCGGATCGTTCGGCGAGGTAGCCCAGCATCCGGTGGGCGCTTGCGACATAGGTTTCGAGCTTCGATGCGGGCACATCGTCGCCGATCAGCGCCTTGATATAGGCGAGCGCCTCCTCCGGGTCGTCGGCATGGCCCTTTGCCCGCGCGTCGGCGCTGCCCGGAATCCAGATGCCGCCGCCCGATGTTGCCGAAGTTCCTCCGTAGCGGGCGCTTTTTTCGACGATCAGCACCTCGGCGCCGGCGTCGGCGGCGGTGAAGGCTGCCGTCATTGCGCCCGCGCCCGAGCCGATGACCAGCATATCGACTTCGTGACGTGCCACCCGGACCGCTCCTCTTCCCCTGTGCCGAAAATCCCGCCATTTATGGCCTGTTTGTCGCTGTTGCACAATAATTGCGTTCCATAAAGCGAAATTTGCTACGCAAATGCGTAATTTTTAATCTATATGGTGACGCAGTTGACAGGGGTGCAGCGATGCGGTCTGTGCAATGTCGTGCCCGCCGCGCGCGGGCCTTTTGGCGAAGTCGGAACAGGAGTTGGGCGTTGCGAACCGCGACCAGGACCGGAAAGAAGGCGCGAGGCAAGGCCGCGAACGGCGGGCAGGCCGACAGCGTTTTTGCGCTCGACGAAGTCGACGAACAGATTATTGCCGCACTCCGCAAGAACGGTCGCATCGCCAACCGCGACATCGCGCGCGACATGGGGCTGAACGAGGCGACGGTGCGCGGTCGGCTGCGCCGGCTCGAGGATGCGAACATGGTCCGCGTCGTCGCGATGCGCGACCTGTCGGCGATGGGTTTCGGCTATCTGGCGCCGGTCGGTATCCAGGTGAAGGGGCGACCCGCGAGCGCGGTCGGCGCCGACATCGCCGCGCTCGAACGCGTGATCACCGTCAATGTCGCGATCGGCACGCATGATCTGGAGATTCAGGTCGTCGCCGGGACGCTCGAGGAAATGCAGGATTTGCTCACCAACGTCATTGCGAAAATCGGCGGGGTCGAACGGATTTTTCCCAGCCTTGCGCTCAAGGTCTTCAAATATAATCCGGAATGGGCTCCCCTATGAGCAAGATCAGCCTCGACGAGCTCGACCACAAGATCATCGAGCGGCTCGGCCACGACGCGCGCGTGTCGAACCGCGAGATCGGCCGCGAATTCGACCTGACCGAGGGCACGATCCGCTCGCGGCTGAAGCGCCTCCTCGACAATCGCGTGATCCGCGTCGCCGCGGTCACCAACGCGAACCGGCTGGGCAACCCCATCCTCGCCTATCTGTGGGTCGAGGCTGATACCGCGGCCGATATCGAGAATGTCGCCGAGCGGCTGGCGGGGCTGCCCGAGATCGGCTTCGTCGCGACGACGCTCGGGCGCGCCGACGTGCTCGCGATGACTTTGGTCGAAAATGGCAACGAGCTCACCGATTTCCTGCACCAGACGATCGACAAGATCCCCGGCGTGCGGCGCGTGCGCTACAGCCTCGGGCAGAATTTCATCAAGCATGATTATCGCTGGTGTGCGCTGGTGGATTGAAGGCGGTCTTTATCGACTGCAAAAAACGCCATGGACTGGCGGTTACGAGGTGGCTTCCGGACTGTCCGGCCTGGCGCAGACAATAGGGTGAACGGGCGCGCCGGGATTCTTCACCTAACAGATATGGCTTCTATCTGGCCCTTTGCGAGCCGCCAAACCACATCTTGGGGAACCGGCAGGCAGAGAGCCTCACTCTTTGGCAATCCGAGATAGGCCCCTCTGAGGATGCGGCCGATCAGGCCGTGTGAAACCGCAACTACGCAACCCCGAGTATCGCTCAACCATTCCTTCACGCGCGCGAAAGCCGCTTCATGGCTCTCTCCGTCGGGTGATCTGAAGAACCAGTCGAACGGTGTTGAGCCATCGAGTCGGCCCGGCCATTGGGCGTCGATATCAATGTGGGTCAATCCGTCCCATGGGCCAACGGAAACTTCCGCCAGCCGATCGTCATATTGCGTATCGGGAAACCGGCTACAGCTCGCTATAATCGAAGCGGTCTGCCGCGTTCTCCCCAACGGGCTTGCAATCAATGTGTCGAACCTGATCCCGAGCGCAGACAGTCTTTCGCCGCAAAGCTTCGCCTGCCTGGCCCCGGTGCCGGTCAACGGAGAGTCGAGTTTTCCCTGAAAACGGCCCGCAGCGTTCCACTCGGTCTCTCCATGGCGGATCAGATAAATTTCAGTCATCGCCGCTTCGGATATCGCAGCATTCGGCAAATTGACAAGTTGGCCCGGATGGCCGCAACCGGCTGCTTTACCCGGCGACCCAGTTTGCACTGATCCCGTCCCTCGCGAGCACCCCGTCGACGATCGCGCGCGGTTCCGAGCGCGTGTAGCAGATGCGCCAGCCGTCGGCGGTGCGGCGGTAGCGGTCGTGGTAGAAATTGGCGAGCAGGCGGAAGCTGCCGGCGCGCGGATCGTAGGTCGCGTAGCCGAGATTCCAGCGCGCGCTCGCGACATCGCCATCCACGTCGATCTCGGCATTATGGCCCTGGTGGACGTCGGTGATCGGCGTCGTCGCGGCCATTTGCGTGAAGATGCCGATCAGCCCGTCGAGGTCGAATTCGCCCACCGGCGGGAAGTCGATCACCGCATCGTCGGTGAAGCAGGCGCGGATCGCGTCGACATCCTTGGCGTCGCAGGCATTGAGATAGCGTGCTTTCAGACGGCGGATGTCGCTTTCGGCTTCGAGCCGGGCGATACGGGTTTCAAGCTCAGTCATCGATACGGATCACTTTCGTTTCGGGAACGGGGTGGTCGGTGGCGCCGGTCCAGCGCAGCAGCATCGTGCCCTGATGGTGCCCCGCGGTGTCGATCCAGTTGCCGAAGCCCGGGTCGCGGGGGCATATGATCAGCGTCAGCGTGCCATCGTCGTTCAGTTTTGCGCTGTGCCCGTTCACATGGATGCAGTGGTGGCGGTAATCGAGCGACTCCATCCAGACATTGTCGAGCTGGAAGTTCCAGAAACTGCATATGGGAATGCGCGTGTCGATCCGTAGCGCCTCGCCGGGTTCGAGCTGCCACCAGCCGTGGAGATAGAAGATCGTCGGGTCGCCGCCGGCGCGGAAGAAGCGCGTCTGGTCGACCGTCGCGAGCCGGTTCATCTGTTGGCTGCGGAAATCCCCGGCCCACTGGACAAAGGTGCGCGCGGTGCCGGCAACGAAGCCGGTGACGCGCTCGAGCGCGGCCTCGAGCCTGTCCGCCGAGAGCGGCGCGGGATGGACGGGGCCATCCACCGCCTCGATCGTCACCGCTGCCGGGATTTCGGCCGCACGGTCGAGGAAGGTCTGGCGGACGAGCAGCATCGAGCTGTCTTCGGCGAGGGGCAGCCAGTTGCCGGGTGCCTGCTCGCGGCTGACGAGGATTTCGAACGCCCCGTCGGGGGCGAACGCCATGTCGGCGGCGTCGAGCTCGCCGGTCGACGCCATCGTCCCGTCGACCGCATAGCGGTTCGCCTTGGTCCCGAAGCTCAGGATCGGCACGGTGCCGCGCCGGCCGCGGATGCGATAGGCCCGCGTCCCCGATATGGTCGCGTTCATATAGATATTGTCGGGATTGTCGGCGCCGATCTTCGCCGTTTCGTGCGACGCGGCATAGAAGCTCGGGAAATCGGGGTCGGCATGTTCGAGCTGCATGTCGAGCGCGATGCGCAAGAGCCGGGTGAGGTAACGATAGCCCTCGGCGCGGTCGAGCGGGTTGGCGGCGGCGTCGAAGCCCGTCACGATCTCGCCCGCGGCTTCGAGCCGCCGGCAGAAATCGCTCCAGACGTCGGGCGCGGGCAGACGATCACCGGCCATCGTCACGGCGCCATATACTGGCCGCCGTTGACGTCGAGCGTCGCGCCGGTAACCATTTTCGCATAGTCGGAGAGGAAGAAGAGGACGCTTTTCGCGCAATCCTCCTCGGGCGGGATGACGCCGAGCGGGATGCGCCCAGTGATCGCAGCGACCAGCGCGTCGCGGTCCGCGCCGCCCGCAACCTCGCGGTCGATATAGTCGTACACCGGCTTGCCGCCGATCCACCCCATCCGCGCCGCGTTGACGCGGATGTTCCAGCGCCCGAAGTCCTGCGCCATGTGCCGCGTCATCGTCGCGAGCGCGCCCTTGGCGCTCGCATAGCCGCCTTCGCCAGCGAAGGGCGCGACCTGCGACATCGTCGCGACGTTGACCACCGCGCCGCCGCCCGCCGCCTGCATCGCGGGCAACACCGCCTGCGTCATGCGCAGCGCACCGAGGCAGTTGACGTCGAACACCTTCGCCCAGTCGTCGGGATCGGCCTGATCGACGGTGGTCCACGCGCCATGGATATAGGCGCTGTTGACGAGGCCATCGATCGTGCCGAACGTTTCGGTCGCTTGCGTTGCAAGCGCACGGCACTGATCGGCGTCGCCGACATCGACCGGCACCGCGATCGCCTCGCCGCCCCCGGCGCGGATATCGCTCGCCACGCTTTCGATGAAAGCGGAGCTGCGCGCACCGAGCACGACCTTCGCGCCCTCACGCGCCGCGATGCATGCAAGCGCCTGACCCATGCCGGGCCCCGCGCCGCTGACGACGACAACCTTGTTTTCAAGCAGCATCGGCGATCCCTTCTCCTGCGAATATGTCCTTGAGCGCCGGGTCGAGCGCGTTGCCGACGACCGGGCAATGCGTCCCCGAGGCGCCGTACATGACCGCGACGCAGCGGTTGCACGCGGTGCAGCCCGAGGTGTCGCTGACGCCCGTCCGCCACGCATCGACTATCCCGGGATCGTGGATCAACGCGCGGGCGAGGGCGATCGCGTCGAAGCCTGCCTCCAGCGCCGCATCCGCCCCCGCGAGCGACTGGACCCCGCCCAGATAGGCGAGCTTCATCGGGCTGGCCCCCAGCCCGGCCTTCAATACCAGCGCCTGTTCCATCAGGTAATTTTCGTGGAACGGGGGGAGTTTCGGTACGCTGCGCTTGAGGATCGCGAACTGCAGCTTGGCGAACAGCCCGCCCTGCATCGCGGCAAGGTCGTCATAGGGGAGGGGGCTGCCGAAGATGGCCCAGACGCTCTCGATGTTGCGCCCCGCCGACAGGACGAGCATGTCGGTGCCCGCTCCCTCGAACGCCCTGGCCGCGACAATCGCATCGTCGACCTTCGCGCCGCCCGGGATGCCGTCGAACAGGTTGATCTTGGCAAGGATCGCGAGGCGCCCGCCCGTTGCCTGCTTCACCGCTGCGAGCACCTCGGCCGGGAAGCGCGCGCGATTTTCGGGCGAACCGCCATAGTTGTCGCGGCGCTTGTTGGACAGCGGCGAGAGGAACTGGTTCAACAGATAGCCATGGCCCATATGGACCTCGATCGCGTCGAAGCCCGCTTCCTCGCAGAGCCGAGCGGCCTCGGCGAACTCGCGCGTCACGCGGTCCATGTCGGCGCGGGTCATCGCGCGCTGGAAAAAGCGGCCCATCAGTACGCCCATCTTGTCGATCCCGCCGCTCGCCGACATCGCACGCGGGGTCGACAGGTCGCCGATCTGGCAGAAGCTGCCGCCATGGGTAATCTGCGCCGACGCCTTCGCACCCGCAGCATGGATCGCGTCGGTGACCGCGCGATAATGCGGCAGGCTGTCGGCGCTCATCACCCCTTGGCCGGGCAGGGTGCGCCCGTCTTTCGACACTGCGATATAGGCGAGCGTAGTCATGCCGACCCCGCCGCGTGCATAAGCTGTATGGAAATCGAGCAGCGCGCGCGTCGGGCGCATGTCCTTGCTCATCATCTCGTTCGCCCCCGAACGGATGAAGCGGTTCTTCAGCGTGAGCGGGCCGATCTTTACGGGGGTGAACACATCACCGGTCATCACGCAGGCTCGGCGATCAGGTCGGCGGGGGCGTCCTTGGCCCAGAAATCCGTTTCGACCCGCTTCGCGATCCGCCAACCATCCGCCGTGCGGACGAGATCGTCGACATAGGTGCAGCCCACGAAGAAGAGGTCTTCGCCCTGCGGCCGCGCCAGCCGCATCGGGTTGAACAGCATCGTGCGCGCGCTCGCGCGGTCGCCATCAAGGCGGATCAGCGGCAGCCCGATCAGATGCTGGGTCAGCGGAAAGGGTGCGAGCGCGCCTTTCAGCCACGCCTTCATCGTCGGCCATGTGCCGGCGGCGCCCCCAGCCGCCCGATAGTCGACCGTCGCGCCGGAGGCGAAGACCGCGTCGAGTGCGTCATAATCCTTTGCGTCGATCGCGAAGACATAGGCGGCGAGCAATTGCTGGATCGCGATGATGTCGTCCGTCGCCCGCATCGTCCGCCCCTCAGCCGAAATGGGCCTGCCCGCCGTCGAGCGGGATGGTGGCGCCGGTCAGATAGGCAAAATCGGGCCCGCACAGCGCCGCGACGGCATCGCCGATGTCGGTTTCGCAGTCGCCGACACGGCGGAGCGGGATCGTGCGGAAAAAGGCTTCGGCCTCTTCGGGGTTGGTATCTATCCAGCCTTGCAGTCCCGGCGAACTGGCGTGCGGCGCGATCGCCAGCACGCGGATATTGTCCGGGCCCCATTCGGCGGCAGCGGCGCGGGTCAGCGCGCGTGTCGCCTGCTTCACCGCGGCATAAGCGCCATAATTCGACATGTCCCAGCGCACCGCGGCCGAACTGGCGAGGTTGATGATCGTGCCGCCACCGCGCTGCCGGAGCCAGGGATGGCAAGCCTTCATCAGGCGGAACGACGCGAGCGGGCCCGAAGCGAAGCCCGCTTCGAACGCGCTGTCCTCGACCGCGAGCAGCGGCCCGAGCGGGACTTCCTGTGCATTGTTGACGAGAATGTCGATCCCGCCGAAATGTTCGGTCACGGCGCGCACCGCCGCGGTAACCGCCGCCGCATCCTTGATGTCGGCGGCGAAGCAGGCGGCGTTCTCGCCGATTTCCGCCGCCACGGCCTCGAGCTTGGCGGGCGTGCGGCCGACGAGCGCGACGCGGGCGCCGCGGCGGGCGAGGGCGCGGGCGATTCCGCGCCCGACGCCCTGACCGCCGCCGGTGACCAGCGCGATCTTGCCCGCCAGCATCGTCAGAGGCTACCGGCGAGGCTCGCCGGCGCGCCGGGCAGGGCGGTCTGATAATAACCCGCCGACCAGCCGCCATCGACCGCGAGCTCGGCGCCGCTGATATAGCTCGCCTCGTCCGAGGCGATGAACAGGCTCGCGCGTGCGATCTCCTCGGGCTCGCCGATCCGCTGGAGCGGGACGCGCTCGTAACCGACGTTGACCGCGTCGCCGGTCAGTCCGAACGGATTGCCCATCTGCGTGTTCACGCCGCCAGGATGGACGGTGCAGACGCGGATGCCGCGCGGCCCCAGTTCAAAGGCGAGCGACTTCGACAGTCCGCGCACCGCCCATTTGCTCGCGGTATAGGCCGAAAGGCCGTTGCAACCGCGAAGGCCATCGACCGACGAGATGTTGACGATCACCCCGCGTCCCGCCGCGATCATCGGCTGCGCGGCGTGCTTGGCGCCGAGCATCGTGCCCATCACGTTGATCGCGAGCACGCGCTCGATATCCGCGGCGGGCATCGCCTCGATCGGGCTGAAGTGGACGATCGCGGCATTGTTGATCAAAATGTCGAGCTGGCCGAAGCGCTTGACCGTTTCGGCAACCACGCCCTCCCACTCGGCGTCCGAACGCACGTCGAGCTTCAGGAACAGCGCATCGCCGCCGATGTCGGCCGCCGTCGCCTGACCCGCTTCGTCCAGAATGTCGCACAGCACCACTTTCGCGCCCTCGGCCGCGAAGAGGCGCGCGGTCGCGGCGCCCATGCCCTGCGCCGCGCCGGTCACGATCGCGACCTTGCCTGCCAGTCTTGCCATATTGTCCTCTGCTTTCGGTTGTTGCTGGCGCCGGTCAGGCGACCTTCTGTTCGAACGGCGCCGACAGGGTGCCGCGGGTGACGTGGGTGCCGTTGACGCGCTTCCGGAATTCCTCGGCGCGCGCGCGCGGGTTGTAGAACTGGCGGTACCAGATGCGCAGCTTGCCGATCGGGCCGTCGCCCTGCACCGCCATCGGATTGACGCACGGCTTCTTGTTCGACCAGATCTCGAAATCCTGCGCGAAGGCGGCGCAGGCGGCGGCCTGATAGGCGCGCGCCATCGCGACATCCTCTTCGGTCGGTTCGGCATTGGGTACCTTGACCAGTAACCCGTGCCACACCTTCACCACACCGTCGTCGACGGGTGTATGCGCGATCATGATGATCGCCGGGAAATGGCCCGACATGTGCGACTGGAGGATGCCGGGACCCGTGTACCAGGTGTCGGTTTCGAGCGGCGCCTCGCCTTGCAGCGTGCGGTGCCCCGCGCGCAGCCGCTGGACGACGCGATGGCCGTCGAAATCATTCTCGAACAGGTCGACCGCGTCATTTCCGTGAACGGGCTCGAAATGCGCGCGGTCGGCCATATTGTCGAGGATCTCGACCGGGTGGCTCGCGAGCTCGCCGAGCCGGTCGATTTCCCACTTCACCCAGTGCGGCTCGTCATATTCGGCGAAGGGCGGCAATTCATATTCGGGCTCGCCGCCTTCGGGATCGTGCCACATCCAGATACAGCCCGCGCGTTCGATCACCGGCCAGTTTTCAAGCCTTGCGGCGGCGGGGATGCGCTGCGGCGAATAGGGGATCTGGTTGCATTTGCCGTCGGGGCCGAAGCGCCAGCCATGATAGGGGCAGCGGATCGAATCGCCCTGCACATGCTCCTGGTCGCGGATCACGAAGCTCGTCTCGTTCTTCGCAAGATGTGCGCCCATGTGCGGGCAATAGGCGTCGACCAGATAAACCTGTCCCGACTCGCCGCGATAGAGGACGCGGTCGCGCCCGAAGAAGCGGACGGCGAGCGGCTTCGTACCGTCGAGTTCGGCGGCGGCGGCGATCATGAACCAGCCGCGCGGAAAGACCTGGTCGCCCAGTCCATAGTCTGCGGTTGTCGCCATGGGAAAACCCTCTCCTGAATCTTGAATTTTCATTTTGCGTTGCAAAAATTGATATCAGCATCGCATTTCGGTGATATATCTCACATTGAATAACACTATGCAATATTCATCAAGGAGGATGACCATGAGTGCGGAGCCGATGTTCCCTGCGGGGGCGGTGCTGATTTTCGGAGCGACGGGCGGGATCGGCGCCGCGGTGGCACGCGAATTCGCGAATGCCGGAAGCGATGTCGCGATCGTGTGGCGTTCCAAGGAGGATGCGGCGAAGGCGCTTGCCGCCGAAATCGAGGCGGCGGGGCGCAAGGCGACCCTTCACCGCTGCGACGTCACCGACGCAGCAGCGCTCACTACAACCATCGCTGACGCGGCCCTCGCGCACGGCCGCGTCCATACGCTGGTCTGGGGCGCGGGGCCGCTCGTCGAGCAGGTCGGGCTGGCCGAAACGACGAGCGACCAGTGGCGTGCGGCGATCGACGTCGAGGTCCACGGCTTTTTCAATGCCGCGCAAGGCGTCATTCCGCATATGCGCGCGCAGGGCGGCGGGTCGCTCGTCCATCTGGGGTCGGCGGGCGACCTGCGCTGGCCCGACAAGGACGGGCTGTCGGTCGCGCCCAAAGCGGCCAACGAGGCGCTGGTGAAGGGTTTCGCGCGCGAAGAGGGAAGGCATGGCATCCGCGCCAATACCGTCCTCGTCGGCGTGATCGAGGCGGGCATGTTCCTCGAACTGTCGCGGCAGGGCGTGTTCGACGAAGCGTGGACGAAGGAGGTCCACAAGAATCTCGCGCTCAAGCGCTGGGGTCAGCCGGAGGAAATCGGTCATGCCGCTGTCTTTCTCGCTTCGTCCAGAGCCGCGTATGTCACGGGGCAGCAGATCGCGGTCGCGGGCGGATACGGGATCTGATCCGCCCGCGCGCATGTCATGCCGCCGTTTCCAGTGCGAAGGCGCGCCGCAGCCCCTTCGCTGCGGTGCCCACCGCGATGTCGGCCTGCGGCAACATGCCGAGCATCGAGGCGAAGCCGTGGATCACGCCCGGGACCTCGCTGTGGGTCACCTCGACGCCGTCGGCCGCGAGCCGCGCGGCATAGGCGTTGCCTTCGTCGCGCAGCGGGTCATATTCGGCGGTGATGACCGTCGCCGACGGCAGGCCGGCGAGGCTCGCGGCGCGGATCGGTGCGGCAAAAGGTTCGGCTGCGGCATCGGCGTCGCCCAGATATTGCGCCCAGAACCATTGCATCATCGCGCTGCTGAGCAGGTATCCGGAGGCATTTTCGCTATGCGACGCGCGGCTGAAATCATTGTCGATGACCGGATAGAGGAGCAATTGGTGCGTGATCGCCGGGCCACCCTTGTCGCGCGCGGCGATGCAGAGCGCGGCCGACAGATTGCCGCCGGCGCTGTCGCCGCCGACCGCGATGCGCGCGGGGTCGATGCCGAGCGCGCCCGCCTGATCGACGGCGGCCGCCAGCGCCGCGCGCATCGCGTCGAGCGCGACAGGATAGCGATGCTCGGGCGACAGCGGATATTCGAGCGAGAGGACGGCGACCTCGGCAGCCGACGCGAGCGCGCGGCAGAGCGGGTCGTGCGTGTCGATCGTGCCGAATACCCAGCCACCGCCGTGCATGAAGAAAAGCAGCGGCAGCGCGGCGCCGGGAGCCGGGTGGTAAAGGCGCGCGCGGACCGGGCCGGCGGCAGTGTCGAGCGTCAGGTCGCGCACTTCGGCGACGTCGGCCTTGAACGCGGGCATCGGCTGTTCGTCGCCCATCCGGAACGCGGCGGCGTCGAACGGCGGGTTCATGTGCGGCAGCGTGTTGATCATATCGAGTAGCGGCACGAGAACGGGATCAACGGGCATGGCAAAGCTCTCCTGTTTGTGGGATGAAACGGATGGAAATGAGGGAGTGGCGGTGAAAGCGGACGGGATGAACGCGGCGTTTTCCGGCCTGCTGTCGGACCTGTTCGGCGGCCTGCTGGCCGAGACGCCGTGGGAGGATTTCCTGCGCAGCCTCGCGCTCTATCTCGACGCGAGCTACGCGACGCTGATCCTGACGATGCCGGGCGCGAGCCGGCCCGGCACGCTGGTCACGCCGGGCGGCGATCCGCAAACCGCCGAAGATTATATCGAGAGTTTTTTCGTCGACGACCCGTTCAAGGGGCTGCCCGAGGGCAAGGTGACCGCGTTCACCGACTTTGTGCAGGGCGACACGCGGATGAGCGATTTCTGGCGCGACTTTCTCGAGGCCGCGGGCGGCGACCAGATCCTTGGCGTCGACCTTCGCTTCGACAGCGGCTTCGAGGCGCGGCTGCGCGTGACGCGCGACAGCAGCCGCAGCGATTTCGCCGCCGCCGAGCGCGAGGCGCTGCAGGACATCGTACCGCACCTGCGCAACGCGATCCGCCTGTTCGAACGGCTGCAGGCGTCGGGGGCCGAGCATGGCGTCTATCGCGGGGTCGTCGAGCAGATGGGGGTGGCGGCGATCATCCTCGACCATGACGGCAAGGTGATCCGCGCCAATGCGGTCGCCGAACGGCTGCTCGCCGAGGCCGACGGGCTTGTCCTCGCGGGCGGAAAGCTGCGGCTCGCGGCGCCCGAAGCGCACCGCGCGCTCGAGAAACTGCTCAGGATGCTGCGGTCGGAGGCCGATCCGGTCGCGGCGCCGCCGCAGCGCTTCCGCATCGAACGGCCGTCGGGGCAGCGCGACCTCGGCGCCGTCGCCAAGGCGGTGACGACTCCGGCGTTCATGCGCGGCGGCAAGGGTGCGGCGCTCGCGCTCTTCGTCAGCGATCCGGGGCAGGAGGCCGCGCCCGATCCCGAAGCGATCCGCGACCTGTTCCAGCTCACGCGCATGGAGGCGATGCTGGCCGCGGCGCTCGCGGGTGGCGGCTCGCTGGTCGAGGCCGCCGACCGGCTCGGCATCGCGCACAATACCGCGCGCTCGCACCTGCGTTCGATCTTCGCGAAGACCGGCGCACGACGCCAGTCGCAACTCGTCCATCTGCTCCATGCCGGAATGCCCGAACGCGGCGGCCCTTGACCGGAGATATTTGTTTTGCGTAGATAGATGCATAAACAGATACGAATATCGTATCAAAACTGCATTTTTATCTGCGTAATGCGAAAGGTTTACAGGATGGGAGAGATGGCGGGTCAGGTGCCGGATCGCGCGACTCTGGTGGCGCGTGCGTGCGAGCAGGCGGGGCTTTCGGATTTCGGCGACACCTGGTTTTTCGCCAATATCGACGCGCTGATTCCTGCGCTGAACAGCGAGGCGCGGCTCAGCGAAGCGGGCGTCGGCAGCGCCGCCGCGATGATCGTCAACGGCCTCGTCAACCGGCTGCGTCACGTCGAGCTGATCAGGCGCCATCCCGAAATACTGGACGAAAAGGTCGAGGTCGCGGCGGTGGTCGTCGGGCTGCCGCGCACCGGCAGCACGATGCTCCACCGGATGCTTGCTTCGGCGCCCGGGATGACCGGCACGCGCTGGTTCGAAACCCAGAATTATGCGCCCTTCCCGGGCGAAGTCCGCGGAGATCCCGAGCCGCGGCGCGCGGCGGCGCGCGGTTTCCTCGACTATATGGTCGCAACGATTCCCGACCTGATGTCGATCCACCCGATGAGCATCGACCAGCCCGACGAGGAACTGATCATCCTGGGCCAGCTCTATTCGAGCACGATGATCGAGGGCACCTATCATGTGCCCGGCTATGCGCGCTGGCTGACCGAAAACGACCGCGTCCAGTGCTACCGCGACCTCAGGCAGATTCTCCAGTCGCTGCAATGGCAGGATCGCCGCCGCGCGGGCGCCAAATGGGTCCTCAAGACCCCCGGCCACCTGCTCGCGCTCGATGCGGTGATCGAGGTGTTCCCCGAGGCGAGGATCGTGATGACGCACCGCGATCCGGTGGCGACGGTGCCGAGCTATTGCAGCATGGAGCACAGCCTGTACCGGATGGTCTCCGACCGCGTCGACCGGGCGAGCGTCGCCGCCTTTTGGGTCCCGCGACTCGCCGAACTGCTCGGGCGCTTCATGGCGGTGCGCGGCGAGGTCGCGGGACGGAATTTCGTCGATGTCCGCTATGCCGACCTGCTGAGCGACCCGATCGGCGAAGGCACGCGCGTGCTCGAGGCCGCGGGGATCGCGGTCACGGAGGAAGTACGGGCGGGGATGGCCGAGTGGATCGAGGCCAACAAGCGCGAAGATCGCGCACCGCATAAATATGCACTTGAAGATTTCGGTCTCGTCCGCTCGGATGTCGAACAGATTTTCGCGGCCTATCGAGCCGCCTTCCTGGAGGGGAAATAGATCATGACCGAAGCCGTAAATCTTGCCGCAATCGAGGAAATACGATTGCTCAAGGCGCGCTACCTGCGGGCGCTCGATACCAAGGACTGGCCCTTGCTGCGCAGCCTGCTGACCGACGACATGATCGGCGATTTCCGCGAAATGCCGGGCGGCGAGCCCGATGAGAAGCTGCTGACCACCGGCGCCGACGCCTTTGTGGCGGGGGTCGCCGCGGCGCTCGAACATGCGACGACGGTCCATCATGTCCACAGCTTTGAAATCCGCTTCACCGGCATGCGCGACGCCGAGGGGATATGGGCGATGGACGACCATTTCTGGGCGGGCGAGGGAAGCGACCTTGCCGGTCGCTCGCGCCACGGCTTCGGACATTATCATGACTGTTATCGCAAGGCGCGCGGGCGCTGGCTGATCGCCAGGACCCGGCTCAGCCGCATCCGCGTCGAGCGCGAGTGACCCGCCCGCCCGCTCATTCGGGCATCGGCGGATAGCTGGCGAGGAAGCCCGCATCGGCGATGATTTCCTGCCCGTTGATCCCGCCCGAGCGCGGGCTCGCGAGGAACAGCGCGAGTTCGGCGATATGCTGCGGCAGCAGCAGGCCGTCGGCGGGAAGCGCGAGTGCGTCGGCGGGCTGGATCGGCGCGGATTCGGTCACGCCGAGGATCGCCGTCGCGACCGGGCCGGGACAGATCGCGTTGACGCGAAGCCCGCGCCGGGCGAAGCTTTGCGAGGCCGAGCGCACCGCGCCGATCACGCCATGCTTCGCGGCGCTATACGCCGCGGCGACGTTGAGCCCGGTGATGCCCGACGTTGAAGCCGTCACGACCGCCGCGCCGCCGCGATCGAGCGCGGGCAGCACCGATTGCAGCCCCAGCCACGCGCCTTTCAGGTTGATCGCGATCATCGCGTCGAGCGTCGCCGCGTCGGTGTCTTCGAAAACGGTCTGCGAATAGGCCCCGGCGTTCAGAAACGCCGCGTCGAGCCGCCCGAACTCCTGCCGGGCGGTAGCGACCATCGTATCATTGTCGGCCGCGCTGGCGACGTCGCAGCGGATCGCGCGGGCACGGCCGCCGGCGGCGCGAACCTCCTCGGCGATCGCTTCGGCGCCGGCTTCGTTGATGTCGGCGATCAGGACCGCGGCGCCCTCTTCGGCAAAGCGCAGCGACGCCGCCACCCCGATCCCCGAAGCGCCGCCGGTCACCAGCGCAACCTTGCCGTCGAACATGCCCATCGCAATTCCTCTTCCTGTCGATTGTTGCGCTTTGCCTAGCATCGGCGGCGCGGCGCGAATTGATCCAATTGGACGAGGAGCGGGAACGGTCCGCCGCCCTATGCACGCCGAAAAGCAGACGGCGGAGAGGATCGCAGGCCATGAAATTTTCGATCATTTACGAGGCGCAGATGGTGGACACCTCGCGCGAAAACGAAGCCCGCTGTTTCCACGAGATTATCGAGCAGGCGGTGCTCGCCGAGGAAATGGGCTTCGACACCGTCTGGGCGGTCGAGCACACCGCGCTCACCCAATATGCGCATATGTCGGCGCCCGAGACCTTTCTCGCCTTCCTCGCCGGCAAGACGACGCGGCTCGGCATCGGGCACGGGGTCGTCTGTCTGCCGCCCGCGATGAACCATCCGGTGAAGGTCGCTGAACGGATCGCGACGCTCGACATCCTGTCGAACGGGCGCGTCCATTTCGGCATGGGCAAGGGCGGCACGCAGCAGGAGGCGGGGACCTTCGGCTATGATCTCGCCGAGCTCCAGCCGATGATCGACGAGAGCATGTACCTGATCCCGCAGATCATGGTGCAGGACGAGATCGAGCATGACGGGACGCACATCCGTATCCCGCGCCGCCCGATCCACCCGAAGCCGTATCAGGACCCGCACCCGCCGCTCTATATGGCGTGCACGCGCGCTGACGCGCTGACTACCGCGGGCGCGCGCGGCATCGGCGCGCTGGTGTTGGGTTTTGCCGGACCCGACGACATCGCGAGCAAGAATGCGATCTATCGCGCCGCCTGGGCGAACCGCAAGGTCGAGGATCAGGTCGGGTTCCGCCCGACCGAGCATCTCGCTGCACTTTGCCCCGCGCTCGTCCTCGACGACCGCGAGAAGGCGCGCAAGATCGGGCTGCGCGGCCAGCGCTTCTTCGTCGAATCGCTCGGCTACTGGTATCAGGGCGGGCCGAAACCGACCGTCAAGGACCTGTCGGGCGACGAGCAGGCAGCGATCCTGCAACAGGAGAAAGCGGCGGTCGTCGCCTATCTTTCCGAAGAGAAAATCACGATCGGATCCGAACATACCGGCGCCTATGAAGAGGTGCAGGATGCCTATGGCACGGCAGAGGACTGCATCCGTTACGTCCAGCGGCTGTTCGACGCGGGCGCCGACGAGATCCTCTTTCTCTTGCAGATGGGCGCGGTCCCGCACGAGGCGATTCTCGAAACGATCCGCAACATCGGAACGCATGTGATCCCGCATTTCCGGGCGCAGGCCGAACTGGCAGCAGAATAGATATTTTTTTGAAATTCAGGGGGATAGAGTGAAGACGTATAAGCATATCTTGCGCGCGGCAGCGGCTTTTGGGGCAATTGTAGCAACCCATCCGGTTCAGGCGCAGGAGCCGGCCCCTGAAAGCGTGAGCGACGCCGGCGATACCGAGATCGTCGTCACCGCGCGCCGCCGTGAGGAAAAGCTGCAGGACGTGCCGATCGCAGTGACCGCGATCGGCGGCGACGCGCTCGACCAGCGCGGGTTCGACGGTGTGACCGATGTCGCACAGGTCGCCCCGAACCTGCAGTTCACCCCGGGGCAGGGCGGCAACAGCGGCGGCGTCTCGGCGTTCATCCGCGGCGTCGGCGAAAATGACTTCATCATCACCTCCGACCCCGCGGTCGCGCTCTATATCGATGGCGTCTATGTCGCGCGCAGTTTCGGCGCGACGACCGAATTGCTCGGCATCGACCGGATCGAGGTGCTGCGCGGGCCGCAGGGCTCGCTGTTCGGCAAGAATACGATCGGCGGCGCGATCAACGTCGTTTCGCGCGTGCCGGGCGGTAACCGCGTCGAGGGCGACATCCGCTATGGCTCGTTCAACGACCTGCGCCTGCGCGCCAATGTCGAGGCGGGGCTGAGCGACACGCTGTCGGTCGGCGTCGCCGCGCTCGGCGAATGGGGCGAGGGCTGGCAGAAGGTGCCTTCGGGCAGGAATCTGGGCAACCGCGACGTCCAGGCGGGGCGTGTCTCGCTCCATTACGATGCGTCGCCGGTCGACGCAGTGCTCACCGTCGATGGCCTCCGCCGCCGCCAGAACAGCACCCCGCACGCGATGCTCGCCTTCACCCCGACTTTCTTCTCGGGACTGCAGACGGCGTTCCTCGGACCTTGCTGCACCGCATCCGACAGCATCGAGCGCACCGACACCACCGCGGAACTCAATCGCGACGACACCGATGCCGCCAATGCGACGCTGACCTTGTCGGTCGACGTCGGGGCGGGGACGCTGAAGTCGATCAGCGCGTACCGCTGGGTGCACGCGGTCTTCGGCCGCGACGGCGATGCCTCCGCGGCGGTCAACTATGCCGGCGATATCCACGACGAAAGCGCACATCAGCTGTCGCAGGAACTGCAATATTCGACCGACCTGTTCGGCGATCGCGGCACGTTGCTGCTCGGCGCCTATGCGTTTCGCGAACGGACGCGCGACGATACGCGGCTGATCGTCGCCGACGGGCTTTACCCTGCGCTGATCGGCGCGGGGTTCGATCCGATGCTGGCAACCGCGCTCGATTTCAACATCGATTTCGCGAACCGTCAGCAGACGACCAACTATGCGCTGTTCGGCAACGCGACCTTCGACATCACCGATGCGATGACGCTCGAGCTCGGCGCGCGCTATACTTGGGAAAAGAAAGCGTTCCGGCAAAGCGCGACGCGAATCTACAGCGGACAGCCGCTGCTGCCCTCCTATCGCCTCAGCGAGGACTGGAAGGCCTTCACGCCGCGCGCGTCGCTCGCCTACAAATTTACCCCCGACATCCTCGGCTATGCCTCTTTCTCGCGCGGTTTCCGTAGCGGCGGCTTCAACGGCCGGCCGACCTCGGTCGAGGAGATCGGTTCCTATGACCCCGAATATCTGACCGCGTGGGAGGCGGGGGTGAAGACCGTGCTCGGCGGGCGCGTGACGCTCAACGTCTCGGCCTTCCGCAACGATTACAAGGACCAGCAGCTCCTGATCTCGACCGTCAGCCCGGCCACCGGCCTGATCGTCGTGCGCACCGACAATGCGGGCAAGTCGCGCATCCAGGGGATCGAGGTCGAAACCGATGTCCGCGTGTCGCGCGGCCTCCGCCTCAGCGGTTCGTTCGGCTATCTCGACGCCAAATATCTGCGCTATACCTCGGTGATCGGCGGCGTGCCGACCGACGTCAGCTTTCGCAAGCCCAAGCAGGCGCCCGACCTGACCGCGAGCGGCAGCATCGTCTATTCGGCCGCGCTGTCGGACGCCGTCGATGCGAGCTTCCGCCTCGATGCCGCCTATCGCAGCCTCACTTATATCGATGTCGAAAATACGCCGATGCTGCGCGCGCCCGACCATGCGATCCTCAACGCGAGCGCCGAATTCACGCTGCCCGCGCGCGGGTTGTCGCTGCGGCTGGCGGTCGACAACATCTCCGACAAGCGCGTGCTGACCGCGGGTTACGACGCCTCGACCAGCTTCGGCTTCGTCGAGGGCTATTTCAACGATCCGCGTCGTTACTCGGTGACGCTCAGTTTCCGTCGCTGAGGATGGTCGAACGATAGGAGGAAGCGATATGCGCGCGATGGTGATCGATGGCTTCGGTGACGCGAACGTGTTGCACTGGAGCGAATTGCCGACGCCCGAACCCGGGCCGGGCGAAGTGCTCGTGCGCGTCATCTGCGCGGGGGTGAACCCCGCCGACTGGAAGACGCGCGAGGGCAAGCTGTCGGCCTATATCGACTATCATTTCCCCTTCGTGCTCGGCTTCGACCTCGCGGGCATCGTCGAGGCCGTGGGCGCTGGCGTCGACGCGTTCCGGCCCGGCGACCGCGTCTTCGGCATGTCGCGGCAGGGGCAGGGCCTTGATGGTTCCTACGCCGAATATTGCATCGCCGACGCCGCCTTCCTCGCGTCGCTGCCGCCGGGGTGGAGCTTCGCGCAGGCGGCGGCGCTGCCGGTCGCGGGTACCACGGCGTATGGCGGACTCGTCGATGCCGGCGAGCTGCGCGAAGGGCAGCTTGTCCTGATCAACGGCGGCGCGGGCGGGGTCGGCAGCATCGGCATCCAGGTGGCGAAAGCGCTCGGCGCGCGCGTCGCGGTGACCTGCGGCGCTGACAATCAGGCCTATGTCCGCGGGCTCGGCGCCGAACTCGCGATCGACTATCGCGGCGGGGGCGTCGCGGAAGCGGTGCGCAAATGGGCGCCCGGCGGGGTCGATCTGGTGCTCGATGCCGTCGGTCTCGGCAGTTTGCTTCCCGCCGCGATCGACATCGTTGCGCCGGGCGGCCGCTATGTCGAGATCGAAACGCTGGTATCGCGCGCGGACGATGCCCTGGTTGCAGAGGCAGCGGCACACGGCATCGCGATTCTGTCGAACATGGTCGCCGTCGCGCGGTTGCCCGACCATCTGAAGGGGCTCGCCGCGCTCTGCGCTGCGCGAAGCGTGAAGCCTCCGGCGATCGAGGCCCTGCCGCTCGGCGAGGCGGCCGAGGCGCACCGACGGATCGAGGCGCAGCATGTCCGTGGCAAGATCATCCTCGATGTGGCCGACCATGACGCAGGGTGAGCGGCGGTTCATCCACGCGATCGACGAGATCGTCGCGAAGCCGGGCGAGGGCAAGGCGCTGCTCGATGATTATATGGCACGCTATGCGCCCGGCGCGCGCGAGCGCGGCCTGCACCTCGAACAGGTCCTCGTCAGCCCGCCGATGTGGCTCGACGACCAATCCAATACGCTGACCTTCCGCTGGTCGATCGCCGACACGGGCGGCTGGTGGCAGATGCGTTTTGTCGGCGGCAACGATCCCGCGGTCGCCGCCTGGTGGACCGAGGTCGATGCGCGGGCCGTCAGCCGCCGCCGCTTCTTTGCGGTCGAACCCGTCGATATAGAAGGGGTTTGCGATGTTTAAGCTCACCCGCCTTGTCACGCTGGCTGACCCCGCGCGGCTGGCGCCGCTCGCGGACGAATTGCGCGCCCTCGCAAGGATGCATGAAGCCTGGCGCACGCTCGTCGCGCCGACCCTGCCGGGCAGCCATTTTGGTGGCGATCTGCTCGCGCATTTCGTGTTCGACAGCGCCGGGCAACGCGACGCTTTCGGCACAGCGCTCGCGCCGCTGCTCGCCGGGAATGCTGTCGACGGCGCCGATTATCAGGGCTCGCCGGACGGCAAGCAGGCGCCTGACCTCGCAAACGGCGTCTATCGCGTGCTGCTGCTCAGCGTCGACGATGGAACTGACCCCGAAAGCGTCGCGCAGTTCGAGGCCGAAACGCGAATGATGCCGCACTATATTTCTGCGATCCGTAACTGGCAGCTCAGCCGCATCGAGGCTGCGATCGGGGAACGCCGCTGGACGCATGTCTGGGAGCAGGAATATGCCGGCGCCGAAGGCCTGCTCGGCCCCTATATGCTGCATCCCTATCATTGGGCGCGGATCGACCGCTGGTTCGACCCCGAATGCCCCGAGCGGATCGTCGATGCACGGCTCTGCCACAGCTTTTGCGCGCTTGAGGCGTCGATCCTTTAGGGTGATAAGCAGCCGATGACGGCACCCGCGCCTCCGCTCACGCAAAGCGTCTATCTGGTCGAGGCACTGAAGCGCGTGCTGAAGGAGCGCGGGATGACCTATGCCGATGTCGCCGCGGCGCTGGGCATCAGCCATGCCAGCGTGCGGCGCACCTTCGCGCAGCGCAGCTTCACTCTCGCGCGGATCGACGAGATTTGCGAACTCGCCGGCATCGATTTTCTTGCGCTGGCACGGATGGCCGACGAGATGCGGCCTGCGATGCCGACGACGCTGACCGACGCGCAGGAACAGGCGCTGGTCGACGAACCGCTTGCGCTGTTCTGCTTCCACCTCGCGCTCGGTGGCTGGACCGTCGAGCGGATCGAGGCCGATTATGCGATCGACGAGACGCAGCTTGTCCCTGCACTGATGAAGCTCGAACGGATCGGGCTTATCCAGCTCCTTCCCGGCAATGCGATCCGCCTGATGACCGCGCGCAGCATCGGCTGGCGGCGCGGCGGGCCGATGCGGCGCTTCTTCGACCGGCGGGTGAAGGAAGAATTCCTGCAATATGACTTCTCGGCGCCGGGATCGATCTGGGAATTCGAGATCGGCGAGCTGTCGGACGCCTCGCGCGCGCTGCTCGAACGGCGGCTGGCGAGCCTGTTTCGCGAGGTCCGCGATCTGGTCGCGCGCGACGCGCCGCTGCCGCCGGCGATCAAGACCAACGTCGGGCTGCTCATCGCCTCGACCCCGATTCCGCTGCCGATGGTCGCCCGCGACGTCGGCTCCGGTTCACTCGGCACCAACAGGCGCACAAATCGATCCTTCGAAGATTGAAATTCGCTATTCAGGCGCGACGCGCTCGGCGGCCCGCCGTCCGCGCGCGATGGTCTCTTCATTCGGCCGCGAAGACGGCGTCGAGAGGAGAATCAGGATGACGGCCATTGCGATCAACCCGCCCGCAATGGGTGGAGGGGTGCCGTTCCTCGGCCACCTGACCAGCTTTTTCAAGGACCCCGTGGGCCTGCTGCGCAAGGGGTATCAGGACCATGGCCCGATCTATTCCTTCCGCATGGGCGGGCGGAACATGGTCGTGATGCTCGGCCCCGACAACAACCGCTTCGTCTTCCAGGAAACCGACAAATTGCTGTCGATTCGCGAATCGATGCCCTTCTTCCACAAGATGTTCTCGCCCGACTTCTATTCCTTCGCCGAGATGGAGGAATATCTGCGCCAGCGCGCGGTGATCATGCCGCGCTTCAAGGCGTCGGCGATGAAGAATTATGTGCCGGTGATGGCGGAGGAGGCGATGGCGCTGTGCGACCGGCTCGGCGACAGCGGCGAGTTCGACCTGATTCCGACGCTGGGGCCGGTCGTGATGGACATCGCGGCGCATGCCTTTATGGGGCGCGACTTCAAGGAAAAGCTCGGCCACGAGTTTTTCGAGCTGTTCCGCGATTTTTCGGGGGGCATGGAATTTGTGCTGCCGTTGTGGCTGCCGACGAAGAAGATGCGCCGCAGCCAGGCCGCGAAGAAGAAGTTGCACCGCATCCTTGGCCAATGGATCGCGAAGCGCCGCGCCGATCCGGTCGAGCCCGCCGACTTCTTTCAGGATATTGTTGCCTCGACCTATCCCGACGGCACCCCGATCCCCGACGAACTCATCATCCACATGATCCTGCTGCTCGTCTGGGCGGGGCACGAGACGACCGCCGGGCAGGTGAGCTGGGCGCTGATCGACATCCTCCAGAACGCCGAATATCGCGGGGTACTGCGCGACGAAATCGGTGGCATTCTGGGATCGTCCGCGGGCGCCGACCTCGGCTGGGAACAGGCGATCGCGATGCAGAAGATGGACCTCGCGCTGCGCGAGACCGAGCGGCTGCACCCCGTCGCCTTCACGATGATCCGCAAGGCGGCGGCCGATTTCGAGCGCGACGGCTACCGGATCCGCAAGGACGACTGGATCCTGCTCGCGCCGTCGGTCAGCCACCGGATGACCGAGATATTCGATCGCCCCGACGATTATCTGCCCGAGCGCTTCGACACCGAGCGCGCCGACGCGAAGGTCGAATCGAACAGCCTGATCGGCTTTGGCGGGGGGATGCATCGCTGCGCCGGGGTCAATTTCGCGCGCATGGAGATGAAGGTGGTGATCGCCATCCTGCTCCAGCGTTACGAGATGGAATTGATCGACACGCCGCGCCCGATTGCCGGCGCCGGAACCTATTGGCCCGATCAGCCGTGCCGCGTGCGTTACCGCCGCCGCGCGATTCCGGACCGGCCGGCGGCCGATGTGGCGAAGCTCGCCGCGGCGGCGGGATGCCCGGTACACGCGAAGGGAGCGCACTGATGGCGCGCGTCACCTATGTCCAGCCGGACGGCAGCGAGAAGACCTGCACCAATTTCGAAGGCATGGCGGTGATGCACCTCGCGATCGGCAATCTCGTCGACGGGATCGACGCGTTGTGCGGCGGCGTGCGCCAGTGCGGCACCTGCCATGTCTATGTCGATGACGATTGGGCGGCGCGGGTCGGCCCGCCGGGCGACGATGAGGCTGAAATGCTCGACGCGCTTGCCGATTTCATCGAGGTCAAACCGACCAGCCGGCTGAGCTGCCAGATCCACATCACCGAGGAACTGGACGGGCTGAAGGTCCATATCCCGAAAGAACAGCCGGGAATTTGAACGACTTGCCATGAGGGGACTCATGAGAAGTCTCATGAGAACACCGGGGGCGGCCTTGCCGCCCCTTTTTTCGTTCGCGGACCTACCACCAAAAGGGGGTAGGGGATTGCTCTATTGCGTAGTTATATGTTGCGTACATTACGCATAGCGTGATAACTGACCCATAAATTGCGCATCATACGCCGCAATTGACAGAAAGAGGGATGGGACTGATGAAGCACCGCACATATTGCCGCGCGCAAATCGCCGCCATTGCGCTGATCGCGCCGTGGATCGCGGGCACCGCGTACGCGCAGGAGGCCGCACCCGCCGCCGAAGAGACCGCGTCCGGTGGCCTCGACGAGATCATCGTCACCGCCCAGAAGCGCTCCGAAAGCCTGCAGGACACGCCGCTCGCGATCAGCGCCATCGGTGCCGAGGCCATCGAACAGCGCGGGATCACCAGCGTCGCCGCGCTCGGCAGCGCGGCGCCCAACCTCATCATCACCGAAACCCCGTCGGCAACCGCCAACCCGTCGATCTCGATCCGCGGCATCGTCGACAACGATCCCATCCTCACCGCCGACCCCGCCGTCGGCCTCTATGTCGATGGCGTCATCGTCGGCCGCTCGGCGGGCGCGCTCTTCGACATGATGGACCTCGAACGCGTCGAGGTGCTGCGCGGGCCGCAGGGCACGCTTTACGGGCGCAACACGACGGGCGGCGCGGTCAACCTGATCTCGGCCAAGCCGTCGAAGGATTTCGGCGGCAAGCTGCAGGTCGGCTTCGGCAAGTTCGACGAGCGCATGGTCAAGGCGCTGATCGATACGGGCGAACTCGGTGATACCGGGCTCGCGCTCAAGCTCGGCTATTATCACAGCCAGCGCGACGGAACGGTCGACAATCTGCTCGAGCCGTCGGACAAGCGCGACCCTGGCGCACGCAACACCGACGCCGTGCGTGCCGCGGTGCGCTTCGACAAGGGCACCGGTTTCACCGTCGACTATGTCTTCGATTCGAGCGATCGCAACGGCCGCGCCAATGCGTTCCAGCTTCGCGCGGTGCGCCAGGATATCCTCGACTATCTGAATTTCTCGCCGGCGTTCGGCGGCACGGCGCCGCAGGTCTCGCGGGACCGGCTGTCGCAGATCCGCCTCGACCGTGACGGCAATGCGCACGACAAGGTGCAAGGCCATGCGCTGACGATCAACTGGGAGATCGGCGACGCGACGCTGCGGTCGATCACCGGTTACCGCAAGTGGGACAATGTCAGCGACAGTTCGGACCTCGACGGCAACGGCGGGCTGGTCGGCTTCCTCGTCAGCCCCGCGATCCTCGTGCCGCCCAACGCCTTCATCCCGCAGGGCGTCGGCCCGATCGACCTGTTCCACACCAGCAACGAACGCCACCAGAAGCAGTTCAGCCAGGAATTCAACCTGATCGGATCGATCGGCGACGAGTTCGACTATGTGCTCGGCGCCTATTATTTCCGCGAGCGTGCGACCGAGGTCAATCCGCAGGGCTTCACGCTCGTCCTCCCGTCGCCGGTGCCGATCCCGATCGCCCCGGGGGTCAATCTGAACAGCTTCGGCGTCAATCTCGATACGCTGCTGTCCTATCGCCATATCTCGAAGTCGATGGCGGCGTTCAGCCAGCTCACGTGGAAACCCGCCGCGCTCGACAGCCGGCTCACCATCACCGGCGGGCTGCGTTATACCGAAGACAGGAAGCATCTGATCCAGGCGGCACCCGTTCCGCCGGCGCCGCGCGACCTGACGCGCAAGTTCAACCGGCTCAACTGGCTGGCGAACATCGCCTACGACTGGAGCGACGATATCATGACCTATGTCCGTGCGAGCACGGGCTACAAGGCGGGTGGTTTCAATTCGCGCGCCGCGGACAATAACGGCTTCGATCCCGAGGATCTGACCTCCTACGAGATCGGGTTCAAGAGCGAGCTGTTCGACCGCCGTGTCCGCTTCAATATCGCAGCCTTCCACGCGATCTACGACGATCTGCAGGTGCAGCAGTTCCTTGCGGGCACCGGCGGCGCCGCGAGCACCACGGTCAACGCCGCAAAGGCGACGTACACGGGTATCGAGGCCGAATTGCAGGCCCGGCTCTTCGACGGCTTCACCGTCGACGGTTCGTTCGGATACACCGACCGCAAATACAAGAAGTTCCTGTTCGTCGATCCGATGACCGGCGTGGCCAGCGACATTTCAAAGGTCGCGAAGTTCCAGTATTCGGCCGCGACGACCGCGAATGTCGGCGCGCAATATGAAACCGCGCTCGGCAATTTCGGCACGCTCACCGCGCGCGCCGACTGGAGCTATCGCAGCAAGATCTACTGGCACCCGGTCAATCCGTTCAACGACGCGATCGCCGACAAGGGCGTCGGCCTGCTCAACGCCCGCCTGTCGATCTCCGACATCGACGTCGGCGGTGCGAAGGCATCGGTCGCGGTGTGGGGGCGCAACCTGACAAAGGAAGACTACATGCTTTCGGGCATCGACTTCGGCTCGCTGGGTTTCGCCGGCGTCATGTACGGCGACCCGCGCAGCTATGGCATCGAGGTCGGATTCAAATTCTGACCTGACCCGCTTCGGGTGAAGCTGAAAAGCCGGATGCCGAGCGATCGGCATCCGGCTGTTTTTTTATACGGTGAGGCAGGTTTCGACCGAAGGCTGCCGATGGAGATGTGTACCCCGGCGAAAGCCGGGGCCCAGAATTCCCACGTGAACTTAGCATGTTGCCGCGCTGGGCCCCGGCTTTCGCCGGGGTGCACAAAAGGGGCAGCTTCCCACCCCGAAACCGCCACTGACCCCGGCTATGCTGCGGCGTGCATGGCCTCGGCGCGCGCCTTGAGCGCTCGCGCGGTGTCGTCGAAGGCGCGCTTTACCCACGGTCCTGCAAAGCGCATCACATGGATGCCGTTCGGCCCGAGAAAGGCGTCGGTCGAATGATAGGCGCATCGTTCATCGCCCAGTGCCTCGATGATCTGGTCGCGCCGCGCCGGATAGGGCCAGACGTCGTCGTGCGGCAGCGCCCACGACAGCAGGCGGCGGGGTTCGAACGCGCAGACATATTCGCAATTGGGGAAGGTTACGCCCTCTTCGATATAGCTCTTCAGCGTCATGTGGACGGGTGCACCCATCTTGAGCGTCGATTCCGCCGCGATGCAGAAGGGGTTCCATTCGCCATAGCGCGGCAGGTCGACGAGGATGTTCCAGACCAGCGCCGCGGGCGCCGCGATCTCGACGCGTTCGGAACGGACGATCGCATCGGCGTCGATATAGGCCAGCGGGTCTTCGGTGCTGTTCGTCATCGGGGTTCTCCTGCCTTTTCGTTGCTCAGCCGCCGACGCGCGCGAAATCATATTGGCTCGTCGGAATGCAGTCGATCCGGTCGAAATCGATGAAGCGCGCGCAGCTTTCCATCATCAGCCGCTGATGTTCGGCGAGCCGGCCGGCGTCGCCGACCGCGTCGAAATAGACGGCTTCGTCGCGGAGCGCGGCGGCGGGGAAACATTCCTCGACCATCGCGGCAATGCCGGGCGCGCCATAGGTCAGCGGGCGTACCACCAGATTCTGGACATATTCGAAATTGGCCTGCGTATCGACAGCGACCTGCGAATGCTGACGTTCCCAGATGTCGCGCCACGCCGGCCAACTCAAGCGCGGCGGCAGGCCGAGAAAGACGATCTGCGAGAAGCCTTCGGTGCGCGTACCGGGCGCGGGCGGATGCAGCCGGTTGGGCAGGACCGTCGATTCGCTGACGAGCCAAGCCGCATGGCGCGGAGCGGCCTCGGCGATGATCGCATCGACGCCGGCGCGCAGCGCATCATTGGCGCTGTCGAGCCAGAGCTGGATGACGGCCTCCATCTGCGGCGCGAGCGAAGTCAGGCGCGGCGAACTGCCCGCGGCGACGGCCGCGTCCTGGATGTTGACCCGCATTGCGTGCGCTTCGCCGGCAAGCTTCGGGGCGATCTCGCCGAGCAGACGGGCGTTGAACCGGTCGCGCCCTTCGCCGGGGTCTTTCCACAGCGCGTAGATGATCTTTTCCATTGCCTTCCTTTCAGCTCGCGAGGTCGATGATCGTGACGGGATCGTCGCCCTCCCAGCCGCGCGCTGCGGCGATCCCCTGCGCGAACCCTTCGGTGAGCGCGGGTGTCGCCTCGATCAGTTCGAGCAGCGGGCTCGCGCCCCCCGCCGGGACGAAGTAGGCGACGCGGGTCGCGGGGCCGCTCTCCGCCCGGAACAGTGGCTCGAGCCCGGCGGCGATCGCCGTGTCGACCGCGGTGACGAAATCGGTGACGAGCCAGGCGACATGATGTTGCCCCGCCATCGCGCTGCCGTCGGCGCGATGATAGGGCGAGGGGCCTGTGCCGTGCGGCATGATCAGCTCGATCTGCATATCGTGATGATAGGCAAGACCGACGTCGATCGTGACGGTTGCGGGGGCGCCGCGGAAGACGCCGTCGAGGCGGACATTCCGGTAGACCGTCCACGGACCGACTCCCGCCATCGTCCGCCAGTCTCCGATCGCTGCGTCGAGGTCGCCGGTCACCCAGGCGATCTGGCGGATCGGACCGTGGCCGGCGAGACCGGGCGCGCTCATTCGGCTTCGCCTTCACCCGCGCCGGATGCCCACGGATCGGGCAGGCCGGGGTCGGTGCTGTGGATGACATGTTTGAGCAGATGCTTGAGCAACGCCGTCTCATTGTCGTCGAAGGCACCGAGCGCGTCTTCTTCCGCCGCCTTCGCCGCCGCCGCGAGCTCGATCAGTGTCCGGCGTCCGGCGTCGGTCAGCCACAGCCTCCCGCCCGGGGTCTCGCGCCGGACGATGCCGCGTTCGGCGAGCGAGTGCGCATGATCGTCGGTCAGGCGCGCGCCGGTGAAGCCGATCATGTCGGCAATCTCCTGCGCAGTGCGGCCGTCCTGGATGCCGAGGATGCTGAGCGCAAAATGGTCAGTGGCATCGAGGCGATGCTGCGCGAGACTCGCCTGCATCCGGCCGTAGAGCTGGAAATGCGCGCGGCCGATCAGATAGCCGAGGAAATCCTCGCCAAAACGGCCCGGCGCATCGCCGTCGATATCGTTGCCGGCGGTCAGCGCCGCCGCCTTGCGCGCGGCGAGTGCGTAGCGGCCGCCGTGAAAGAGCAGCGGCGCGCGATCGTCATGATCGAAGGCGATCACTTCGCCGACGAAGATGATATGGTCGCCGCCCTCATATTGATAGGCGGTGCGGCACTGGAAGCGCGCCGCGCAACCGGTGAGCAGCGGCACCCCGCCGGCGCCGCGTTCGGGGGCCAGCCCCGCGAACTTGTCGGCGCCGCGCTTCGCGAAGCCGTTCGACAACGGCTCCTGATCGGCGGCGAGGATGTGGACGGCGAAATGATCGGCACCGCGAAAGGCGTCCATGCTCATCGAACTGCGCGCGAGGCTCCACAGCACCATCGGCGGATCGAGCGACACCGAGTTGAAGCTGTTCGCGGTCAGCCCGCAATCCTGCCCCGCGGCGTCGCGCGTCGTCACGATCGTCACGCCGGTCGCGAAGGAGCCCAGCGCATTGCGAAAGGCCGTCGAATCCGCCTGCGTTGCCATCGTCCGTCGTCGCTCCTCGTCCCGCGCCCGGTCGTGCGGGCTGCCGGAGGAGTCTAGGGCCGCGGCGCGGCGCCGCATCGGCCAATTGGACTAGGCGGAGTGCAGGGATTCAGCCGAGTACCGCGACGCTGCGCAGGATCAGCCGGACGAGGTCGGCCTGCCGTCCGACCCCGGTCTTGCTGAGGATCGTCTTGCAATAGCTGCGCACGGTGTTCTCGGTGAACTCCAGTTTTTCCGCGGCCTCAGAGAGACTGAGCCCCGATGCGAGCAATGCCGCGAGCTGCGCTTCGGACGGGGTGAGGTCGAATATCTGTGCCACGAGCCGTTCGAGCGGCTGGTGCGTGTCGAGCCCCGACACATAGACGATCGCCGCCGGACCCGCTTCATTGCCATAATGCGAGCGCGCCTCGATCGAGCGGACGAGGATGCCGAGGTGGCCGTCGGAATCGGCGTCGACGCGAAGCCCCTCGGCAAAGCTGCCGCCGTCGCGATGCGCGTCCGTCGCCTTGCCGATCAGTTGCTGGAGCTGGGCGTTGCCTGCGGAACCCGCGAGCGCGAGGCGGTCGCCCGTGGCGCGCAGTCCCCGGTCCGAGCGGACGAGCGCGCGAGCCGCGCTGTTCGTGCGCAGGATCCGCCCGGCGCCGTCGAGAATGAAGGTGCACAGCGTCAGCCGGTCGAGCGTGTCGATCATCACCTGCACTTCGGTTTCCTCGCGCCGCAGGCGCGCGAACAGCGCGAGCGACAGTTCGAGATGCGGGCGCAGCGCGAGGAGCATCGCCTTGTCGGCGTCGTTGAAATCCTCGCCTTCGGCCCCGCTGGTCAGACCGACATTGCCTTCCCAGCCGCCCGGCTCGGAAACATACATGCCGAGCTGATATTCGATGCCATAGGGGCGCAAAATCTCGCTGTAGAAGCGACTCGCGTGCAGTTCGCCCGGCGAGATCACCTCGCTCAGGCGATAGATGTCGCCGGGGCGTGCGAGCGCGTTGCGCAGCGGATCGAGGTCGCCCATTTCGGCGTGGATGCGCTGGATACGGCGCGCCTCCTGCTCGCTGACCGGCGGGCGCGGCGCCCAGATGATGAAAGGCGGCATGCCCGGGCGGCTGAGGCGCAGCGTGATCGCGGCGCTCTTGCACTGCATCCGGCGGCTGAGCGCCTCGAGGAAGCCTTGCCACGGCGTTTCCTCGAGCGGGCCGCGATAGATCAGCGTCACCAGCTCGTCGACTTCGGCGATGGGCCTGTAACTCCGCATTCCGACTCCGCTCCGCTTTCCGCCTTTCGCTTTGCGCCTCTATAGACCCGCGACGGCGCGCGGCAACGATGCTGTGGGCAGTGCCGCGGATTCCCCCCGTATAGGGGTTGCCGTGTCCGGCGCGGCGCGTCACCGGGGCTTGGCAAGACATTCGGCGCGACGCGCCCGGGAGACGATGACGGTGCCTGAGACGAAGACGACCATCCCGCACAGTATCCTGGATGCGGCGGCCGCCCATGCGGCGCGCGTCGCGATCCGCGGCGAGGATGGCCGCGAGATCGCCTATCGCGATCTGCCGGCGCTGATAAATGCGGGCGCTGCGGCCTTCATTGCTGCAGGTGTCGCACCGGGTGATCGGGTCGCGATATGGGCGCCCAATTCGATCGAGTGGATTCTTGCGGCGCTCGGCGCGCAGGCCGCGGGCGCGGCGATCGTGCCGCTCAACACCCGGCTGAAAGGCCGCGAGGCCGGCTATATATTGCGCGCGAGCGGGGCGAAGCTGCTGCTCACCGTCGCGGAATTCCTCGGCACGGCCTACCCCGCACTGATCGGGGACGAGGATCTGCCCGACCTCGCCGGGATCGTCCTGCTCGACGGGGACAGGGGCGGGATGCCCTGGCAGGACTTTCTGGGGCGGGGTGCGAATGCCGCGGCGGACAAGGTCGCGGCGCGGATGGCCGCGCTCGACGAAGGCGATGTCTGCGACATCCTCTTCACCTCGGGAACCACCGGCAATCCCAAGGGTGCCGTAACGACGCACGGCCAGAATGTCCGGCTGTATCGCGCCTATGGCGCACGGCTTTCCTATGGGCCCGGCGACAATTTCCTGATCATCAATCCCTTCTTCCACAGCTTCGGGTACAAGGCGGGATGGCTCGTCGCGCTGATGCACGGCGCGACCGTCCTGCCGCATGCGGTGTTCGACACCGAAACGGTGCTGAAGCGCATCGAGGCCGAGCGCGTGACGCTGCTCCCCGGCCCGCCGACCATCTTCCAGAGCCTGCTCGCCGGGCGCCACGACGCCCACGATCTGTCGTCGCTGCGCGTCTCGATCACCGGCGCCGCTTCGGTCCCGGTGGCGCTCATCGAGGAAATGCGCGGCACGCTCGGCATCGATATCGTCCTCACCGCCTATGGCCTGACCGAGACGTGCGGCGTGGTGACGATGTGCGGCGCGGAGGATGATGCGGAAACGGTCGCCAACACCGCCGGACGCCCGCTGGGCGACATCGAGGTGCGGTTGGTCGACCGGGACGGAAACGCCGTCGGGACGGGGGAAGCGGGCGAGCTTCTGGTGCGCGGTCCCAATGTCATGCAGGGCTATTTCAACGACCCGGAGGCGACCGCGGCGGCGATCGACGCCGACGGCTGGCTGCGCACCGGCGACATCGCAGTGCGCGACGCGCGCGGCAATGTGAAGATCACCGACCGCGCGAAGGACATTTTCATCGTCGGCGGCTTCAACGCCTATCCGGCCGAGATCGAAGGGCTGCTCGCCGCGCATCCCGCGGTGCTGCAATCGGCGGTGATCGGGGTGCCCGACGAAAGGCTCGGCGAAGTGCCGATGGCCTTTGTCGTGCTGCGGCCGGGCGCGGCGGTGACGGCCGAGGAGATCATCGCGTGGTGCCGCGACAATATGGCCAACTACAAGGTGCCGCGGCGGGTCGAGATACGCGATGCGTTGCCGATGAACGCCGCGGGCAAGGTACAGAAGTTCCTGCTGCGCGGCTAGGAGGCACCGGGCCGGTGCCGCCGGAAGCCAACGCCTTTGGCCGCTGTGTATTATTCGAATAAAACCCCTTGCCAAGCCGGCGCTACAAATGTAGCACGCTACAAATGTAGCGCATGAGGTGATTCGAATGCTGTCCAGTCTGCCCCCGCGGGAACGCGAAATCGTCGATATCCTGTACGAGCGCGGCGCGTCGACCGTGACCGAGATCGGCGATTCGCTGGCCGACGAACTTTCGGGTTCGGCAATCCGCGCGATGCTGAAGCGCCTCGAGACAAAGGGGTTTGTCGTGCGCGAGGCGTCGGAGCGTGGCTTCGTCTATGCGCCGAGCGTGTCGGACAAGACCGCGCGCAAGTCGGCGCTGAGCCAGGTCGTGCGCGTCTTTTTCAACGGATCGGCGACTAGCGCTGCCGCCGCGCTGCTCGGCATGCAGGACGAGATGAGCAACAGCGAGCTCGACGAGCTCGAAAAGATGATCGCCAAGGCGCGCGAAGGGAGAGGGTGATGCTGAACACCGCCATGTTGCTGGGCCTCGCCTGGAAATCGGTCGTCGTTGCCGCGCTGACGCTGGCGTTGCTGCGGCTCGCACGCGCACGCTCGGCGGGCGAACGGTCGATGATCGCGCACGCGGGGCTCGCGGCGCTGCTTGTGCTGCCCGCGGCGATCCTGTTCCTGCCGCAGTGGGCGCCGCTGCCCGCCGACTGGTTCGCGGCGGCGCCCGCGTCGACCTCCGGAATTCTGGCAACAGGGGGATCGGCGACCGATCCGGCACCTGCCGCGACGTCAGTCCCTGTCGTGGTGGAACGTGCCGGATCGGCGCCGATCATCTTTTCGTGGAGCGACCTTGCCCCCTTTCTCTATCTGCTCCCGCTCCTGCTCCTATCTGGAGTGATGGCGCTCGCCGTCGTCCGGCTGTTCGCGATGCGCGCGCGCGCCGAGATACTGGTCGAGGGATCGTGGCTGTCGGCGCTCGCCGAGGCGCAGCGGCGCATGGGATTCAAGCATGGCACCGCGCTGCTGGTCAGCAGCGAGCTGCGTTCGCCGATCAGCTGGGGTGTGCTGCGCCCGACGATCGTGCTGAGCCCGAAGGCGGTAGCGGCAGCGGGTGAGGCCGAGGCGATCATCGCGCACGAACTGGCGCATGTCGCGCGGCTCGACTGGGCGAAACTGCTCGGCGCGCGCGTCGCCTGCGCGGTCTTCTGGTTCAATCCGCTGGTATGGATGCTGGCGCGCGAAAGCCACCAGTTGCGCGAGGAAGCCGCCGACGATGCGGTGCTGATGGCCGATATCGACGGTCCCGATTATGCGACGCTGCTGGTCGGTGCGGCGCGCCACGACAATCAGGGCGCGCTGCTGGCCGCGCATGGCGTCGCACCGGGCAAGGACAGTTTGAAGCGCCGCATTACCCGCGTCCTCGACGGCAGCTTGCGCCGCGGCCCGGCGAGTGCGAGCTGGATCTTGATGAGTCTGGTGGTGCTGGCCGGTATCACTGCGCCGCTCGCCGCCTTTTCGGCGACGGCCAAGCCCGGGGCGGCGACGGAGGTCCACGCCGGCGCCGCCTCGACCACCGTCCGGCAATTGACGACCGTCACAGCGCAGTCGGTCGGGGCGGCAAAGCCGGCTGCCACCGAAGACGCGCCGGCCGCGGCCGAGACCGCCGCCGCCGCAACGACGAAGGCGCTGAGCGCCGAGGAACTGGTGGGCATGCGCGCGGTCGGGGTAACCCCCGAATATGTTGCGGAGATGCGCGAACAGGGCGGCGAAATGAGCGCCGACGACATCATCGCGGCGAAGGCGAGCGGGATCGATCCCGCCTATATCCGGCAGATGCGCAGCATCATCCCCGGTGCCGATTTCGACGAACTGGTCGGCGCACGGCACGTCGGCGTCAACGCGGGCTTTGCGCGCGACATGAAATCGCATTTTCCCGACATTGGGGTCGACGATCTGATCGCGCTGAAGGCGATGGGGGTCGATTGCGATTTCGTGACGGACATGCAGAAGGCGGGCGTCAGGATGCGCGACGCCGACGATGCGATCGAATTGCGCGCGACGCGCGGGTTCGGGTCGGTTGCCAGGCCAAAGCCGGCGGCTGCCGCGCGGCCGGTCTTGAGGGCCCGCCAAGGTGACCGCGTCGCGACGATCGATAGGGAGCGCGGTGTGATCGAGGCGCGGCGTGCCGATGGCCGGACCGCCCGGATCGAACTTCCCGAAACGCCGGAGCCGCCCGAGCGGCCCGAGCGGCCAACCCGCGACTGACGTTCGGACGTTCGTCCGAACCCACTGACGCCTGATCGAAACCCCGTTTTGAAACGCCGCTGCGGCGGCGAGCGATGACGCTCGCCCGGCGCACGGAGGAGGAGTGCTCCGATGAAAGCCCTGATATTTGCCGGCGGCGCCGCGTTGCTGTCGATCCTCGCCTGTTCGGCGGCGACCGCCGCGGCCGATCCGCTCGTCCTTGGCGACGTGCGCTGGGTCGCCGAGCCGGCGGGCGGAAAGAAGGGCGCGCCGCGCCTGCGCATCCGGCACAAGCAGTCGAACAGCGACCAGGCGCTCGACGGGTCGCGGGCCGATTTCGCCGACGCGCAGGCCGCGCTGGGGCGCGGCACCGCGGGTCCGGTCCGCTTTACCGTGACGCACGACGCGGGGACGCTGGCGTGCACCGGCACATTGACGCGCGCGTTCGAGGGGGCGGGCGAATGCCGCTTTACCTCCGACGCCGGTTTCGAACGGCAGCTGAGCGACCGCGGCCTTTCGCCCGGCCAGCGTTCGACCTTGCTCGCGATGCTGATGGTCGATGCGACGATCGACCTGGCCGACGGGCTGACGCGTGAGGGTGTGCGGCCCAAGGATGCCGACGACCTGATCGCGGCGGCGGCGCTCGACGTGCGGCCCGACTATATTCGCGACCTCAAGTCCGAAGCGCTGGTGCTGACCGATATCGACGACGCGATTGCGTGCAAGGCGCTGGGTGTTGACGGCGCTTATGTGCGCGGCCTCGCGGCGGCCGGATACCGGAAACTCGATGCCGAGGAGGTGGTGAGCATGAAAGCGCTGGGCGTGACGGGCGACTATGCGCAGGCGATGAACCGCGCGACCGGGAGGAACGCGAAGTGAAGCGACTGGCCAGCCTGACGGCGATGGCCGCCGCGCTTTCGGCGGTGCCCGTGCTGGCACAGGAGGCGGCGGTACCGACCGGCGACACACCGCCGCCGGCATCAGCCGAAGGTCCCGCAGGCGGGATCGGCAGTGCGGCGCGGCAAGTGTATACGCCTGCAGACTTTACCCGCTACGCACCGAACAATGCCTATGACATGCTGAACCAGGTTCCCAGTTTCCAGATCCGCGACAATGAAAATCTGCGCGGGCTGGGGCAGGCGACGGGCAATGTCCTGTTCAACGGCGAGCGGCCGTCGAACAAGGGTGACGACATGTACACGCAGTTGTCGCGCATCCCGGCGGGCAATGTCGAGCGGATCGAGATTATCGACGGCGCGACGCTCGATATTCCGGGCCTGTCGGGGCAGGTCGCCAACATCGTCTATCGCGCCGACGCCTTTTCGGGGCAGTTTTCGTGGAAGCCCGAATTTCGCGCGCATTATACCGATCCGCTGCTGACGCGCGGCGACGTGTCGGTGCGCGGACGATCGGGGAACGTCGAATATGAAGCGGCGCTGAGCAACGACGATGCGCGGCGCAGCGGCGCGGGCGGGCCGACAATCATCTATGATGGCGCGGGCCAGATCATCGAACGCCGGCGCGACGTCTGGAACACCCATTACGACACGCCGAAGCTGTCGGGACGGGTCACCTGGGACCCCGCCGGCGACACCGTCGCGAACCTTGGCGGCCATTATCAGCGCATTTACGACCGCTATTACGAAGACGGCGTGCGCACCGGGCCGGGATCGTCCGACCGCCTCCGCACCGTGTATGAAAATGAGGACCGGTGGAATTACGAAGTCAGCGGCGATCTCCAGTTCGGCGTCGGTCCCGGGAAGCTGAAACTGATCGGGCTTCGACGGTTCAGCCACGAACCCTACGCCCAGGAAATCATCACAACCCCCGAAGGCGGCATTGCCACCGGCGACCGTTTTGCGCAGACGGGCGACATCGGCGAGACGATCGGGCGCGGCGAATATCAATGGAAGATGTTCGGCGGCGACTGGCAATTGTCGGGCGAGGCGGCGTTCAACACGCTCGACAATGTCGCGTCGATCGCTGTGCTCGATCCGTCGGGGACCTTCGTCGATCAGCCATTCGCAGGCGGAACGGGCGGGGTGAGCGAGGATCGTTACGAGGGGCTTTTGAGCTTCGGGCGCAAGCTGACCGACAAGCTGAATTTCCAGATCGTCGCGGGGGCCGAACATTCGACGATCACCCAGACCGGGGTGAACGGCCTGACGCGCAGCTTTTTCCGGCCCAAGGGGTCGATCTCGCTCGCGTGGACGCCGACCGCCGATTTCGACGCGTCGCTGAAGATTCGCCGGCGGGTGCTGCAGCTGTCCTTCTATGATTTTCTGGCCCGTGCCTTCCTGAACGACGGCAACCAGAATGAGAGCAACAATGATCTTCGTCCCCAGCAGGATTGGAGTTACGAGGCCGAGATCAACAAGAAATTCGGCGCTTGGGGCTCGACCAAGATCATGTTGATCCATCGCGAGGTCGAGGATCGCGTCGACGTGATTCCGGTCGGTGTGGATGGCGAAGCGGTCGGCAACATCGCGAAAGCGAAAGTGAACGCGATCGACTGGACCTCGACGATCAACCTCGATCCCGCAGGGCTGAAAGGCGTCAGGGTCGACACCAGGATGCTGTATCAGAACACGTCGCTGCGCGATCCCTTCACCGGCGAAAAAAGGCAATATAGCGGCCTCAACGACACCTATATCAGTCTGGGACTGCGCCACGATATCGCGGGCACCGACTGGGCGTGGGGCGGCGACGCCGAATATTCGCACTATCAGCCCAATTATCGCCGCAACCAGATCGACAAGGTGTGGGAGGGCCCGGTGTGGGCGTCGGTTTTTGTCGAGCACAAGAATGTGATGGGGTTGACCGTCCGGGCGCAGGTTCGCAACATCGCCAATGCCCGATCGAAGCGCGACCGGACCATTTATACGGGGGTACGCGGCGAAAGCCCGGTCGCCTTTGTCGAAGAGCGCGACCGGTTGATCGGCCCGATATTTTCCCTTTCGGTGCGCGGCAAATTCTGACCGGCCAGAATAGCGGGATGACGATGCGACGCATCAAGATCTATTTCGACGGCGGGTGCCGTCCCAATCCGGGGAAGATGGAAACCGCCGTCGTCACAGGAGGCGCTGCGGTGGTCGTGCGCGACGCGGGGATCGGCAGCAGCATGGACGCCGAATGGCTGGCGCTGATCGCGGCGCTGCGGCTCGCAAGGGACATGGAGCTCGCCAATTTCATCCTGCTCGGCGATGCAGCAGCGGTTGTGGAACAGGCGAACGGCGCTTTGCGTGCGAGGGGAAGCGCGGTGGAGCATCTTGCCACGTTCCGGATGCTTGCCGGCGACGGGCCGGCGCCCTTGGTTCGCCATGTCAGACGGACGCAGAATCTGGCAGGGATCGCGCTGGCGCGCGGGCGATAGCGCGCGCAAGGGGGCTGTCCAACATCCGAACCAGTTGTTAAGCGGCGCGCGCCTATCCTCGGGCGACACAGCGGAAGACCAGCGCGTTGAAGCCGACCCATCCCTTGCCCGTCCATCACAGCTGGCCGCTCTACGAGCGCGAGCGGTTTTTCGAACTGGGGCAATTGCACGCGTGCGACACGCTCGATCCGATCCCCGACGTCGTCGATGTCGCGGCGCGGCTGGCGCCGGGGCGGGCGCGGATCGGGCAATGGGAATGCGACCTCGCCGACAACGACCGGTTGAGCTGGTCGGACGAGGTCCATGATATCTTCGGTATCCCGCGCGGCGCGGCCGTGACGCGCGAGGAGGCCGTCGCACTTTACGCCGAGGGCTCGCGCGCGGCGATGGAGAAGCTGCGCGCCTATGCGATCCGGCACCGGCGCGGCTTCACGCTCGATGTCGAAATCCGGCCGGCGACGGCGCCGCGCCGCTGGATGCGGCTGATCGCCGCACCGGTCTGCGTCGAAGACCGCGTCGTGCGGCTGCAGGGGCTGAAATTCCTCGTCCCGGGCTCGGATGGTCGCGATTCCTGAACCGGTCGAACAGCCGGGCCTGAGAAACCACCGTTCTGGCAGTATTGGCGGCGGCATTCGTTGACGCGCCCGCATGTGCGGCGCAGTCGACAATAAGACAGACGTCGAGGGCGCAGCAGGGCCAGACACGCCTGATTCTTCCGTTCATTCCCGAAGGCATTTGCCCCGTATATGAAGTTTTTTAATCGGTTTGCGTCGGCCGCGCACAATATGGCCATCGACCTGGGTACCGTGAACACCGTGGTTTATGTGCGCGACAAGGGCATCGTGCTCAACGAACCGTCGGTCGTTGCGCTCGAGACGCGCGACGGCGTGCGCCGCGTCAAGGTGGTCGGCGACGAGGCGAAGCCGATGATGGGCAAGACACCCGACAATATCCAGGCGATCCGCCCCCTGCGCGACGGGGTGATCGCCGACATCGACGTCGCCGAACAGATGCTGAAGCATTTCATGGACAAGGCGCAGGGCGGCCCCAGCCGTTTCATCCAGCGCAGCCATGTCGTGATCTGCGTACCGTCGGGATCGACGATGGTCGAACGCCGCGCGATCCGCGACGCTGCCAGCAATGCCGGGGCGGCCTCGGTCCAGCTGATCGAGGAATCGCTCGCCGCGGCGATCGGCGCCGGGCTGCCGATCGCCGAACCGCGAGGGGCGATGGTCGTCGACATCGGCGGCGGCACGACCGAGGTCGCAGTCCTGTCGCTGAGCGGCATCGCCTACAGCAATTCGGTACGCGTCGGCGGCGACAAGATGGACGAGATGATTTCGTCCTTCATCCGCCGCAAGCATAATCTGATGGTCGGCGAAATGACCGCCGAACGCGTGAAGCTGACGATCGGCTGCGCGACCCCGCCCGAAGGGAAGGGGATGGTCATGGGCGTCAAGGGGCGCGACCTCGTCACCGGCCGCCCGGCGGAGGTGCAGGTGACCGAGGCCGAGGTCGCCGAGGCGCTGGCCGAACCCGTCGGACAGATTGTCAGCGCGGTACGTGCGGCGCTGGAACAGACGCCGCCCGAACTGTCGGCCGACATCATCGACGAAGGCATCACGCTGACCGGCGGCGGTGCGCTGCTGCGCCGCATGGACGACGCGATCGCGCGCGCGACGGGGCTGCCGGTGGTGGTCGCCGACGACGCGCTGATCTGCGTCGCGATGGGTGCGGGCCGCGCGTTCGAGGACCGCACCTATCACGGCGTGCTGATCGCCGCCTGATATATGCCGGATCTACCGCGAGCACACTTGCACCGGCGGGATCGGACGCGTCTTGCAGGCGTCATCGCACGGGATTAATCCGCGTTCATGAGCGACGCCAAAATCTTCATCAGCGCAAACGATCTGCTCGCGGACTCGCTGCGTCTCGGCATGCAGGTCATCGACAGCGACTTCAGGCCGACGCACCTCGTCGGCATCTGGCGCGGCGGTGCGCCGGTCGGCATCGCGGTGCAGGAACTGCTCGACTATCACGGCCACCACTGCGACCATATCGCGATCCGCACCTCCTCCTACAAAGGCATCGATCAGCAGGACCCGCATGTGAAAGTCTTCGCCCTCGGCTATCTGATCGACACGCTGAACCCCGAGGACCGCCTGCTGATCATCGACGATGTCTTCGACAGCGGTCGCAGCATCCGGGCCTTCATCGCTGAACTCAGGGCGCGCTGCCGCAACAACATGCCGCGCGACATCCGCATCGCGACCGTCTGGTTCAAGCCCGGGCGGAACGTTACCGACCTGCACCCCGACTATTTCGTCCATGAAACCGACCAGTGGCTGATCTTTCCGCACGAGATCGACGGGCTGACGATCGAGGAGATCCGCCGCCACAAGCCCGAGGCGGCGATCATCCTGCGCGACGAGGAGGTGCCCGGTGCCTGACGGTTTCGCCACGCGCGACGAGCGCGCCGCCTTCATCGCCGCTCTCCCCAAGGCCGAGCTGCATCTTCACATCGAAGGCTCGCTCGAGCCCGAACTGATGTTCGAGCTCGCGCAGCGCAACAATGTCGCGATCCCCTTCGCCAGCGTCGAGGAAGTGCGCGCCGCCTATGCCTTCTCGAACCTCCAGGATTTTCTCGACATCTATTATCAGGGCATGGGCGTCCTCCACACCGAACAGGATTTCCACGACCTCACCGCCGCCTATTGCGCACGCGCCAACGCCGACAATGTCCGGCATATCGAGATTTTCTTCGACCCGCAGGGTCATACCGAACGCGGCATCGCCTTCGCGACGGTGATCGCCGGCATCACCCGCGCGCTCGACGATGCCGGGGCGCGCTACGGCATGAGTTCGAAGCTGATCATGTGCTTCCTCCGCCATCTCAGCGAGGCCGAAGCCGAGGCGACGCTCGACGAGGCCTTGCCCTTTCTCGACCGCATCACCGGTGTCGGGCTCGACTCGTCCGAAGTCGGCCACCCGCCCGCGAAGTTCGAACGCGTCTTTGCCCGTGCCCGGGGCCTTGGCCTGAAAATCGTCGCCCATGCCGGCGAGGAAGGCCCGCCTGCCTATGTCCGCGAAGCGCTCGACCTGCTCGGGGTCGACCGCATCGACCATGGCAATCGCAGCCTCGAGGACGCGGCGCTGGTCAGGCGCCTTGCCGACGAAGGCATGACGCTCACCGTCTGCCCGCTGTCGAATCTGAAGCTCTGCGTCGTGAACGACATTGCCGACCATCCGCTCAGGACCATGCTCGACGCCGGTTTGCGCGCGACGGTGAACAGCGACGATCCCAGCTATTTCGGCGGCTATGTGAACGCCAATTACCTCGCCGTTGCCAACGCGCTCGATCTGTCGCGGGACGAGCTCGTCACGCTTGCGTGCAACAGCTTCACCGGCTCGTTCCTCGATGACGCGGCCAAGGCGCGTCACCTCGCGGCGATCGAAGCCTGCGTCTGAGCGGCGGCGGCTTCATCGGCCGCCCGGCTGTTTCCTCCGGGCTGACGAAGGGGGAGCGTGCGCTTCCCTCCCCCGGACATATCTAGGTTACCGGATAGAAGCGACTGATCGTATCGACGACGCAGGCGGGCTTTTCCTCACCCTCGATCTCGACCGTCACGCGCACCACTGCCTGGATGCCCCCCTTGGCCCCTTCGGCCTTGACCAGTTCGCCCTTGCCGCGAATACGGCTGCCCGCGCGGACCGGATTGAGGAAGCGCAGATTGTCGGTGCCGATATTGACGCCCATCGCGACGCCGCGAACCTCGATCAGTTCGGGCAGGAAGCGGTTGACGAGGCTCATCGTCAGATAGCCATGCGCGATCGTGCCGCCAAAGGGGCCCTCCTTCGCGCGTTCGGGATCGACGTGAATCCATTGGTGATCGTCGGTTGCCTGGGCGAACATGTCGATGCGACCCTGTTCGATCGCGACCCATTCGCCCGGTCCGAATTGCTCGCCCACCGCGTCGAGCAGCGCCGCGGGGGTTTCGAAGATGCGTGCGCTCATGCCTGCTGGCTCGACACCGAAACGACTTCGCCGGCCATGTAGGACGACAGGTCGCTTGCGAGGAAGAGCATCACGTTCGCGACCTCCCATGGCTCGGCATATCGGCCGAAGGCCTCCTTCTCGGTGAGCTCCTCGAGCAGTCCCGGCGGCGTCACCTTCGACAGCGAGGCGTGCATCGCGAGGCTGGGCGATACCGCGTTGATCCGCACGCCCTGCTCGGCCGCCTCGAGCGCCGAGCAGCGGGTGAAGGCCATCACGCCCGCCTTGGCCGCGGCATAATGCGCCTGCAGCTTCTGCGCGCGCCAGCCGAGCACCGAGGCGTTGTTGACGATCGCGCCCTGCTGACGCGCGTACATGTGCGGAAGCATCGCGCGTGTCATGCGGAAGACGCTGGTCAGCGTCACGTCGAGCACCTTGTGCCACTGGTCGTCGGTCATCTCGACGACCGGCGCGGCGCCGCCGAGCCCGGCGTTGTTGATGAGCACATCGACATGCCCCATCGTACCGATCGCGCCCGAAACGAGCGCCTGCACCTGCGCCTCGTCGGTGACGTCGCAGACGAGCGTACCGGGGCGGGCGAAGCCCAGGCCTTCGATCCGGTCGGCCGTCTCACCCAGCCGGCGCTCGTGCATGTCCGACAGGAAGAGCGTCGCCCCTTCCTCGGCCGCGCGCTGCGCGACGGCGCCGCCGATGCCGCTGCCCGCCGCAGCGGTGATCAGCACGGTTTTGCCCTTGAGGAGGCCGGTGGGGGTCGGGTATTCGGGGGCGGGACGTGCCACGTTTCGGTTCCTTTACCTGAGGTCGCCGCGCGGTTCGCGCGGCAGGCCGAGCGCGCGCTCGGCGATGATGTTGCGCTGGATCTCGTTGGTGCCGCCGTAGATCGTGTCGGCGCGGCTGTGGAGATAGAGGTTGGGGAGAAGCGGGAAGGCATAATCGTGCCCCGGGACGGTCTCCCCCGCCACGCCCAGCACGTCCATCGCGAGTTCGCCGAGGTCGCGTCGCCAGGTCGCCCACTGGATCTTGTAAGTGAGCGCCGCGGGATCGAGCGTCCCGCCCTCGGCGCCGCTCAGCATGCGGAGCGCGCCGTAGCGCATCAGCCGGAGGCCGATTTCGGCCTTGGCGATGCGCTGGCGGATCAGCGGATTTCTGGCCTCGCCATTGGCGCGCGCCGCGGCGATCACGGCGTCGAGTTCGTTGCGGAACCCCATCTGCTGTGCGAGCGTCGAGACGCCGCGCTCGAAACCGAGAAGGCCCATCGCGACCTTCCACCCGTCGCCGGGTTTGCCGAGGATGTTCGCGGCACCGGTGCGCGCGCCATCGAAGAAGGTTTCGTTGAACTCGGCTTCGCCGGTGATCTGGTGGATCGGACGGACGGCGACGCCGGGCTGATCAACGGGCACGAGCAGGAAGGACAGACCCTTGGGCCCCTTCGATCCCTCCTCGCTGCGAACGATCATGAAGATCCAGTCGGAAAATTGCGCGAGACTGGTCCAGACCTTTTGCCCCTCGATCACCCAATCGTCGCCCTCGCGCCGCGCGCGTGTGCGGACATTTGCAAGGTCGGATCCGGCGCCGGGCTCGGAATAGCCTTGGCACCAGATTTCCTCGCCTTTCGCGATCCCGGGCAAAAAGCGCATCTTCTGTTCTTCGGTGCCGAAGGCGAGGATGGTGGGGCCGGCAAGCTCGATGCCGATATGGTTGAGCCGCGGCGGCGCGCCCGCGCGCGCATATTCCTCGGCAAAGATCACCTGTTCGGCGAGCGTCGCATCACGCCCGCCATAGGCGCGTGGCCAGCCGACGCAGCTCCAGCCCGCCTCGCCGAGCCGCTTTTCCCAGTCACGGCGGCGTTCGGGCATTTCGACGAGGCTGGTGACGCCGCGGACGTCCGCGAACGGACCTTCGAGTTCGCTCCGCAGCCACGCCGCCGCTTCGGCGCGGAAGGCTTCCTCTTCGGGAGAAAAACCGAGTTTCATGCGGCCCGATCCAGTCCGGCGAGTTGCGCGACGTGTTCGCGATGCCAGTCGGGGGTGCCGAGCAGGCTCGCATTGCTGCGCGCGCGCTTGAAAAAGAGGTGCGCGTCATGCTCCCAGGTGAAGCCGATCCCGCCGTGGAGCTGGATCATCTCGCCCGCGCAGTGGCTGTAGGTGTCGCAGGCAAAGGCTTTTGCGGCATGGACCGCGAATTGCGCCTCGTCCGATCCCTCGTCGATCGCGCACGCCGCCCAATAGACCGCCGAGCGCGCCTGCTCGATCGCGACCATCATGTCGGCAAGGCGATGCTTGACCGCCTGAAAGCTGCCGATCGGGCGGCCGAACTGGACGCGTTCCTGCGCATAGGCGACGGTACGGTCGAGGCAGGCTTGCGCGCCGCCGAGCGCGTCGGCGGCGATCGCGAGCCGGCCGGTGGCGAGCGCCGCCGCGACGGCGGCGCGCGGATCGGCCAGCGGATCGGGCACGGCATCGCCGATTTCGATCCGCGCATAGGGGCGCGTCTGATCCATCGAGGTCAGCGGTACGACTGAAAGCCCCGGTGCATCGCGCTGGAGGATCGAGACACCATCGCCCGTCGAAAGGACATACAGGTCCGCGGTGGCGCCATGCGGTGCGAGCAGCGCGCCGCGGCCGTCGTCCATGGCGAAGCTCGCGACAAGATCGCCCGCGGCGAGCAGCGGGAGCAACTTTTTCTGTTCGTCGGTACCCCCGGCAAGGATCGCGGGTGCGGCGAGGCAAAGGCTGGCGAGGAAGGGGAGCGGCGCAACCTGCCGGCCCGCTTCCTCGGCGACGATCGCGAGCTCGACCATACCGAGCCCCGCACCACCCCGTTCCTCGGGAAGCGCGACGCCGGCGAGACCCAGTTCGCCGACAAGGGCTTTCCACAGCGCATCGTCAACGCCGGTGCCGGCCATCGCGGCGCGGGTGCGCTCGCTCGTCACCTGTTCGGCAAAGAAGGCCTTCGCCGTTTCGGCGATCATCGCCTGTTCGTCGGTGAAGGCGAAGTGCATCCTAGCTGCCCCAGACCTTGCGGGGCTCGCGGCGTTCGGCGAGCAGCTTGTCGACCGCTCCGCCGACATCGGCGGGGTTCCACTTGGCTTGCTGATCGACCGTGGGGCCAAGGTCCCAGCCATCCTCGATCGTGATGCGGCCGCCCTCGAGTTCGAAGACGCAACCGGTGACATGCTTCGACGCCTCCGAACCCAGCCACACCACGGTGGGGGCGATATTATCTGGGTCCTGTACGTCGAAACCGGTCTCGACCGCCGCCATCTTGTCGGCAAAGGCGCCTTCGGTCATCCGCGTGCGTGCGGCGGGGGCGAGCGCATTGGCGGTGATGCCATAGCGGCCAAGCTCGGCCGCCTGTACGAGCGTCAGCGCTGCGATGCCGCCCTTCGCGGTCGAATAGGCCGCTTGCGCGATCGAGCCCTGGAGACCCGCGCCGCTGGTGGTGTTGATGATACGGGCGTCGACCACATTGCCCGCCTTCTGCTGTGCGCGCCAATAATCGACCGCGTGGCGGCTGACGCAGAAATGGCCGCGCAGATGGACGTGCATCGTCGCGTCCCATTCCTCGGGCGTTGCCGACACGAACATGCGATCGCGGACGATCCCGGCGTTGTTGACGACGACGTGGAGGCTGCCGAACGCCGCGACCGCGGCATCGACGATGCGCTTGGCGGCGTCCCAGTCGGTGACGTCCTCATAATTGGCGATCGCGCTCCCGCCCGCGGCCTTGATTTCGGCGACGAGGTCGGCGGCGGCGGAAGTGTCGCGGCCTTCGCCCGACAGGCTGGTGCCGATATCGTTGACGACGACATTGGCGCCTTCGGCCGCGAAGGCGAGCGCATAGGAGCGGCCAAGGCCGCGCGCCGCGCCGGTGATGATGACGGTCCGTCCGTCGCAGATACCCATTGGTCTTACAGCCTTTCGATGATGGTGACGTTGGCCTGGCCGCCGCCTTCGCACATGGTCTGGAGGCCATAGCGACCGCCGGTGCGTTCGAGCGCGCCAAGCAGGGTGGTCATCAGGCGCGCGCCGGTCGCGCCGATCGGATGGCCGAGCGCGATCGCGCCGCCCTGCACATTGACCTTTTCATGGCTGACGCCGAGTTCCTGCATCCACGCCATCGGGATGCTTGCGAACGCTTCATTGCATTCGAACAGGTCGATGTCGTCCACCGTCATACCCGCCTTTTCGAGCGCATATTTCGTCGCGGGAATCGGGCCGGTGAGCATCCACACCGGATTGTCGGCGCGGACCGACAGATGATGGATACGTGCGCGGGGCTTCAGCCCATGCGCCTTCACCGCGGCTTCGCTCGCGATCAGCAGCGCCGCGGCGCCGTCGCAATTCTGGCTCGCGATGCCCGCGGTGATCACACCGCCTTCGTTGACGGTCTTCAGCGTCGCGAGCCCTTCGGGGGTCGTCTGGGGGCGGACGGTTTCGTCCTGCTCCAGCCCTTCGAAGGGCGCGATCTCGGCCTTGAACCAGCCATTGTCGATGGCGGCTTGCGCGCGGCGGTGGGATTCTGTTGCGAATTCTTCCATCGCGGCGCGGGTGATCTGCCACTTGTTCGCGATCATCTCGGCCGACTTGATCTGGTTGATCTCTTGCGCGCCGTAGCGTGCGTCCCAGCCTCGGGCGCCGATGAACGGGCTGTCGAAGCCATAGGCCTGCCCCGCAACCATCGCCGCCGAAATCGGGATGGTGTTCATCGCCTGGCTGCCGCCCGCGACGACCAGATCCTGCGTCCCGCTCATCACGCCTTGCGCGGCGAAGTGCACCGCTTGCTGCGACGATCCGCACTGGCGGTCGATCGTCGTGCCGGGGACATGTTCGGGAAGCCCCGCGACGAGCCACGCGGTGCGGCCGATGTCGCCCGCCTGCGGGCCGATCGTGTCGCAGCAACCCCAGACGACATCGTCGACCAGATTAGCGTCGATCCCGGTGCGCTCGACGAGCGCCTTGATCGGGTGTGCGGCGAGGTCGGCGGGGTGGACGGCGGCGAGGCTGCCTTTCTTGCGCCCGATCGGGGTGCGGACGGCGTCGATGATATAGGCTTCAGCCATGTTCCTGTTCCTTATGCGAAGCTGTGGCCGGGGCCGATCGGCAGCGCGCCGCCGATGACGGCGGCGTCGATGCGCGCGAGATGGAAGGCGCGGTCGCCCCATGCGCCGGCGAGCGCCCATGCGCGCTTCATCCAGAAATGCAGGTCGACCTCGTAGGTATAGCCCATCGCGCCATGCGTCTGGATCGCGGTCTCGCTCATCGCCCATGCCGCGTCGGCGGCGGCGAGCTTGGCATGGCTGATGTGGACCGGTGCGCTGGCAGCGTTTTCCTGCAGGGCGATGGCGGCGCGCTGGATCACCGGCTTGGCGAACTCGATCTTCACCACCGCGGTCGCGAGGTGATGCTTGACCGCCTGAAAGCTGCCGATCGGCTGGCCGAACTGGCTGCGGTTCTTCGTATAGTCGGTCGCCTGTTCGAGCATCGCATCGGCGACGCCGACAAGCTGCGCCGCAGCGATCAGCGCCGCATGGTCGAGCAGCGCGTCGGCCGATCCGACGGCAGTGCCCGCAGCGGCAACGGGCGCATAGAGACGGCGGAGCGGGTCGACGCTGTCGATCAGCTCGGCGCCGCCGCTCCTTTCGGCGAGCAGCAGCGCGCCGTCCTTCACCGACAGGATATGGCTCGCGGCATCGAGGTCGGCGACCCACGGATTGACCGGATGCTGGAGCGCGACCTTTGCCTCGCCGGCGGCAATCGCCGTGAGCAATGCTTCCTGTCCGCCCGCCTTGGCGAGCAGGGGCGCGGCGACGAGCGCGGTTTCGGCGAGCGGTTCGGCGACCCCCGCGCGGCCGAATTCGGCGGCGATCAGCACCGCGTCGAGCAGTGACAGGCCGAGCCCGCCTTCGGCCTCTGGAACGAGCAGGCCGGGCAGGCCCATCTCGACGAGCCCCTGCCAGACGTCAGGCGAACGGCGGCTGTCGCTGGCGTCGAGCGCGCGCAGCACTTCGGGCGTGTGGACGCCGGCGAGATAGTCGCGCACACCCTGCGTCAGCGTCGCCTGATCTTCGGTGATCGTGAAGTCCATGACCCGCTTACCTCGGCAGGCCGAGCAGCCGCTCGGCGATGATGTTGCGCTGGATCTCGTTCGACCCGGCGTAGATCGGGCCCGACAGCGAGAAGATATAGCCTTCGAGCCACATGTTGAGCGTGCCGCCGTCGAGGCGACGGAGCTCGGCCGAGGCGCCGAGGATCTGCATCGCGGTGCGGTGCGCGGCGCGGTCGAGTTCGGACCAGAAGATCTTGTTGAGGCTCGCCTCGGCACCGATATGCCCGCCCGCCATAATCTTCGACGCGACGGCATAGGTGTTGTAGGCATAGGCCTGCGCGTCCATCCATGCCTGCATCACCTGCTCGCGCACGGCGGGTGCGGCCTTCGCCTCATGCTGGCGGAACAACCTGACGAGGCGTTCGGCGGCGGCCTGAAAGCGTGCGGGCGAGCGCAGCATCAGCCCGCGCTCGAAGCCCGCGGTCGCCATCGCGACGTTCCAGCCTTCGCCTTCGCCCGCGATGCGGTTTGCCACCGGCACGCGCACTTCGTCGAAGAAGAGTTCGGCAAAGCCCGGATCGCCGTGGAGCTGGCGGATCGGCCGGCGCGTGACGCCGGGGGCATTGAGATCGAACAGGATGAAGCTGAGCCCCTTGTGGCGCTTGGATTCGGGGTCGGTGCGGAACAGGCCAAAGCCCCAGTCGGCAAAGCTCGCGCGGCTCGACCAGGTCTTTTGGCCCGAGATGACATAATGGTCGCCGTCGCGGATCGCCTTCGACGTGATCGCCGCCATGTCCGATCCCGCATTGGGTTCGGACCAGGCCTGCGCCCAGATCACCTCGCCCTTCGCCATCGGGGTCAGGAAACGCGCCTTCTGTTCGTCGGTGCCGAATTCCATGACGGTCGGGCCGAGCAGGAAGATGCCGTTCTGGTTGACGCGCAGCGGCGCGCCGGCGCGATAATATTCTTCCTCGAAGATCAGCCACTGGATGAGGTCGAGCCCGCGCCCGCCATAGGCCTCGGGCCAGGTCACCATGCCCCAATTGCCGCTGGCGAGCTTGCGCTCCCACTCGACATGCTGGTGATAGCCGTCCTCGCGCTCCAAGGTGACCAGCGGTTCCTTCGGGACGTTCGTTTCCATCCACGCGCGTACTTCGGCGCGGAAATCCTGTTGTTCGGGGGTGTAGGCGAGATCCATCAGAATTCGGCCGCCTTGCCCGTCTCGACGAAGGCGTCGCGCGACTTCTGACTGTCTTCGTGCATATACATTTCGAGCGTGAAGCCCTGTTCCCAGCGATAGCCGCGATCGACGTCGCGTTCTTCGAGCCCGTTGAGCGCTTCCTTCGCGATCACCAGCGCCTTGCGCGACTTGCTCGCGATCACGCTGGCAAAGGCGCGCGCTTCCCCGACGAGCGCGTCGCGCGGGACGACCTTTTCGACCGCGCCGAGGCGGTAGGCTTCCTCGACCGGGATATTGCCGCCGGTGAAGAAGGCCGCGCGCACCTTGTGCAGCGGCAGCATACGCGAGAGGTGCGAGGCGCCGCCCATCGCGCCGCGGTCGACCTCGGGCAGCGAGAAATAAGCGTCGTCGGCGGCGATGATCGTGTCGCTCGCGCCGCAGATGCCGATGCCGCCGCCGATCACGAATTTATGGACTGCGACGACGACGGGCACTTCGCAGTCGCGCACCGCCTTGAAGGTCAGGTAATTGCCGCGATTGAGCAGGGTGATGCGCTCGGGATGCGCCTGCATCTCCTTGATGTCGACGCCGCCGCAGAAGCCGCGCGCGCTTTCGGCGGCGCGGATCAGCACGACATTGACCTCGGGGTTTTGCCCCGCCTCGCGGATGATCGCGGGCAGGCTGTTCCACGTTGCGCTGTCGAATGCGTTGACCGGCGGGACGTCGAAGACGATCTCGGCGATGCGGTCGTTGATCTCGGTATGGATCGGCATGGGTCAGGCCCCCGTTTGCGGTGAAGAGGAAAGGGCGGCGAGGCGCGCGCGCGCGTCGCGCTCGAGATCGCCGAGCAGCTCGGCGCAGCGCGGCAGATCGTCGAGGCGTCCGGCGACGAGACCCGTCGCCATCAGCCCGTGATCGGGGTCGCCTTCGACCACCGCCTTCTGGATCAGCATCGGCGCGGAGGCGGCCATCATCGCCTGCGGCAGCGTCAGCCCGCCGTGGCTGGTCATGCCCTTTGCTGCCTTGAACAGTTCGCCGAACGAGGCGCCGGTCTTGCGCTTCATCGCGAGCCCGCTCTCGATCGCGCGGCGCCAGATGCCGATCCCGCTCGAACGTTCGATCCGGTTCAGCAGCGCATTCCTGATCATCCGCTGCGGCAGGCCATCGACCTTGGTCGAGACGAGGATGTCGTCGGTGCCCGCCTTGACGTAGCGTGCCTTGGTCAGCTCGGGGATCGGGCTTTCGCGCGTCATCAGAAAACGCGTGCCCATCGCGATGCCGACCGCGCCGAACGCCAGCGCCGCCGCGAGCCCGCGCCCGTCGCCGAAGCCGCCCGCTGCGATCACGGGCACCTTCACCGCGTCGAGCACTTGCGGCAGCAATATCGTCGAGGCGACCGATCCGGTATGCCCGCCGCCTTCGCCGCCCTGCACCGTCACCATGTCGACGCCGAGTTGCACCATCTTCTGCGCATGTTTGACCGCGCCGACGGTGGGCACGCAGAGAATGCCCGCATCCCTGAAGCGGCCGATCATCTTCGCATCGGGGCCGCGCCCGAAGCTGACCGCGCGCACCTGGTCGCGGTGCTTCAGGATGATCTCGACAATCTCCGCCGCGCCGGGCTGGAACATGTGGAAATTGACGCCGAAGGGCTGCTTCGTACCCGCCTTGACCGCAACGATCGCGGCCTCAAGTTCGGCCGGCTGCATTACAGCGCCTGCGAGAAAGCCGAAGGCACCCGCCTCGCTCGACGCGATTACGAGCCCCGGCGTCGCGATCCAGCCCATTGCGGTCTGGATCACCGGCAGCCGGCAGCCGAGCCGTTCGGTCAATATGGTGGCGAGCGGATCGGCCATCAGTCCGCCCCGGCGTCCTTCTTGTTCGCCGCCGCCATCTTCTTGCCGTCGAACCCGGCGATATAGTCGCCCTTGACGAGGCTGTTGTTGGCGTGCGCGAAATGATGATAGCCGAACGCCGCGTCGATTCCGGCGTTCTTGCCCGCCAGCGTCTCCATATGATTGCACGCCTGCTTCGCGAGCTGCAGCGCGAGGCGCGGCTGCGCGGCGATCCGTTCGGCCACGCGCTTTACCTCGTCGGCGAGGTCGGCGCGCGGCACGACGCGGTTGACCATCCCCGCTTCGCGCGCGCGCGGGGCGCTCATCCGCTCGCCGAGGAACAGGAATTCCTTGGCGAGCCGGACGTTGAGTTCGTGGCAATGCGCGAAATATTCGAGCCCCGGAAAGCCCATCTGGAGCACCGGGTCCTGAAAAAAGGCGTCGTCCGACGCGATGATGAGGTCGCACACCCACGCGAGCATCAGCCCGCCGGCGATGCAGCCGCCGTGGACCTGCGCGATCGTGGGCTTGGGAATGTCGCGCCACCTTTTGCACATGCCCAGATATTGTTCATGCTCGCGGGCATAGGCCTTTTCGGCGCCTGCCTTCGTCGAGTGATCGTACCACATCAGCCGGCGGTCGACGCGCGAGTGGAAGTCGCGTCCGGGCGTACCGATGTCGTGCCCGGCGCTGAAATGCTTGGCGTCCGATTTGAGGACGATGACCTTGACCGCATCGTCGTCGACCGCGCGGAAGAAGGCGTCGTCGAGCGCATAGGTCATCTGGCTGTTCTGGACATTGTGATATTGCGGGCGGTTGAGCGTCACCCACGCAATGCCGTCGGCCGCCTCGTAAAGGACCGGCGTGTCGGTTTCGTAAACCGGCGTTTCGTCGACCGGCGGGACCAGCCCGTCATTCTGATCGCTCATGGCTCAGCTCCTCCTGCCCGCGGGGTTGTCCTTGATCACGCCCGCGCGCAGACCATGCGGGTCGAGCCGCGCGATGATCGCGAGCTGTTCGGCGGTCGGGGCGGGGGTGGTTTTGATTTCGTCTGCGGCTTCGAGCGCGAAGCCGGTCGCGTCCTGTACCTGATCGAAGGTCACGCCGGGGTGCAGCATGACGACACGGATCGCATTGTCCCTGCCGCCGAAATCCATGACGCAGAGGTCGGTGACGATCAGTCTGAGGTCGACGCGGCTGAAATTGACGCCGGGGGTGCGGCGCGCCGGGTTATAACCGACACTCGACACCATATCGACCTCGCCCTCGACGAAGACGCGCTTCGAATGCTGGGGAATGAACATCGAATTGATGTGGCAGATGCTGTTGCCCGGAAAGCCGCGCGCGCCGAGCATCTGCACCTTCGGCTGCTCATAGGTGCCGCCGAGGTAGGAGATGTTCGTCTGCCCGAAGCGGTCGATCTGGCTCGGCGTCACCATCGCGTGGCGCTTGCCGGACCACACCGCGGCGTCGAAGAAGCGCGAGAAGGGAAGGTAGCCCGCGGCCTTGCGATCATCGTAACCGCGCGGGCCGAGCGGCACCGGATCCTCGACCAGCCAGGCTTCGCCGTCGGTCATCATCAGTTCGGGGGTGTGCGTCAGCTTGGCGAGGCCGGCGGCGAGGCGCGGCGCGGGGCCGATGCCGGTCGCGACGAGTTCGCCATTGCCGCGCCAGGCCTCGGACGCCGCGACGATGAGCTGTTCGCAAAGGGTGAATTCGGGTGCGGTGGTCATGGCGTCCGCCTCAGAAAATGGGAAGGGGGAGGGAGGATACGGCATCCTTGCCGCCGACGCGGCCCAGATAGCCCGCCTCGTCGGCGCCGATCGTCTCGGCAAGATAACGGTCCCAGCCGCCGTCTTCGTGTGCGCTGTCGGCGTAGGATTTGAGATGTTTCATGTCCCAGCCATAGGAGGGCGGCATCGAGGTCGGATGTGCGCCGAGCGGTGCTGCAATTACGCCATGGACGAAGCAGCGCTCGACGATGTTGGCGCGCGCATCGTCAGGATAGCTCACGTCCATGCGGTCGACGATTTCCTCGGTCGAAACGAAGGTCCGGTCAGCGGCGCGCGCGAACCATTCGTCATAATAGGTGTCGGGGCCAAGCGCCTGGATGTTGCCGAGCCTGTCGGCGCGATGGACATGGAGCAGCGCCGCGTCGAGCTTGAGCGCGGGCATGGCGAGCAGCACTTCGCCGTCGTTATAGGGCGACTGGACGGTCCTGAACCCGCCGTGCGTCATCACGTCGGTGCCGAGCCCGACATGGGTGGGCAGGAAGGGCAGGCGGAAGGCCGCGGCCTTGAGGCCCCATTGCAGCATCCCTTCGTCGAGTTCGAGAATGTCGAGCCCGCCGGTCTCGCGGGCCTTGCGGAAATAGGGCTCCAAGGGAATCGCATCCATCGAGACAAAGCCGAAGATCACCTTCTTCACCTTGCCCGCGGCGCACAGCATGCCGACGTCGGGGCCGCCATAGGCGACGATGGTGAGGTCCTTGAGGTCCGAACGCAGGATCGCGCGTACCAGCGCCATCGGCTTGCGGCGCGGGCCCCAGCCGGCGATTCCGATCGTCATCCCGCTTTTCAGCGAGGCGACGAACTGCTCGATGGTCAATTGCTTGTTCAACCCACTCTCCAGCGATCATGCGACGGGCGGCATGTGCTCCGCCATTGTCCGATCCGATTAGGGAGTCTGGCGGCGGGTCCGATACCGCCATATGGGGGGAGACTTTCTTGCCGCCGGAACGAAGAGGTCGGGCGAAGGATGGAGGCGGACATGACGGACGGAAAAGGGCGCGTCGCACTGGTCACGGGTGGCGGCAAGGGCATCGGCCGCGCAATTGCCGAGCGCCTGCTCGCCGACGGGCTCGACGTCGTGATCTGCGGCCGCAATGCGCCTGCCGAGCTACCGTCGAGCGCGGGGCGTGCCGCCACCTTCGAGGCGTGCGATGTCCGGTCGGCGGACGAGGTGCAGGCGATGGTGGGTCGCATCGAGGCGCAACATGGCCGGCTCGACCTTGTCGTGAACAATGCGGGCGGCTCGCCCGAGGCCGATGCCGCGACCGCGTCGCCGCGTTTCTCCGAACGCGTTCTCGCGCTCAATCTGCTCGGACCGCTCCACGTCGCGCAGGCGGCGAACCGGATCATGCAGGCGCAGGCCGAGGGCGGCGCCATCGTCAATATCGCGAGCGTGTCGGGGATGCGGCCCTCGCCGGGGACCGCGGTCTATGGCGCGGCGAAGGCGGGGCTGCTCAGCCTCACCGAATCGCTCGCGATGGAATGGGGGCCGAAGGTGCGCGTCAACGCGGTCGTCGTCGGGCTGGTCGCGACCGAGGCGGCGGCGGATCATTATGGCGGCGAGGAGGGCATGAAGCGCATCGATGCGATGCTGCCGCTCGGCCGTATGGCTCAGGGCGCGGACATTGCGGGGGTAGTGAGCTTCCTCGCCTCGGCCGACGCTGCCTATGTCAGCGGCGCGAAGATCGCGGTGCACGGCGGCGGCGAACGGCCGGTATTTTTGACGCTGGCGAGTGGTGGGTAGGAAGCCAAGCCGCAAACCTCATCGCGTCATCCCGGCCTTCCCGGGAACACCTTTATTATAACTCGCTAGAAATAGCGATTTGAGCTCTCTGCCAATTGGAATATTGGCCGCTTTGCGCCCGATACTGGACATTCCGGCCATTGGTTCGGGCACGGGTATTCGGACGTTCGCGCGATCTCGAGAACGTCCGATTCCGTCCATTCGGAAAATTTCGAGGAGCGAATGGGCAAACGGCGGACATTCAATCAGTATTTCGAAACGGTCGCACGGCCCCCCGTCCGGCGGCAGCGACCGCTTCAACGACGGGCTACAAAACGCTCAATCCATCGGCCCGTTGCGCCTCGAACATCGATCTCATCCCCTTCTGTGTGTTGTCTGTAAGCTCGATAAAAACGCGCCTTGCATCTACCGGATCTGCTGACGATCTGCCAAAAGCGCGATGACTGTCGGGGCGGACACGGCTATGATGCAGACTGGTTCAAGGACGCTCTGCAAGCAAAGGGCATTGAGCTCTACATTCCAAGTCAAAGATTCCGGCTCCAGCCCGTCAAATACGACAATGAAGTAACCGCATAGAGATCATGCTCGGGCGCCTGAAGGTCTGGCGTTGCGTTGCCACTTGCTGCGACGATGTCCGACGGCCTTTTTCTCATCATCGCACGTGCAGCAGCCGTCACCTTCTGGCGGTGATCAAGTAGTGATAGCCCTAGCGCATTTGCCGTCAATACTTACCCTCCCTTCAGATGAGTATAAAAAAGAGAATGATCTTATATCTCTATATTTTTCTTCTAAAACCCTCCAAGCTCCGTCGCAATCAACATCCGCCATTGCGAGTATGTAGTTAGTATACGCCTCAGGCCCCAAAAATTCAAATTGCCTATCTGACCAATAAAGCAAATTTCTCAGGTCGGGTTTTTTTGGATGAGAATAGTATGAGACCAGCAGCCCTATACTTTTTTTATCTCCTTTATTTCCCATTTCTACTAGCTTGGCATATTCGATTGGGTTAGAAAATTTCTCAAACCTAGACATCGAAGTTTCAGGCTGCTTTTTGGCTCCATTGAAATCCGAACAGCCTATCAAACCAAGTCCCATAATGAAGATGGATAATGATTGAATCTTCATTTTACATTCACTTTCGTCTGCATTGGGCCGACCGAAATTTGCCTGCGAATTCTCGATCCGGTTTCCGAATTCGAAATAAACTTAAGCTTGTTACTTTTTTGATCGTACGAAATGGAGCTAACTCCATTCTCGCCAATCGCCCCACTAGCGTCAAACGCTTGCCATCCGGATTGCTCGCTCGCCGTATCAACCTTTGTGCCTTTTAGACCCATATAGGCTTTGAAAGTCCAGTTTTTGTCGCCAGCGCCCGGAATTCCGACGTAGCCAGCGCTAGCATAGACCGGCGCCTTAGTAAGATATGCAAGATATCTCGGAATATTACCGACAGCTGTGTTGCAGCTCAGAAGAAAGACTGGCTTGCCCCCTTCTATCGGATACCCGGCCGCGAGCAACCTTCCGTGAATATATTCTGCCGAAACATTTTGATGGTTGGGCCCCTCTACGCCTCCACTTTGAAATCCATGCGCCGATACCAGCGCAAATCCATCTACGTTGGGAATATTCCCTGCTCCAGCTTCAGCAGGATCTCCGCTCGGATATAGTTCGATCGATTGCGTACCACTCGGATCAACCATATTGACTGGGTCATTGCCTACGTAGGCATAAAGGTTGACTTGATCTTTGTATCCGATGGGGTCGGTCTGCATGAACCGTCCGAGCGTCGGCGAGTAGATGCGGGCCGCCGCAGTTCCAGTCTTCCCGACAGCAAGAGAAGCCCAACCGCTGCCACCGCCAAGACCGCAATACTCGTCGCGACGCTACCCAGAGCAGTGCCGTGCACCCAAGCGCCAGCAGCGGGTGCTCGGCGAACGCTATGCGTCGATCAAGGAAGCGGCGCAGTCGAGGAGCGCGCAAGGGCTGCGCCGTCCCGCCTATCTGCTCTCGGGTCTGCTCGAATGCGGCACCTGTGGTGGAACCTATGCCGTCGTCGTTGGCGATCGCTATGGCTGTGTCGGCCATCATCGCAGCCGCTCTTGCACCAACAACCGGACGATCCGGCGCGAGGAGTTGGAGCGCCGTGCGCTCGCGGGCATCGCCGACCGCCTCGTGTCGGCCGACAAGATCGAGGCGGCGGTTGCCGCCTATGCGAATCACATCAACCGCGAGAACCGCGAGCGGCGGATACAGGTAGACGCCGATCGGCGAGCGCTCGCAAGAGTCGACAAGGCGGTCGCGGGGATCATGGCGGCGATTGAGGACGGGCTGTATCAGCCGTCGATGAAAGCGCGCATGGCCGAACTCGAACGTGAGCGGCAAGAGATCAACGCGCGGCTTGCGCAAGCGCCGCAGGACGTTCCCGATGTCCATCCCGGCATCGCCGAAATCTACAAGCGCAAGGTCGCGGCACTCACCGAGACGCTCGAAGATCCGAACACGCGGCTTGATGCCTCAAGCGACATTCGCTCGCTCGTCGGCAAGATCGTCCTTCATCCCGGTGAGAGGCGCGGCGAGGTTCACGCTACCCTCCACGGATCGCTGATGGGCGTTCTGGACTTTGTTAACGACAACCCGCAACCTGATGCTGACCGAGTTATAACAAAGGGGTCCTCGGGTTCGCCGGGATGACGATTTTTGGTAGGAGCGGCCCTTCAACTCAACATGCGCTCGCGCAGCCGCTTTCGCGCCGCCGCATCGACTCCAAGTTCCTGCGCCAGATAGGCATCGACGCTGCCATAGTCCTTGGCGATCTGTTCGAACGCGGCATCGAGATAGGCGCGTTCGACCCCCAGCAGCGGCTTGGCGACATCGGCAGGCAGCGCCGACATCGCGGCGTTCATCCCCGCATCGGCGCGCAGCGCGTCCGCGTCGAGCAGCGTGTTGCTCAGCAGATAATCCTCCATGATCGTTTCATAGGGAACGCCGAGCGCGCTCAGCACCAGCGCGACACCGAGGCCCGTGCGGTCCTTGCCCGCGGTGCAATTGACGATGACCGCCTTGTCCGAGGTGAGGAGCCGGTCGAACAGCATGCGGTACGCCGCCGCCTGCTCCTTCGGGAAGCCGCGATACCCCTGGATCATCACACCGCGCATGGTCTCGGCGTCGAACTTCGCGCCCTTCGCGAACAGCGCGCCCAGATTGCCGCCCGACAAATCATAGTCGCGCGTCCAATATCCGACGTCGGCCGTCTGCATCCACGGCGCCTTGTCGCCCTGCCGCTCGCGCGTCGAGCGCAGGTCGATGATCGACCCCACCGACAGCTTGCGGATCAGCGCCTGATCCTCCGCCGTATAGCGTCCGACCGACGCCGAGCGATAGAGCTTGCCCCAGCGTACCTCATGGCCGTCGCCGGTCCGGTAGCCGCCGACGTCGCGGAAATTGTCGCCGCCGGTGAGCGCAATCTCGTGCGTCCGTTCGGGCGCGGCCTGCGTCGTAGCGGGCGCAGTTTGCGCGATCGCCGGTATGGGCGCGACCAGCAGCAGTGCGAGCAGTGTCTTTTTCATTCGTCTTCCTTCCGAAAATCCGCCCGGTAGCGATCTGCCACCGGGCGGCGCCCCTCAGAATTTCACCCGGGCTTCGAGGCCATAGGTGCGCGGTTCGTTGTAGAATGTTGCGGTCGTCCGTCCGCCGATACGGAAATCGAGCAGATTATAGGTCGCGTTGGTCAGATTCTTGCCCCAGACCGCAATCTCCATCTCGCCCCCACCGAGCTCGATCTCGCCGAGCGACAGGCGGCCGTTGAGCAGAAGCGCCTTCTCGGCCTTGGTCGTGACCGTGCCGTTCGGGATATAATTGCCCGCCGTGTCGAGCCCCAGATGCGCGCGAAGCTGCCCGAAGGAAAAGGCGGGGAAGGCATAGTCGGCCGAGAAGCTTGCGCTATGCTTCGGCGTGAAGGCCGAGAAGGTCTGTTCGATTACACCGGTGAAGACGTTGCGCACCGGGGTCGGCGGTGCGTCGGTATAGACATAGTTGGCCGACAGCGAGAGCCCGCGCATGGGGACGAGCGTGATGTCGGCCTCGATGCCCTTGATCTTGCGCTTTTCGGGCGCGTTCACCGTTTCGGTGTTCGACACGAAGGCGGGATTGACGAAGTCGACCTGCTGGTTCGACAGCCGGCTCGCATAGGCGGCGAGGTTGACGCGCAGGTGACGGTCGAACAGGTCGGCCTTCACGCCCGCTTCCCACGCGGTCAGCTCTTCCTCGCCGAAGGTGCGCAGGATCGTCGAGCGCGTATTGGCGCCGCCGGCACGATAGGCGCGGCTCCATTTCACATAGGCGTTGATATCCTCGCTGAAGTCATAGGCGACCGTTGCCATCGGATCGACGCGCTTCGAATTGAAGACGAAGGACAGGTTCGGATTGACCCCGGCAATGAACAGCAAACGGCCATCCTTGTGATCGTCGGTGTAGCGCGCGCCCGCGGTCAGATGCAGCCCGCGGATCGCCTCGGGCGACCATGTCGCCTGCCCGAACAGCGCCTTCGAACGGACGCGGACCTCGGCCGCGCGATCGGGAAGGCGCGCCGCGCCGCCGTCGGGCGACGGTGCGGGGAAAAGATTGACCCCGGTCAGTGTCGGATTGAGCGTGCCCAGCGAATAGACGATCGCCTCGTCGCGGCCGTTTTCCCTGAAATAATAGCCGCCGAGGACGAACTTCAGCTCGCCGACATCGCCGACGAGCTGGACTTCCTGACTGAACTGGTTCTGCTTCACATTGGCATAGGAAAGGCGGCCGAAACGGCGATTGGGGCCCCAGGTCGTGTTCGTACCCTCGTCGCCGTCCATCTGCGTCGAGTCGAGCCGCCGCCACGCCGAGATCGAGCGGAGCGTCAGCGCGTCGTCGATCTCCCATTCGGCGGTCAGGCTGTGGCCCTTCGCCTCCTGCGGATTGCGATAGACGGGAAGGCCGATCCGTCCGACCTTCACGCGGCCGGTGTCGACCTTGATGAACGAGGGCGTGACCGCGGGCGCCTGATGGATCGCCGATACATAGTGATAGAGGCTCGTCGATTTGTCGCGCGAGAGGTCATAGGAATAGAGGATCGAGATATTGTCGGCGGGCCGCATGAGCGCCGAAATCTTGAAGCCGTATTTCTCGATCTCGCCATAATCGCGCGCGTCGCCGCCGAGGGGATTGCGCACCAGCCCGTCGCGTCCTTCGAAGACGCCGTCGACCTTGACGCTGATTCCCGCCGCCTCGGGCAGGTTGACGTGCGCGGCGAACGAGCGGCCGCGATAATTGCCGATCCCGGCCTTCACGTCGAGGCCGAGTTCACCCGTCGGCTTCTTCGACACGACGCTGATCGCGCCGCCGATCGTGTTGCGTCCGAACAATGTGCCCTGCGGCCCGCGCAGCACCTCGATGCGCTCGATGTCGGCGAGTTCCATGCCCAGCCCCGACACACGGCCGAGATAGACGCTGTCGACATAGACGCCGACGGTGGCGTCGCGCGTCACCTGCGTCGCGTCGACCGGGACCAGCCCGCGCATCCCGATGCTGACCGCCGACACGCGGCCGACGAAGGGCGCGATGCGGATTGACGGCACCGCGCCGGTGAACAGGTCGGACAGCGACCCGATGCCCTTGGTTTCCAGTGCTTCGGCGTTGAGCGCGACCATCGAGATCGGCGTGTCCTGCAGATTTTCTTCGCGCTTCTGCGCAGTGACGACGATGTCGGTGACGCCGACGCCGACGCCCGGATCTTCGGCGCTTTCCTGCGCCTGCGCCGGAGCGGCGAACAGCCATGTCGCGGCCGATGCCGCAAGCGCCGCACGGTACAGGCGCGATTTTCCAACCAGCATAATTCACCCTCCCAATTGTCGTGCGGCTATGTCCGCATCGATTCACCTACTCATGAGTAGGTGAATTCTGTAGAGGCGCGCAGGTGATTTGCAAGCACAATCGGATTGGGCCAAAGAGGCGCGATGAACATGACCGTGACGATCCCGTCGAAACGCAAGGAGCGCGCCGACGCGACGCGCGAGGCCGTCCTGCGCGAGGCCGAGCGGCATTTCGCCGCAACGGGGTTCCGCGCGGCGCGGCTCGAGGATATCGCCGACGCCGTCGGCATCCGCCGGCCGTCGCTGCTCCATCATTTCCCGACCAAGATCGCGCTCTACGACGCGGTCGAGAAGCGCATCTTCGAGAATATGCACGCGGCGAGCGAGGCGCGGACCACGGGCGTCGACGACCCCGTCGAACGCCTGCTCGCGCATCTCGACGCGTGGCTCGATTTCTTCGTCGGGCGGCCGTCGGCCGCGCGCATCATCCAGCGGCTCGTCGCCGACACGGCGGTGCGGCAGGACAATCCCGTCGAATTTTCCTATCTGGTGCTCGAGGACATGGATCGCACCCTCGCTTACGGCATCGCGCGCAACGCCTTTGTGCCGATTACGACGATCACCTTCATCAACGCCGTCGGCGCGGGCATCCTCTTCTTCGTCTGCAACAGCCGGCAGGTCGGCGAGCAGCGCCGGTACGAGCCGTCCGATCCCGACGACCTCGCGACCTTCCGGATATTGCTTCACAAACTCGCACGGACGGCGGTGCTTCCCTGACGCCCGCGACGCCGGCGCGCGTCATTCCGGTACGGCGCCGTCCGCAAAGAGAAGCTTCAGCACATTGCTCGCATAATCCCGGGTGACGGGCTCGACGAGCATGTTCGAGCGGTACTGAACCGCGCCGACGAAGATATGGATGAGGTCGTCGAGCGGGATGTCGCGGCGTAGCAGGCCGCGATCGCGCGCCAACCCGAGCACCGTCTCGAGCGGCCTTCGCCGGTCATAATGGTGCGCCTGCCCGATCGCGCGCAGTTCGGGGTCTTCGTACATCGCGGCCGACACGGCGATGCTCACCGCGGCGACACGGCGGTCGGCGACGATCCCGACGAAGCTGTCGATCATCTTTTCGATCAGCACACGCAGATCGGCATCGCTCGCGCCGGCAAGGACGCGCGCAACATCGGCGTCGGCGCTGTGGACGCGCATGATGTGGTCGAGCGCCGCAAGCAACAGATCCTCGCGCCGCTCCCAGCGGCGATAGATGGCGGGGCGCGTCGTCCCTGCGGCTTTCGCGACCGCGTCGAAGGAAAAGCCGCGATAGCCCTGCGCCGCGAGCACATCGCACGCCGCCTCCAGGATCGCGCCGTCGAGCTCGGCGCTCATCGGGCGCCCCCTGGCCGGCTGATCCCTCGTCTCTTCTTCGCTCATTTCCGCCTCATTTTCCGGGGCGGTCAACCCGCGCCGCGCTTTCACAAAACTGTCGCCGTTTTCCAATACACGACCGTATCGAAAATAAAAACGTTACGACATTGTATCGTAATTCCGGCTCTCTTCCAACGAAAGGTTTTCCCGTGTCGTTCCAGTCTTTTCTCCGTTCCGCAAGCCTGCTCCCGATGCTTGTGGTCGCGCCTGTCTGTGCCGAAACGCTCGATTCGGCCGATGCCGGAAGCGGCGAGGCCGATGCGATCGTCGTCACCGCGCAAAAGCGCGAACAGTCGATTGTCGACGTGCCGATCAGCCTCTCGGCGTTCGACGCCGAGAGGCTCGACAAGATCGGCGCCGACACGCTCGAGGACGTCAGCCTCTACACCCCCGGTTTCGAGGTGCGCGAGCAGAGCGTCGGCGCACCGGGTTTCGTCATTCGCGGCATCACCTCCGACGGGATCGGCGAGCAGCGCGTCTCGATCTATCTCGACGGCGTCTCGACCTCTTCGGTCGCGGCATCGGCGTTCGAACTCTACGACATGGAACGGATCGAGATCGCGAAGGGGCCGCAGTCGACGCTGTTCGGGCGCGGCGCGCTGATCGGCGGGGTCAATGTGATCCAGAACAAGGCGGGCGACGATTTTTCGGTGCGCGCATCGGCGGGGATAGGCGATTATGGCTATCGCATGGCCGAAGCGATGGCGAATGCGCCGCTCGCAGAGGATCTGCTCGCGGTGCGCGTCGCGATGAGGTGGCGCAAACGCGACGGCTATATCGAGAATTTGGCGGACGGCCCCGATTTCAACGCGGTCGACACGCTGGCGTATCGCGGCGCGCTGCGTTTCACGCCCGCGAGCGGGCTGCGTTTCGACCTCATCTACAACCGCGAGGAAAACACGCCGCGCGGCGGCACCGGCTTCAAGTCGAACGTCTTTCTGCCGCGCGATCCGGCGACCGGCGCCGTCCTCGGCGACACCAAGCCGCACAGCGGCGTCGTTCTCGGTTCCTTCGCCGGGCTTGCGGGCGATCGCCTCTATATCGACCGGGTGCTGAAGGACGTGACGCTGCTCGGCGCGTGGGACATCAATGACGCGCTGACGGTGAATTCGATCACCAGCTATCGCAAATATCGCAACGTCGAGGCGTTCGATCCCGACGGCACCTTCATGAACATCATCGCGGGAATCGGCGAAAGCTGGGGCGACCAGACGACGCAGGAACTGCGCCTGACCTATGATAACAAGGGCGCCTTTACCGGCGTCATCGGGGCCTCCTATGTCGACCTTGCGAACCACGACCGCTATCTTTTCCAGTTCGACGAACGCGCGACCGCGCTGCTCTTTTCGGGCGCTTTGCTCCGTTCGGCGCCGATGGGGCTGACGCAGGCGCAGATCCTCGCCGCACTCGGTCCGCTCGCCGGCGTTCTGAAGCCTGCGCATCAGGACGATTCGACTTTCGGCGGCGCCGCGAAGACGGTAGACATCTTCGCCGACGGCACGTGGCGCGCGACTGATCGCTTGTCGCTGACCGCAGGCCTGCGCTGGACGCACGACGACAAGACGGCGACGGTCGTCGGCACGCTGCCAAACGGCCCGAGCCGCCTGACCGGGCGCGGTATCTTCTTCCAGCCGACCGCCGGCGGCGTGACGCTGTCCGCCGAAGAGAGTTTCAGCGGCTGGAGCTGGCGCGCCGCGGCGCAATATGAGCTGGCCGACAATCTCAACGCCTATCTCAGTTACAACCGCGGCCGCCGCTCGCCCGCGCTCAACATCTCGGCGACCGCGGCCGCGTCGATTGCACCCGCCGAGCTCGTCAACAGCTATGAACTGGGTCTCAAGGGCACCGCCGGGGACGGCAAGCTGCTGTTCGAGGGCGCGGTCTATTATTTCGACTACAGCAATTTCCAGACGGTGAAGACGATCGACGGCACCCTCACCACCGTTAACGCGGGCGAGGCCGAAGCCTATGGTTTCGAGACGCAGGTGCAGGCGAATGCCGCGAGCTGGCTCCAGCTTTTCGCCAATTATTCGTACAATCACGCGCGGCTGACGGGCGGCGCCTATGACCGCAATCGCTTCCGCAACGCCCCCGATCACAGCTTCTCGCTCGGCGCCTTTTTCACCGTGCCGGTCGGCGAAGCGGCGGAGGTCTATTTCAACCCGACCTACAGCTGGCAGTCGCGTTTCTTCTTCGACGACGACAATGACCGCCGCGACCTGCAGCCCGCCGACTTCGCGGTCGACGAGGTGCAGAGGGCCTATGGCCTGTTGAACCTGCGCGCCGGAATCCGCACGCCCGACCAGAAATGGCGGCTCGAGGTTGCGCTCAAGAATGCGCTCGATGCCAAATATGTCATCGACGCCGGCAATACCGGCGACAATTTCGGCATCCCCAGCTTCATCGCCGGCCAGCCGCGCATGTTCACCGCCGAAATTGGCTTTCAGTTCTGACCCCGTCCGATCGAGGAGACGCACCATGAAAATCTTCCATACCACCGCCCGCCGCACGCTGCTCGGCTCGGCGCTTGCCCTCGCGCTCGCCGGTCCGGCCTTCGCGAAAGACGACAGCTTCACCATCGCGGTGATCCCCGACACGCAGAACTACATGGATTACACGCACCAGAGCGCCGAGGGCTTCCCCTTCGACGCGAACGCGATGTTCTTCGAGCAGATGCAATATATCGCGAACAACGTTGAAAGCGCGGGCGGCGACATCGCCTTCGTGACCGCGCTCGGCGATATCTGGCAGCACCAGACGCTCGAGATCGATCCCGGCCACGCCGCGCGCGGGTTCAGGCGCGTCGCGAATCCGATCATGGATTCGCATTTCGCGCCGACGCCCAAGGTCAAGACGGTCGAAATGCCCGCAGCGAAAAAGGGCTATGACCTGATCGCGGGCAAGGTGCCCTTTTCGGTCGTGCCGGGGAACCATGATTATGACGCGATGTGGACCGATTCGAACCATCCGCCCGCGCCGGTGTTCAAGGACATGTCGAGCCTCGGCATGCTTCACCCCGGCGGCCTCACCAACTTCAAGTCGGTCTTTTCGGACAAGTCCGACTATTTCCGCGGCAAGAGCTGGTACGTCGCCGCGCACGACGACGGCGCCGACAGCGCGCAGATCTTCACCGCCGGCGGCTATCGCTTCCTGCACATCGGGCTGCAATTCGATGCGCCCGACGCGTCGCTCGAATGGGCGGCGTCGGTGATCGGGCGCTATCCGGGGCTGCCGACGATCATTTCGACCCACAATTTTCTCGACACGCAGGGACGGCGGCTGTCGAACCCCGCGATCGACAGCCACGCGGTCGACAGCCGGGATAACAATCCCGAGATGGTGTGGGACAAGCTCGTCAGCCGGCACGACCAGATATTCATGGTCCTTTGTGGCCACCAGCACGCGCAGTCGATGCGTGCCGACGCGAACCGTTCCGGCCACAAGGTCTACCAGATTCTTTCCGACTATCAGGCGCGCGGCCAAACCGCGAAGGACGCGGGTCGCAAGCTGCAGCAGGGCGAAGGGATCGGCGACGGCTGGATGCGGCTGATGCGTTTCGACATGGCCCCCGAAACGCCGGTCGTGCACATCAGCACCTATTCGACCCATTACCGCAAGGCGAGCCGCGACACGGCCGAATATGTCGGCTGGTACAAGGCGCAGGAGCAGCCGCAACTGAGCGACGAGGCCTATCTCGCGGGCGACGATTTCCGGATCGATCTCACCGATTTCCGCGCGCGCTTCGACAAGTCCGCACGGGTCAAATAGATCGGTCTGGCGGACCCGGCCGGAATCTCTGCCGGGTCCGACCCGCGGCACAGGAAAAGATCGCATAACAATTGCTTCAAATCGAACGGCGGGTATCAGGCAGGACATTCTACAGGAGATTGTCCATGCGCTTCGCCGTTGCCCTGATGCTGATGCCCGTCCTGCCGCTCGTTGCCGTCCCCGCGCCCGCGATCGCACAGGCGGCGACCACGACCGCGCAGGATGAGGCGCTGCTCGGGTTTCTCGATCGGGCCTTCGACGAACGACTGGCCCTGCAGCCCGAGAGCCAGACGCAGCTCGGGCTGAAGACGGGCTACGATCGGTTGGACGATTATACCGATGCTGCCGCGGTGCGCGAACAGGAGTTGCTGGAGCGCCAGCTCAAGGACATGCGCGCGCGGTTCCGGCCCGAACAACTGGGGCCGAGCGCGCGGGTCAGCTACCGCTTGTTCGAATATGACGTCGAACGCCGCCGCGAATCCTTCCGTTTCCGCAAGCTGCGCTTCCCGGTGACGACGAACGGAAGCCCCGCTGGCGATATCCCGGTGCTGCTGATCAACAACCACAAGGTCGACAGCGTCGGCGATGCCGAGGCCTATATCGCGCGCCTGCGCGATACCGATCGCGTAATGCGCGAGGTTGCCGCGACGATGCGCGAGCAGGCGGCCGCCGGGGCGGTCCCGAACAAGGTGAATTTCGCGCCCGCCCGCACCGACGCGAAGAAGATTCTGGTCGGTGCTCCGTTCGATAGCGGTCCGGATTCGACGCTGCTCGCCGATTTCCGCAAGAAGGTCGGTGCCCTCGATGCGCCCGATGCGGTCAAGACGAAGCTGATCGCCGACGCGAGTGCGGCGCTGATGGGCCCGTTCCGGCACGGCTATGATGTCCTGATCGCCGCGATTGACGAAATCGAGCCGCAATCGAAGGGCAATTTCGGCGTATGGAGTCTCCCCGACGGCGACGCCTATTATGCCGACCGGCTCAAGGGCTCGACGACGACCGACCTCACCGCCGACCAGATCCACGATCTCGGCCTCAAGCAGGTTGCGGCGATCCGCGAGGAGATGGAGGCGATCAAGCGCGAGGTCGGCTTTACCGGCACGCTCGAACAATTCTTCGACCATATCCGCACCGATCCCAAGCTCAAATATCCGAACACCGAAGTCGGCCGCGAAGCCTATCTCGCCGACGCGCGCGCGGTGATCGCGTCGGCGATGGCGGCGGCGCCGCGCTATTTCAGCGTCCTGCCCAAGGCCGCGCTCGAGGTGCGCGCGGTCGAGAAGTGGCGCGAGGCGACCGCGTCGACCGCCTTCTACAACCCGCCGTCGGCGGACGGTTCGCGGCCGGGCATCTACTACGTCAATCTCGTCGACATGAACCAGACGCAGAAGGTTCAGGTCGCCGCGATCGCCGCGCACGAGGGCGCGCCGGGGCATCATTTCCAGATCGCGCGGCAGCAGGAGCTGGCGGGCATTCCGAAGTTCCGCAAGTTCGGCGGCTATGGCGCCTATGTCGAGGGCTGGGGGCTCTATTCCGAGCGGCTCGCGAACGAGATGGGGGTGTACAAGGACCCCTATGACCGGTTCGGCATGCTGTCGCTGCAGGTGTGGCGCGCGATCCGGCTGGTGCTCGACACCGGAATCCACTCGAAGCGCTGGACCCGCGAGCAGGCGATCGCCTATTTCCGCGCGAACAGCTCGGTCGCCGACACCGACATTGCGCGCGAGGTCGATCGCTATTTCAACTGGCCGGGACAGGCGACGAGCTACATGGTCGGCCAGCTCCGGATCGCCGAATTGCGCGCGCGTGCCGAACGCGAGCTCGGGCCGCGCTTCGACATTCGCGATTTCCACGAAGCCGTGCTCGGCGAAGGGGCATTGCCGCTGAACATCCTCGACGAACAGGTTGCGGCCTATATTGCGTCAAAGCGATAAACCCGGGTGGCGCTCGATTGACACGCCGCCGTCGCTCGGCTTTATCGAAAATCGAATTATTAAAGCGGCTATGCTTTATGACGTGAGTCTGTTTGGCGGGGGGCGCCGGGCATTCGGACAAGCTTGGAGGACAGTCCTGCAATGACCCTCAACCTTCCGGGTCGGGACCGGCGCCAGCCCGCCACGAGCGGTCCCGAGGCGCGCGATGCCCGGCTGACGCTCAGCCTTTCGGGCACCAATCTCGAGCGCGCGGGCGACTATAACCAGCGGATCGTGCTCCAGGCGATCCGCCTGACCGAAGAAACGACACGCAGCGACCTCGCGCGCGTCACCGGCCTCACGCCGCCGACGATCGTCAACATCACGAAGCGGCTGATCGACATGGGGCTCGTCAAGCCCGCCGGGCGGCTGCAGGGCAAGCGCGGCCAGCCCGCAATGCGCATCGTGATCGATCCCGACGGCGCCTTCGCGATCGGACTCAACATCGACCGCGATCACATCACGCTGGTGACGCTCGACCTCGCGGGCAGGATCCGCAGCCGGCACACGCGCGAGATCGCGTTTGCGCTCCCCGAAACCGTCGTCGACCATGTCCGCGAAATCCTGCCCGGCCTGCTTGATGAAGGCGGGATCGATCGCGCGCGCGTCCTTGGCGTGGGCGTCGCGCTTCCCGACGATCTCGGACGGATTTCGCTGCCGCATCGCCCGGCGGAATATGACGCATGGGACGGCATCGATCTCGGCGCGCTCCTCGCCGACGTCCTTCCCTGGCCGCTCCACGCCGACAATGACGCCGCATCGGCGGCGCTCGGCGAGGTGCATCTCGGCAACGGCATCGCGCTGCCGAGCTTCTTCTACCTGCTGATCAGCGCCGGACTCGGCGGCGGGCTCGTCATCGACCGCAGCTATGTCCGCGGCGCCGGTTCGCGGTCGGGCGAGATCTGGGCAATGCCCGATCCGGCGCGCGGCGACGGCGCGAATGTGCAGGACACGGTATCGCTGTCGGCGCTCTATGCGCGGCTCGAGGCCGAGGGGCATGAGGTCGATCGGCCCGAAGCACTGGTCGACGGTTCACCGGCGCGCGAGGCGGTGATCCTCAAATGGCTCGATGACGCAGCCGATGTGCTCGTCCAGCCGCTGATCGCGGTCAATTGCCTGATCAATCCTGCCGCCATCCTCATCGGCGGGCGCCTTCCGGGCAAGCTGGTCGACGGGCTTGTCGAGCGGCTCAATGCTCGGATGACGGGGTTGAAGCTGCCCGCGGTCGCGCCGGTGCAGCGCGCGGGGGCGGCCGACGACGCGTCGGCGATCGGCGCCGCGATCATCCCCTTCCTCGACCATGTCCTGCCGTCCGAATCGATCCTGATGCAGGCCGGACGCTGAGGTTCAGCGCGCCGCGATCCGCCGGTCCATCGCGTCGAGGTCGACGCCGCGCGTTTCGGGAAAGATCGCCGCGACGACGATGAACTGCACGACCATCGCGCCGGCGAAGATGACGAACGGCGCGCCGGGCGACCGCGCCACCAGAACCGGAAAGATTCCCGCGATCAGCGCGTTCATCAGCCAGTGCGTGCTGGCGCCGAGCGCGCTGCCGCGCGCGCGGACCGGCGTCGGGAAGATCTCCGAAATATAGACCCAGATCACCGCGCCCTGGCTTGTCGCGAAAAAGGCGATGAAGCCGACCAGCGCCGGCAGCATCAGGCCGTTTCCGATCGCGCCGAAGAGCACGCCTGCCGCGACGGCGAGGCACAGCGCCATGCCTGCTGCACCGGCAAGCAGCAGCGTCTTGCGCCCCAGCCGGTCGATCAGCGCCATGCCCGCGAAAGTGAAGACAAGGTTGGCGACGCCGATCAGCACCGCTTGCCGGTCGGGCGACAGCGCGCCCGCGCGCGCGAGAATATCGTTCAGATAATAGAGGACGGCGTTGATGCCCGCGAACTGATTGAACGTCGCGACGAGAATCGCGAGTTTCATCGGCCGGCGATGGCGGCGCCACGATAGCGTCTCGCCGGGCGGATCGCGCTCGGGCGCGCGTTCGATGCTGCCGGGTTCGCTTGCGGGCGTTCCGATGCGCGCCATCGCCGCAGCCGCCTCGTCGCCGCGCCCCCTGGCGAGGAGCCAGCGCGGGCTGTTCGGGATCGCGAACAGCAGGACAAAGAACAGCAGGGCAGGGGCGGCGGTCACGCCGAGCTTCCAGCGCCACGCCATCCCGCCGCCGACGAGCCCGCCAATCGCCGCATTGCTGAGATAGGCGACGAGAATGCCGGTGACGATCATCAGCTGGAACAGCCCGACCAGCCAGCCGCGGTGCTTTGGCGGCGCGATCTCGGCGATATAGACGGGCGCGAGTACCGACGAGCCGCCGATCGCGAGCCCGCACAGGAAACGGAAGAGCAGGAAGGCGGGCCAGTTCGACGCCAGCGCGCAGCCCAGTCCCGCGACGAAATAGAAGGCGGCAAGCACGCGTAGACTGTCGCGGCTGCCGTACATGTCGCCCGGCTTGCCCGCGAACAGCGCTTCGGCGAGTGTGCCCCAGAGCGCGGTCGACACCGTGATCCCGAGCGTCTCGGGGGTGAGCGCGAAAAGGTCTGTCAGATCGCGCGTGACGCCCGCGATGACCGCGGTGTCGAATCCGAACAGAAGGCCAGCCAGCGCCGCAGTTCCCACCGCTGCGACCAGCGTGCCAAATCCGCCGGATCGGTGCTGTACGCCGCCGTCCGCCCGTGTGTCGGGTTCCCGATTGCCTGTCATCGCTCTCTCCACGGATCGAACGTCGGCGTTCGTCCTGATTGCCGGTCGACATGCCACAAACTTTTCGCCGAACAAATAAATTAATTTTCATTATTATCTTGACGCCGGACGCGCGCCCGGGGCACGATTTGCGAAATCGGAGTCCCGTACCGGAACGGCGGACGGGAAAGAGGGAGCGGCCCGCGCGCCCTTTTCAGGGAGGGAAGACGGATGACCGGCAGGCAATCGGGCGCGGCGCGGGAATTTACATGTTCGGCCATGTTCATCGTTGCCGTCGTCGCGCTGTCCGGCCTGCGGTCGGCGCATGCCCCGGCGCGAGCCGAAGAGTTCGAAAATTCGCTGCGCTGACCACGCAATCAACGAAAATATTCAGGGAAGAGGGTCGCAATGAACAGGGGTATCCATTCGGGTCGTTTACGAATGATGGCGGCGATCCTTGCATCGACCGCCACGATGCTGCCGCCGGCGCTTTCGCCGGTCGCCGCGCAACAGAAACCGGGTCAGTCGCCGGTCGAACTCGCCGACCCGCTCGTCGGCACTGCTCCGCTCGACGATCCGAAGCTGATCGGCAACGCGCCGCCGCCGGGCGAGCCCGTCTATTCGGGGCAGACGACACCCGCCGCGATGCTGCCGCACAGCTCGGTCGCCGCGGCGCCGATCAACAATAATATCGAGCTCCAATATCCGAACGGTGTTCCCGTTCCCTATTATTACACCAACCCGACGATGATCGGCTTCACCGGCGGCGGCGGGCCGACCTATGGCGGCAATGCCGAACCGGTCGTCATGCCCGTGGTCGGCGACTGGTCGCCACCGCCCGCGTACAGCCAGTCGTGGTACGACAAGGCGCGCGAAAAGGCGTCGCCGGGCTATTATTCGGTCCATCTCGACACCTTCAGGACGCACGCCGAGCTGACCGCGACGCGCTGGGCGAGCGTGATGCGCTTTACCTTTCCGCAAAGCGAGCGGTCGAACATCATCGTCAACTTCCCGCGTCATGGCGGCACGATCGAGGTCGTGGGCGACAGCATCGTCCGCGGCAAGTCGAACAAGGGGCATGGCGGCGAGAGCGTCGACGGCTCCTATTTTGTCGCGCATTTCTCGAAACCCTTCACCGCGCTCGGTACCTTCCGCAAGGCGCCCGGCGACGATCAGGGCTGGGGCATCGGCACGAGCGACGTCCAGCCCGGAACGCGCACCCTCTCGGGCAGCTATGCCGGCAGCTACGTGACCTTCCGGACGGCGGCAAATGAGCAGGTGCTGGTGAAGATCGCGCACGGCACCAGCTATGAACAGGCCGAACAGCGGCTGGCGGCGGAAGTGCCCGGCTGGGATTTCGATGGCGTCCACGCGGCCGCGCGCGACCAGTGGGCAAAGCTTCTGGGCCGCGTCCGCGTGTCGGGTGGTACCGACAAGCAACGGAAACTCTTCTATTCGACGCTCTATCAATCGTTCGCCAGCCCGCGGCTGATCGCGGCGAAGGGCGAGAAATTCGCCGACACGAACGGCAAGGTCCAGACCGCGACGCACGACCGCTACGGCCCGGTTCCCTTCTGGGATACCGGTCGCAACCAGATCGTGCTGCTCGAACTGATGGAGCCCGAGGCGGTCCGGAATATCATGGCGTCCGAACTCGCGATGGCGCGCGAGAAGGGTTACATGAACACCTCGTTCCACGGCGACAATGCGGTGTTCCTCTACCTCGGCGCGTGGGAGCGCGGCATCGAATTCGATTATGAAGCCGCCTATGAATATATGCGCAAGAATGCGACCGACCCCGAGGGGCCGCGCGGCTATCTCGCCGAATATATGCAGCGGGGCTGGATTTCGGACGTGGTGCCCGATCACAATCCCGGCCCGCCCTACGCCGGGGGCAAGGCGGGCGCGGCCAAGACGCTGGAATATGCGTGGGACGACTATGCGCTCGCGCTGTTCGCGAAAAAGCTCGGCAAGGATGCCGACTACCGGATGTTCCTGAAGCGTGCGGGCAATTATGCCAATGTCTTCGACAAATCGATCGGCTTCGTCCGCGGGCGCACCGCCGACGGCAAGTGGATCGCTCCCTTCGACCCCGCTGAACCCTATTACAATTTCATGATGAAGGAGGCGTCGGGCTGGTCGACGCTCTGGCTGGCGCCGCACGACGTGCAGGGGCTGATCGGCCTCCTCGGCGGGCGCGACGCGTTCAACGCCAAGCTCGACGAGTTTTTCACCAAGCCCTATAGTCCGACGGGTATCTGCCGCGACTGCACCGGCGTGATCGGCCAATATGTCCACGGCAACCAGCCCGACCAGCAGGCGCCCTATTATTACAACTGGAGCGGCCAGCCATGGAAGACGCAGGCGCTGGTCCGCCAGATTCTCGACCGGACCTATGGCAGCGATGCGTCGGGTTATGGCTATCCGGGAATGGACGATCAGGGCGCGACCTCGTCGTGGTACGCGCTCTCGGCGCTCGGTTTCTACCCGGTCGATCCGTCGAGCCAGGATTATATCATCGGCAGCCCGGTGTTCGACGACGCCAGCCTCGACATGGGCAATGGCAAGACACTGCGCATCGTCGCGAAGAATAATTCGGCGACCAACGTCTATATCCAGTCGGCGACGCTCGACGGCAAGCCGTGGAACAGGCCGTGGTTCCGCCACGACGACGTCAAGGACGGCGCGACATTCGTCTTCACCATGGGGCCAGAGCCGAACAAGGCATGGGGTGCCGCGCCCGATGCCGCGCCGCCGTCGATGTCGCGCCGGCGCTGACCAGCCCCTCGCCCCCGCCACCCCCGCGGGGGCACGAGCCCGGGACCCTCCGTCCCCCTTCGGGTCCCGGGCTCCCCTCTTCGACAGGATGTTTTCATGCGTCGTCTTCTGGTTACTGCCTCCCTTCTCGCTCTCGCGCCGGTCGAGGCGCAGGCGCAATCTTCCGCGCCGCCCGCCGACGGCGCCGTCTACACCGGCGACCTCATGACGCGCTGGGGCAGGGAGGTGACGCCCGAGAACGCATGGCGCCTCTATCCGCGCCCGCAAATGGTGCGCGAGCGCTGGGTGAACCTCAACGGCCTGTGGGACTATGCGATCGCGCCCACGGCGGCCGAGCGGCCAGCGGCGATGGACGGCCAGATCCTCGTGCCCTTTCCGGTCGAGTCCAAACTCTCGCGCGTCGCGCGCAAGGTGACGCCCGACGACCGCGTCTGGTACCGCCGCAGTTTCACCGTCCCCGCCGACTGGCGCGGCGACAATGTCATGCTCAATTTCGGCGCGGTCGATTATGAGGCGACGGTGCGCGTCAACGGGTCGGTCATCGGCTCGCACAAGGGCGGGTTCGATGCCTTCGGCTTCGACATCACGCCGTGGCTGAAAGCGGGCGCGAACGAGCTGATCGTCGAGATCACCGATCCGACGAGCGCGGGGACGCAGCCGCGCGGCAAGCAGATCCTCGACCCCGCCGGCATCTGGTACACCGCGGTCAGCGGCATCTGGCAGACGGTGTGGCTCGAGCCGGTGCCGAAGCTCCACATCGCCGAGGTGCGCGCAACCCCCGATATCGACCGCGGCACCGTTGACGTTGCGGTGGCGCTCTCGGGTTGGGCGAACGATAACGATGCGGTGCGGCTGACCGCGAGCGCGGGGGGCATGGCGATCGCCTCGACGATCATCCGCGCAAACCGTCAGGCGACGCTCGCGATCCCGAACGCGCATCTCTGGTCGCCCGACGATCCGTATCTTTACGATCTCAAGGCCGAACTCGTGACGATAGCCGACCCCTGGGCGGGCGAAGCCGAGCGCGATCGCAAGGCCTATGATTCGCGCTTCACCGACCATGAGCGCCGCGTCTATGCGAAGGCGCGGGTGGAGGGCGCGCCGCGCGACAGCGTCGCGGCCTATTTCGCGATGCGCAAGGTGTCGGTCGGGCCCGGCCGCGTCGCGGGGCAGCCCGCGATCCTGCTCAACAACAAGCCGCTGTTCCAGCACGGCACGCTCGATCAGGGCTGGTGGCCCGACGGCCTCTATACACCGCCGTCGGAAGAGGCGATGAAGAGCGACATCGTCTTCCTGAAGAAGGCGGGGTTCAACATGCTGCGCAAGCATATCAAGGTCGAACCCGCGCGCTATTATCACGACGCCGACCGGCTCGGCATGCTGATCTGGCAGGACATGCCCTCGGGCGGCGGCGAGGACCAATATCTCGCCGGAACGAGCCAGTATCAGGCAATCTTTCCGTCGGAGACGATGGCAGAGCAGCAGAAGCAATTGTCCGAAATGATCGGCGAGCTGCGCGCCTTCCCCTCGATCGTGACATGGGTCGTGAACAACGAGGGGTGGGGCCAATATGATTCGGCGACCCTGTCGCGCTTCGTGAAGGGGATCGATCCGACGCGGCTGGTCGACGCCAATTCGGGCTGGCTCGACGTCGCACCGAAGGACTCCGACATGCTCGACATCCACACCTATGAGGATGTGCCGAGGACGCCGCCGCTGCAGGCCGACCGCGCGATCGTGCTCGGCGAATATGGTGGGGTCGGCTTCCCCGTGCCGGGGCATATCTGGAAGCCGGGCAAAGACAACTGGAGCTATCAGGTCGCACAGGACGAGACGGAATATCTCGTCCGCTTCCGCCGCAAGATGGAAGGCGTGATCCGGCAGGCGAAGGAGAATGGCCTCAGCGCCTCCGTCTACACCCAGACCACCGATGTCGAGGACGAGATCAACGGCCTGCTGACCTACGACCGTGCGGTACCGAAGGCATCGGCGGAAGCGCTGGCGGCGATCGCCGCGCCGCTCTGGACTACCCCGGCGCCCGACTGACCGGCGGCGGGGAAAACGCGACGGCACCTGCCGCCCCGAAGTCGGGATGGCGGGCGCGGTGGCCTATGGCTGCAAGCCGATTCCCACGGAAAACTGCGAAAAAGTGAGCATTTTACCGGGTCCGTAACGCTTCATCGCGTCCCGCCACCGGCTCGAAAAATTTATTTTGACAAATTGTTTTTTATATTCTGATAGAGGCGCAACGGGTCCGGGGATCCGCCGCCCGGTGACTCGAAGCACCGGATAATGAGTGGGGGCGAACAGCCCCTCGAACAGGGAGGTCGATGTGATGAAGGCAGGACAGATCCATTCCGCAAAGGCGTCGCGGCGCGACCGGCTGGTGCGCGAACTGATGCTCGGCGCGGGCGCGCTCGTGGCGCTGGGCAGCGCCGGGCAGGCTTGGGCGCAGGCCGCGCCCGTTCCGCAGTCGCCGGCCGATGACGCAGCGGAAGCACCCGGCGACGCGATCGTCGTCACCGGCTATCGCAAGTCGATCGAGCAGAGCCTCGAACAGAAGCGCGAGGCCAATTCGCTGATCGAGGTCATCACCGCTGAGGATATCGGCAAATTCCCCGACAAGAATGTCGCCGACGCGCTGCAGCGCGTCCCCGGCGTGATCATCACCCGCGACGGCGGCGAGGGCAGCCGCGTCAGCATCCGCGGCCTCCAGTCGGACCTGACGCTCACCCTGCTCAACGGCAATTTCATCGCCGGCGCCGACAGCGGCGATCCGTCGCGCTCGTTCAACTATGTCCTGCTGCCGTCGAATTTCATCGCGAGCACCGAAGTCTATAAATCGTCCGAAGCGCGGCTCGAGGAAGGCGGCGTCGGCGGCACCGTGATCCTCAACACGCGGCGCCCGTTCGACCTCCCTGCATGGTCGGGCTTCGTCTCGGCCGAGGGCACCTATTCGGACACGACGAAGAAATTCGACCCGCAGATCGCCGGCCAGATTTCATGGAAGGATCCCGAGGAACGGCTCGGCTTCCTGATCGGCGCGACCTATCAGGAACGTGCGAACCGCGAATTGCGCGGCACGACCGAAACGTGGCGCTGGTGGAGCGATCGCGACGCAAACGGCGACATCATCACCCCCGCGACCGACGTCAACGGCAACCCGTTCGAGAATGACGACGCGATTTCCTATTGGCCCGGCACCGGCGTGACGGGCCGTGACGGCAAGCATTATTCGGGTTATTGGGCGCCGCAGTCGGTCAACGCCGAAATCTTCTCGCAGCAGCGCAAGCGCCTCGGCATCCAGGCGACCGCGCAGATGCGCCCGATCGAGAATCTGACCGTCACCGCCAATTATTTCCGTTTCGACTACAAGAGCAACTTCCAGAGCAACGTGCTGAAGATCCCCGAGTGGGGCTATGGCAATTTCTTCACCGGACCGACCTTCGACAAGAGCGGAACGATCTTCCAGTCGGCGAATTTCCAGGTCCCCGCAGCTGGTACGGGGTGCCTTGTCAACACGCCGCCGTGCACGATGGAAACGCCGCAGATCGCGGGGTCGTACAGCCGCGAAAAACAGGTTTCGAACACCTTCGAGACCGAGGTCGCATGGAATCAGGACAATTTCGACGCGGTGCTGAAATTCGGCAAGACGAAGGCCACAGGCGGTCCGTCGTTGCGCTTCGGGGTCGCCGCGAAGCCGCGCCTCACGGTGACGGGCCAGGAACAGAACGGCAATTTCCTGAGCAACTGGGACTTCACCGGCGGCAATCTCGATATGGAATTCTCGCCCGAGTTGCAGGAGAATATCCGGAACGGCATCGCCCAGATCGACGTCGGCTCGACGGGCTCGGGCTACACCAACAGCGCGATCGCGCAGCGTTACGCGCAGCTCGACCTCGTCCGCCGCTTCGACAGCTTCCTCAGCGCGTTCCGCGTCGGCGGCAAGTGGCGCGAGATGAACATCCACCGCGAAACCGGCCGCAACGAATGGTATGCCGATCCGGCGACGAAGCTGCGCTATCAGGACACGCCGGCCGGCGCGGTCGCGCGCCCCGAATATTTCTATGACAAGCCGATCGGCAACATCGCCGGCGGTTTCGATGCGAGTTCGTTCCCCGGCATCAACTTCAGCAATTATCTCGACTATATCAATTCGACCTATGGCCCGTCGGTGCGCGTGCCTGAACTCGACAATATCTATGATCTGAAGGAGCGAGTCTTCGCCGGCTATGTCCAGGCCGACTTCGCGGCCGGGCCGCTTCGCGGCAATATCGGCCTGCGTGTCGCGCATACGAAGCAATCGGGTCTGAACTCGGATCGCCTGCAGTTCCTCAACGACTATTGCGTCAACGGCCCCGGCGGTCCGCTCGATCCGAACGTGCCGATCGGCCCCGACGGCAATTGCCAGGTACTGCCGCTGTCGCAGCGCGAAGTGATCGTCAATACGCAGGTCGACCAGTCGAAAAGCTACACCGACTGGCTTCCCAGCCTGAATATCGTCTATGAAATCACCCCCGACATCGTCGTGCGCGGCGCGGTCGCCAAGGTGATCGCGCGCCCGTCGTTCAACGATCTCGGATCGCGCAGCTCGCTGACCTATCGTTCGGAAGCCTATGCCTTCGACCGCGGCCAGTTCGGAGAGTTCGAGGGCTGGTCGGGTAGCGGCGGCAACGCCAATCTCAAGCCCTTTTCGGCGTGGCAGTATGATCTTGGCGTCGAATGGTATTTCAAGCGCGGCTCGGTGCTCGGCGTCGGTCTGTTCCGCAAGGAAGTCTCGGACTTCGTCGTCCCGCTCGTGCTCGACGTGACGCGCGAAGTGAACGGCCAACAGGAGCTGATCCAGCCCTATTCGACCGTCGCCAACGGTTCGAACGCCGTGTCGCAGGGGGTCGAACTCTATGCCCAGCACAGCTTCGACTTCGGCCTCGGCGCGCAGGTGAACTTCACCTACAACGACACGTCGGTCGCCGACATCACGCTCGATGGTCAGACGGTCGGCAAATCGGCGCTCGTCGGCAGCGCCAAGACGCAGGTCAACGCGTCGGTTTTCTACGAAACCGACAAGTTCCTCGTCCGCGCCTCGTACAACCGTCGCGGCGAAGTCGTCGAAGGGCTCCAATCGGGCCTCAACGTCTACACCGACCCCTATGAACAGGTCGACATCAACGCCTCGTACGAACTGATGGACGGTCTGCTGCTCACCGCGTCGGTCATCAACCTGACCAAGTCGGAAGAGCGCCAGCACCTTGGCAACGACACCAAGGACCGTTTCGTCCGCAGCAACTATTTCGGCCGCCGCGCCTACGTCGGCGTTTCGTACAAGTTCTGATGGGGCCCATGCCCCGGCTCTCCCACTCGGGTGGCTCCGCAGGGAGCCACCCGTCTCTTTCCGGGCGAGCGGGTGTGACTATGGTGACGAGCGAAACGGGGAGCGACGCAGGGTGCGTGTCTGGTTGAAATCGCTGATCTTCGGGGCGGCGCTGCTGACGGGCGGCGCGGCCGCGGCGGAGAATCCGATCGTGCCCGGCTGGTATGCCGATCCCGAAATCCGCGTCTTCGGCGACCGCTACTGGATCTATCCGACCTATTCGGACCATGGCGAGACACCCGAAGTCTCGAAACATTTCAGCGAACAGCAGAAGAAGCTGCGCGAGCAGAAGGCCGTCCGGCCGTCCTATCATTTCCAGACCTTCTTCAACGTCTTTTCGTCGCCCGACCTCGTTCACTGGACGAAGCACAGCCACGCGCTCGACGTCGAGAATGTCGCGTGGGCGGCCTATGCGGTGTGGGCGCCATCGGCGATCGGGAAGGACGGCAAATATTATCTCTTCTTCGGCGCCAACGATATCCAGTCGGACGACCAGCGCGGCGGCATCGGTGTCGCGGTCAGCGACCGCCCCGAAGGGCCGTTCAGGGATGCGATCGGCAAGCCGCTGATCGACGCCTTCCACAATGGCGCGCAACCGATCGACCAGTTCGTTTTCCGCGACGATGACGGGCAACATTATCTCTATTATGGCGGCTGGAAACATTGCAATGTCGTGCGCCTCGGCGACGACCTGACGTCGATCGAGCCCTTTGCCGACGGTACGACCTACAAGGAAATCACGCCCCCCGGCTATGTCGAGGGCTCGTTCATGGTGAAACGGAAGGGCGTTTATTATCTGATGTGGTCGGAGGGCGGATGGACAGGCCCCGATTATTCGGTCGCCTATGCGATGGGCCCGTCGCCGACCGGACCGTTCAAGCCGATGGGCAAGATTCTCGAGCAGGATTTCAGGATCGCGCGCGGCGCGGGGCATCATTCGGTGGTCAACGTGCCCGGCACCGACGACTGGTACATCGCCTATCACCGCCGCCCGCTGGACGAAACGAGCGGCGAGCGGCGCCAGCTCGCGATCGACCGCATGATCTTCAACGCCGATGGCACGATCGCGCCGGTGAAAATGACGAACGAGGGCGTCGCCGCGCGCCCGCTGCCGGCACGAACGGCGAACAGGGGAGAGACGAAGTGAAGACGATCCGCAAGACGATGCTGGGCGCCGCGGCGAGCGCGCTCGTGCTGGGCAGCGTCGGGTCGCCCGTCGCCTTCGCGCAATCGGGCACGCAGCAGACCGCGCTCGTCGATTACGTCAATCCATTGATGGGCACCGATTCGAGCTATCGCCTGTCGTACGGCAACACCTATCCCGCAGTCGCGGTGCCCTTCGGCATGAACAGCTGGACCCCGGTGACCGGCGAGCCCGGCAGCGGGTGGGGCTATACCTATGACGGCGAAAAGATCAGCGGCATCAAGCAGACGCACCAGCCGAGTCCGTGGATGAATGATTATGCCGCCTTCGCACTGATGGCCGAAACCGGCCCGGTCAAGGTCAGGCAGCAGGAGCGCGGCAGCTGGTTCAGCCATAAGGCCGAGGTCGCGCGGCCCTATTCGTACAAGGTCTATCTCGCCGACTATGACGTGACCGCGGAAGTCGCGCCGACCGAGCGCGCCGCGCAGTTCCGCTTCACCTTCCCCGAAAGCGACGATGCACACATCCTGCTCGACGGTCTCGCCGGCGGCTCGATGGTAAAGGTCGACGCCAGGAACCGCCGCATCACCGGCTATGTCCGCAACAACAACGGCGGCGTGCCCGATAATTTCCACAATTATTTCGTCGCCGAATTCGACCGCGACTTCACGCTCGCGCGCACCTGGGCGGGCGACAATGCGCTAACGAACGAGCTCGCGCGCGAGGGCGATCATGTCGGTGCGGTGCTGAGCTTCAGGACGAAGAAGGGCGACAAGGTCCATGTCCGCGTCGCCTCGTCGTTCATCAGCCCCGAACAGGCGCTGCTGAACCTGCGCAGCGAAATCGGCAGCGACAGCTTCGATACGACGCAGGCGAAGGCGAAGGCGGCGTGGGAGAAGGAACTGTCGCGCATCCGCGTCACCGATCCCGATCCCGAAAAGGTCCGCACCTTCTATTCGTCGCTCTACCGGATGCTTCAATTCCCGCGCGTTTTCTACGAGAAGGACGCAAACGGAAAGATCGTCCACTACAGCCCGTACGACGGCAAGGTGCACGACGGTTACATGTTCACCGACAACGGCTTTTGGGACACGTGGCGCGCGGTCTTCCCCTTCTTCGCGCTCATGTATCCCGAACTCGACAGCCAGATCATGCAGGGGCTGGTCAACACCTATAAGGAGGGCGGCTGGCTGCCCGAATGGGCGAGCCCCGGCTATCGCAACGTGATGATCGGGTCGAACTCGGCGAATCTCATTGCCGACGCCTATTTCAACGGCGTGCGCGGCTTCGACGTCGAGACGCTCTATGAAGCGATGATCAAGAATGCGACGACGAGCGAGGGTCGGCCGAAGGACAAGGCGGGCAAGGTGATCGCCGCCGTCGGGCGCGAGGGCGCCGAATATTACAACCGCCTCGGCTATGTCCCCTATGACGTCGGTATCAACGAAAATGCCGCGCGCACGCTCGAATATGCAACCGCCGACTTCTCGATTGCGCAGCTCGCGACGCTGCTCGGCAAGGATGCCGATGCGAAGAAATATACCGAGCGCGCGCTCAACTACCGCAAGCTCTATGATAAACAGAGCGGCTGGATCCGTGGCCGCAATCAGGACGGGTTGTGGTCGACGCCGTTCAACCCGTACAAATGGGGCGACGCCTTCACCGAAGGTAACGCGCTTCATTACAGCTGGGCGGTGATGCAGGACGTCCAGGGTCTGATGACGCTGATGGGCGGGCGCGAGAAGTTCGTCGAGCGGCTCGATGCGATCTTCACCACGCCGCCGATCTTCGACGAAAGCTATTACGGGCAGGTGATCCACGAGATCCGCGAGATGCAGATCGTCGACATGGGCCAATATGCCCATGGCAACCAGCCGATCCAGCATATGCCCTATCTCTACAATTGGGCCGGCGCGCCGTGGAAGACGCAGCATCATGTGCGCGACATCATGGCGAAGCTCTATTCGTCGGCGCCCGACGGTTATCCGGGCGACGAGGATAACGGCCAGACCTCGGCCTGGTACGTCTTCTCGGCCTTGGGCTTCTACCCGGTCGCCTCGGCAACCGGCGAATATGCGATCGGCAGTCCGCTGTTCCGGAAGGCGGTGCTGACGATGCCCAGCGGCAAGACGCTGACGATCAACGCCGCGAACAACAGCAATGCGAACGTCTATCTCCAGTCGGTCGCGCTTGGCGGCAAGCCGCAGACGAAGACCTATTTCACCCATGGCGCGCTGTCGCAGGGCGGGACGATCGACTTCGTGATGGGCGCCACGCCGAACAAGCAATGGGGCGCCGCCCCCGCCGATGCGCCCTTCTCGATCAGCGGGCGTGGAAAGTAGGATGAACATGCCCCCCAATCGCCGCGAGATCATGGCCGGCGCCGGCGCGCTCGCGCTGGCGGCCGCGATGCCCGCCGCCGCACGCGCCGCTGCGGGCGGCTTCGCCAGCAAGCGCCCAGCGCCCGCCGAGCGCGCCTTCACCAGCCCGGCGATCGAGGCCGAGATTGCGCGCGTGAAGGCGAAGATCGCCGACCCCGAACTCGCCTGGCTGTTCGAAAATTGCTACCCGAACACGCTCGACACGACGGTGCAGACGGGGACGCTCGACGGCCGCCCCGACGCCTTCGTCATCACCGGCGATATCGAGGCGATGTGGCTGCGCGACAGCTCGGCGCAGGTGCAGCCCTATATCCATCTCGTCGCGAAGGACGCGAAGCTCAAGCGGCTGTTCCAGGGGCTGATCCAGCGGCAGGCGCGCTGCATCCTGATCGATCCCTATGCCAATGCGTTCGACAAGGATCCGACCGCGCCGTCGAAGCTCGAATGGTCGCAGACCGACAAGACCGAGATGAAGCCCGGCGTCGCCGAGCGGAAATGGGAAATCGACTCGCTCTGCTACGCGATGCGGCTGTCCCACGAATATTGGACGCGCACGAAGGACAAGGCGCCGTTCGACGACACATGGTCGCGCGCGATGAAGCTCGCAGTGGCAACCTTCCGCGAACAGCAGCGCAAGGACGGCCCGGGGCCGTACAGCTTCCAGCGGCCGGCGCTCCAGCCGACCGACAGCCTGATGCTGAGCGGTTATGGCGCGCCAACGAAGAAGGTCGGGCTGATCCACTCGATGTTTCGTCCGTCGGACGATGCGTGCCTCTATCCGTTCCTGATCCCATCGAACCTGTTCGCGGTGTCGGTGCTGCGCAAGATCGCCACCGTCCACCGCGAAGCGCGCGGCGACAATGCGGCGGCGACCGACGCCGAGACGCTCGCCGCCGAGGTCGACGCCGCGCTGAAGGCGCATGCGCTGATCGACGACGGCAAGGGCGGTCAGGTCTGGGCCTATGAGATCGACGGCTTCGGCAACTATGTTTTCATGGACGACGCCAATGTGCCGAGCCTCTCGGGGCTGCCGCTGATCGACGTCGTCGACAAGAAGGATCCGATTTTCCTGCGCACCGCCGCGCTCGCCTGGTCCGATCGTAACCCCTATTTCTTCAAGGGCGCGGCGGCCGAGGGCATCGGCGGGCCGCACATCGGTCTCGACATGATCTGGCCGATGTCGATCATCACCCGCGCGATGAACGCCGACGACGATGCGACGATCCTCCAATGCCTGCGCTGGCTGAAGACGACGCACGGCGGCACCGGTTTCATGCACGAGAGCTTCCACAAGGATGATCCGAAGAATTTCACGCGCAGCTGGTTCGCATGGGCCAACGCGCTGTTCGGCCAGCTGATCGTCGAGGTCGCCGACAAGCGCCCCGCGCTGCTCGCACGGCCGCTGTGAGCGGGAGGGGACGATGATCACGACCAGCCGTCGCCAGCTTCTCGCCACCTCCGGGCTGCTCGCGCTCGGCGGGGTGATTCCCGCCGGCTGCTCACGCTCGGCGGGCGGCGCCGCGCTCGCGCCCGGCAAGCCCAATCTCTTCATCGGCACCGGCGGGCATGGCCACACCTTCCCCGGCGCGTCGCTGCCGTTCGGCATGGCGCAACTCAGCCCCGATACGAACACGCACGGCTGGGACGCCTGCTCGGGCTATCACCAGAAAGATGGCTCGATCATGGGGTTCAGCCACACGCATTTGTCGGGCACCGGCATTGGTGACATGCTCGATGTCCTCGTCGTGCCGACGCGGCGCGAACTGAAGCTCGAACCCGGCACGATCGAAAAGCCCGGCGAGGGCTATCGCCAACGTTATTCGGACGAACATGCCGAGCCCGGCTATTACCGCGTGAAGCTCGAGACGGGCGTGCTCGCCGAGCTCACCGTCACCGAACGCTGCGGCCTGCACCGCTATCATTTCGGACAAGGTGCGGGCCATATCCTGATCGATTTCGCGCACGCGATCGAGGATGACTGGGACAAGGGCATCGTCGTCGAAAAGGCGTCGCTCTACCTTGGCGAAGACGGCACGCTGACCGGCAGCCGGCAGGTCAACCGCTGGGCGAAGGGCCGCCACATCCATTTCGCGATGCAGATGTCGCGCCGCCCCGACCGGGTGCAATTTTTCGGCGACGACGGCAAAGCCGCGCCCGACGGTGCGACCTCGATCAAGGGCAACAAGCTCAAGGTCGCCTTCTTCTTCGACGAAGCCGGCGGCGACCCGATCCTGATCAAGACCGGCCTCTCGGCGGTCGCTGTCCAAGGCGCGCGCGACGCGCTCGCCTATGAGGCAAAGGGCTGGGATTTCGACGGTGCGGTCAAGGCCGCACGCGGCACCTGGGCCAAGGCGCTCGGCGGCATCCGCGTGTCGGGCGGCACCGACGCGCAGCGCGTGATCATGGCGAGCGCGCTCTATCATGCGCAGCTTGCGCCGACGCTCTTCACCGACCGCGACGGCCGCTATGTCGGGCTCGACCGCGAGGTGCATCAGGCTGCCAAGGGCGAGGAGGCGTTCAGCACCTATTCGCTGTGGGACACCTATCGCGCGCTCCATCCGCTGCTGACCCTGATCGACCCCGACCGCGCCGCATTGCTCGTGCGCGATATCTGCCGCCAGACGGCGCAGAGCCCGGCGGGTCCGCTCGTCTGGCCGCTACAGGGGGTCGAAACCGCGTGCATGATCGGCTGGCACGGTGTCTCGGTGCTCGCCGAGGCGCACGCCAAGGGCATCGAGGCCGATTATGCCGCCGCCTGGCCCAACATCCGCCGCCGCGCGTTCGACCGCGATTACAAGGATATCGACAGCACGCTCGGGCGCGGCTTCTATTACGACCTCGGCTATATCCCGTGCGACGAGGTGTGGGAGTCGGTCAGCCGGACGCAGGAATATGCCTATGACGACTGGGCGATGGCGCATCTCGCCGACGCGGTCGGCGCCAGGGACGATGCCGCAGCCCTGCGCAAGCGCGCGCAGAACTATCGCGGCGTCATCGACCCCGAAACCCGCTTCGCGCGCCCGCGCTTCAGGGACGGCAGCTGGTGGCAGGATTATGACCCGGTCCAGATCGGCCACAATGTCAAGAAATGGCGCGACTATACCGAAGCGAACGGCTGGCAGGCGACCTTCCTCAACCAGCACGATATCTATGGCCTGATCGAGCATTTCGGCGGCGACGCCGAATTCGAGAAAAAGCTCGACGCGCTGTTCAATGCGCCCTCGACGCTGCCCGACAACGCGCCGCCCGACATTTCGGGGCTCGTCGGCCAATATGCGCACGGCAATGAGCCGAACCATCATGTCGCCTATATGTACGCATATTGTGGCGCGCCCGCGAAGACGCAGGCGATGGTTCGCCGCCTACTCGCCGAAATGTACAAGAACGACCCCGATGGGGTGATCGGCAACGACGATTGCGGGCAGATGAGCGCCTGGTTCATCCTGTCGGCATTGGGCTTCTACCCGGTCGATCCGGTGAGCGCGATCTATGTCTTCGGATCGCCCTTGTTCGACGTCGCTGAGGTGACGGTGGGGGCGGGCAAGACGCTGACCGTTCGCGCCGAGGGCAACGGCCCCGATCGTCCTTATGTCCAGTCGGTGCGCTGGAACGGCAGGCCGTGGAGCAGGAACTGGATCGCGCACGCCGACCTGATCGGCGGCGGCGAGCTTGTCTTCGAGATGGGCGCGAAGCCGTCAGAGTTCGGCACTGCAAAGGCCGACCGTCCGCCTTCCTTCGGCTCTGCTCCCGCATGAAGCAATTTGGCGACAAGTTTTTGGTAGCGAAAAGAAAATGATAAGAACGGAATCCCACGTGAAATCTCTCCCCATCCTGCCATCTGCCGGATTCGAAATCATGTTTCTGGCAGCCGGCAACGCTTCGGCCTTGCGCTGCGGCCCGGCGCCCCTCAGAAGCCTTTGCGATCGGGCGAGGGGATGGCGCTGATGGATAGTCCCGCAACGGACCGCGGTGAGGTGTGCCTGTTCGCCGGCGTCGAGCTTGGTGGCACCAAATGCGTCTGCACGCTTGCCGCGGGGCCGGACGATATCCGCGACCAGCGGACGATCGCGACCACCGTGCCGTGGGAAACATTGCCCGCGATCCAGGCGGTGCTCGATGGCTGGGCGTCGTCGTACGGTTTCTGCGGGCTTGGCATCGCATCCTTTGGCCCGATCCGGCTCGACCCCGGCAAGGCCGATTATGGTCAGATCGGTGCAACGAACAAACCCGATTGGGAGGGCGCCGACCTGCTCGGACCGCTGCGATCGGCGTTCGACGTTCCGATCGGATTCGATACCGACGTCAACGGCGCCGCTCTCGCCGAAATTCGTTGGGGCAGCGGGCGCGGTCTCGACGATTTCGCCTATGTCACGGTCGGTACAGGCGTCGGGGTCGGGTTGATCGTCCACGGCAAGCCGACACGCGGCTTCAGCCACAGCGAGATCGGCCATGTCCTCGTTCCGCGTTTGAAAGGCGACGACATCGTCAGCGTTTGCCGCTTTCACGACGATTGCGTCGAGGGATTGGCGTCGGGCACCGCATTGAACGCGCGGCTGGCCGGCCGGCCGCTGTCGGACGTCGGGCCCGACGATCCGGTATGGGATCCGATCGTGCACACGCTCGCGACGATGGTGCACGCGCTGGCCTGCACGACCGGGCCGATGCGCGTCGCGATGGGCGGCGGTGTGCTTTCGGGCCAGCCGCAGTTGCTGCCCCGCATCAACGCCAGGCTCGACGTCAGCCTCGCCGACTATATGCAGATCCCCGGTGACGGCGCCTATGTCATCTCGCCCGAACTCGGGACGATGGCGGGTCCGCTCGGCGCGATCGCGCTGGCGATGGAAGCGGTCGAAAGCGCCGGAACATATGCAACGCGGTGATGGTTCTCTTCGCGTTCGCCGTTGGACAGCGCGTTCGCGCGGCGGCACAAGGGCGTGATGAGACGCCTCGCCACTGTTGCCGCGTTGCTCGCGCTCCTGCCGATCCAGTCTTTCGCTGAGCAAGCGGCGCCCGATCCGCTCAGCTTCGTCAACCCTATGATCGGCACCGGCCCCGAAGGCCACACCTTCCCGGGGGCCACCGCGCCCTTCGGCATGGTCCAGCTGTCGCCCGACACCGACGCGACATGCCAGATCCGCGACTGCTATGACCATGCCGCGGGCTACAGCTATCCCGATCCAACGATCCAAGGGTTCAGCCACACCCATTTTTCGGGCGCAGGTCATTCGGACCTCGGCGACATTCTCGTCATGCCGCAGTCGGGCGGCGTCAAGCTCGACCCGGGCGATCCCAAACAGCCCGGTTCGGGCTATCGCCAGCGCTTCAGCCACGATACCGAAAAGGCGAGCCCCGGCTATTATGCCGTCACGCTTGCTGACAGCGGCATTCGCGCGGAGCTGACTGCAGGGACACGCGTTGGCATCCACCGCTACAGCTTCCCGGCGGGCAAAGACGCGCACCTGCTCCTCGACCTCCGCTCGTCGCTCTACGATTATCAGGGCAAGATCCTCTGGTCGGGACTGCACCTGCGTCCCGACGGCACGCTCACCGGTTTCCGCGAGACGCGCGGTTGGGCGCCCGGGCGCAAGCTTTTTTTCGCTATGCGCTTCTCGGCGCCGCTCAACGGCCATGCCTTCCTCGATCGCGACGAGAAAATCCCCTACAAGGGCTTTCAGGCGCCCGGGCGCGGCAGCGACGCGCTCGCCGAAAGGCTCGGCAAGGCGCTCGAAGCGCGGCTCGATTTCGGCGAACTCGGCGGACCGCTCGAAGTGCGCGTTGCGCTCTCGGGGGTTGACGAGGCGGGTGCGGTCGCCAATCTCGATGCCGAAAGCGCCGACTTCGACAGCGTTCGCGCGCGGACCGAAGGCGAATGGCGAAAGGCACTCGGCACGCTTCAGATCGAAGCCCCCGTGCCGATGCGGACCAATCTCTACACGGCGCTCTACCACAGCCTGCTCGCGCCGAGCGTGTGGAGCGACGTCGACGGGCGCTATCGCGGTCCCGACGATCGGGTTCACGCCGCGAAGGATTTCACCTTCCGCTCGACCTTTTCGCTGTGGGATACCTTCCGCGCACAGCACCCGCTACTGACGCTCGTCGCGCCCGAGGCGACCAATAGCGATATCGTCAAGTCGCTGGTCGCGAGCCGCCGGCACAGCCCGCACGGCATCCTGCCCGTCTGGCAATTCCACGGCCGCGAAACGTGGACGATGATCGGCTATCACGCCGTCCCCGTCATTGCTGACGCCTATATGAAGGGCGTGGGCGATTTCGACGCGGACGAGGCTTTGGAGGCAATGGTCGCGAGCGCCGAATACGCCCCTTATGGCGGGCTCGGCGACTATATGAAGCTCGGCTATGTCGCGATCGACCGCGAGCCCGAGGCGGCGTCGAAGACAGTCGAATATGCCTATGACGACTGGACGATCGCGCGCATGGCCGAAAAGATGGGGCGCAAGGATATCGCCGACCGCTTCTACAGGCGCGCCGGCTACTGGCGGAACAGCTTCGATGCGAAGTCCGGCTGGCTCCGCGCGCGCAAGGCCGACGGCAGCTTCCGCACGCCCTTCGATCCGACCGCGATCAACTATGGCTCGGACTATACCGAGGGCAACGCGTGGCAATATTCGTGGTTCGTTCCGCAGGATCAGGCCGCGCTCTTCCGTATCCTCGGCGGTGATACGAAGACGATCGCGAAGCTCGACGCGATGTTCGACTATGACATGTCGAAGCTCGACTACAGCCATGCCGAGGATATCGCGGGGCTGATCGGCCAATATATCCACGGCAACGAGCCGAGCCACCATGTCGCCTATCTCTACGCCTATGCCGGCGCGCCGTGGCGGACACAGGAGCGGCTGAAGCAGATCGTCGACAGCCAATACAAGCCGACCCCCGACGGGCTTTCGGGCAACGACGATCTCGGCCAGATGTCGGCGTGGCTCGTCTTCACCGGGCTCGGTTTCTATCCCGTCACGCCGGGGTCGAACCAATATGTGATCGGCCGCCCGTTCGTCGACCGCGCGGTGCTGAACCTCCCAGGCGGCAAGCGTTTCATCGTCGAGACAGCGGGGCTTTCCGATGCGAACCGCTATGTCGGCAAGGTCGAACTCAACGGCAAGCTACTGACGCGTAGCTGGATTTCTGACGCCGAGATCCGCGGCGGCGGCACGCTGCGCTTCACGATGCAGGCGAAACCCGACACCGCATGGGGCAAGGCTTCGGACGCTCGGCCCTATTCGCAGTCGACCGCGCGCTAGGCCTGTTCGCCGAACTGCAGGGTCATCGCCAGTTCCTCGACGTCGAGGTCGCGTTCGAGTTCGTGAAGAACCTCGTCCTCGATCAGGCCTGCGCGGTGGATCCGGAGCAACTCGGCGCGTCCGGCGGCGATCGCCTGGAGCAGCACGTCGAAATGCGGGCGCAGATTATCCATCGCGGCGTCCGCGTCGGCTTCGTAACGCTCCATGAAATTCAGCCGCTTGCGATGTTCCTCGAGCATCATCGGATGGATGAGCGTGCCATCCTTGTCATAGGCGAGCCTTTCGACCACCGCGAACCGCGCGCGCGCCATTGCGGCCTCCGCCGCAGGCATCGCCATCTCGGCGGGCGGATCGGTGTCGATCGGCTTGACCGCGCGAATGAGCATGCCGAGGCTCGATCCCTGCGCGACGACGGTTACGAAAATCACCGCAAAGGCGCAGATCAGCATCAGGTCGCGGCCGGGCATGTCGACGGGAAGGGTCAGCGGGACGGCCAGCGTCACGACGCCGCGCATCCCCGCCCAGCTCAGCACCGTCGCCTGCCGCCAGCCGAGCGGGCGGACGCGCTCCAGCCCCGCCCTTCGCGCGATCCCGAGGATCGCTTCCGATCCGAAAATCCAGACGAAGCGCGCAATCGTAAGGGTGATCACGACCGCCGCGATGACGATGGTCCACGACAGCGGCATGGCCCCGATTCCCCCGATCCGCTCGATCGCGCCGCGCAGCGAAAAGCCGATCAGGATGAAGACCAGAGCCTCGAGGACGAACACCATGATGAACCAGCCCGAATTGGCGCGCAGGCGCACGTCGGCGGGCAGGATCTCGTGCTGGTACCAGCCCATCGCGAGGCCCGCGGTGACGGTGGCGATGACGCCCGACACATGCACGGCCTCGCCAGCGATATAGGCGGCCCAGCAGAGCAGGATTGTGATCAGCATGACCAGCATGCGATCCTGAAGGCGTTTGGCGAGAAATATCCAGCCCGCCGCGACCAGCGCGCCGACGATCACCCCGCCGATCGCGACGAACGCGAAACTCTGCACCGCCTCGCCGGTGTGGAACACCCCGCTCAGCGTCGCGGCAACGGCGAAACGGAAGAGGATCAGCCCGGTCGCGTCGTTGAGCAGGCTTTCGCCTTCGAGCAGCGCTTCGAGCCGCCGCGGCAAATGGACGCCTTTCAGCACCGCGCGGGCCGACACCGCGTCGGGCGGCGACACGATCGCGCCGAGCGCGAAGCACGCCGCCCACGGTAGCTCGGGGAGGATCAGGTGCACGACCACGCCGACGACGAGCGTCGTGAAGACCACCGCGCCGATCGCGAGCGACAATATGCCGGGCAGATGCCGCCGGAACCGGCCGAGCGCCGTAAAATAGGCGCCGTCCATCAGCAGCGGCGGCAGGAACAGCACGAGCGCGAGTTCGGGGTCGAGCGAGATCTGGGGCAGGCCCGGGATGAAGGCCAGCGCGCCGCCGCCGACGAGCAGCGCGGTCGCGGGCGGCCAGCGCAGTTTCAGCGCCAGCCAGTGCAGCCCGATGACGAGCGCGAGCAGCCCGAGGATCAGTTCGAAGGCTTCGACGGCATGCATATTGGGCCCCTCATCACGTCCAATCCCGCGGGGCCATCTGTGACGCCCTTTGTGACAGCGATCAATGCCCGAGATCGCCCAAGCTCAATCGCTTGGCGGGACTTTCGATCAGGTGGGGGCGGGGGAGCGATGCGGGACGCGAAAGCGGACCCTTTATCCCCCGTCCGCCGCACCCGGCGGCCGCGACGGGGGATGAGGTTCGTTGTGCACAATAGGAACATTAAGTGAACAAAATCGCTTCGTCAACATGTTTCTCCCGCTTTTCAGCGGCGGTTGCGCGATAGGTTGACGTGAACGTCAATCGGGATCAATGCATAGGTAACGAAGGAAAGGGAGCATGATGGCGGAGCAACCGAAGTTCGACCTCACGGGGCGCGTGGCGCTGGTAACCGGCGCCTCCTCGGGCCTTGGCGCGGGCTTCGCGAAGGCGCTCGCGGCGGCGGGAGCGAAGGTGGTGCTCGCCGCGCGCCGCGCCGACAAGCTGGCGGAGCAGGTCGCCGCGATCGAGGCCGCGGGCGGACAGGCGATCGCCGTCAGCATGGACGTCACCGACGAAGCCTCGACCATCGCCGCCTATGACGCCGCCGAGGCCGCGTTCGGCACCGTCGATACCATCGTCGCCAATGCCGGCGTCGCGACCGAAAAGATGGCGATGGGGCTCTCGGTCGCGGAGGTCGATTTCCTGCTTGCCGCCAACGTCCGCGGCGTCTTCCTCACTGCGACCGAGGGCGCGAAGCGCCTCGACAAGGCGGGGAGCCGCGAGAAGCAGCATGGCCGCATCGTCCTGATCGGCTCGATCACCGCTGAGAAGGTCTTCCCCGCGACTTCGGTCTATGGCGCGACCAAGGCGGCGGTGCGCCACCTCGGCAAGGCGCTGGCGCGCGAATGGGCGCGGCGCGGGATCAGCGTCAATGTGATCCAGCCCGGCTATTTCGAATCCGAGATGACCGCCGAGCTGTTCGAGGGCGACGTCGGCGCGGGGATGATCAAGAGCTTCCCGCGCCAGCGCATGCGCCCGCCGAGCGACCTCCACGCGCCGCTGCTCCTCCTCTGTTCCGACGCGGCGCTCGGCATCACGGGCAGCGTGATCACGATCGACGACGGGCAGACGCTGTGAGCGAACTGCTCGTCGAACGTCGCGGTGCGGTCGAGATCGCGACGCTCAACCGCCCCGAACGCCTCAACGCGCTGAACGAGGGACTGGTCGGCGAACTCAACGCCTATTTCGGCGGGCTCGCCGAACGCCCCGACGTCCGCGTCGTGATCCTGCGCGGCGCCGGGCACGGTTTCTGCGCCGGGCTCGACATTCAGGAGGACCGGTCGTCGGGCGACGAGACGCCGGTGCTCCGTACGCTGCGCACCCAGACCAGCATCGGCAATATCTATCGCAAGATGCGCGCGTGCCCGCAGCCGATCGTCGCGCTCGGTCACGGCGCGGCATGCGGTGGCGGGCTGTCGCTGCTGCTGGCGTCGGACGTTCGCTACGCGGCGCCGTCGTTCCGTTGCAATGCCGCCTACATCCGCATCGGCCTCGGCGGGTGCGACATGGCGTCGAGCTATTTCCTGCCGCGCCTCGTCGGGGCGAGCCTCGCGTCCGAGATGATCCTGACCGGCCGCTTCATCGATGCGGAGCGTGCGCTGCGCGCGGGCCTCGTCAGCGAGATCGTCGACGAGGAAGCCTTGCTCGACCGCGGACTCGCGCTGGCGGACGAAATGCTGGCGACGTCGCCCTATGGCTTGCGCCTCTCGAAACAGGCGCTGGGTCTCAACATCGACGCGCCGTGTCTCGAGGCCGCGATGGCGATCGAGGACCGGCAGCAGGTCATCCTGTCGGCGACCGAAGATCACCGCGAGGCGCTCGCCGCCTTCCTCGAGAAACGCGCGCCGGAATATCGCAACAATTGAAGTCGGCGGGGTCGCGTATCGTCCCCATTGACTTGACAATATATTGACATAGTAAATGTCACATCCCGAGGGGGTGGGAGTGATGGCAGTGCGCAGGAGGACCACTGGATGCCGGGTCGCCTAGGCGGGTCCCGGCGTGCTGCCATCATCGCAATCGCCGCGTTGATCGCCGCGGTTCCCTTGCAGGCACAGCCGGTCACACCGGTGCCACGGCATCCCAATATCGTCATCCTGCTCGCCGACGACTGGGGCTTTTCCGACGTCGGTTCCTTCGGTTCCGAAATCGCCACGCCGAACATCGACGCGCTCGCGCGCACGGGCATGCGCTTCTCGAACTTCCATGTCGCCGGATCCTGCTCGCCGTCGCGCGCGATGCTGCAGACCGGGGTGATGAACCACCGGAACGGGCTCGGCAACATGCCCGAGACGATCCCCGACGAGCACCGCGGCAAGCCCGGCTACGACACGGTGATGAACCATCGCGTGGTCACGATCGCCGAGCTTCTGAAAGCCGCGGGATACCGCACCTATCTCACCGGAAAATGGCACCTCGGCAGCGATGCCGGGCGTCTCCCGCACGCACGCGGCTACGACCGGGCCTTCAGCCTCGCCGACGCCGGCGCCGACAATTTCGAGCAGCGCCCGATCGAGGGCATGTACGACAAGGCGAACTGGACCGAGAATGGCAAGCCCGCGACGCTGCCGAAGGATTATTATTCGTCGCGCTTCGTCGTCCAGCGGATGATCGACTATATCGAGGCCGGCCGGCAGAGCGGCAAACCCTTCCTCGCTTCGATCAACTTCCTCGCCAACCATATTCCGGTGCAGGCGCCCGACAGCGACATCGCGCACTATTCGGCGATGTATCGCGAGGGCTGGACCGCGCTGCGCGAGGCGCGGGCGAAACGCGCGGCGGCGCTCGGCATCGTGCCCGCGGGCATGCCGATCGTCACCATGCCGACGACGCCCGACTGGCGGAAACTCGACGCCGACGAACGCGCGGCCGCCATTCGCGTGATGCAGGCCTATGGCGGCATGGCTACCGCGATGGACCGCGAGATCGGACGCCTCGTCGCGCATCTGAAAAAGACCGGCGATTATGACAACACGATCTTCGTCTTCCTGTCGGACAATGGCGCCGAGCCCACCAACCCGTTCGGCAGCCTGCGCAATCGCCTGTTCCTCGGGCTGCAATATGACCTCGCGACCGCGAACATCGGCCGGCGCGGCAGTTTTTCCGCGATCGGCCCCGGCTGGGCGAGCGCCGCCGCGTCGCCGCTTTCGGGCTACAAGTTCAGTGCCACCGAAGGCGGCCTGCGCGTCCCGCTGATCATCGCGTGGCCGGGCCATGCCGATATCCGCGCCGGCGGCATCAGCGACGGCCTCGCGCATGTGACCGACATCCTGCCGACGCTCACCGAGCTCGCGGGTGTGCCGAGCCATGGCGGCATGTGGCAGGGCCGGGCGGTCGAGCCCGTCACGGGGCGCAGCCTCGTTCCCGCGCTGAAAGGGGCCGCGGGCAGCGTGCACGGCGATGCGCCGCTCGGCTATGAGCTGTCGGGTAATGCCGCGCTGTTCCGCGGCGATTACAAGCTGGTGCGCAATCTCGCGCCGACCGGCGATGGCCAGTGGCGCCTCTTCAACCTCAGGGCCGATCCCGGCGAGACGCGCGACCTCGCCCCCGACGAACCCGACCGCTATGCGGCGATGATGGCCGACTATCGCGCCTATGCGAAGGCCAATGGCGTGCTCGACATGCCCGCGGGCTATACCGCCGACGAACAGATCAATCGCTATGCCTTCGAACGGCAGGGCAAGCCGCGGCTGATCCGGCTCGGCCTGTGGGTCGGCGGGATTGTCGTGCTGCTGTCGGCGCTCGTCTGGTGGCTGCGTCGTCGTCGCGCACAAGGGGGCTAGGGTTCAGCCCGCCTCGGCGATCGCCGTCATCTGCGCCTCGACCATCCGGCGCATCACGATTCCCGCATCCTCGGCCGACAGACCCTGGTCATGGCGCAGCGTGCGCCATGTGTGGAACGACAGCGCCGCGCACAGCGCTTCGACGCCGATCCGGTCATTGCGGACCGCGGCCGGAAGCAGCCGGACGATCAGTTCGCGCTCGATCATCACGACGCGGCTGTACTGCCCCATCAGGAAGGGCGAATTGTACCGCTTGATATTGGCCGCGAGTCGAAAGGGCAAAGTCCTCTCGAACACGGCTGTGCGGCGGCCGACCAGTTCGCGGATATTGTCCTGCCACGGTTGGTCGGGATAGGGTGCCAACACGACCGGCATCACCTCCTCGGTGATCGTCGCGGTGATCTCGGCATAGAGCGCGTCCATATCGTCGAAGTGGCGGAACACGGTGCGAAGGCCGATCCCGGCCTCTTCGGCGACGCGCGCCGCGCTCGGCGACAGGTCGCCTGCGACGATCAGCTCCATCATCGCCTCGACGATCCGCCTGTGGCTCGACCGCCCGCGTTCGCGGCGACCGTCGACCCGGCCGGCGCCGGCTTCTTGCGCATCTGTCTTGCTCAACCCTGTCGCCATGGCGCCCCTGCTGGCCCGGCTTGGCGCCGGGGTCAAACAATCTTGCACGCCGGTCGATATAATGACACATATGGTGTCAATAGTTTCAGGGCAAGCCGACAGCCGGTGACAGGGGATGGGGATGAAGAAAAAATGGGTCGCCTTCGGCGCGTTGTTGCTGGCCGGTGCAGGCGGATATTGGGCGTTCGAGGCGAACAAGTACCGGATTCCCGGCGTCCTGCAGGACTGGAACGATCCGGTGCAGCCGAACCGTGCGGTCGCGTGGCAGCAGGGGCCGGCAAAGGCGCCCGAGGGCAAGCGTCCGCCGAACATCATCCTGATCGTCGCCGACGACCTCGGCTACAATGACATCAGCCTCAATGGCGGCGGAGTTGCGGGCGGGGCGGTCCGGACGCCGAACATCGACGCGATCGCGCGCGAAGGCGTAAATTTCACCACCGCCTATGCCGCGAACGCGACCTGCTCGCCGTCGCGCGCGGCAATGATGACCGGGCGCTATCCGACGCGTTTCGGCTTCGAATATACTGCGGTTCCGGTCGAGTTTGCCGAGAATCTCGCGCATGGCGAGGGGATCGGGCCGCATCGCGCGATCTTTCACAGGGAACTGATCACCCCCGACATTCCCGCCTATCCCGACATGGGCGTGCCTGCGAACGAGGTGACGATCGCCGAGGCGGTGAAGGCGGCGGGCTATCACACGCTCCACATCGGCAAATGGCACCTCGGCGAAGCGCCGAAGCTCCAGCCGCAGGCGCAGGGCTTTGACGAAAGCCTCGCGATCCTCGCGGGCGCGGCGATGTTCCTGCCCGAAGATGATCCGGACAGCGTCAATGCCAAGCTGCCGTGGGATCCGATCGACCGCTTCATCTGGGCGAACCTGCGCCACGCGGTCACCTTCAATGGCAGCAAGCGCTTCCATCCGAAGGGGCATATGACCGACTATTTCGCCGAAGAGGCGATCAAGGCGATCGAGGCGAACCGGAACCGGCCCTTCTTCATGTATCTCGCCTTCAACGCGCCGCACACGCCCTTGCAGGCGACGAAAGAGGATTATGCGAGGCTCCCGCAGATCAGGGACCACAAGACGCGCGTCTATGGCGCGATGATCGCGCAGCTCGACCGGCGCATCGGCGATGTGATGGCCAAGCTGAAGGAAACGGGGATCGACGACAACACGCTCGTCATCTTCACCAGCGACAATGGCGGCGCGTGGTATAATGGCATGCCCGATCTCAACGCGCCGTTCCGCGGCTGGAAGGCGACCTTTTTCGAAGGGGGTATCCGCACGCCGCTCTTCATGCGCTGGCCCGGCGGGATCGCCGCGGGAACGCAGCGCGCCGATATGACCGGCCACCTCGATATCTTCGCGACGATCGCGGCCGCCGCCAGCGCGAAGCTGCCGGAGGGCCGGACGATCGACAGCGAAAATATCCTCGCCGGTCCCGCGAAGCGGCCCGCGATGTTCTGGCGCTCGGGCGACTATCGCGCGGTGCGCGCGGGCGACTGGAAATTGCAGGTGACGAAGCGCCCCGAAAAGGCGCGGCTCTACAATCTCGCCGCCGACCCGACCGAACGCCACGACCTTGCGGCGGGGGATCCGCAGCGCGTCGCCGCGCTGCGCGCGATGATCGAGGCGCAGAACCGGGGCATGGCGAAACCGATCTGGCCGGGCCTCGTGGAAGGGCCGGTGCGCATCGACGTGCCGCTCGACGCGCCGTGGAAGGACGGGCAGGATTATATCTACTGGACGAACTGACGCGGCGGGTTTTCGCCGGCGTCAGAGCCCCGTGTCGCGCAGGGCCCGTTCGATGATCTCGCGTCCGCCCGTTGCGGCGAAGGGGAAAGACCGCAAGAAGGTCGCCCGCGATACCTGCGGGTCGAGCTGCCGCGCGCGTCCGATCCACTGCACCGCGCGTTCGTGATCGCCCGCAGCTTCGGCGGCGATCGCCGCGATCACCGCGATATGCTTGTGCGCGCCCGGTGACCGCGCGGCGCGCTCGCCCCATTCGACCGCGCTCTCATGATCGCCGCGCATGAGCGCGCTGACCGAGCGCACCCCGAGCATCGCATAACGCAGCGGATCGAGCGGGCTCAACCGAAGCGCCAGCCCGGCATGTTCGTCGCTCTGCGCGACGTCGCACTGCGTCATCTCGGCCCAGGCCTTCGAATAGATCGCCTGCGCATAATTGGGGCTGAGCGCGATCGCGGCCGAGAGGCGTTCCATGCTCTCGGGCACCGCGTCGGCGAACCACAGGGATCGGCCGAGATTGAGGTGTGCGAAGGGGTCGAGCGGGTCGCATTGCACCGCGCGCTCGGCGAGCGCGCGCGCCTGCTCGGCCATCGCGTCGGGATCGGGCGAATATTGCAGGAAGCAGTCCTGGAATCGCGTGAAGGACAGGCCCGACAGCGCGCGCGAAAATTCGGGGTCGCGCGCCAGCGCCCGCGCGAACAGATCGGCCGCGCGCGCATTGTCGGCGCGGTTGAAGCGGAACATATGGTCGAGCCCGAGGTGATAGGAGGACCAGGCATCGAGCCCCGCCTCGGGTATCCGCCGCGCGCGTTCGACCTCGTTCTGGACGATCCGCGTCTCGAGATTGGCGATCACCGATGTCAGCACCTCACAGCGGAGCTCGTGCAGCTCGTCGCGCCCCGCGGTGAAACGGTCGGCCCATACGACCGCACTGTCGCACGTTCGGGCGAGCGTGACCGACAGGCTCACCCTGCCGCCCGCTTCCTCGATCGTCCCGGTCAGGCAATAGCGGACCCCGAGCGCGGCGCCTACCTGTTCGCAGCCCGCCTCACGGCCGCGGAAGCGAAAGGTCGAGGTCCGCGCGATCACGAGCAGCCAGCGCAGCCGCGACAGGTCGCCGATCAGCTCGTCGGCGAGCGCGTCGGCGACAACCGCGAGCCGCGCCGATCCGCCGGCGAGATGAAAGGGGAGCACGGCGATCGACGGGCGTTCCTCGTTCGCGGACGGTGCGGGCTGCTCCGCCACGGGTCCGGCGGAAAGGCGCGCCATGCCCTGCCCCTGCTCGAACGTGACCGCCGCGCCGAACCGGAACCCACGGCCGTGGACGGTGCGGATGAATCGCTGTTCCTTGCCGTCGTCGCCCAGCGCCTGCCGCGCCGCCTTGACACGCGACGCCACCGCCGCCTCGGACACGATCCGCCCGCCCCAGATCTTCTCGATGATCTCGTCCTTGCTGACGAGGCGGTCGGCGTTGCCCGCGAGCAGGATCAGCAGCGACAGCACCTGCGGTTCGAGATGCTTCGCCTTCCCGTGCTCGCGCAATTCGAACTTCGCGGGATCGAGCTCGAAGCTGCCGAAGCGGTAGGTCAGGGACGCGCCAAAGGACAAATCGGCATTTCTCCATATATTCTCCATGCCATCATCAAGCATGAAGCCGCGGAAAGCCTATTCAACGTTGCATCGAACCGTCCCGGTTCGGATCAGGGAGACGATCATGACGCTCGAAACCACCAAGCTGACGACGGCCCCCGCCGCGCTGCAAACCGGAAATCTATCAACGCCCGCGAACCCGAACAAGGCGCTTTGGGAGAAGGGGGATTTTACCCGTCTCGCGGCGTGCATGCGCGAAAGCGGCGACGAGCTGATCGAGAGTCTCGGCGTCCGCGCGGGACTCGATGTGCTCGATCTCGGCTGCGGCGACGGCACGACCGCGCTGCCCTCGGCCTATCGCGGCGCGAATGTGCTCGGTGTCGATATCGCGGCCAACCTCGTGGCGGCGGGCAATGTCCGCGCCCGCGAAGCCGGCCTCGTCAACCTGCGCTTCGAAGAGGGCGACGCCTCGCGTCTCGATGCGCTCGCCGACGACAGCTTCGACCTCGTCGTTACCATCTTCGGTGCGATGTTCGCGCCGCGGCCGCTCGACACGGCAAGCGAGATGGTGCGCGTCACGCGTCCCGGCGGGCGCATCGTGATGGGCAACTGGATCCCCGGTGATCCGACCCTCATCGCGCAGGTGCTCAGGATCTCTGCCGCCTACACCTCGCCGCCGCCCGAGGGCTTCATCAGCCCGGTGACGTGGGGACAGGAAGAGGCGGTACGCGAGCGTTTCGGCGCCGCGGGCATCGCGCAGGACAAAATCGCCTGCGAGCGTGCGACCTACACCTTCCGGCATGCGGGAAGCCCGCGCGAATTCCTCGCGATCTTCCGCGACTATTACGGCCCGACGATGAACGCCTTCGCCGCCGCCAAGCAGGGCGGCCGCCGCGACGAGCTGCAGGCCGAGCTCGACCAATTGTTCGAACGCGAAAATCGCGGCGGGGCCGATCGCACCGAAATCCCGGCGACCTACCTCAGGGTCACCGTCCGTAAATAAGCGCGCCGATGCCGCTCTCGCCTTCTGCTGGCGGGGCGGCATTCGTCTTTGGCCCGGGTAACAGCGTCTTGGTAATTGGCGGCGCGCCGGCTTTGTGGCAGGTCGGGGCGTCCCGTCCTTTCCGCCCCGGAGCCGTCATGCGAACCCTGCTGTTTTCGATCGTCCTGCTTGCCGCCGCGCCTCCTGTCCTTGCGCAGGACGCCGTCGTCGATACCCACGTCCATCTGCACCGGGGCGAGGCGTCGCTCGCCGAATATCGGGCGCAGCTCATGGCCGCGAACCAGCCGGTCGCCGCGTTCGGCGCGATGTGGTTCGGCGGCCCGAACCAGGCGCTCGCGGGCAACCCCGCCGACATCAGCCGGCGCAACGACGCGTTGATCGCGCTCGCGGCGAAGAACCCCGACATGATCGCGATCGCGACGGTCCATCCGTATGACGGCGAGGCTGCGCTCGCCGAGGTCGACCGCGTTGCCGCGCGCGGCGTCCGTGTCCTCAAGATCCACCCGCACACCCAGAAATTCGACGCCGCCGATCCGCGCGTGCTGACGCTCGTCAGGCGCGCGGGAGAGAAAGGCATGGTGGTCGTCATGGACAATGCGAACATTCTTCCCGGTGACAGCGAGAAACTGTTCAATCTCGCGCTCGCCGCGCCGAAGACGAAATTTGTCTTCGCGCATATGGGCGGGCTCAATTTCCGCTTCTGGAACATCCTCGCGCTCGCGCGCACCGCCGAAAATCTCTTTGCCGACAATGTCTATTTCGACATTTCGGGGGGCGTGATCCTCGCCGCGGATTCGCCGATCGAGGCCGAATATGTATGGACGATCCGCAACGTCGGGATCGATCATGTGCTGATCGCATCGGACTTCCCGCAAATCTCGCTGCCGAAAACGCTCGAGGCCTTCGCGAAGCTCGACCTGACCGACGAAGAGCGCGCAAAGATACGTTCGGGCAACGCGCGGAAATTGTTCGGCCGCTAGACGATCGAGCGGCGGCAACTGCTGCACGAACGGATCGTGCGCAGCTCGACCGCAGCGCCGAAGGACTGAGCGGCGAAGGAGCGGTTCGGTCGGGGCAGGGCGGAAGAAAGTCGAGACTTGCCAAGCATATGGCAGGTCGCTACACCGACGATCCGTTCCAATGCGAAGAAAGGAGGGCGTAATGAAATTTTCGATCACAGCATGCCCTCCCGGAAGGTTTCGAGCCTTCGAGCGCTTCGACCACTAGGTCCTGAAGCCTCCGTGATCCGGTTTTCCGACCGGATCGCCCCCTGACATAACGCTTTGGAGACGGCGCTTTCGCGCCGGTTCATGATATGACATCGACACCCGAAAAGGGCCGCGCGGATTCGATCCGTCGCGTCCTCGACTTCACTTTCCGCCACTGGGCCGGGCAGCGCGGACGCGCCGCCTTCATCGCCCTGTTCATCACCGCCGCGACGATTACCGAGATTTTCGTGCCGCTCTACGCCGGCCGCCTGATCGACGCGCTTATGGCCAGCCGGCAGGACGGCGCGCTCGCGCTGTTCGCGGCGATGGCGGCGCTCGGCCTCGCGATGGTGATCCTCCGCCATTTCGCCTGGGCGGGCGTGGTTCCCTTCACGCTGCGCATGATGAGCGATGTAACGCAGGGCAGCTTCCACCGCGTCCAGCGTTTCTCGACCGATTGGCACGCCAACGCCTTCGCCGGTTCGACGGTGCGCAAGATCACGCGCGGCATGTGGGCGTTCGATACCCTCAATGACGTGCTGCTGTTGCAATTGTTGCCGTCGGTCGTCGTGCTTTTCGGCACGATGCTCCTCCTTGGCTGGCACTGGCCGGTGCTCGGGCTCGTCATGGGGGTCGGCGCGGCGCTTTATGTCGCGATGACCGTCACCCTCGCCGCGCGTTGGGCGTCGCCCGCTGCGACGCTGTCGAATGCGTGGGACACGAAGCTCGGCGGCCTCCTCTCCGACGCGATCGGCTCGAACGCCGTCGTCAAGGCGTTCGGCGCCGAGGACCGCGAGGAGGCGCGCGTCAAAACATTGCTCGCCAAATGGGCGAAGCGCACGCGGCGGACGTGGATGCGCTACACTTGGTCGGGCAGCGCGCAAATCCTGCTCCTCTGGGGTGTGCGCAGTGCGATCACCGGCGCGGCGCTGTGGCTATGGTGGCGCGGCGCCGCGACGCCCGGCGACGTCACCTTCGTGCTCACCAGCTATTTCGTCGTTCACGGCTATCTCGTCGATATCGGCTTCCACATCCATCATCTGCAGCGCTCCGTGAACGAGATGGAGGAACTCGTCGACCTCCACGACCAGCCGCTGGGGATCGAGGACCGCGCGGACGCCGAGCCGATCCGCATCGGTGCCGGCGAGGTGCGTTTCGACGACGTCACCTTCCGTTATGGCGGGCACGACACGCCGCTCTACGAGCATCTCGACGTGCTGATCCGCGGCGGCGAACGCGTCGGCCTCGTCGGCCATTCGGGATCGGGCAAGACGAGCTTCGTCAAGCTCATCCAGCGTCTCTATGACGTAAACGAGGGCCGGGTGACGATCGACGGACAGGATGTCGCGCACGCGACGCAGCAGTCGCTGCGCGCGCAGATCGCGATCGTCCAGCAGGAACCGATCCTGTTCCACCGCAGCCTCGCCGACAATATCGCCTATGCCCGCCCCGAGGCGAGCCGGGCCGAGGTCGAGGCGGCAGCGCGGCTCGCCAACGCGCACGACTTCATCGCCCGGCTGCCGCGCGGCTATGCGACGCTTGTCGGCGAACGCGGGGTCAAGCTGTCGGGCGGCGAGCGCCAGCGCGTCGCGCTCGCGCGCGCTTTCCTCGCCGATGCGCCGATCCTGATCCTCGACGAGGCTACGTCGAGCCTCGATTCGGAAAGCGAGGCGCTGATCCAGCAGGCGATGGACCGGCTGATGAAGGACCGTACCGCGATCGTCATCGCGCACCGGCTGTCGACGGTGCGCACGCTCGACCGGATCCTCGTGTTCGATCAGGGCCGGGTGATCGAGGACGGCGATCACGAAGCCCTGCTTGCCGATCCGGACGGCCAGTATCGCCGGCTGTTCGATCGGCAGTCGGGCAATATCGTCGACGAGGATGATGTGGATCCGGCGCTGATCGACGCATAAGGCCGCGCGGGCAGGCTGGCGGTCGTTGTCCTTGGGGAAAATGACCGCCAGCCTGTCCCGAAGGAGAAGCGCCGCGGCCGCCGGAGCCAACCTCTTCGGGCGCCATGTGCTGCCGAAGATGAAGCACGGGCCGCTGGAACTCTGAGCCCCGGGCCGCGCAAACCCTTTCGTCACCCCGGATCAAGTCCGGCGTGACGTCGGTTTATGGGGATGCCCCGCCTCCTCGATGAGACGTAGGAGAGAGGGAGGCGGGGCGAGCGCGCTTAAGCAGGGCGCGGCTTGCGGAAGGATGAACGAAAATAGGAGCTTGGGACGAATCCTTGCTCAAAATGGTCGTGCGCCGATCTTCTCGACCAGTAACCGCGCTTCATCGATCAACTCGACGCTGAAATCATATTCTTCGGCCATCCACGAAAAGTCCGTATTACGAATTAGCGCCGCGCCTTCCGGACTGGCTGCTGCAATTTCATCAAACGCCTTGAGCGCCATCATCGTCATGTCGCCCGGAAAGAATGTGATTTCTGCCTTTGCGTGCAAGCTGACGAATACCGCGACCGGCCGCGCGATCCATTGAAGACCAAATTTCTGCGAAGTCAGCATTCGGACATGCTCGCAGCTCAGCTCGGCGATGGGCAGCGACCACGCTTTCTCGATGGTCAGGGTCACGTTTGACCGAAGCGAAGAGGGCGCCTTGTTCGGATATCCGGAAAGCTGCTCCAACGTCCCGCTCTGAGGCCGAAGCCGGTCGGCAGGAATCCAGCTCCAGAACGGCGTGTTGGCAATATTTTCCACCGCCTAGCTTCCCGCCCAGACCTGCGCATAAAGCGTCGCCATCTCCGCGGCATCGGGCACGCGCGGATTGTTCGCGGGCGATCCCGACGCCGCCGCCTGCGCGCACATCGTCGGCACCAGCGCGTTCCAGCGCGCCGCGTCGATGCCCCATGCCGCCGGCCCCGGCACCTCGAGCTCGCGGTTGAGCGCTGCCAGTTCGCCCAGCAACCGTGCCACCGCCGCCTGATCGCCCTCGGCCTCGTCGGCCACCCCCATCGCCCTTGCGCAGTCGGCATAGCGGTTGAGCGCTGTGGGCGCCGACCACGCCGTCACAGCGGGCAGCAGCATCGCGTTCGACAGCCCGTGCGGGACATGGAAATGCGCGCCGATCGGCCGGCTCATCCCGTGCACCAGCGCGACCGAGCTGTTCGAAAAGGCGATCCCCGCCTGCGTCGCGCCCAGCATCATCGCCTCGCGCGCCGCCGCGTCCATCGGGTCGCTGCACACGCGCCGCAGGTTCGGCGCGATCGCGCGCATCGCGAGCAGCGCCATGCCGTCGCTGAACGGGTTCGCGCGCTTCGACACATAGGCCTCGATCGCATGCGTCAGCGAATCGATCCCCGTATCGGCGGTCAGCCGCACCGGCTTGGTAAAGGTGAGTTCATAATCGACGAGCGCCGCGACGGGCAGATAGGCGAGCCCCGGGCACAGCATCTTCTCGTCGGTCGTCTCGTCGGTGATGATCGTGAAGCGCGTCGCCTCCGACCCCGTGCCCGCGGTTGTCGGGATCGCGATCACCGGCAACCCCGGCGTGTCCTGCACATGCGGCGCCCTGTAATCGGCCATCGTCCCACCGAATTTGGCGAGCAGCGCGATCGCCTTTGCGCTGTCGAGCGGGCTGCCGCCGCCGAAGCCGACGACGCAGTCGTGATCGCCCTCCAGAAGGAACGCCACACCCGCGTCGACCGACGCGACCGTCGGGTCGGGCACCGTGTCGGCGAACACCCGCGCCGCGATCGTTGCCGCCGCGAACCCGTCGGTCAGTTCGGCGACGCGCCCGCTGCTCATCAGATAAGAGTCCGTCACGATCAGCGGCCGCGACAGCCCGAGACTGGCGAGCACCTCGGGCAATTCTTTCGACGCCCCGCCGCCGATGCGAAAGATCCGGGGCAGGGCGATGCTCGCGATACTCAATGGATGATCTCCTCCGGCCCGCACCGTAGCGCGATCGGGGCGTGGTCGCCATTGCCTGAAAACGTCGCCTCGAGCAGCCGAGGCCCACCCGCACGACGATGGCTGGCGCGGTCAAGAATGCGCTCGATTATGCGCAGACCGTGCCTCCGATACGCGGCCTTGTTTCGACGGTCGCGCCGTCGGGGGCGGCGTTCAGGACGCGTTTCTGGCAGGCAAGGAAAAAGGGAGGGCCGCGGGTGCCCTCCCTTCCTGTTGGTCTGCGCTTCACTTCGTCTTGAAGCGGATGCCTATGCGGAAGGATCTGCCCAGCAGGTCCGAATAGGTGCTGGCCGCGGAGAGGCCGGTTTCGGGCAGCAGCAACGGATCGGCGTCGAACAGGTTGGTAACGTTGAAGAAGAACTCCGCCTCCGATCCGCTCTTGACGCTGACCTTCTGTGTCAGGTTGAGATCGACGTAGAAGGTGCCCTTGACGTGATTATTGTCATAGGTCGGGGCCTGGCTGGTCGAGACCGGGCAGCCGGTCGTGCATTCGATCGCGTTGGCCCTGTATTTGCCCGAACTGACGCCGCGGCCGACGACCGTGCCCGAGAAGGTCGGCGTCTCGAAATTGAGGCTGGTGCGGAAGATCCATTTCGGCGTGTTGCTCTGGAGTTCGGCCGCCCCGACCCCGTTCACCGGCGTGACGCCGGTAATGCCGGTGTCCGTTATGCTGTCGATATAGCGCGTCGCCGTCCCCTTCAGCGTGATGGCGCTTTCACCACCGACCGGCAGGCGATAGGCGGCATCGAAGTCGACGCCGCGTACCAGCTTTCTGGCGAAGTTGAAGGGTTGGGTCCGGATCAGCAGATAGGGATTATTGGGCAAGGAGCGGATCGGGTCATTGGTGATGAAATCACAATATTCCTGCCGTCCTTCGTAACAGCGATTGACCGTCTCCTGCGCGGTGAGCGAATCGATCGCGCCATCGAGATCGATGCGGAAATAGTCGACCGATGCGGTAAAGCCGGGCAAGAAACGCGGCGTGACCACTGCGCCGATATTCCATGAATCTGCTTTTTCCGGCTTCAGGCTCTGGTTGCCTGTCGTAAGGCCCGAATAGCTCCAGCGTTCCGGGCCATGCGTCAGGTCCGGTGTGAAGAGGGGGTTGCGCACCGTATCGCTATTGGCGGTTCCGGATTGGAACAGCTCGTTCAGATTGGGCGCGCGAATGTCACGCGACCGCGTGACGCGGAAGCGGATATCCTCGATCGGGGCCCAGGTCGCGCCGAGCTTCCATGTGGTGACATAGCCCGACGTCGAATAATCGGTCGCGCGCACGGCGCCGTTGAATTCGAGGCCAAGGCCGAGCGGCACCACGGTCTCCAGATAGGCTTCCTTCACATTATAGCTGCCCTTGAACGGCAGATAGTTACCGACCGACCACTGGTTCAGGAAACCCGGTCGTCCAGTGGCGTCAACCGTCGCGAGTGGCTGGAACTCGGTCGGCACGCTACCCCTGATCTTCTCCTTGCGATATTCGGCGCCGATCGCGATGCTGACGTCGCCCGCCCAGGTGGCGAACGGCGTCAGCGACAGATTAGCGCCGGTGACGAACTGCTCCATCACCTGCTTGCGATAGGGGTCGCCGAGCACATAATCGATCGCCGCCGGATTGGCGACGCCGAGGCCGAGGCGATTGAGCGGCACGCAGTTCGGATCGTTGTTCGTGGTGTCGGCGTCGACGTTGATCAGGCACTGGATCGATCCGGCGGCATAGCCGCCCGCATTGCCTGCCGGCGCGAAGGCCGCGTTGGTCGCATCTCTCATCCGTGTAACATGCATGATGTTGCGAAGCTGTTCGCGCAGGTCCGAGCGGCCATATTGACCATAGACGTCCCAGCGCGCCGTCTTGCCGAACGCGTCGAATTCACCCTCGGCACCGACAACGTAACGCTGCACCTCGCGCTTGTTGTTGATGCCGCGGAACGGCAGGTCCGCCGCTGTGGTCGTGATGCTGACGCTGGTGACGCCGGCAAGCCGCGCCGCACCCAGCGTCTGCAGCGCGAAGGCGTTGCAGGTCGTCGGGACGGGAATGGTCGTACAGCCCCTCGTATCGAGCGTGGCCGAGCCCAGATTGGGTCCGGCGTTGAAGAAGACTTCCTGCCGGTTGTACGAGCCTTCGGCGAAGATCTCCACGCCGTCGGCGACCTCATAACTCAGGCGGCCATAGGCGCCCCAGCGATCGTCCTTCGGGTTGAGGCCGATG
>JAGHZY010000020.1:69733-161708 GCA_017745175.1 Sphingopyxis sp. | reverse complement strand
CAGCCGAGCACGCCGAGGCCGTTCACCATGGTGGTGTGGCTGTCGGTGCCGACGCAGGTGTCGGGATAGGCGACGGTCGCGCCCGACGCGTCGTCGCTCGACCACACCGCCTGCGCGATATGTTCGAGATTGACCTGGTGGCAGATGCCGGTGCCCGGGGGCACCGCCTTGAAGTTCGACAGCGACTTCGAGCCCCATTTCAGGAAGTCGTAGCGTTCGCCGTTGCGATAATATTCGATCTCGACATTCTGTTCGAACGCCTTCGGGTGACCGAATTCGTCGACCATCACCGAGTGGTCGATGACGAGGTGGACGGGGACGAGCGGGTTGATCTTGGTCGTGTCGCCGCCGAGCTTCGCGATCGCATCGCGCATCGCGGCCAAGTCGACGACGCACGGAACGCCGGTGAAATCCTGCAGCAGCACGCGCGCGGGGCGGTACTGGATCTCGCGGTTCGAATGCGGGTCCTTCTGCCAGTCGACGAGCGCCTGCACGTCGTCGGTCGACACGGTGAAGCCGCCATCCTCGAAGCGCAGCAGGTTTTCGAGCAGCACCTTCATCGAGAAGGGCAGGCGCGACACGTCGCCGAGCTTCGCCGCGGCCTTGTCGAGCGAATAGTACGCATACTCTTTGTTGCCGACGCTCAGCGTCGAGCGGGTTCCAAGCGTGTCGTTGCCCGTGGTCGTCATAGGATTGCAGTCCCCATGTTGGCGCGGCGGGGAATGACTGTCCGATGGCGAAGCGGGAGAGCGGGGCCAACGGGAGTCGCACGCGCGGGTTTATGTCCGCGCCGCCTTACGCCGGGGGCGGGGAAATGCAAGGGGGTGGGGATCAGTGGTGTAGGCCAATGATACCTCCTATATCTGCTCGCGGTTCTTTGAGGGGAGAGGATAACCAAGGGGATGGCGGCGTCCGACACACAAGATGAAGCCTACGAGCGGATTAGTGGCTATCTCGGCGACCTAATCGGCTTTTTTACAGGTGGCAGTCTCGATGGAGACACTTACCCTGCGATGCGTGCCGATCTTCTTAGAAACCCTCAATATAATGGGCTCGCTCCGACATTTCTGAAACGTTGTCGTGACACGAGCGCGTTGTGGTCATTCGCCAAGTCTGTAGACGGAAGTTGGGAGCCGAGGAGGCAGTTCCTTAGAGAGCAGTTCGAGCCTTTATTGGACTATCTCGAAGGCGGAGCGGTCACGGGTGCGCAGCAGCGTATGCCTGGCCTCTATGACGCATCTGCTTGGACCGGCGTTTCCGAACCAGCACAACGTGCCCGAGCGGTGCACGCACTTGTTCCGTTAGCACAGGCTGCGATTGAAGCTCTAATCGCTCAATTAGAGGCGCCCGGACACAATGGCGGCCCACCGCTCGACGAGATCGATGCGGCATTGGAGCATCTTCGGAAACTTCATACATCGCTCGGGGAGCTTCTGTTAGTGGCAGACGAAGGCGGGCTCTTTTCTTCCCGTGGCGAAGGATTGATGGTCGAAGCAGCACGTTATGGTCGACGTGCCGCTAAGGCACTCAAAAATGATCCCGTTCCCTATGCATTGTCGGCAACCCTTTTAGGGCTACTAACTGCATGCGGTTTCCCGGGCATTGGCGGATATCTATCGGGCATAGCCATAGCCCTGAAAAAGCGCGATTAAGCAAAGCGCCGAAACAACAGGCTTGGGTCGCCTTAAAACGTTGGCAGCAAAACGCGCGCATCCGTGCGTATTGCACTACGTCACAGCGACAGCCCCAATTGTCCATCGGGCTCGTCGTGACGTTCATTGGAGAGCCTGTCCAAGATGACTTGGGCCAGTTCATTGGCTGCATCCCATCGGAGATGGCTGGCCGGAGCGGCAATCCCAAGGCGGACCCATCCGGGTGCCTGAAGGATTAAATCCGCGACTTCGCTTCGTTCGATTCGACTCATGCGAAATTTAGAACATAAAGAGAACATATGCGCAAGCGCACTTGTCTTGTCCCAATCGGACTGAGAGACTGGATCGGGGCTTTCGTCCAAAGGAAATTGGGATAGTATCGCTGGATGGACGAGGGGAAAAAGAACGCAGCTTGGTCGGATTTCGAGAACGACCTCGTTGTCGCCGATTATTTTGACATGCTCACGAAGCATCGAGCGGGTATCCCGTTCGTGAAGCTTCATCACGCGCGGAAATTGATCGAGCAGGTCGAGGCGGTCGAGCATGTCACTCGGTCGGTCGGATCTATCGACCGAAAGAGGATGAATATCAGCGCCGTCCTAGAGGAGTTGGGTGAGCAGTGGCTACGTGGATACCCCCCATTCGGCAACTATCAGCACAGTTTGGTTGATGCGATTGATCGATATACGGCCGCAACCACCTCGATCACGTCGATCGATCCGGCGCTAGAGGATGCACCGCAGGAAGGCGGGATCATTCTCCCGCTGACGATAGTCGACGTGCCGCCGATCCTACCCGCTCAGCCCAAGGCTGCAGCAAAGCTGCAGCGCTTGGTTCGCAAGTTCGACCCGGCGGCTAGGGACGCTCGAAATCGGAAATTGGGTTATCTCGGTGAGGAAGTAGTTTTCCACCATGAGCGGGAGAATCTACAAGCCGCCGGCAGGTCGGACCTTGCCAGAAAGGTCCAATGGACCTCTCAGGAACTTGGTGACGGCGCGGGATATGACATTTTCTCGTTCACTGCCGACGGCAGTGAACGCCTTATCGAGGTCAAGACCACGAACGGTCCCGCACGAACGCCATTTTTCCTGAGCGAGAATGAAAGGCTGTTCAGTGAAGAGCGGCCCGACGCATTTCGTCTGATGCGCCTGTTCGATTTTTCCAGCAGCCCCTCGGGGTTCGAACTCAGGCCGCCGCTGGAAGAATCCTTGTCGCTCAAGCCAACGGTGTATCGCGCTGCCTTGTCATAGGAGGCCAATATGTGGACGATATTCGAATACTGCTATCGTGACGCGGCGAACTACAAGAGTTTCGGGAAGCTGTGGCTTGAGGGTCGGATGACCCCAGCCGAGCGGCGCGTCATCGAAAGCAGGCTGGCGGATGGCGAGTATTTCATAGCCGAGCAAATCGGCATCCCGCCGCTGTACGAGCAGCTTTATTCGCTGAGCGATGGACATACGTCGGATGACCATTGCTGGCATGAGCTTTTCGACATTCGACATGCGGGCATTTTACCGGCCGACGCCAAGCCGTGGGGATCAGTTGACGACCTCGTGCGCCGCTTCGGAGTGGCGGAGGAGTGGGATCAGCGCCACACGCCTCATACGGTGGAAATCGTGATCGAGCGCGTCAACTAAAAACCTCTTTCCTACATTATCCAAATAGGTTCAAAATCATTCCGTTTCATTCCAAGTGATTCGGGAGATCGAGCTATGGTGCGTAAGGTGGCGCGGGGTTCGCAGGGGAAATCGCGAGGTGTAGCTGCGGCTTCGGGCGGCAGTGAGGAGCGGAACAGGCCCTCCCGTGGTCGGAGCCACGGGTCTCCGACCACTCCCTCCCGCAAGCGGGAGGGGAGCAAGGCAGGCGGCGGTGCTGGGCCCCGGATCAAGTCCGGGGTTCGCGAGCAGGACAATCCCTTCATGCCCGGGCTGCGCGTGCGTTCCGATGGGTGGACGGCGGCGCGGACGCGGGTGTTTCTGGCCACGCTCGGGCGCACGGGGTGCGTGACCGATGCGGCGCGGATCGCGGGGGTCAGCACGACTTCGGTCAATCGCTCGCGCGCGCTGTTCGCGCCGTTCGACAAGGCGTGCGGCGAGGCGATCGCGCGGGCGCTGCGCGGGCTGGAGGCGGTTGCCTATGAGCGGGCGGTCGAGGGGCGCGAGATGGTGATCCTGCGGGGCGGCAAGGAGGTCGAGCGGCGGATCGTGCCGTCGGATGGGCTGCTGGGGTTGCTGCTGAAACGCGGCGATCTGAAGAACGGGCGCGACATTCAGCTGACGCCCGAGGAGGCGCGAGCCTATGAGCTGCCCGAGGCGGTGCGGCATCGCTTTCTGTCGCGCGAGGAATATTTCGACGGCATCGTTTTCGACAAGTCGCGCCACGACTGGGACGCAGGCAAGGTGCAGGGGCCGACGTCCGAAGAGACCGACGCGGCGATCATCGCGCGGCTCGCCATCCTGCGCAAGCAGCGCGGGTGGAACACCCCGCTTTGCGGCAAATGCGGAGGGGAGGCCGACTAGCGGGCGCGTGGGACGGGCGCCGCCCACCGGCGGCTAACGGTTGAGCGCGCCGTTAAGCGGGGTGCGCGCCGCGCCGGCGGCGGATCAATGGAGAATGTCGTCGGGCCAGGGGATGCGGTCGCACAATCCGGGGCGCGCGGTCTTGCCCGCGAGCGCGCTGCGCAGCGCGGGCAGCGCCGCGACCGCCTCGCGCAGCGCGGCGATGTCGATCGTGCCGCGCGCGAGTTCGCGCTCGCCGCCGAGCCGGTCGGAGGGGCGGACCAGCGTCCAGTCGAGCGCGTCATAACCCCCCGCATAGGCGAGCAGGTCGCCGAGCGGCAGCTCGCCATGGCCGTTGCCGAGATCGTGCGCGCCATAGGGGAAGATATGGGTCGACAGCGCGGTGCTGCCGATGATGCCATGGGGCTCGACGGGGAAGGGGCGCTGCATCCGGATCAGCGCGACCTCGGGCAGGTCGGCGTCGAGCCCGACGCGAAGCCGGAGTTCGATCTTGCGCGGCTCGATCGCGGGCCGGCGCGCGGCGTCCCAGATAAAGGACAGCTCGGGTTCGAGCGGGCGGCGCGGGCTGGAGGGGTCGTAGCCCGCGAGGTTCCAGCGCATGAAGTCGCCGGCGTCGCGCTTGCCCGCTTCGGTGTAGAGGCGCGTCAGCGACACCGAGCCGGCGCGGAGCTTTCGCTCGACGGTGCAGCTATGGCGCCATCGCATGCGCGGTTCGGGCGTCGCGGACGGCGGCGCGCCGGGAAGCGGAACGAGACGCGCGTCGCCGGTGGCGGGCGCGAGGAGCAGGATTGCGGCGATGGCCGCGAACAGGTGTCGCACGGTGGTTCGTTCCTCGGGTTCGGGTTCGGGTTCGGGTTCCGCGCCGATATTCCGCGGCGCGCGCGCGATTGCGGTGACGGCGGTCACAGACCGCGCTTCAGCCGCCGTTCGCGGCGAGGCGGACCGGCTTGGGGGGGAAGGTGCGGACGCGGTTGCGCCCGGTGCGCTTGGCTTCGTAGAGCGCCTGGTCGGCTTCGTGCATCAGCGCGGAAAGCGGGCCGCCGGGGGCGCCGCCGGGGTCGCTGACCGCGATGCCGAGGCTCGCGGTCGGGCAGAGACCGGCGGGGATGCGCCCGGCGCAGGCGGGGGCGAGCCCGGTGCGCACCGCCTCGGCAAGGCGGCGCGCGGCCTCGATCCCCGCGCCGGGGACGAGCAGCGCGAACTCCTCGCCGCCGATGCGCGCCGCGACCATGCCGGCGGGGCCGGTGGCGCGGACGTGCGCGCCGAAGGCGGCGATGATCGCGTCGCCGACCGCGTGGCCGTGACTGTCGTTGATGCGCTTGAAATGGTCGAGGTCGGCGATGAGCAGCGCGACGGGGCGCGCCTCGCCCCGGCAGCGGCCGAGCGCGGCGGCCGCCTGCGCCTCGAACCCGCGGCGGTTGAGCAGGCCCGAGAGATCGTCGTCGTCGGCCTCGCGGCGGAGCTCGGCGATCCGGTCGATCGCGACCGCGACCATCAGGCTGATCGCCGCGGCGATCGACACCATCGCCTGGCTGAACTGGACGGTGGTCCAGTAGACCGACTGCTGGAAGCCGACATAATTGTCGAAACCGCCGGTGAGCGAGAGCAGCACCACGGGGCGGACGATGAGGTTGAGCGCCGACAGGGCGGCGATCCAGAACAGCACGCGGTCGATCAGGTGGCGCTTTTCGACGGGCCAGAGCGCGATGACGATCATGATCGCGATGATGCCCGCGCCGGTGCTGATCGTCAGGATGCGCGCGGCGATGCTCGGGTGGCCGAGGAGGAACCAGATGAAGATCGCGGTCGAGAGCGCGGCGGTGACCCCCATCGCGCGCCACGGGACGGCGAGGCCGTAGCGCCGGATGATCGCCGCGGCGAAGAAGATGCCGGTCGCGAGAAAGCCGATGTTGGCGGGCAGGCGCTGCAGTTCCATCGGCAGCACGGGGCCGACGTCCTGGATCAGGAAGGCGATGGCGGACGCGGTGTAGGCGGCGGCGGCATAGGCGACATAGCGCTCGCGCCGGTTCAGCCACAGCAGGAAGAAGGCGGCGGCGAACAGGAGGCCGATGCCCGGATTGAGCAGCGAGATGAAAAATTGTCCGTTCACACTACCGCTTTCTGCGCCCCGCCTCCGGGGTAGCAGGGGTGTGGATAACGAAGCGTTACTTTCCGGAGGGTTGCGTCGCGGTAGCGCGGCGCTCAGGCGGTGCCGCGCACGACGAGGTGGACGGGGATGCGCGTGCCGCTGCGCGTATGCTCGTCGTCCTCGAGCGCCATCGCGACGAGCGCCTCGCCCGCGGCGTCGAGGTCGGGTTCGAGCGTGGTGAGCGCGGGGTCGGCGAGCGTGCCCGCGCGGATGCCGTCGAAGCCGATCAGCGCGACGTCGTCGGGCACGCGGCGTCCCGCGTCCTTCAGGCCCTGCAGCACCCCCAATGCGAGCATGTCGGACGCCGCGAAGATCGCGTTGGTTTCGGGGTGCGCCGCGAGCAGCGCCTGCACCGCCGCGACGCCCTGCGCGTGGCGGTCGGCGGCGGCGGGCGGCTCGGCGACGACGGGGGTGAGGCCGTGGAGGCCAAGCGCCGCGGTGAAGCCGTCGCGGCGCTCGTCGAACTGGCGCTGCGGCGACTGCGCGGGCCCGACAAAGGCGATGCGGCGGCGCCCGGTCGCGACGAAATGTTCGGCGGCGAGCTGGCCGCCGATGTCATTCTCGCTGCGCATCCAGTGGAACGGGCTGCCGGGGCTGCCCCAGCAGACGAAGTCGAGCCCCGACGCCTGCGCGTCGGCGAAATATTTCCACGCCGCGCGGTTGCTCGTCGTGCCGATGACGATCATCGCGTCGGCGAGACCCGAGGCGACGAAATCGGCGCGGAAATTGTCGGCATTTTCCTGGAACGAGACGAGCAGGTTGAACCCGCGCGCCGAGGTCGCGGCGGCGATGCTGCCCAATAGCGCGAAATAGAAGGGGTTGATCGCGCTGCGGTCCTCGCCGGGACGGCAGATGGTGACGAGCGCGATCGTCTCGCTGCTCTTGAGACGCAGCGACGAGGCGTGGCGGTCGACGACATAGCCGAGCTCGCGCGCGGCGGCCGAGACGCGCGCGCGTGTCTCGGCGTTGACGCCCGGGCTGCCCCGGAGCGCGCGCGATACGGTCGATTGCGAGACCCCGGCGCGTTCGGCGACGTCGAACGAGGTCGGGCGCAGCGTCTTCATTGGCAGTCCTTCATCCCGTCTTTTTCCACTGGCGTGGAAGGCGGTACCGGCCCGCTCCCCCACCCTGCCTCCCCGACGATAGTAGCCTATGGGAGGCCGGGTGGGGGAGCGGGCCGGTACTGCCCTGTTTCAGCTTCGCTGAAACAGGTTCACGCCGTCTGTTGCTGCGCCGGGCGGGCTTGTCAATCGGTGTGCCGCGCGCGCGCTCTTCGTCATGCCGGACCTGATCCGGCATCCATCGCAGCGCCGTCGTTGTGGACCCCCGGATCAGGTCCGGGGTGACGAAAGTGAATATGCCACTTCAAAGCCCGTCGAGTGCGAGGAGGGCGAAGCTCGCGAGCCAATGTTCGCCCATATAGTCGCCGGTGACGTGCGGGAGCGCGGCGGCGAGGTGGCGCTGTGCCGCGGCTTCGGCCACGGGGACGACCGCATGGTCCGCACCGAGCGCGTCGGCAATGGCGCGCCAGCACCACGCGCGGCTGAGATTCAGGCCGTCGAGATGCGCGATCTTGCCGTCGCTGCGGTCGGACACGGTCGCGGGGGTGAAGAGGGTGGCGGGCGCTTCCTGCGCCGCGCGGGGAAGGAAGGCGTCGAACCATGACGTGAAGTCGGCGCCGAGGACGGCCGTCATCAGATGGGCTTCGGTGAGCGCGGGGGAGAGGAATTCATCGCCGCCGGGTTCCCATGCCTGGCAGTCGCGATCGCCGGCGAACCATGCCTTCGCTGCGGCATCGATCAACGTCACGAGCGCCGGGTCGCGCGTCTTCGCCCAGTGCCGCGCGAGGAGCAAGGCAAAGCCGATGTTGAAATGCGTGCCGACGCGCAGCGGATAGGTGAGCCTGGGCAGGAAGGCGTGGAAGCGCGCGGCGAAGGCGAGCGCGAGCGGTTCGAGCGCGGCCGCCCAGGGGGTGTCGTGCCGTTCGGCCTCGGCGTGGAGCGCAAGGAGCCACGCCCAGCCATAGGGGCGCTCGAACCCCGCCGCGTAAGGACGCGAAAGGAAGGCGAGCTCGCCGGCGACCTTTTCCGGCACGAGCATGGCGTCGGCGCGCGCGCGGATGTCGGCGGCGATCGGCAGGTCGGGGAAGCGGCGCGCGAGGCGGAGGATCTGCCACCAGCCATGGACGCAGCTGTGCCAGTCGAAGCTGCCGTGGAAGATCGGGTGATGCGCGCGCGGGGGTTTCGCGTCCTCGGGGCCATTGAGCACGAGGTCCATCTTGTAGGGATATTCGCGCCCGAGGTGCGCGAGGGTGGCGGTCGCGAAGCGGGCGGCGTGGTCGGGGGTCAATTTCATCCGACTTCCATATCCGTTCGCATCGGGCGAAGTCGAGATGCCCATCGGTCGTGCGCTCCTTCGGGGTGTCTCGACTTCGCTCGACATGAACGGGATTTGGGATGGGCGTTAAAAGGCAAACAGCCAGATGAAGAGGATGTTCACCGCGAGCAGGGGCAATGCGGTGCCGACCTGAACCCGGATCACGCCATAGGGGTTTTTGAGTTCGAGCAATGCCGCGGGAACGAGGTTGAAGTTCGCCGCCATCGGCGTCATCAGCGTTCCGCAGAAGCCCGCGAGCATGCCGATCGCCGCGACGACCGCGGGGTCGCCGCCGTACTGTTTTATGAGCAGCGGCATGCCGACCGCGGCGAGCATCACCGGGAAGGCGGCGAAGGCGTTGCCCATCACCATCGTGAAGAGCGCCATGCCGAGCCCGAAGGCGAGCGTCGCGCCGAACTGGCTGCCCTCGGGGATTGTGGTGCCGATGAGATCGCCGACAACCTCGCCCACGCCGGCGAGTGCGAACACCGCGCCGAGGCTGGCGAGCATCTGCGGCAGGATCGCGGCCCAGCCGACCGCGTCGAGCAGGCGGCGTCCTTGCTGGAGCGGGAGCAGCGCGGGCGGCCTGAGGCGCGCCATTCCGACGCCAAGCGCGATCAGCACGCCGAACGCGAGCGAGATCAGCGTCGCCTGTTTGGGGTCGGCGAGGCCGGGGACCCATTTGAAGAGGAAGGTGCCCGCGAGCGCGACCGCGGGGATGATCAGCGCGACGAGGAGAAGGAAGGGGCCGTGGCGCGCGGCGCGTTCGGCCTGCACCTCGGGCGGAACCTCGCCGCCGGGGGCGCGGCCGATCTGGCCGGTGCCTGCGATCGCGACGAGTGCGAGGACGAGCAGGCCGTTGCCGAAGTCGCCGAGCCGGTCGCCCGCGAGCATCGAGAGTGCGAGCAGACCCCAGAAGGCGGCGTTGCCGAAGCGCCTGGGGTTGCCGCGGTCCGCGAGGCCGAGCGCGGCGAAGGCGGCGAAGGCCAGCCCCGCGAGCACATAGACGAAGCCGAGCGTGATCATGCGCCCGCCTCCCGCTTCTGCATCCGCCGTTCGAGGCGGCGGAGGCGGAAGCCATGGATCAGGAAGGCGGCGATCGCGGTGGGGATCGCCCAGAGCGAGAAGTGCAGCGGCTCGATCTGATAGCCATAGCCTTCGAGCACGCCCTTCATCAGGAGGATCGAGCCGATCGCGAGGAAGATATCCTCGCCGAAGAAAAGGCCGACATTATCGGTCGCGGCGGCGAAGGCTTTCACTTCCTCGCGCTGGTGGTCGCCGAGCGCGTCGTTCTTCGCTTCGGCGGCGGCTTCGGCCATTGGCGCGACAAGCGGGCGGACGGTCTGGCAATGGCCCGCGACCGACGTGAGGCCGACCGCGGCCATCGCCTGGCGGAGCAGCAGATAGGAGGCGAGCAGGCGTCCGAGCGTCGCGCCCTTCATGCGGTCGATCAGGCTGCGCGCATGTTGCTGGAGCCCATAGGCTTCGAGCAGGCCGATGACGGGGAGGACGATCCAGACGATCGAGACATAGCGCGTGTCGTTGAACGCCTTGCCGAAGGCGGCGACGATCGCGGCGATGTCGAGCCCCGCGGCAAGCCCGGTCGCGAGCGCCGAGGCCATGATGACGAGCAAGGGATTGAAGCGGAGCAGGAAGCCCGCGATGATGATGAGGATGCCGATCAGCACGAGCATGATCGATATCCTTCCATCCCGTCATCCCCGCGTGGGGTAGACCATGTTCCCGTCAAGCTAACTCTCCCCGGTTGACCCGTATCCGCCGCCGCCCGGCGTTTCGATCACGAAGGCGTCGCCCGCTTCGAGCCGGGCGCTGCCGGTGGCGCCGAGTTCCTCGATCGCGCCGTCGGCCCGTTCGACCCGGTTGCGGCCGGGGGCGCCGTCGCAACCGCCCGCGAGGCCCGCAGGCGCAATCCGGCGGCGATTGGCGAGGATGTTCGCGGCCATCGGTTCGCGAAAGCGGATGCGGCGCGTCGCGCCGTCGCCGCCGCGCCAGCGGCCCGCGCCGCCCGAGCCCCGCCGGATCGAAAATTCCTCGACGATCACGGGGAATCGCGTTTCCATCACTTCGGGGTCGGTCATGCGGCTGTTGGTCATGTGCGTCTGGATCACGCTGGTGCCGTCGAAGCCGGGACCGGCGCCCGATCCGCCCGCAATCGTTTCATAATATTGGTGCGCGTCGTTGCCGAAGGTGAAGTTGTTCATCGTCCCCTGCGCGCCCGCCATCGCCCCGAAGGCGATAAACAGCGCATCGGTGATGACCTGGCTCGTTTCGACATTGCCCGCGACGACCGCGGCGGGCCAGCGAGGGCTCAGCATCGAATCCTGCGGGACGATCAGCGTGACGGGGGCGAGGCAGCCCTCGTTCATCGGGATCGGGTCGTCGAGCATCGTGCGCAGGACATAGAGAACCGCGGCGCGGACGACGGGCATCGGCGCGTTGAAATTGTCGGGGAGCGTGGCCGACGAGCCGGTGAAGTCGATGGTGACGGCGCGGTCGGCGCGGTCGACCTTCACCGCCACCGCGACCTCGGCGCCATTGTCCATCGCGTAGGTGAACTGGCCGTCGTCGAGGCGGGCGATGAGCTGGCGCACGGCGGCTTCGGCCTGCCGCTGGCCGTGCGCCATATAGGCGGCGACGATTTTTGCGCCGTGCGCGGCGGAAAGGTCGGCGAGGGCGCCGGCGCCGCGCTGGCAGGCTGCGACCTGCGCTTTCAGGTCGGCGATGTTGAGCGCGGGGTTGCGCGCGGGCCAGGCGCTGTCGACGAGGTGCGACGCGACCGCGGCGTCGAGGAAGTGGCCGTCGTCGACGATCAGCATATTGTCGAAGAGAATACCCTCGTCGGCGATGCTCTTGCTGTCGGGGGGCATCGACCCCGGCGCGATGCCGCCGAGATCGGCGTGGTGACCGCGCGCGGCGACGAAGAAGTCGGGCGACTCGCCACCCTCATTCCTTGCGGCGACGAACACCGGCATGATGACGGTGATGTCGGGGAGGTGCGTGCCGCCGTCGTAGGGCGCGTTGAGCGCGTAGGCGTCGCCGCGCCGGATGCCGCGTCCGTCACCGGTCCTTTGGCGCAGGATCGTGCGGACGCTCTCGCCCATCGAGCCGAGATGCACGGGCATGTGCGGCGCGTTGGCGACGAGGCGGCCTTCGGCGTCGAAGATTGCGCACGAAAAATCGAGCCGCTCGCGGATGTTGATCGACGAGGCGCTGTGCTGGAGCGCGCCGCCCATTTCCTCGGCGATCGACATGAACAGGCTGTTGAAGATTTCAAGGCGGATGGGGTCGGGGGTGTCTGCGGGATTTGTGATCCCCGGCGAAAGGCGTTCAGCGGCACGTGACTCTGAACGCGGCCCATCTTCGTGCGTGAATTCTGTTGCGCCGGGCCCCGGCTTTTGCCGGGGATCACTTGAGAGCCTGAGCGTCCCCTCATGTTCGACCGTCGCATTCCAGCCGGGCTCGATCACGGTGGTCGAGAGCGCGTCGACGATGATCGCGGGGCCGGCGACGGTGCGGCCGGGGGCGAGGGCGCTGCGCTGGTGGAGCGGGACATCGCGCGCTGCGCCGGCGAGCCACGCGGTCACGGTTTCGGGCTCGGCCGCGGCCGACGGGGCGGGCGGCGCAATGGTCGCGGGGGCGTCGCCGGTCTCGGTCAGTTCGACGCGGATGCGGTCGATGATCAGATTGTCATGCGGGGCGTAGCCGAAGCGCTGTCGGAAGGCGGCCGCGAAGGCTTGCGCGACCTCGGCGGGCGGCGCGAGCGGCAGTTCGATCGCATTGTCGCTGTCGGCAAGGCGGACGAAAAGCAGGGTTTCGCGCATGGTTTCGGCCTCGGGCGCGAGGTCGGCGCGCGCCTGTCCCGACAGTTCGGCCTCGACGGTGGCGAGTGCATTGGCGCAATGCTCGTCGAGTTTGAGGCCGAGCGTGCGCTCGCGGATCGCCGAGGGGCGCGCGAGGCCCATGCCATAGGCCGAGAGCACTCCGGCAAGCGGGTGGAGCAGGATTTCGTCGATGCCGAGCGCATCGGCGACAAGGCAGACGTGCTGGCCTGCCGCGCCGCCGAAGCCGGTGAGGCTGTAGCCCTGCGTCACGTCATGGCCGCGCGCGATGGTGATGCGCTTGATTGCATTTGCCATCTGCTGGACCGCGATGCTGAGCAGTCCTTCGGCGAGGGCTTCGGGCGTAATATTGCCTACTTCGGCGGCCATCGTTGCGAATTTGCGCACGACCACGTCGCGGTCGAGCGGCAGGTCGCCGTTCGGGCCGAAGAGCATGGGGAAGTGACCCGGCTGGATCTTGCCGAGCAGGACATTGCAGTCGGTGACGGTGAGCGGCCCGCCGCGGCCATAGGCGGCGGGGCCGGGGTTCGCGCCCGCGCTTTCGGGGCCGACGAGCAGGCGCGCGCCGTCCCAGCGGCAGATCGAGCCGCCGCCTGCCGCCACGGTATGGATGCGCAGCATCGGGGCGCGGATGCGCGTGCCCGCGACGATGGTCTCGTTATCGCGTTCGAGGCGCCCGGCATAATGGCTGACGTCGGTCGAGGTGCCGCCCATGTCGAAGCCGATCAGCCGGTCCTTGCCGAGCGGCGCGGCGCTGCCGACCATGCCGACGATCCCGCCGGCGGGGCCCGAGAGGATCGCGTCGCGGCCGTGGAACGCCGATGCCGCGGCGAGGCCGCCCGAGCTCTTCATGAATTGCGGGTCGACGCCGTCGCCGAGCTGCGCGACGAATTGATCGACATAGTGGCGCAGCACGGGCGAGAGATAGGCGTCGGCGAGCGTCGTGTCGCCGCGGCCGATCAGTTTGATCAGCGCGCTCACGTCGTGGCTGGTCGAGATTTGCGTGAAGCCGGTTTCGCGCGCGATCCGGGCGAGGCGCGCCTCGTGCGCGGGATGGCGGTAGCCGTGCACGAGCACGATCGCGATGCTGGAAAGGCCGCTTTCGCGCGCGGCCTTGAGCGACGCGCGCGCGGCGTCCTCGTCGAGCGGCAGCAGCACTTCGCCGCCGGGGCCGGTGCGTTCGGCGATTTCGGCGATTGCGGCGTGCGGCGGCGGAATGCGGTCGAGCCGGCGCGCGAAGAGGTCGGGGCGGTCCTGATAGCCGATCGTCAGCGCGTCGCGAAAACCCCTTGTGATCGCGAGCAGGGTCGGCTCGCCCTTGCGTTCGAGCAGCGCGTTGGTCGCGACGGTCGAGCCCATGCGGATCGCGAGCGGGGGAAGCGCGCCCGCCCCCGCGCCGGTGAGGTCGCGGATCGCATTGACCGCGGCGTCGCCGGGGCGCGCGGGGTCTTCGCTGAGATATTTGGTGGTGACGACCGCGCCGCCGGGGCTGCGCGCGACGACGTCGGTGAAGGTGCCGCCGCGGTCGATCCAGATGTGCCAGCGCTCGTCAGTCGGGAATGCCATGGTCGGGCCAGCGAATGACGATGACGAGGCTGTTGTCAACCGCGGTCCGCTGCCAGCTGCCCTTGAGTTGCCGTTCGATCAGCGTGCGGATGAACTGGGTGCCGAAGCTTTCGCTTTCGATGCGCGGGGTTTCGGCCAGATCGCTTTCGGTCCATTCGAGCTCGATGTCGCCGCCGTCGCGGCGCCAGCCGACGGCGAGGCGGCCCTTGCCCGCGAGCGCGCCATATTTGACGCTGTTGGTGACGAATTCATGGACCGTGAGCGAGATCGCCTGCGCGCCCTCGTCGCCCAGCGAGACGCGCGGTCCGGCCAGCGGCTGCGACCAGCCCGCGAGGCCGAGCTCGCGGCGCAGGATCGCCTCGAGCTCGACGGTCTCGTGCGCCCCGGTGACGAGCATCTGCTTCGCGTCGGACAGCGCGCGCAGGCGGCCGTCGAACTTCACCCCGAACTCGTCGAGGCTGGTCGATTCGCGCACCGTGATGCGCGCGAGCGCGCCGATACGGGCGAAGGCGTTCTTCATCCGGTGCGCCATCTCGCCGATCATCAGTTCGCGATCCTCGGCGTGGCGCGCCTGCTCGGCGGCGAGCGCCCGCGCGACCCCGACGCGGCGCTGCTGGACGCGGTGGAGCTGCGTCGCGAGGATCGCGAGCGCGAGGCCGAAGAGGAAGATGCCGAGCGGGCGACCCAGCCGTTCGAACAGGCGGCCGTAGGAAATGCGCATCGTCCACTGGCGGTCGGCGATGCGCAGCATCTGCTCCTGCGCGTCCCAGCCCATCTTGCCGTGGCGGAAGACGACGGGCGCCGACGGGCCGGCGCCGGCGCGGATTTCGAGGCCGTCGATCGTGCCCAGCTGCGATCCGAGCACCGCCTTCATCATGTCGTTGACGCGGAAGGGCGCGTAGATGAAGGCCTCGACCGGCCGCATCCCGGGTGCGGTGGCGACCGTGCCCGCCGCGGCTGCGCCGGCCGGCCCGCGCGCATAGACGGGGAGATAGATGAGGAAGCCCGGCTGCTTGACCTTCGCCGCGCGTTCCTGCGCGAGCCGGACGATACCGCTCGCGGCGGGGCGGCCGGTCTGCCACGCGCGGCGCATCGCGGCGCGGCGCACCGGCTCGCTGTACATGTCGAAGCCGAGCGCGACGTGGCGGCGCGGGGTGTAGGGTTCGACGAGCGCGACGGGAAAGCCGACCGGCTGATCGGTCGCGGGCCAGACCGCGATATCCTCGCCGTAATTTTCGCGAAGCCGCGCCTCGACGGCGGCGGGGAACCCCGCGCGCATCGCGGCGGCGATGCCGATCCCCTCCATGCCCGGCGAATGGACCTGCGGCTGGAGCGCGGCGAGATAGGCGCGGATGCCGGGCCCGCTCGCGGCGGCATCGGACTGGTAGAGCGCGCGCACGCCTTCGAGGATCGCGACATGGTCGCGCAGCCGCATGTTGAACTGCGCCGCGACACGCTCGGCCTGGTCGGCTTCCTCGGCCTGGTTGTAAAGAAAGCTGGCGCCCGCCGCGACGATGGTCGCGAGCAGGATGACCAGCCCGACAAAGCGGACGAGCAGCGCCAGCAGCCGATCTGCCCATGTCGAAGGGCGCATGTTCCTGTCCTGCCTGATCGCTGCCGCTGCAGCATCCCCCCTCTGCCACCGATGTTTCACGCGAAAGCGCTGATAGCAAGTCAATTTCCTGCCGTTCCGGCCGCATCGCGAGGCCGGTTGCAAGTGAAAACCCTCTGCCTATGATGCGGGCGGTAACGTGGGAGAAACGGGATGATCATTTACGGCTCGGTGGTGTCGCCGTTCGTGCGCAAATTGCTCGGCTATCTGGGCGAAAAGGGGATCGCGTTCGAGCTGAAGGGGGTCGGTGTCGGCGATCCCGATCCGGGTTTCCGCGCCGCGTCGCCGCTCGGCAAGATGCCCGCGATGGACGACGACGGCTTCCTGCTCGCCGATTCGAGCGCGATCATCCAGTATCTGGAGGCGAAGCATCCCGAGCCCGCGCTGATCCCCGCCGACCCGCAGCAGCGCGGGCGGGTAATCTGGTGGGAGGAGTTCGCCGACACGGTGTTCGCGGCGTGCAGCGGCAAGATGTTCTTCAACCGCATCGTCGCGCCCAAATTCCTCGGGCGCGAGGGCGATCTTGCCGCGGCGGCGCAGGCCGAAAGCGAGGAATTGCCGAAGCTGCTCGCCTATCTCGAAAGCGCGATCCCGGCGTCGGGTTTCCTCGTCGGCGACCGGCTGACGCTTGCCGATCTCGCGGTCGCGTCGCCGCTGATGAATTTTCGCCACTGCGGCGCGTGCATCGATCCGGCGATACACCCGAAGATCGCGGCGTGGAGCGAGGCGATCCTGTCGCGACCGAGCATGGCGACGTGGATCGAAAAGGAAGAGCGGCTGATCGCGCGCGTGATGGCGGCCTAGGATCGGGCCGGCGCACTAATATTCGACGAAGATCCGGACGCGCTCGGGGCTGATGCCCATGGCTCTCGCGATCTGCTCGCGGCTGCGGTCGATCAGTTCCTGCGCGCCCTCCGGCGCAGCATCATCCTGCAGTTCGGACGCGGGGACGCCCAGAATGCCGGCGAGTTTCGCCATGCGGTCGGGCTTGGGGCGTGCGCGGCCCTTCTCCCAGCTCGAAACCGACGGTGCGCTCACGTCCATGCGTTTCGCGATTTCGGCCTGGCTGAGCCCCGCCTCGGCACGCAGCCGCTGCAGCCGGTCGCCGAAGGCCTCTTCGCTTGCCGGTTCCGGCGGATGTTCTTCGGCGGCGGGCGCCGGATCAACGGCGCTCTTGAGTTCGACGGCGCTCAGCGTCGCGGGCGATACCGGGCCTTCGAACTGGCATCCGAAATGGCGCCCGCTGGCCCAGATGACGATCGCGGTGATATCGCCGGCATGCGGAAGCTCGATTTCGATCCGGTCGCCCGCCGCCAGCCTGACGTCGCTTTCGAACAAGAGGCCCGTTCCCGAGATATTGTGGATCCGGACGTCGATGCCGGTGCCGTCGTGCTGCGAACCCCGGGCAAGCAGGCTGAGTTTCCGGCGCACATTGTCACGCCTGTCGGCGTCGGGCGCCGATGGAAGAAAATAGCCGAAAATAGCCATAGGAGCCTGTTGGGGGGTGCTGGTTAAAAGAAGGTTAGCAAGGGCATCGAAAGATGGCGCGCGGGTACTGACGGGGCCGGTGCCGGCGACCGGAAACGGCGGGCCGGGGGAGCGGGTAACGAGCGTTTGTGGCCGATGAGGATGTGCACCCCGGCGCAGGCCGGGGTCCAGAGCGGGGCCCGCATGGGTCGGCTCTCCAAAGCCCTGGACCCCGGCCTGCGCCGGGGTGCACATATGGGCAAGAAGGATAATTATCGCCCCGGGCTTGATCCGGGGTCCCGCTTGAAATCAGGCGCCTGCGGATGCGTCAAAAAGCGGGATCCCGGGTCAAGCCCGGGATGACGAAGTGGGATGAAGGAAACGTCCGCGTCCCATCCCGAAACCGCCGGTCAGTGCCCCATATCGGCGGCCGAAGCCTTCGGGCCCCCGGCTTTCGGCGAGCGCAGCAGGAGCACGAGCGGTACCGACAGCAAGGTCACCCACATCATCGCCCAGAAATCGTCGATATAGGCGACCATCGCCGCCTGCCGGTTGATCTCGGCATTGACCATCGCCAGCGCCGCGTCGCCCGCGACACCGAAGCGGTCGGCGGTCGAGGGGTCGAGCAGGCTGACCGAGCTGTTGGTGACGTGCGCGGCCAGATCCTCGTGGCTCGTCTGGGTGTTCGACCCGAGCAGCGTCGTGACGACCGAAATGCCGACCGAGGCGCCGAGGCTGCGGAGCAGGTTGAGCAGGCTCGCTCCGTCGGTGCGGTATTGCGGGGGGATCGTTGCGAACGCCATGGTGTTGAGCGGGATGAAGATGAGGCCCATGCCGAGCCCCTGCACCAGCCCGCTGACGATCACCGGCCGCATTCCCATCGCTAGCGACCAGTGACTCATCTGCCACAGCGACAGCGCCGCGATGAGGAGGCCGGTGCCGACCATCCAGCGCGCGTCGATCCTGCCGAGCAACTGCCCCGCGGCCGCCATGCTGATCAATATGCCGATCCCGCGCAGCGCGAGCACGACGCCGGTGTCGATGACGGGCCAGCCGAAGAGATTCTGCAGCATCGGCGGCAACAGCGCCATCGACGCGAACATCACGACGCCGATCACGACCATGAAGCCCATCGCGGTGACGAGGCTGCGGTCGGCGAGCATCGCACGGTTGAACAGCGGCGCGCGCGCGGTGAGCATGTGGATGAGGAACATCCACAGACACGCGACGGCGACCCCGAGCTCGATCCAGATCTCTATGCTGTCGAACCAGTCCTGATGCGCGCCGCGGTCGAGCATCAGCTGCAGCGCGGCGAGCCCCAGTGCGAGCATCGAAAAGCCGAACAGGTCGAACTTGCGGTCGGTCCTTTTCGTCGCGGGCAGCAGCGCCCACATCATCGCGAGGGTGAGGAGGCCGACGGGCAGGTTGACATAAAAGACCCAGCGCCAGTTGACGCTCTCGGTCAGCCAGCCGCCGAGCACGGGGCCGAGGATCGGGCCGATCATGATCCCCATGCCCCAGATCGACATCGCGCGCGCATGGCGTTCGGGCGGATTGATGTCGAGCATCACCGATTGCGACAGCGGGCCGATGAAGGCGGCGCTGACGCCCTGCAGGAAGCGGAAGACGACCATCTGTTCGAGCGTCTGCGCCGCGCCGCACGCCATCGACGCGACGATGAACCCCGCGACCGCGGCGAGGAAGAGTTCGCGGCGGCCGATGCGATCGGCGAGCCAGCCGGTGATCGGCATCGCGATCGCCGAGGCGAGGATATAGCTCGTCAGCACCCAGGTGATCGTCTCGCTCGTCGCACCGAGCGCCGACTGCATGTGCGGGATGGCGACATTGGCGATCGTCGTGTCGAGGATCTGCATGATCGATGCACCCATGACGGCGACGGTCAGCAGGCCGCGATAGCGCACGCGCTCGTGCAGCGGGATCGTGTCGTCGTTGGGGAGCGCCGCGGCGGCGGAGCGGCGGGAGAGGGAGCGGCTGGCCATCAGGATGTCATGCTCCTCTCTCCTTCACGGGAGAGGATATGCAGGCTCGCGAGCTTGCTCGCTAGCCGGAGTTGGAGAGGGGCACCAGCTCCGCATTCCCCTCTCCAAGCTGCGATAGCTCCTGCGGAGCAATCTTCGCTATCCTCTCCCCTGAAGGGGAGGGGGCGCGCCGGGCTCTGCATCACCATGTTCGTTATTTCCCCGAAACCATCCGGCTTACTTCGTGAATACCCGCACATCGGCCGACAGCCCCGCGATCATGTCGCGTGACGGTTTTTCGTCGAAGGCGATGCGCACCGGCACGCGCTGCGTCACCTTGACCCAGTTGCCGGTCGCGTTCTGCGCGGGGAGCACCGAGAATTCGCTGCCCGTGCCCGCGCCGATCGTCAGCACATGGCCGCGTACCTTCACCCCCGGATAGGCGTCGAAGCTGATCTCGGCGCGCTGGCCGACGCGCATGTTCGCGAGGTCGGTTTCCTTGAAATTGGCCTCGACCCACGGATGCACGGTGTCGACGAGCGTGACCGCGGGGAGCCCCTGCACCATCATCTGGCCGACCTGCAGCCGGTCGGACTGCGCGATACGGCCGGCGCTCGGCGCGCGGACGGTCGTGCGGCCGAGGTTGACCTCGGCCTGCGAGCGCTGGACGCGCGCCGCCTCGACCTGCGGGTTGATCCCGCTCGACGGGCCCGCGGCGAGCTTGGTGCGCGCCTCGGCGGCGGCGGCCTCGGCCTGGCGGACGCGCTCGCGCGCCAGCTGGAGCGCGTGGCGCGACGCGTCATAGGCGGCCTTCGTCGTGAAGCCCTTTTCCATCAGCGCCGCCTGCCGGTCGAAATTGATCTGCGCGAACTTCACATCCTCGCGCGCCGCGGCGATGTCGACGCTCGACGTGTTCGCACTCGCCGACAGGTTTCCGACCTCGACCTCGGCGGCGTCGATCGCCGCGGTCGCCTGCGCGACGCTCAGCGCATAGGGCTCGCCGTCGATGCGGAACAGCAATTGCCCTTTCGCGACCTGCTGGCCGTCGCGTACCGCGACCTCGGTGATCCGTCCGCCGACTTCGGCGGCGACCGACACCTTGTCCATCTGGACATAGGCATTGTCGGTCGACACCGATCCGCCGCTCGTCAGCCACCAGCCGGCGCCGCCCGCGACCAGAGCGAGCGGCAGCCCGAACATCAGCAGGCGCGTGCGCCATCCGGGCCCGGACGCGGTCTCGGCCCCGGGTGTCGGCGCGGGCACGGGATCGGCCTTCGGGGCGGCCTGGGGCGGCGCGGCATTTTCGGCTTTCGGGCGCGAAGGGGAGAGCTGGTCCATCAGGCGGTCTCTTTTTCTTCTTTTTGGCAGATGCGGCGGGAAAGGTTGATGCGGACGCGCTCGACGAGGTTGGTGAGCTGGTCGATTTCGGCGGCGCTCAGCCCTTCCATCGCTTCGGCGGTCAGCGTGTCGGCCACGGGGCGCATGCCGCCGAGCAACTCGCCCGCGCGCGGGGTCAGATAGAGCTGCCACGCGCGGCGGTCGGCGGGGTCGGCGCGGCGTTCGACCAGTCCCGCCTCGGCCAGCCGGTCGACCATGCGCGACAGCGTGATCGGCTCGACCTCGATCAGTTCGGCGAGCGGGCCCTGCCTGATGCCCTCGTGACGCTTGAGGTAGGTGATCAGCCGCCACTGCAGCGCGGTGATCCCGCTGTCGCGCGTGCGCGCGTTGAACGCGCGCCGGAACAGGCGCGCGGTATCGTTCAGCAGGAATCCGATCGTCTCGCTCATGGCATGCGATATAATAGCAATTGCTACTATATTCAACAGCGGCGGCGGATTCCAACAGGCTCGAATATGGTGTTAAATTTTTTTACACTGCTTGCGCGAGCGCGATTTTTTGGCAGGATGACGTCATGACACTGACCGCCGACCTCTTCTGGTCCTTTCGTTCGCCGTACAGCTATCTTGCGGTCGGCCGCTATCGCGCGCTCGCTGCGAGCCATGACGTGACGATCAACCTGCGCACCGTCTATCCGCTGGCGGTGCGCCAGCCCGATTTCTTCGAGCGCAACCATCCCAACTGGCTGAGCTATACGGTGCGCGACATGATCCGCGTCGCGCAGTTCCACGGCATTCCCTTCGGTCCGCCGCGCCCTGATCCGATCGTGCAGGACATTGCGACGCGCGCGATCGCGACCGAGCAGCCCTATATATACCGGCTGACGCGGCTCGGGCAGGCGGCGGCGCGGCGCGGCAAGGGACTTGCCTTTGCGCATGAGGCGGGGCTGCTCATCTGGGGCGGGGCGCAGGACTGGCATCTCGGCGATCATATGGCGGGCGCGGCGCGGCGCGCGGGGCTCGATCTTGCCGAACTCGACGCCGAGGCGGAGCGCGAGGCCGAACAGCTCGACACCGAAATCGCCGCCAACCAGGTCGCGCTCGAGATTGCGGGCCACTGGGGCGTGCCGACGCTCGTCTTCGACGGCGAACCCTTTTTCGGGCAGGACCGGATCGAAATGGCGAAGTGGCGGATGGAGCAGAAGGGACTGCGCCCGCGCTGATCGGCGCTTGCCGAAGCGGACATGAAGGGCGCATAGCGCGGCGCATGATGATCGAACCGCAATTTTTCGAGGCGCGCGACGGCGTGCGGCTAGCGTGGCGCGAACTCGGCGAAGGGCGGCCGCTGCTGCTGCTCCACGGCCTGTTCTCGAGCGGCGAGGTCAACTGGATCAAGTTCGGCACCGCGGCGCGCGTCGCCGCCGGGGGCTACCGCGCGATCATGCCCGACCTGCGCGTCCACGGGTCGAGCGACGCGCCGCACGACGAGGAGCATTATCCGCCCGACGTGCTGGTGCATGATCTGCAGGATCTGGTGACGCATCTCGGCCTCGAAGACTTCGACCTCGGCGGCTTTTCGCTCGGCGCACGGACGAGCGCGCGTGCGGTGGTTGCGGGGATGAAGCCGCAGCGGCTGATCCTCGGCGGCATGGGGCTCGCGGGGCTCGCCGGCTGGCAGCGGCGCGGGCGCTTCTTCAAGCGCGTGATCGCCGAATATGAGACGGCGAAGCGCGGCGACGACACCTGGCTGTCGATCCAGTTCATGAAGACGATGAAGGTCGACCGCATCGCGGCGGGACATCTGCTGGACAGCTTCACCGACACGACCCCCGACATGCTCGCGGCGATCACCATGCCGACGCTCGTCGTGTGCGGCGAACAGGATCAGGACAACGGGTCGGCCGCGGAGCTGGTCGCGGCGCTGCCCGACGCGCGGCTCGCGACGATTCCGGGGACGCATATGTCGAGCGTGACGCAGCCCGAACTCGGCGAGGCGATCGCCGCCTTTCTCGCGGCTTGACCGGACTCGCGCCAAGCGCCTAGCTGTCGCCATGCGCCGCAGAGCGCGGCAAAATATTCCAGAGGACGCACCCCATGAAAGCCATGATTTCAACGCTGTCGCTTGCCCTGTCGCTCGCGGTCGCCACCCCCGCCTTTGCCCAGGCCGCACCCACCGCGGCCGACGCCGACGCCTTTATCGCGTCGGTCGAGAAGGACCTGTTCGACTATACGGTCGAGGCGAGCCAGGTGAACTGGGTCAACAGCACCTATCTGACCGAAGATACCGATGCGATGGCGTCGCGGATCAACGCGGTCGGCACCGAAAAATCGGTCAAATATGCGCTCGAGGCTGCGAAATATGTGAATGTCGCGGGGCTGAGCGCCGATACGAAGCGCAAGCTCGACATTTTGCGCACCGGCATCGTGCTGCCCGCGCCGACGACGCCGGGCGCCGCGACCGAGCTCAACACGATCGCGACCGACCTGCAGTCGCAATATGGCAAGGGCCGCGGCACGCTGAACGGCAAGGACATCTCGGGCTCGGACATCGAGGCCGAGATGGGCAACCTCAAGAACACGCCCGCGCAATTCGCCGAGATGTGGACGAGCTGGCACGACCGGGTCGGCGCGCCGATGAAGGACGACTATGCGAAGATGGTCGGCATCGCGAATGCGGGCGCGAAGGAACTCGGTTTCGCCGACACCGGCGCGATGTGGCGTTCGGGCTACGACATGCCGCCCGAGGAATTCGCCAAGGTCACCGAGAAGATCTGGCAGGACATGAAGCCGCTGTACGTCGCGCTCCACACCTATGTCCGCTGGAAGCTCAACGAGAAATATGGCGACGCGGTGCAGCCGAAGACCGGCCCGATCCGCGCCGACCTGCTCGGCAATATGTGGGCGCAGGAATGGGGCAATATCTACCCGCTCGTCGCGCCCGCGGGCACCGGCGATCTCGGTTACGACATCGGCGACCTGCTCACCGCGCAGGGCAAGACCCCGCTCGACATGGTGAAGGCGGGCGAGAATTTCTATTCGTCGCTTGGGCTGGCGCCGCTGCCCGAAACCTTCTGGAAGCGCAGCCAGTTCCTGAAGCCCGCCGACCGCGAGGTCGTCTGCCACGCCTCGGCGTGGGACGTCGACAACAAGGACGATATCCGCATCAAGATGTGCATCAAGGTGAATGCCGACGACTTCATCACGATCCACCACGAGCTCGGCCACAATTATTACCAGCGCGCGTACAACAAGCAGCCGTTCCTGTACCTCAACGGCGCGAACGACGGCTTCCACGAGGCGATCGGCGATTTCGTCGCGCTGTCGATCACGCCGCAATATCTTGTCGACATCGGCCTGCTCGACAAGGCGAAGGTGCCGAGCGCCGACAAGGATATCGGCCTGCTGCTGCGGCAGGCGATGGACAAGGTCGCCTTCCTGCCCTTCGGCCTGCTCGTCGACCGCTGGCGCTGGGGCGTCTTCGACGGCTCGATCAAGCCCGCCGACTACAACAAGGCGTGGACCGAGCTGCGCACGCAATATCAGGGCATCGTCCCGCCGGGCGCGCGGCCGGCGAACGCGTTCGACGCGGGCGCCAAGTTCCACATCCCGGGCAACACGCCCTACACGCGCTATTTCCTCGCGCGCGTGCTGCAGTTCCAGTTCTATCAGGCGGCGTGCAGGCAGGCGGGCTGGAAGGGGCCGCTCCACCGCTGCTCCTTCTATGGCAACAAGCAGGTCGGCGCGAAGCTGAACGCGATGCTCGAAATGGGCGCATCGAAGCCGTGGCCCGACGCGCTGCAGGCCTTCACCGGCAGCCGCGAGATGTCGGGCAAGGCGATGGCCGACTATTTCGCGCCGCTGAAGACGTGGCTCGACGCGCAGAACAAGGGCAAGCCGCAGGGCTGGTGAGCTTCGAAGGCGTTAAACAGGGGGCCGGGGAGCGATTCCCGGCCCTTTTGTTGTGCAGCGGGCGTGGATGTCCACTTCGGGGTGGGGTCCGGACATTCGTCATCCCGGACTTGATCCGGGATTCCATCGCAGCGCTGAAGTCATGGACCCCGGATCAAGTCCGGGGTGACGACGAAAGAGAGTCGCCGCTCCCGGTCGGTTAGCCGCCGTCGGTCTCCGCCCGTCCTATTCCGCTTCGAGCGATTGCCTGAACTGCGCCAGCCGCGCCGTCGCCGCGGCGGCGTGCGGGCCGATCCAGCGGTCGTGGATATCCTGGATCGGCATCGCGTTGAGGTGGTTCCAGCGCTCGCGGCCGCGGCGCTCGGCGACGACCAGCCCTGCATCCTCCAGCACTTTCAGATGTTGCATCACCGTGCAGCGGTCGATGTCGGCGAAATGGCTGCACAGCGCGCCGGTGGTCAGCGGCTGGTCCCTGAGATCGTCGAGTATCTGCCGCCGGATCGGCGAGGCGAGCGCCTTGAAGGTCGCGTCGAACTGATCGTGAATTGACATGTTATAAAAATATAACATAATGGCCGGCGACTCAAGCGGAGAATCGACATGGAACTGAAATTCAGGGTGGCGGCGCGGATTGCGAAGCCGATACATGAGGTGTTCGAGGCGGTTGCCGATCCGGCGAAGCTGTCGAACTATTTCACCACCGGCGGCGCGAAGGGCCGGCTCGAGACCGGTGCGACGGTGGAATGGGACTTCCACGACTTTCCGGGCGCTTTTCCCGTTTATGTGATCGAGGTCGTCCCCGACGAGAAGATCGTCCTCGAATGGCAGGCGAGCGAAGGCGAGGCGCCGAACGTCGAGGGCGGCGAGCTGAAGGACGCCGATTATCGCACGCGCGTGACGATGAGCTTCAAGGCGCTCGACGACGGGCGCACGCTGGTCGAGATCGCCGAGGAGGGCTGGCGCGAGAATCAGGGCGCGCTCGGCGCCTCATACGGCAATTGCCAGGGCTGGTCGCAGATGCTGTGCGCGCTCAAGGCGTGGACCGAATATGGCATCAACCTGCGCGAGGGCATGTATAAATAGCCGGATCGCCGCCGGGCGACCGATGTCGCGGGCAATGTTGCGAATGGCGCGGCGCGGCGATAGCGTCGGGACATGACAATCGTGCCGCCGGTCATGATCCTCGGTTGCGGCCGAAGCGGCACGTCGATCTTCGGCGAGCTGTTCGACGGCCTCGATCGCTACGTCTATCGGAGCGAGCCGTCGTTCGACGTCGTGCTGGCCGCCGATTACAGTGTGCCGCAGGCGTTCAAGGTGCCGCGCGAAAGCGACCTCTATCCGGCAAGGCCCGGCCTGTCCTTTCCGCCCGATCGCTTTCTGGCGGCGGCACCCGATGCCCGCCTGTTCTGGATCGTGCGCAACCCGCTCGACGCCGTCTGTTCGCTGCGCGTCGGGATCGCCAGGCAATGGGGGCATCATCCGCGGCCGCCCGACTGGCGGGACTGGCTGACGCGGCCGCTGATCGCGCAATGCGCGCATCACTGGGAATTTCTCAATCGCGCCGGTTATGCGCAGGTCGCGGGGCGCGCAAAGCTTGTCCGGTTCGAGGATATGATCGCCGATCCGGGGACGTTTTCGGCGGCGATATGCGGGGCGCTCGGGATCGACCGCGACGCCAATGCCCCGCATCTCGCGCGGTGGGCCAGGCGGGTGCAGAACAGCAACAACAAGGATTTCATCGAAGCGCAGACCTCGCGGAGCTATTCGCGGCCGGACCACAAGGTCCGCGTCGACCGCTGGCGCGAGAATCTGACCGACGAAGAGGCGGCCGCGATCTGGGATATCGCCGGCACGACGGCGCGCGCGATGGGCTATTCGGCCCCCGTCCGCGACCCGAACTGAGCGCCGGGTTCAATCCGGATATTCGAGGCGCAGCGGGCGCGAGCCGATCGGGGCACCCGTATTGGCGTCGACGACGACCGGGCGCACGGCCTCGCCCGTTTCGGCGTCGAGGTGGCGGCTGAGCGCGCCGCCGCCATTATGTTTGCGGCCCCATGCGCCGATCGCCATCAGGATCGGCAGGAAGTCGCGTCCGGCGACGGTGAGCTGATATTCGTCGCGCGGCGGACGCTCGCTGTAGCGCCTTTTTTCGATCAGTCCCGCTTCGGTCAGCGCCGACAGCCGCCGCGACAATATGTTCGGCGCGATGCCGAGGCTGGTGCGAAGCTGTTCGTAGCGCGTCAGCCCGCGCTCGATATCGCGGAGCACGAGCATGCTCCAGCGGTCGCCGACGCGCATCAGCCCGCGGTCGACGGGGCAGGTGCCCGAATTATTTTCGTCGATAGCCATTGAACGCATATGAGGCAGTCACTATCATTTTGCAAGCGACTCGCTGCCGGGCCGCCTGCAAGGAGCATTTATATGACTATCCCCACCGGAACGGCCCTGATCACGGGCGCATCGACCGGCCTTGGCGCCGTTTATGCCGACCGCCTCGCGCGGCGCGGCCGCGACCTGATCCTCGTCGCGCGCAATGGCGTGCAAATGGAAGAACTCGCCGCGAAGCTGCGCGCCGAAACGGGCGCCCGCGTCGATGTGATCGCCGCTGACCTCACCAGGGGCGACGATGTGACGCGTATCGAGCAGCGACTTCTCGATGATGCGGCGATCACGCTGTTCGTCAACAATGCCGGCATGTCGCTGAACGGCGGCACGCTCGAGAATAGCGCGCGCGAGATCGAGACGATCGTCGCGCTCAACATCACCGCCGCGGCGCGGCTGGCGATCGCGGCGGGCAAGGCGTTCGGCGCGCGCGGCAAGGGCGCGATCGTCAACATCGCCTCGGTCCTCGCGCTTGCGCCCGAGATGTACGAGGGCGTGTACAGCGGGTCGAAGGCGTTCCTGCTCAACCTCAGCCATGCGCTCGCCGCGAACGGCCGCGAGCAGGGTTTTCATGTGCAGGCGGTGCTCCCCGGTGCGACGCGTACCGAGATCTGGGAGCGGTCGGGCAAGGATATCGAAGCCTTTCCCGCCGAGATGATCATGAGCGCGGGCGACCTTGTCGATGCGGCGCTCGCCGGGCTCGACCGCGGCGAGGAGGTGACGATCCCGCCGCTGGCCGACGAAGCCCAGTGGAAGGACTATCTGGCTGCGCGGCTGGCGATGGGGCCGAACCTGTCGAAGCGCGATGTGGCGGAACGTTATCGCGCGACCGAAGCCGTGTAAGCCGATTCTCCCGGTGGTCGAGGATCAAGGGGAGGGAAGGGGAATGGCGGCCCTGCGCCGAATCCCGGCATTATGCGCGGCCGCCGCCGCCGACCGACGAGGCGAGGGCAATGAGGTCGTCAGCCGACCATTGGTCGTCGAGATGTTCGCCATATTTGCTGGCGAGCACTTGCCCGTTGCCGTCAATCAGCAGGTCGGCGGGCAGTCCGAACCGTCCGCCGACGGGGCGCAGGGGAGGCACCGGCCTGCGGTCGCGAACGACCATGGCGAGGCCGTGACCGATGACGCGTGCCAGCGGGGTCAGCGCAGCCGGCGATAGCAATGCGCGCCACGAGGTTTCCACGCCGAACTCGTGATACAGCCGCTTCTCCGGATCGGCGACAAGCGCAAAGGGCAGGTCGCCGGCATGGGTCCGCAGCGCTTCGGCGGGCGAATGAAATACCACGGCCTCGCGAATGCCAAGCGCCTCGATCTCGGCGTGGCGCCGGGCGAGCTCGCGCAGATGGAGATCGCAGGCGGGGCATCCCGCAAAACGCCGGAATTGCAGGTGCACCAGCCTGTCGGGATCGGCAAGGGCGACGCGCTTGCCGAAAATGTCCGTTACGTGCCGGTCGAAACCAGCGCGCCCGGTCGCAGCACCCCCCTCGACGGGCGCAGCATTGCGCCATGCCCTGTTCCCTCCGGCTCCATGATCTTGATCCTTGCGTCCATATCGAGCAATAATGTGAGACATCCCTCACATTATTGCCACTCGCATTCCCCGGATCGTCCATGCCGAGCGTCGCAGTCGCCACCGCCCCCAGAAAACGCCCGCGCCAGGAGCGTTCGCGCGCGACGGTGGAGGCGATCATCACCGCGACCGCTCACATCCTCGTCGAGCATGGCTACGACGGCATGACCACCGGGCGCGTGGCGCGGCGGGCGGGGGTGAGCATCGGCTCTCTCTATCAATATTTTCCGAACAGGGAGGCGCTGGTCGCGACCCTCGTCGAGCGCCATGCCGGGGAAGTGACAGCGATTCTGGGCGCCGCGCTGGCGCATCCCGAAGCGGTCTCGCTGGAAGACGGGCTCAGGGCATATGTCGAGGCGGGGGTCAGAGCGCATCGTCTCGACCCGTCGCTGCACAAGATATTGTCCGAGCAGGTTCCCCGGATCGGCAAGATCGCGCTGGCAATGGATACGCATCGCCGGATTGCCAGGGCGCTCGAAGCCTTCCTCCTTTTTCACAAGGACAGGTTGCGGCCCGGTCTCGATCCCGCTTTCGCGGCCTTCATCCTTGAAACCGCCACCGAGGCCATCGTTCACAGGGGCGTAATCGAATGTCCCGACATGCTCGCGGGGGACGCCATCGAACCGGAAACACTTGGGCTGATGATCCGTTATCTCTGCTGATTCTTCGGCCGTGCCGGTCCCGCAACCCGCAAAACCGGGCCGGAACCCGATGGGCATCATTTTCGGGGCGCGCGGCTATTCGCCACATGGGTGAACAGTGTAGTTACGATGGCGCGCTTTATCGGCACGGAAGGTTGGTTATCGTCCCGCTCCGTAATCGGGCCCAGCGGAAGAAGCCCGGATATCGGCGGCTCGAAGAGGCCGCAGTCGGAGAGGGAGGCATTATGGCATTTCGGAAAACCGCCTTTTGGGCGGTCATGGCCGCGACGGCGCTCAATTCATCGGTCGTGATGGCGCAGGAGGCATCCGAAGGCGAAGCCGCGGACAGCGCCGCGCCCGCCGAGGGCGACATCGTCGTCACCGCGCAGCGGCGCGAGGAGCGGCTCGTCGACGTGCCGATCTCGGTCTCCGCAGTCAGCAGCGCCGCGATCGACCGCGCGCAGGTCCGCAACGTGGCGGACATCGCGACGATCGTGCCGAACGTCCAGATCAACGAGACGATCGGCAACAGCTTCGGCCCGTTGATCACGATCCGCGGCCTGTCGCCGTCGGCCGACACCAGCCTCGCGCGCGACCAGCCGGTGGGGCTCTATATCGACGGCGTGCCGATCGGGAAATCGACCGGCGCGGCCTTCGACACCGTCGACCTCGAACGCGTCGAGGTGCTGCGCGGGCCGCAGGGCACGCTGTACGGCAAGAACACGATCGGCGGCGCGGTCAACCTCATCACGCGCAAGCCGAGCGGCGAGTTCGGCGGGCAGTTTCTGGCGGGCGCCGGAAGCTGGGGCCAGTTCACCCAGCGGCTTTCGGTCGACCTGCCCGAGGTCGCGGGTTTCAGCGCCAAGGTCGGCGTGATCACCAAGCTCGACGGCGGCTATTACCGCAATTCGCTGCGCAAGGACAATTTCGGCGAGGAAGAGTTGTGGGCGGCGCGCGCCGACCTGCTGTGGCGGCCGTCGGGCAGCTTCAGCGCGCTTTACAGCTATGACATTTCGGACAGCAAGGGCACCCCGAACCAGCTCGTCGCGACCGCGGTCACCGGATCGGGCGCGACGGCCTTCGTCAACGCGCTGATGAAGCCCTATGTCGTGAGCGGCCGGACGCGCGAGATCGGGGCGCAAAGCGCGCTCCGCAGCGATTATCGCACCAACGGCCACGCGCTGACGCTCGAATGGGAGCCAGGGATCGGCGATCTCACGCTCAAGTCGATCACCGCGCGGCGGACCGCAATCACCCGCTCGGCGAGCGACTTCGACGGCAGCCCGCTCGACCTGCTGCGTATCATCCTCGACAATAATTACCGGCAGTTCACGCAGGAATTCCAGGCGATCGGGACCGTCGGCGACTTCAAATACACGCTCGGCGCCTTCTACCTCGACGACAAATATGACGTGTATAATCCGCGCTGGAACTTCCAGTTCGGCGGCAACGCCTTCGACATCAGCGAACGCGGCGGCCATTCGAAATCCTACGCCGGTTACGGCCAGTTCGCGTGGACGCCGCGCGCGCTCGACGAGCGGCTGACCGCATCGGTCGGGCTTCGCTACACGCGCGAATCGAAGCACGCCTATGAACTGTTGCTGTCGAACTCGGCGTATCGCGCCAATCCGGCGGCGCCCGGATCGGGGGTGTTCCTGCGCGATGCGAACGGCAATCCGGTCACCCGCAGCGGCGGGCCCGCCGCCGGTGCGCGGCCGGGCGCGGGCGGCATCGGCTATACCGACCTCAGCCCGCTCGAAAATTCGGGAGTCTGGAAACGGTTCAACCCCGAATTCAACATCCTGTACAAGATCCAGCCCGATTTCTCGGTCTATGCGCGCGTCGCGACGGGGTTCAAGAGCGGGGGCATCAACGACACCGCCGCGACCAACACCGCCTTCATGACGGCCTATAATCCCGAGAAGCTGACGTCGTTCGAACTCGGCATGAAATATGCGGGGCTCGGCAATGCGCTCAACCTGAGCGCCGCGGTCTATCATTCGATCTACAAGGATTTCCAGGCCGGCGTGTTCGTGCCCTCGCTCGTGACGACGAACATCATCAACGCGGGCAAGGCGAAATTCACCGGCTTCGAGGTCGAGGGAACGCTGCGTCCCGTCGACGGCTTCACGATCAATTTCGGCGGCGGCTATGTCGATGCGCGCTACACCGATTTCATCCTGCCCGACGGCACCGACGTCACCGACACCTATGTGCTGTCGCGCGTCCCGAAATGGAATTACCAGGTCGGCGGGCTCTATCGTCACGATCTTGGCGGGGCGCGGCTCGAGACGAGCCTGAACTACAGCTGGCGCAGCAGCCAGTTCTCGTCGATCACCCCCGACCCGCTCGCGAAGATGCCGTCCTACGGGCTGCTCGACGCGCGTATCGCGCTCGCGGGGATCGAGCTCGGCGGGGGCACGACGGCCGAACTCGCGCTGTGGGGCAAGAATCTGACCGACAAGGAATATAAGGTCAGCGCGATCAACCTCGGCGTCCTGACGCTCGGTCAATATGGCGATCCGCGCAGCTTCGGCGGAGAGCTGCGTATCCGCTTCTGATCGGACGGTCCGGTGCCGGCGCTTTCGTCCCCGTCGCCCGCGGGGTCACGATGGGTGCTGCCCTTTCTGGGGGCGGTGACCTTCCTGACCGCGATCGGCAACATCGGCCTCGTGTCGGTGATGCCGGCGATCGGCCGGATGCTGCGCATCCCCGATTTCCTCGTCGCGGGCATCTTTTCGGTCTCGGCGCTGACGTGGGCGGTCAGTTCGCCTTTCTGGGTGTCGCGGATCGGGCGCGCCGGACCGGCCTTCTACATTCGCGCCGGTCTTGTCGGCTTCGTGCTCTCGATGGGCGGCTGCGCGCTGTCGGTCGAGCTCGGCCTGCTCGCGCTGCTGCCGCCGGTCGCGACCTTCGGCTGCTTTGCCGTGCTGCGGTCGATATACGGCTTGCTGGGGTCCGCGGCGGCGACCGCGACGCAGGCGCTGGTCGCGGCGCGGACCGAGGGCGCGCAGCGCACGCACGCGATCGCCGGCCTCGCGGGCGCGCTCAGCCTCGGCACGATCATCGGCCCCGCGATCGCCCCCGCGATGATGATCGACCCGCTGGGGCCTTTCGGGCCGATGCTCGGCTTCGCACTGCTCGGCGCGCTGGCGCTGGCGGGGTCGTGGCTGTTCCTTCCCGCCGCATCGCCGATGGTGACGGTAGCAGCGGCGGACCCCGCCGCACCCTCGCTCGCCGATGTGTGGCGCCGCAAGGCAATCGGGCGGCATCTCAGTTTCGGGCTGCTCCTCTGCTCGGCGCAGGCGATCAACCTCTACACCATCGGTTTCGTGATCATCGACCGGATGCCGCCGGGCGCCGCGGCGGCGCAAAAGATGATCGGCCTCGCTATGACGGCGGGCGCGATCGCCGCGCTGCTCGCGCAGTGGGGGCTGGTGCGGCTGCTGTCGCTGTCGCCGCGGACGATGATGCGCGCGGGGGCCGCGCTCGCAGCGGCGGGGAATGCCGTGGCGATGTCCGGCGGCGTCTGGCCGGCCGCCGCGGGGTTCGCGCTCGCGAGCTTCGGCTACGGGCTCGCGCGGCCGGGCTTCAGCGCCGCGGCGTCGCTCGCGGGATCGGCGCGCGAGCAGGTCGGAATCGCGTCGGCGATCACGCTGATTGCGGGCGCGTCGATCACGCTGCCGCCGATCCTCGCGTCGATGGCCTATCAGGGGTGGCGGCCCGCGCCCTTCGCGGTCGCGGCGGCGATCTGCGCCGCCTTGCTGTTCGACCATCTGGCGCGGCCCCCGTCCGATCCGGCCATTGTTCATGACGAGCGATAGTGCGTTGCCGCCGGGCCGCTTTTTCCCGCGCGCGAAGCGCATAGTGTCGGACCATCGTCATGCGCCCGATCCGATCCGCGAGAGCGGCCGGGCAGGGTCTGCATTGTAAAGAATGAAGCGGAGAGGAAATATGGATCGTTATCTTGTCATTTCGTCGGACGGCCACGTCGGCCTCCCGCCCGAGCGCTATCGCGACTATCTCGAATCGAAATATCACCAGCAGTTCGACGACACCGTCCAGCTCGAGATCAAGGCGCGCGAGGAGCATGAAAAGCGCTTCCTGATCGACGACTTCAACACCAAGTGGCGCGCGCGCGTCGGCGACGGCCTCGAAGGCGCGTGGGACGGCACGATCCGCAACCGCGTGCTGAACCAGGACGGGGTCGCGGCCGAGGTGCTGTTCCCCGACGGCATCACCGAGCGCAATGCGCCGCCGTTCGGCGCCGACATCGGGCTGCGGCCGTCGGCCGCGCGCGCCGAACTGCAGTGGGCGGGCGCCCGCGCGCACAACCGCTGGCTCGCCGAATTCTGCCAGGACGATCCGCACCGCCGCATCGGCCTTGCGGTCATTCCCGCGCTCTACGATCTCGACGAAACCGCGAAGGAGATCGAATGGGCGCGCAAGAACGGCCTCAAGGGCGTGTTCTTTCCCGCGATCACCGAGGGGTACGACCTCTACAACCACACCAAATATCACCGTATCTGGGCGATGCTGCAGGATCTCAATATGCCGCTGCATTTCCATTCGGGCGGCTCGCCGGCCTATGACACGACGCAGCCCGGCTGGATCGGCACCTATCTGTGCGAATTCGCCTTCTGGATGACGCGGCCGCTGTGGTCGATGACCTTCGGCGGGGTGTTCGAGGAATATAAGCAGCTCAAGGTCTGCTTCACCGAGGCGGGCGGCGAATTCTGGTTCCCGTGGGTGATGCAGCTCATGGACATCCGCGCGTCGGCGAAGCACACGAGCGGCAAGCTCGGCGATTATTATGCCAATATGAGCATGAAGCCGAGCGAGTATTTCGCGCGCAACGTCTGGGTCGGCTGTTCGGCGCTGCCCGACGAGGAAACGACGCAGGCCTATTATGACATCGGCGTCGACCGCATCCTGTGGGGGACCGACTATCCGCACCCCGAAGGAACGTGGCCGAGCACGCTCGAAAAGATGACGGTCAGCCTCGGCGGGCTGCCCGACGACGATATCCAGGCGATGCTCGGGATCAACGCGCTCGACGTTTACGACGTCGATGCCGACGCGTTGTGGAAGGTCGCGGGCGAAATCGGTCCGCGCCGCGAACTGTTCGTCAAGCAGGCGGCGGAGTAGGCTGACCCCGACGTTTCTTACTCGTCATCCCGGCCTGCGCCGGGATGACGACGGATTTTGATCGCTATTCGATCGAGACGGTGCGGAAGGGGCGGCTTGCATGGCCCCGATGGGACAAGCCAATTGCATTCGGGCGCCTGCTTGATAGAGCATCCCGGCCTTTTGGGATGGGACAATGTCGAGCTGGCGCGGAATCGAGGAATTTCTGGCGGTTGTCGAGCAGGGCAGTTTTACGGCCGCCGGCGATCATCTGGGCGTTTCCAAATCCTATATCAGCAAGACGGTGCATGAGCTCGAGGAACGACTGGGCGTCCAGCTGCTCGTCCGCACCACCCGCCGCCTGTCGCTGACCGGCGCGGGCGAAAGCTTCCACCGCGAATGCGCCGACCTGCAAACGCGCCTCAGCGAAGTCGAGAAACAGGTCGGACGCTACAGTACCGAGCCCGTCGGGCGTCTGCGCGTCGGGCTCAGCGATATTTTCGGGTCGGACTTCATGTCGGCGCTGCTCGCCGAATTCAGCGCCGATCATCCGGGCATCGTGATCGAGCCGATCGCCTATCTCAACGAGAACGAGATCGTGCAGGAGCGCTTCGACGTCGTCGTCCGTTACGGCGCCCTGCCCAACTCGAACCTGCGCGCGCGCACCTTCGGCTATCTGTCCTACTGCCTCTGCGCCGCGCCCCAATATGTCGCGGCGCGCGGCTGGCCCGAAGCGCCGCAGGATCTGCTCGAGCACGACTGCCTTACCGACCTCAGCGCGACGATGAGTTTCAACGACGATGTCAGCGTCAAGGTCAATCCGCGCTGGATGAGCAACAGCGGGATCGCGCTGCGCAGTGCGGCGCGCAAGGGTCTCGGCATCGCCTGCCTGCCGGTCAGTATCGTCCGTCAGGACCTCGCGGGCGGCGGGATGCTCGCGCTCGACGCCGAATGGTCCTTCTACGACCGCAAATGCTGGGTCGTCTATTCGCCGGGGATCATGTCGGTCGCGACGCGCGCCTTCATCGACTATCTGGTCCGCCAGTTCTCGCGCGTGAAGGTTCGCCCGTCGATGGCGGCGTCGCTCGCGGCGCGATACTAGGGGCCTGACCCTAGAGGGCATAGCCGCCACCCGTTTCGTTATCCGGGCGCAGGCACGGGCGTTCCCGTCCCGGCCGGAAAAGGACGAAGCTCGATATCGCCAGAATCAGCGCCGCGGCTCCCCCATAGATCATGACGAGGCCGAAACCGGCGGTGAGCCCATGCTGCACCAGCGCCTCCGGCAGGGTGCCGATGCCCGCCTGGCCGGTCGCGAGTGCTTCGGTATTGCCGGCGGCGATCGCTTCCGCGGCAACCCGCAGTCGGGCGGGATCGATTCCTGTCGGCGCGGCGCGTTGCAGCGCGGCGGCGATCCCTCCGACGAGAAATATGCCCATGAGTGCGATGTTCACGGCCAGCGTGATCAGCCGCGCGCTCATGTCGATGCCCGACGCCATGCCCGCCCGGCTCGGGGGAACCGACGCCGTCGTGGTGTTGGTCACCGGCGTGTTGGTGATGCCGATCCCGATGCCGGCAAGGAGCAGGCCGGGCAGCATCGTCAGCCAGCCGGGCTCTGCCGCGATGCTCCCGAACTTCATCGCGATAAAGCCGAGACCGATCGTCGCGAGGCCGGACGGGATGACGACACCCGGCCCGTACCGCAGCGACAGGCGCTCGCCGAAGGGCGGAAAGACCAGCGCCGGCAAGGTGTAGGCGAGCAGGCACAGGCCGGTGGCAAAGGTATCGTATCCGAGACCGGCCTGGAGGTAGATCGGCAGATAGATCATGAACGGCCAGTAGCTGACGTTCATTGCGATGCAGCCGAGAATGGCGCCAGAAAAGCTGCGGTTCCGAAAGACCGAGAAATCGAACATCGGATGCGTCTGTCGCCGTTCGGCCAGCAGGAACGCGGCGAAACTGACGGCCGTCACGGCAGCGATCGCGATCGCGCCGGGCAGGCCGAGCGCGGCCCCCTGCGTGATCACATAGACGAGGCCGAAGACCGCCAGCGAGAGAGTCAATATTCCCGTCACGTCGAGGCGGCCGGCATCGGGGTCGCGCGATTCGGTTATCGTGCCGGCCGCGATCGCGAGGGTGAGGAGCGCAATGGGAAGATGGATGAGGAATATCCATTCCCAGCCGGCCAGTGCGATGATCGCGCTTCCGACGATCGGGCCGAAGCCGAGACCGATTCCCGAGACGACGCCCCAGGTTGCGAAGGCGCGGCCGCGATCGCGGGCATCCTGAAACTGGTGCGAGAGCAGCGCGATCGAACAGATCAGCATGGCCCCGCCGGCAAGACCCTGCAGAAACCGGCCCGCGACGAGCAGCGCCATGCTGTCGGCAAGGCCGCAAAGCGCCGAGGTCGCACCGAAGGCGGCCACGCTGATCAGGAAGAGGCGCTTGCGGCCAAAGCGATCGGCAAGCGTCCCGGTCGCCATCAGCACGGTCGTGCAGGCGAGCGTATAGGCGTTCATGACCCACTGCAGTTCGCGGAAGTCGCCGCGAAGCACCTCTTCGAGGCGCGGGAGGATCACCGGGACGCTTGTGATCTCGAGGCCGAACATCAGCGCACCGAGGCACACCGCGATCAGGGCCAGCATGTTCTTGCGGGCAGGGGGGAGGGACATGGGCGGCACCTTTCGAATGTCCGGGCCCGTCTGCCCGGCTGGTGCGCTATCTGGGGAAGGGCAAGTGATGACGGAAATGATTTTATTTTCTGGAATTCATGATCAATCATAATTAATCTGGCATCATGGACATCGATCCGGTCCTCCTGCGCGCCTTCGTCGCAGTCAGCGAGACGGGCGGCTTCACGCGGGCCGCGCGGCGGCTGAATCTCACCCAGCCGGCGGTGAGCCACCAGATCCGGCGTCTCGAGGAACAGGTCGGCCGGGCGTTGATCCGCCGGACGACGCGCCGGTTGACGCTGACCGATGACGGCGAGGACCTGCTGCTGCACGCGCGCGAAATCCTCACCGGTCTCGATGCGCTCGCACAACGCTTCCGCCCCTCGCCGGTATCGGGGGTCGTGCGTTTTGGCGCCCCCGAAGCTTTCATGGGCGAGCGATTGCCGGCGCTGCTCTGCCAGTTCTCGCGTGCCTTTCCGGCGGTGCGGCTCGACGTCCATGTGAGCACCTATCTGGACCTCAGCACGATGATCGCCGCCGAGGAGCTGGACCTTGCCGTCGTGCTCTCGACCGCCGGGGGCGAAGATGGCGGAATCCGGCTGCGGCGGGCGGATTTCGCGTGGGTCGCGGCCGACAATTTCCTGCTGTCCGAGGGCGCATCGCTGCCGCTGGCCTTCCATCCGCCGAATTGCATCAACCGGCTGGTGGGGGTTGCTGCGCTGGAAGCGACATCGATCGACTGGCATATCGCCTTTACCTCGCCGAGCGAGCAGGGCCTCCGCGCCGCCGTCCGATCGGGGCTGGCGGTGGCGGTGCTGATGCGCAGCGACCTCGAGCCCGGGCTGCGCCTGCTCGACGGCGACTATGGCCTCCCGGCGCTGCCCGGTGCCGATTTCATGCTGATCCGCAGCGGCGGCGCGGTATCGCCGGCGGCGCGCGCCTTTGGCGAGATGCTCGTCGCCATGGAGGCGCCCGCGGCGCCCGCCGGGACCGGTCCCTGATCGGCCGCGAACGGGCCGTGCCGGCGTCAGCGGGCCCATTGTTCGTCACGACGCACAAACTGTGCGCCATTTGGGTCTTACCTCGCGCGGCGCAATCGATACACTCGTCCGACAAGAGCCGCCCGGAAAGGACGGCCATCCGGGAGACTGACGTTGCCAAAGGTTGAACGCTTTCCGATGCCCATCCCCTATGGCTGGTTCGGGGTCGGCTATGGTGCCGAGCTGAAGGTCGGCGATGTCCGGCCGGTCCATTATTTCGGACGCGACCTCGTGCTGTTCCGCAACGAGAGCGGCGAGGCGGGGCTGCTCGATGCCTATTGCCCGCACCTCGGCGCGCATATGGGGCATGGCGGGCAGGTCGAGGGCGACAGCCTGCGCTGCCCCTTCCATCACTGGGCATTCCGCCCCGACGGCTTCTGCAGCAAGATCCCCTATGCCAAGGCCTTCCCGCCGCGCGCCAAGCGCGAGCCGCTGGCGAAATCCTACCCCGTGACCGAAAGCAGCGGCGTCATCTGGGCCTGGTATCACCCCGACGATGCCGCGCCGATGTTCGACGTCATCGACTATCCCGAATTTACCGACCCGGCCTTTGCCGAACCGGTGAAGCGCGAATGGCGCTTTGCCAGCAACCCGCAGGAAATTGCCGAAAACGGCGTCGACGTCGCGCATTTCGCCTATGTCCATGCGATGGATGCGGTGCCCGAGGGCGAGACCGACTATGACGGCGTGCGGCGGCGCAGCGTTGCGCGCGGCCACCGCACGATCGACCTGCCGACGGGCGAGCGCAAGCAGCTCCCCTATTCGGTCGAGACGGTCCAGAACGGCGCGGGGCAGAAATTCACGCGGCTGAGCGGGCTCGTCGAGCTGTCGCTGCTGGTCATCGCGACGCCGGTCGAGGCCGACGATGTCGAGCTCCGTTTCTGTTTCACCCATCCGAAGGTCGAGCCGGGGTCGCCGCAGGAAAAGGCGATCGAGGCGGCGATCGAGAATACGTGCGGGCAGAAGGGCGTCGAGGGCGACATTCCGATCTGGCACAACAAGATCCACCGCGCGCGGCCGTATCTGTGCGACGGCGATGGCCCGATCCTGCGCTTCCGCCGCTATTTCGAGCAATTCTACGCCGACGGGCCCGACGGAAGCCGCCTCGTCGAAGCGGCCGAATAACAGTCCATTTTCGTTCCATGCGGATCGATCCGCTCACTGCGCCCGCGGGCGCCATCGGGAGAATTGCGATGTCGAGATTGCGTTATGTCCAGGGACCCGTCGAAACGCGCGCGCCGGGGATGCTCAAGAATACCGTCTACGGAATCCGCGCCACCTATGAAACCGATCCCGAAGTGATCGCGGCGCTGCTGCCGCAGCCGCTCGTCGCGGTCGAACGCCCCGAAATCTGGCTGCAGATGGTCCATGTCGCGATGCATGTGACCGAGACCGACACGGTCGAGATCGGCGCGCTCACCGTCGGGGTCAACTGCACCCACGAAGGCGCGCCGGGCGCCTATTGCTTCCATATGGCGATGGAGGGCGAGACCGTCGTCACCTCGGGCCGCGAACGCTTCGGCGAGCCGAAAAAGATCGCCGAGACGCATTTCGAGCGCAACGGCGATCATCTGCGCGCGACCTGTTCGCGCCACGGCGTCGCCTATTTCGAGATCGAGGGGACGATCGGCGAGGCCATCGACGCGCCGCTTGCGTTCGAGGAACATCTCTTCTGCTACAAGGGCATGCCGTCGATCGACACGCCGGGCGAGTTCGACGGCGACGTCTTCCTCACGCGCCTCAACTGGCAGCGCAACTATAGCGGCCGCCGCGCGATGACCGGCACGATCACGCTGCGCGAATCGGCCTGGGATCCGCTCGCCGACATCCCGGTGCGCCGTCTTGTCGGCATGGAATATGTCGAGGGCGGCACCGCGACCGGCGGCACGCTGCTGCGCAAGGTGCCCGGCGAATGGATCGCGCCGCACTGGGTGGGGCGTCACGACGACCCGCGCAACACCGGCCTCGAACTCGGCGCGCGGAAGGCCGCCTGATGCAGGACTTTTCGGGCCGGGTGGCGGTCGTCACCGGCGGAGCAAGCGGGGTCGGCAAATGCCTTTGCGCCGACCTCGCGCGTGCCGGCGCGCATGTCGTGATCGCCGATATCGACCCGGGGCGGCTCGAGGCGGTGCGGACGGAGATCGACGCGCTCGGCGATGGCGAGGTGCTCGCGATCGCATGCGACGTGACGAAGGAGGCGTCGGTGCGTGCGCTCGCCGACCGGGTCTTCGACCATTTCGGCTCCGTGCACCTGCTCTTCAACAATGCCGGGGTCGGGCTGGGCGAGGCGCAGCGCAAGATCTGGACGCTGCCGCTCAGCGACTGGCGCTGGGGGATCGACGTCAATGTGCTCGGCGTCGTCCACGGGATCGCGGCGTTCGTGCCGCGGATGATCGAGGCGGGCGAAGAGGGGGTCGTGATCAACACCAGCTCGACCAACGGCGGGCTGCGCTCGCTTCCCAACACGCCGATCTATGCCGCGACCAAGGCCGCGGTCACCAGCATCTCCGAAGTGCTGCACCAACAGCTGCTGCGCGAGGGCGGGAAGCTGCGCGCCGCGGTTCTCTTCCCGGGTCCGCACACGGTCAACACCGCGATCATGGCGTCGGGCGAAGTGCGTCCGGCGGACTATGTGGAGAATGAGGCGCAGACGAAGGTCGCCTATCGTACGATGGAGGATCTGGTCCGCACCACGGGGCTCAAGCTCAAGCTCACCGAGCCCGGCGAGGTTTCGGCCTTCGCGCTTGACGGCGTGCGCGCGGGGCGCTTCTGGCTGCTGCCGGAGAGCGGGGAGAATGATGTGCTGATCGCGGCGCGCACCGAACAGATACTGGCGCGGCGGGACCCGCCCCCGGCATGGTGACGGCGGCGGCGTCCGACGCACCGGCGGGTGCCGCGCCCTCGCGCGGCGTCTATCGCTGGCTCGTCGTCGCGATCCTGTTCGCCGGCTATTGCTTCAGTGCGATCGACGCGCGCGTGCTGACCCTGATGGTCGAGCCGATCCAGAAGGATCTCGGCCTCAGCGATTTCGAGATCAGCCTCTTGCAGGGCTTCGCCTTTTCGCTCCTCTACAGCGTCGCGGCGCTGCCGATCGGGCGCTTCGTCGACCGCACCAAGCGGCGTGCGACGCTGATCATATGGGGCGTGCTCTTCTGGTCGCTGATGACCGCGGCGTGTGGCTTCACCAGCAGTTTCATCGGGCTCTTCCTCGCGCGCGTCGGCGTCGGGGTCGGCGAGGCGACGCTCAGTCCGACCGCCTATTCGCTGATCAGCGACTATTTCGAGCGCCGGCGCCGCGCGCTGGCGATCAGCTTCTACGCGATCGGCTATCCGATCGGCGGCGGGCTCGCGCTGCTGTTCGGCGGCTGGCTGCTGGGCCATTTCACCGAGACGGGGGGCTGGACGCTGCCGTTCCTCGGGACCTTCGCGCCGTGGCAGGCGGTGTTCCTCTGCGCCGCGGCGCCGGGGCTGATCATCGCCGCGCTGATGATGACGATCCGCGAACCCGCGCGGCAGGAAGTCGCGGCGGATATTTCGGCCAAGAGCAGCCTTCGCGAAGGCTTCGACTATATCAGGCAGCGCTGGGCGCTGTTCGGGTCGCTGATCGGTTCATTGAGCCTGATCGCCTTGCTCGCGATCGGTACCGCGCTCTGGTTCCCGACCTTCCTCATCCGCAGCTATGGCATGACCCCCACCGAAGTCGGACTCTCCTACGGGCTGGTGATGCTCGTCTGCGGCACGGTCGGCACACTGTCGGGCGGCTGGCTGGCCGGGCGGCTGATGCAGGGCGGGCGCGCCGATGCGAACATGCGCGTCGTGTTGATCGCGACGATCCTGAAAGGACTGCCGCTGATCATCGCGCCGCTGATGCCGACCGCCTTCCTGTCGCTGACGATGATGGCGATCGGCACGCTGATCGGTCAGGCGTCGCAGGGGGTGATGCTGACCGCGATCCAGGATGTGACGCCGAACCAGCTCCGCGGACAGGTCACCGCGATCTCGCTGCTGTGCGTCAACCTGATCGGGATGGGCCTAGGCGCCAGCGTCATCGCCGCGATCACCGATTTCGGCTTCGGCGATCAGGCCGCGCTCGGCTATTCGATCGCGATCGCCGGCGCGGCTGTGTTGCCGCTGATCATCGCGCTGTTGCTGGTGGCGCTGCCGCACTACCGGCGCGCCGTCGAAGGCTGACGCGCGTCTGGGCCGGAGCGGGTTTGCGGGCCAACCGGCCGCAAACAAAAAAAGGGGCGCCGCGACGGGCGCCCCTTCTCCCCTTTGTCCGAAGCTCAGAACTTGACCGTGCCGGTGACGAACACCTGCCGCGGGTTGCCGTAGAAGGCGGTGAGTACGCCTTCGCAGCCGAGGGCCGGGATCAGGCTGCCCGCGGGGAGCGGCGCCATGCCGGGGCACGCGGCGACCGGCGTCGGCGCGACGGTCTGCGTCAGTGCGCCGGTCGTGGCGTTGGCGAGCATGAAGGTGTAACCCGAGGTCTTGTACTGCTTGTCGAGCAAATTCTTGCCGAATACCCCGATGCTCCAGCGGTCGTCGGGCGCGGTGTAGACGAGGCTCGCATCCCACAGCGCGAAGCCCTTCTGGTCGATATAGGGGTTGGGGATTTCGAACTGGTAGGTCTTGCTGCGGTACGACACGGTGGTCGAGAAGCTGATGTCGCCGTCGCCGACCGGCGCCGAATAGCCGAGCGTGCCGCTCGCGGTCCATTTGGGCGTGTTCTGTACCTCGCGGAAGGCGGCGACGTCGGTCGGACGGCCGCCGATGTTCGAGATATATTCCTTGTAGTCGGCATCGATGTAGCCGAGCGCGGTCGAGAAGGTCAGCCGGTCGCCCGGGGTCGCCATATCCTGACCCAGCCGCGCGCGGCCCTCGAACTCGAGCCCCTTGAACTTCGCCTTGCCGGCGTTGGACACAACGCCGCAGAAAGTCGGCAGGCCAGCAACCGAACAGGCGACCGAACCCGGGATCTGGACGTCGGTATAATCGGCATAGAAACCCGCGATCGCGACGTTGAGCGCGCCGTCCAGCAGGCTGCCCTTGTAGCCGACTTCATAGCTTTCGACCTTTTCGGGGCGGAAGCTCAGGAAGTTCGCGACCTCTTCGTTGGTCGGGCGGCCGGGGATCGCGGCGGGGGCATTCGCGCCGACCCCGCGCGGATCGAAGCCGCCGCCCTTGAAGCCCTGCGAATAGCTGGCGTAGAAATTATGGTCGGGGGTGGGCTTGTACGACAGCGAGACGCGCGGGGTGAATTTGTTGAAGCTGCGGCTGCCGTTGAAATTGGTGCTCGGCGCGCCCGCGGCGATGCCCGCGCCGCCGAACACCGGCGATCCGCCGCCGATATAATTCTGGCGCAGGATATGCGCCTCGCGCTTGTCCCATGTGTAGCGGCCGCCGACCGAGAGGCTCAGCTGGTCGGTGAAGTCATAGGTGAAGTCGCCGAACACCGCGAAGGTGGTGGTGTCGACATCGGCCTCGGTAAAGGCGGTGAGCCCCGCGACATTGTTGAAGATGCGCACGTCGAACAAAGTATCGGCCTTGGCATCGAGATAATAGAAGCCGAGCAGGCCCTTGAGCTTGTCGCCTTCGTAGAGGAGCTGGAATTCCTGGCTCAGCTGTTCGTTGAAATAATAGCCGGGAACGTCGACATCGACCGCGGGCAGTGCGTCGAAGTCGATCGGGGTCGCCGAATTGTCCTTGCGCCACGCGCTGATCGAGCGGAGCGTGACCGTGTCGCTGAGTTCGGCGGTGACATTCATCGCAAGGCCATAGGCCTCGATATCCTGCTTCGGATCGTTGAGCCCGCCGCGGCTGTCATAGACGTCGTCGAGTACCGGCGCGCCCGACTTGAGCCCCGCGATCAGGCGGTGGCCGCCGCGCGGGTCGCTCTTGTCCTTCGAATAGTCGCCGGTGATGCGGATCAGCACGGGGGCGTCGTAGCCGCCGAGTTCGACGGTGCCGCGGCCCGCCCAGATGTCCTTGTTGTAATTTTCGAGACCCGTCGTGAGATTGTCGCCGAAACCGCCGCGCGACAGGCGCGCGAACGAGCCGCCGACACGCACGAGGTCGCCGATCGGCGTGCTCGCGGTGACGACGAGGTCGGCCTGGTCGTAGGTGCCGAGCGTACCCTTGATCTTGAGCGAGAAGTCCTGCGGCAGCGGCTTGGTCACATATTTGACCGCGCCGCCGATCGTGTTGCGGCCGTAGAGCGTGCCTTGCGGCCCGCGCAGGATTTCGATGCGCTCGACGTCGTAGATATCGAGCACCGCGGCCTGCGGGCGGTTGAGATAGACGTCGTCGAGATAGATGCCGACGCCCTGTTCGAAACCCGACACCGGATCTTGCTGGCCGACGCCGCGGATGAAGGCGCTGAGCGTCGAGTTCGAGCCGCGTGAGACTTCGAGCGTCGTGTTCGGTGTCGTCTGGCCGATTTCGGTGATGTCGATCGCACCGGCCTTTTCCAGCGCTTCGCCCGTATAGGCGGTGATCGCGACGGGGACGTCGATCAGCCGTTCGTCGCGGCGGCGCGCCGTCACGATGATCTCGTTGTCGCCGGCGTCGGTGGCGCCCTCCTCCTGCGCGAAGGCGGGTGGGGCGACGGCGATCATCGAAAGCGCGCTGGTGGCAAGGACGGCACGGCGCAGCGGATGGGCGAAAGGACGCATGAAAACTCTCCCATGTGACGGGCGGCCCCTCGCCGCCCCGTTTCTGTTTTTCGTGGGCCGGTGCTTGCCAAGCCGCGCCGCTTCCAATAATGAAACATGAACCAAGTTTCAACTTGGAATATGGCTTCGTCGTTTTTTGCTTGCCAGTGGTGCGGAAAAGCCACGATGCAGGCGGAGCCGGACGGAGGGGAGACGGAAAGGCAGCCATGGATCAGCCACAAGCCGGAACGGAACAGGCGGGGGTGGGCGCGGGCGACGCGCGCGACAAGACCCCGCGCACCGAGCGCGGGCGGCGGACGCTGCGCAAGCTGCTCGATGCCGCGGCGATCGAATTCGGCGAGCGCGGGTTTCACGAGGCGTCGATCAGCGCGATCACACGTCGTGCGGGGACCGCGCTCGGCAGCTTCTATACCTATTTCGATTCGAAGGAGGCGATCTTCCAGGCGCTCGTCCGCTATATGAGCGAACAATTGCGCGACCATGTCACGCCGCTCGTCCAGGCGGCGCCCGACGAGATCAGCGCCGAACGCATCGGGCTCGAATCCTACCTCGGCTTCGTGCGCGAGCACAAGGAGATCTACCGCATCATCGACGAGGCCGAGTTCGTCGATTATGCGAGCTATCGGCGCCACTATGAAACGACGGTCGCGCGCGTGCGCCAGCGGCTCGAGAAAGGCGCGGCGCGTGGCGAGATCCGCGGCGACGTCAGCGAGATTCACGCGTGGGCGATCGGCGGGATGAACGTGTTTCTCGGGATGCGCTACGGCCTGTGGGACACCGGGAGCGACATATCGGAAATCGCGCGCATCGCGAACGACCTGCTCGCGAACGGGCTGAAGAAACGCGACTGAATCAGCGCGCGATCAGGAAGATCGCATGTTCGGCGCGCCAGCTTGCCGCGGCGTCGCTCGCCGGCCGGTCGCCCGAGAGGTGCCAGACGCGCTCGACGGCGATGCCCTTCATGCGGACAAGGTCGCGAAAGTCGCTGACCGTGACATGGTGGATGTTCGGCGTTTCGTACCAGGCAACGGGCAGCAGCCGCGTCACCGGCATCCGCCCGTTCCACAGCAGAGCGAGCCGGACACGCCAGTGCGCGAAATTGGGAAAGCTGACGAAGGCGCGCGGCGCGATGCGCAGCAACTCGTCGATCACGCGATCGGGGCGCTCGGTGGTCTGTAGCGTCTGCGAGAGGATCGCATAGTCGAAGGCGTCGTCGGGATAGTCGGCGAGGTCGCGGTTGGCGTCGCCCTGCACGACCGATTGGCCGCGCGCGATCGCGGCGGTGACATTGTCGGGATCGATCTCGAGCCCGCGGGCATCGACGCCCTTGCCCTGCAGCGCCGCCATCAGTTCGCCGTCGCCGCAGCCGACGTCGAGCACGCGCGCGGTTGCGGGAACGGCATCGGCGATGATCGCCAGATCGGGGCGCAGCTTCACCATCAGGCCCGCCTGTAGACGTCGGGGAAATGCCGCTGCATGAACGGTGCATTGTCCTCGACCGCGGTCCAGCCGAGCGCGGCATAAAGGCCGTGGGCGTCGCTGGTCGCGAGCATCCAGCGCCGCAAGCCCTGCAGCTCGGGGTGATCGTGCAGTGCGGTCACCATGCGCGCGGCGAGGCCGTGCCCGCGATGCGCCTCGAGCACATAGACGTCGGCGAGGTACGCGAAGGTCGCGCGATCGGTGACGACTCTCGCGAAGCCGACCTGCTCGCCGCCGGGCGCGAAGACGCCGACGCAGAGCGACCCGGCAATCGCGCGCTCGACGACGGCGCGCGCGATGTTCGCGGCCCAGTAGCTCTGCGCCAGAAAGGTGTGGATCGCATCGACCTGCATGTCGGACGCGTCGAAGGACAGGCGCCAGGTCCCGGTCATGCCAGCCCCGCCCGCAGGGACCCTGCGACGAGGCGGTCGAGCGCGGGGACATCGAGGAGGAAGCTGTCGTGGCCGAAGGGCGCCGACAGCTCGACGAAGCTCGCCGCCGCGCCGACGCTCTGCAGCGCCTGCACGACGCGGCGCGATTCGGAGGTCGGATAGAGCCAGTCGGTGTCGAAGCTGACGAGCGTGAAGCGCACGTCCTTTGCGCCGGCGAAGGCGCCGGCCAGCCGCCCGTCGTGCGGATCGGCGAGGTCGAAATAGTCCATTGCGCGCGTGATATAGAGATAGGCGTTGGCGTCGAAGCGGTCGGTGAAGGCGAGTCCCTGATAGCGGAGATAGGATTCGATCTGGAAGTCGGCGTCGAAGCCGAAGCTCTTGATGTCGCGCGCCTGCAGGCGGCGGCCGAATTTCTCGGTCAGCCCTGCCTCGGACAGATAGGTGATGTGCGCCGCCATGCGCGCGACCGCGAGGCCCTTGGTGGGGGGGCGCGCGCTGCTGTAATATTGCCCGTTCTGCCAGTCGGGGTCGGCCATGATAGCCTGCCGTCCGACCTCGTGGAACGCAATATTCTGCGCCGAATGGCGCGCCGCGCTGGCGATGACGAGCGCCGAGGCAAGCCGGTCGGGATAGGTCGCGGCCCACGCGAGCGTCTGCATGCCCCCCATCGACCCGCCGACGACGGCGTGGAGGCGCGAAATGCCGAGATGGTCGAGCAGCATCGCCTGCGCGCGCACCATGTCGGTGATCGTGATGACGGGGAACTGCATGCCGAGCGGCGCACCGGTCGCCGCATCGGGGGTCGCGGGGCCGCTCGTCCCCATGCAGCTGCCGAGCACATTGGCGCAGATGACGTGGAAGCGGTCGGTGTCGATCGGCTTGCCGGGGCCGACCATGCGCGCCCACCAGCCGGGTTTCCCCGTTCCGGGATGGTCGCTCGCGACATATTGGTCGCCGGTGAGCGCGTGGCAGATCAGCACCGCGTTCGACCTGTCGGCATCGAGCGCGCCATAGCTCTGATACGCGATCGTCACCGACGGCAGCACCTGTCCGCTGTCGAGCGGCAGCGGCGCGTTGATCGTCACGCTCTGGTGCCGGATATCGTGAAGCAGGCTCGCCATGGTTCGCGCGGGGCTAAGCGGGCGCGCGCACCCTGTCAACGTACTGGACTCGTGACGCACAGCCGTTAAACGCCGCGGCATGACCGACACGACCTCGACCCTCACGCCCAAGCCGTGGATCAGCGGCATCGCTCCTTACGTTCCCGGCAAGTCGGCTGGCGCCGACGGGCGCCCGCTGATCAAGCTGAGCGCGAATGAAAATCCGCTCGGAACAGGCGCGAAAGCGCGCGCGGCGTTTGCGGCGGCACAGGCGGCGCCCGATGCGCTGTCGCGCTACCCCGATCCGGGGTCGATCGAGCTTCGCGAGACGATCGCGGCGAAGTTCGGGATCGACCCGGCGCGGGTGATCTGCGGCAACGGGTCCGACGAGCTGCTGCATCTCGCGGCGGGGACCTATGCGGGGGCGGGCGACGAGATTCTCTACGTCCGCTATGGCTTTGCGGTCTATGAAATCGCGGCGCGACGCGTCGGCGCGGTACCCGTCGAGGCCGACGACCGCGACTATGCGACCGACGTCGATGCGCTGCTCGCCGCGGTGACCGAGCGGACACGCGTCGTCTATCTCGCCAATCCGAACAATCCGACGGGCACGCTCGCGACGCGCGAAGAGGTTGCGCGGCTCTATGCGGGGCTGCCGAAGAATGTCCTGTTCGTGATCGACCAAGCCTATAGCGAATATCTTTCGGACGCCGAGGATGACGGCGGGCTGGAACTCGCGAAAACGCAGCCGAATGTGTTCATCACGCGCACCTTTTCGAAGATCCACGGGCTCGCCGCCGAGCGCATCGGCTGGGGCTATGCGCACGCCGACGTGATTTCGGCGCTGCACCGCATCCGCCTGCCGTTCAACGTCACGCGCGCGGGGCAGGCGGCGGCGGTCGCGGCGCTCGGCGACGACGCGTTCGTGAACCACAGCCGCGAGCATAATGCGAAATGGCGCGCGTGGCTGGCGGGCGAACTCGAAAGCCTCGGCAATCATGGCGTGCGCGTCGTGCCGTCGGCGTGCAATTTCCTGCTCGTGCTGTTCGAGGGCAAGACCAGTGCCGAGACGGTGTACGGCCGGCTGATGGATGCGGGCTATATCGTTCGCTGGCTGCCGGGGCAGGGGTTGCCCGACGCGCTGCGCATGACGATCGGCACCGAGGACGAAACGCGCGGGCTGGCCGCGGCGATCCGCGCCGCGCTGGCCGGCTGATGGCGATCGAACGCGTCGCCATTGTCGGGCTCGGCCTGATCGGCTCGTCGATCGCGCGCGCGATCGGGGAAAGGCTGCCGGCGGTGACGGTCACCGGCCATGATGCCAGCGACGCGGTCCGCGCGGCGGCGCACGAACTCGGCTTTTGCGACACGATCGCCGACGATCCCGTCGCGGCGGTGACCGACGCCGATCTGGTCATTCTGGCGGTTCCGGTCGGACGGATGGCCGATGCCGCCGCCGCCATCGCGCCGGGGCTGAAGGCGGATGCGATCATTTCGGACGTCGGTTCGTCGAAAGCCGGCGTCGCCAACGCGCTCGCCGCGGCGCTCCCCGATCATGTCGTCATTCCCGCACATCCGGTCGCGGGAACCGAGAACAGCGGTCCGGCCGCCGGTTTTTCGACGCTGTTCGAGGGGCGCTGGTGCATCGTCACCCCCGCCGCGGGTGCGTCCGAAGACGCTGTGACGGCAGTGACGTCCTTCTGGCAGGCGCTCGGCGCGCGGGTCGAGCTCATGGACGCCGCGCACCACGACATGGTGCTCGCGGTGACGAGCCATCTTCCGCACCTGATCGCCTACACCATCGTCGGTACCGCGAGCGAGCTCGAGGAAGTCACCGAGAGCGAAGTGATCAAATATTCGGCGGGCGGTTTCCGCGACTTCACGCGCATCGCGGCGAGCGACCCGGTGATGTGGCGCGACGTGTTCCTCGCCAACAGGGATGCGGTGCTCGCGACGCTCCAGCGCTTCAACGAGGATCTGACCGTGCTCCAGCAGGCGATCCGCCGCGGCGACGGCGCCAAGCTCGAGGACTGGTTCACGCGCACGCGCGCGATCCGGCGCTCGATCATCGAACAGGGGCAGGATGACGCTGCGCCCGATTTCGGGCGCAAGCATTAGGTCATTCGTCGTCCCCGCGAAGGCGGGGGCCGCTAACAGTGCTGCATGAGGTCGCCAGCGGTCCCCGCGTTCGCGGGGGCGACGATCAGGCTTCGAGCAACGCCTCGGGCGGGTTCAGCGCGTTGATCGCCGTGCGCACGCGCGCTTCGGCCTCGTCACGCGGCAGGCCGGCGGGAATGGTTTCGCCGACCCGGTAGGTGATCGTGCCCGGCCATTTGACCCATTTGCGCGGCGGATAGGCGATGCCGCTGTCGACCGCGACGGGGATCACCGGGACGCCGAGCAGGCGATAGACCCCCGCGAAGCCCGACCGCAGCTCCGGCGCCTGTCCGTGCGGAACGCGCGTACCCTCGGCGAAGAGAACGAGCGGCCGGCCCTTCGCAAGCGCCGCCTTTGCCGCGCCGAGCATCGCGCGCATCGCCTTGCCGCCGCCGTCGCGGTCGACGGGGATCAGCCCGTAGAAATGCGCCGCCTGCCCCCAGACGGGGATCGAGAACAGCTCTTCCTTGGCGAACACCGCGGGATGCCTGAACAGCATCGGCTGTTCGATCGTCTCGAACGCCGATTCATGCTTGAAGACATACAGCACCGGGCTGTCGGGCATCTCACCCTCGACGACGATCCTTTGCCCGAGCACGAAGCGGCAGATCAGCCGGTGGAACTGCGCCCAGATTCGCACGAACCAGATCGTCGCGCGGTGCGAGACGGGGAGCGAGATCACGGCGCCGATCGAGCTGATGCTGCTCATCAGGACGAACAGCAGCCAGAAGGGGATCGAGCGGAGAAGGGCGACGGTGTAGCGCATCGGCGCTGCTCTTAAAGGCCGAGCAGCCCGCCCGCCAGCCCCGCGAGATATTTATGATATTCGCGGAACAGCGTCGCGAAGCCGGGCTGGCTGCGCACCGCGTCGGGCAGGATCGTGACCTTGTCGCCGACCGCGCGCCCGATTTCATATTCGGCGCGGCGCATATGCCAGTCGGTGGTGATCAGCCGGATGCTCCGGTACTTGCGGCGCTGCGCCCAGGTCGCGACCTCGGTCGCGTTCGAGCGCGTATCCTCGGCCTCGAACCCCAGCGCGATGCAGCATTCGAACAGGCTGACCGGGCGCCCATATTCGGCGGCAAGCTCGCGCGGCTTGACCTCGCGCGCGACGCCGCTGATGAGCAGGCGCCTGGCGTCGCCCGCCTCGAGCCGTTCGAGCGCACGGTCGATGCGTCCCGGACCGCCGGTGAGCACGACGATCGCGTCGGTCTTTTGCGCGCCGGCGGGCAGCGGCAACAACAGCGCAAACCAGGCGAAGCCGAGAACCCAGGCCAGAAATAAAAGGGAAATCAGGCGCTTGATCATAATATCTTCTTGAGCGCCGCGAGCAGCGTCTGGCGTGCGGTGAGGGCTGCGAGCGCGATAGCCAATAGCGGGAGCGCCAGCAAGAGCGCCCATCCCGCGGCGCCGAGCGACGCGGTCGCGGCGAGGCCGGCGGTGACCCCCGACCATTGCCAGCCGATCAGGAGCAGGATCGCCGCGGCGACCAAGCTGCCGAGCGCGATGCCATAGGCGGTATCGATCGCGATGCGCCGCTGGAACAGCCGCGTGATCTGGCGGTCGGTCGCGCCGATCATATGAAGCATCTCGATCGTCGCGAAATGGGTGCCGAGCGCGGCGCGCGCGGTCATGATCACCACCGCTGCGCTCGCCGCGGTCATCAGCAGCACCATCGCGCCCGCGATCCACGCGAGCGAGCGGATGAGCCGGGCGACGGGGCCGAGCCATTCGGCGTGCGGGATGATCCGCGCGCCCGGCGCCTCGCGCGCGACGAGGGCGCGCAGCGCGCGCATCTGGCCGCGGCGGTCTCCCTCCGCCAGATCGACATCGACCAACGCCGGCAGCGGGAGCGATTTGAGCAGCGGGTCGTCGCCCTCGGCGCTGCCGAACCACTGGCCGAGGGTCGCCCTGAGCTCGTCCTGCCCGACCGTGCGCGCGGCGAGGACAAAGGGCCGCGCGGCGGCGGCGCGGCGGAAGGCGGCCGCCTGTCCGGCGCGCGTTTCGGGGTTGGCGGTGACGATCTGGACCGTGACGCGGCCGGCGATCGCGCTGCCGATCGCGCCCGCCGAGCGCGCGAGGCCGACCCCGGCGGCGGCGGCGAGCAGGGTAAGCATCATCAATATTGCGATGACCCACGGCGTCGGCCCCGACAGGCGGCGGTCGGGAAGCAGCCGGCGATGCTGGACGGGAACGCGCGGGATGATCATCGGCGACCCGTCACGCCTTGTTCGCCGGCGGATAGCGCAGCGCGCCGGTGGGGTCGGACAGCCGGCCCCGCTCGAGCCGCATCATCTGCGCATTTTCGATGCGGCTGATCAGATGGATATCGTGCGTCGCGACGACGACCGTGGTGCCGAGGCGGTTCAATGCCTCGAAGAGCCCCAGAAGGCGCATCGCCATCTCGGGATCGACGTTGCCCGTCGGTTCGTCGGCGACGAGCAGTTGCGGGCGCGCGATCACCGCGCGCGCGATCGCGACGCGCTGCTGCTCGCCGCCCGACAGCGTCGCCGGGCGCGCGTCGGCGCGGTCGCCGAGCCCGATCCAGCTCAGCATCTCGCCGACGGGTCCCGACAGATCCTCCTCGCTCACCCCCGCGATGCGCAGCGGCAGCGCGATATTGTCGCGCGCGCTCAGATGCGGGATCAGCCGGAAGTCCTGGAACACGACGCCGATGCGGCGGCGAAAGCCGGGCAGGCGGTGGCGCGGCATCGCGACCAGATCTTCGCCGAACAGCCGCACGATGCCGCGGCTCGGACGCTGCGCGAGATAGAGCATTTTGAGGAGCGACGTCTTCCCCGCGCCCGACGCGCCGGTGAGGAAATAGAAGCTGCCCGGCTGAAGGTTGAAGCTGATGTCGCAGAGAATCTCGGCATCGGGGCCATAGCGCAGCCCGACACCGTCGAATTCGACCATTGCGCCGCCGGGACGTGCCGGGGGAGCGTCGGTCACGGCGTCACGCCCGGCGATCATGCGCGTGCAGGGGGCCAAGGAACAGGTGCGCTGGTCCGCTCATCCGCCCGCCTGTCGCACGGCTATCCACAGAGGACAAGATGCGAGTGGAACGCGGCGCTTGCAACCTCGCGAATCAGCGTGTTTAGAGGGACCCCATGATCCTTGCCTGCCCGTCCTGCCACACCCGCTATGTCGTCCCCGATACGGCGATCGGTCCGACGGGGCGCACCGTGCGCTGCGCCAATTGCCGTCACAGCTGGTTCCAGGAACCCGCAGCGGCGCCCGCGGCGGCGGTCGAAACCGCTCCACCGGCGTCGAGCACGCCGGTGCCGCCATCGCCGGAATCCGGACCGGCGGTGCGGCCGGTTCCCGCGGCGGCCTATTCCGACATTCCGGAGCCCGCGCCCGCTCCGCCGCCGCCTGCCTTTGCCACCGCGCCCGAGCCCGCGCCGCGCGCGAAGCGCGCCGAGGACGATGCGCCGCTGCCGTTCCGCCGTCCGCGGCGCAATCCCGCGAAACGCTGGACGATCATCGCCGCGAGCGCCGCCGTGCTGATGATCGCCGCCACCGCCGGCCTCGCCTGGTTCGGCCTGCCGGGCTGGGCGCAGGGGCTCGGCCTGCCGGGCGGCGTCGACGAGCCCGATCTGGTGATCGAGCTGCCGCCGAACCAGGATCATCGCGAACTCGCCGACGGGACGATCTATTTCGCGGCGTCGGGGGTGATCATCAACCCGACCGACCGCGAGCAGCGCGTGCCGCCGATCCTCGCCGAACTCCGCGATGCGCAGGGGACGATCGTCTACAGCTGGACGATCAAGCCCCCGGTGCGGATGCTGCCGCCGAACGAGAAGGTCAATTTCAGCGAGGCGAAGCTCGACATCCCGCGCCGCGCGACGCAGCTGACCGTCAGCTGGGCGCTGCCGAAAGGCTGAAATCCGAAGGACTTGCGATGACGTCGCGGCGGCGCGGCGTCACAGGCTGAGCGCGGCGGCGAGCGACAGCAGGAAGCTGGTCAATGTCGCGACGACGATCGGCGCGAAGCTGCGCCATCCCTGGTCGAGCAGCAGGTGCAGCCGCGCCTTCATCGCGGTGGCGACGATCGCGAGGAGCAGCAGCGCCTGCGCGCCGGTCGCGGCGGCGTCCTGCGCGGGTTTCGGGATTGCGACCAGCGAATTCACCCCGGCGACCGCAAGGAAGCCGAGAATGAACCACGGCAGGCGCAGCGGGATGCGCGTCGTGCCGCGCCCCTCGCCGCCGCGCCCCAGCCAGAGCGCGACGAGCATCAGCATCGGCGCGAGCAGCGCGACGCGCGTCAGCTTGACGATCGTCGCGACCTCGCCCGCGGCCGGCGAGAAGGAAAAGCCGCCGCCGATCGCCTGCGCGACGTCATGGATCGACGCGCCGATCAGGAAACCCGCCTGTGCGTCGGTCAGCCCGAGCTCGGCGGCGAGGACGGGATAGAGCGTCATCGCCAGCGCGCTCGCGACGGTGATGCCGACGAGCGTGAGCGTGAAGCGCGCCTGGTCGACGCGGCGGTCGCCGATCAGCGACCAGAGCGCGAGCGCCGCCGAGGCGCCGCAGATCGCGGTGGCGCCGCCCGCGAGCAGCGCGGCATGGCGGTCCTGCGCGAACAGCCGCGCGCTTCCCACGGTCACGATGATCACCGCGAGCATGATGAGGACGAGCAGCGCGAAGGGCAGCGGCCCCAGCTCGGCGAGCTGCCCCGCGGTGATCCGCGCGCCGACGAGCACGATGCCGATGCGGAGGGCGGTCTGCGACATGAGGTCGAGCCCGGCGTGGGTGCGGCTGTCCTGCGACAGGAAGGAGAGGGCGAGGCCGATCAGCAGCCCCATCAGCACGATCGGCGCGGCATAATGGTCGGCGAGCCACGCCGCGGCGAGCGCGGCGATCGCGGTCACGAGCATTCCGGGAAGATAATCGCGCCAGCGCCGCCGGGCGGGCGGATGCGCCTCGAGCTGCATTTCGCCATAGAGATCGGCGGCCATCGGCCAGCCCTGTCCGGATATTGTCACGCGATACGCCCTGTGCCCATGCGCCGCGCTTCGCATATCGCCGCCTTGCAGTCGATAGGCCATTGCTGGCGGCGCGCGGGCTTGCTAGAGGCCCCGCTCTGTCCGCACCCGTAGCTCAGCTGGATAGAGCGCTGCCCTCCGAAGGCAGAGGCCAGGGGTTCGAATCCCTTCGGGTGCGCCATTTTCCCGCAGCTTTCCTGCAGTTCTCCAGATAGCGCCGTCACTGACCTTGCAGTTCTTGCAGGAACAAACGGCGATTCTCAAAATCGATCCGTACAATCCCCGTACAGCCTGTTCACGGGGCGTTCGTCGAATCAGCTTGCTCGCGGCGCTCTGGTTCGCGCTCCACCGCCGACGTCACGGCGTTTTTTTGGCAGTTACGGCGAGGTACAGGTCGCGGCACTGATCCGTGCTCGCTCTTGACTGCCCGGCAACGGGGCCATGGCCCTGTCACTTGTCGGAGGATTTTCCGGCCAACGGATATGCTGTCGGTCGGATGTTGAAAAGGGACGCGGCCTTGGCGCCGCGTCCCTGCTCGACTCGTTCCTTCGGAAAGGTTCAGCCCTTGCACGGACCGATATTGGTGCTGGTAAGCTGCATCTGCATTTCCATATCGCCACCGCCCATCGGCGACTTGCCCTTCGAGGTGACGAGAACGTCGGTCTTCCTGGCGCCGAGGGTTCCCGCGAGGGCGAGTTCGACCTTCTGCGTACCTTGCGTACAGGTGCCAGCAACGTCGATCTTGCCGTCGCCGATCTGGTTTTTGTTCCAAGTGCAGGCCTCGCCATAGCCCTTGGACAGCGCACCGGCGACATCTTCCTTATCCGCCTGTTCCTGCGTGAGGCACTGTTCGGTACCGCTGGCGGCCGCGAGCTGCTTCGACATCTGGTCTTTCACATTATCGGGAACGCCGGGCATCTCGAACTTGACCAGCTTGACGTCGGTCTTCCAGTTGCCGGCTTCGCGCTTCACCGTCCCGGCCGGCGCAGCCGCCGTATCGTCGCTCTTGCCACAGCCGCCCAATGCCAGCGCCGCGCCCATCGCAGCGACCGTCAAAAACTTCTTCATGCTTCGATATTCCTTCGATTGTTGACCTTGGGTCCCCCGAGAGATCGCAATCGCTTCACGCCCCAAACGAGTGCGAGCGCGCATGTATCAAGATTTCAATGGGATGCACGTCCAAAGTTAGAAGGCTATCTATCAGCGGCGTCCGCCGGCGGAATAATTCGGGGTATCTCTTCCGGCGGGCTCGGCCATGTCCTCGCGGGGAACGCCAAAAGCAGATCGCCGATGCGCAGCATTGCGACAAACGGGTCGGCGTCGACTTCAAAGAACGCCGAGGCCGGCTTGTCACGTCGTCGAGATCGGTAGCCGACGGTCCGCAGCCGGCCAGGACGAGAGTCCCGAACGCGAAAGCCCGTTTATTGGGGGAGGAGCCGCTTGGCGGTCGGGTTCTGCCGGTCACACCGTGCCGCATCGGATTTTTGCGGCATGAGCCATGTTCCCGGATGTCCTGATCGCGCGATTAATCGAGGCTTGATAGTGCTCGTGCCCGGCGCGCATTTCTGCAAGTTCGCCGAGAGCGCCGCCCCGCTATTCGGCGATCTGTTCGTCCGACCCGCCAAAGGCCCCTGGGAAATCCCTGAACTTGGGAAGCCCGTCTTTCATCGGCAGCACTGTCTCGGCATAGTTGATGTGCAGCGCTGGCACGAAGGCCAGCGTCGGCAGCGTCGCGGAGAAAATATCGACGACGTCCAGCTCCGGATGGTCGGTCATCAGATGACCGCCGCACAAGGTACAATATTTGCGTCCGCTACCCGGCGTTTTGTGAAATGTCGCCACGTTGTCCGCGCCTTCGGTAATATGGACATTCTCTGGCTTCCAGAGCGTGAATCCGTTCACCGGCGCGCCCGACCAGGACCGGCACGAACCGCAATGGCAATATCCCATCCCTTCGGGTTGTCCCAAAGCCTCGATCTTGACGGTCCCGCAAAAACACTCGCCCGCATATGTCATCGTCAGCCTCCCCCAGAACGTGTGAAACTAACGTGAAATAGCCTACTTCTCTATAGCAAACATCCCGCTGCGATCGGCCGGGCCGGGTCCTGCATCGTTCAACAGGCGGCGGGTCGCCATGTTTTCCGGTATTCGCTTTCGCTGGCGGCAGCAATCGACCGCTTCCGGAAACGGCGAGGCAGCGTAGCGCGAACGTCCGATGCTCCCAGATTTATCCAATGAGATGCCAGTCTGAAATCGGCCGTTCGAGGCACAGCGCAGCCGGCGTCATCATTCTAGCGAGGCCGCCTCGCGTCCGGAAGCAGGATTGTCGCAAGCCCGAGAAGCGGCAGATAGGCGCAGAATTTGTAGACCCACACGATGCCGTAGATGTCGGCGAGTTGGCCGAGGCCGGCCGCGCCGATACCGCTGATCCCGAACATCAGGCCGAACATCAGCCCCGAGACGAGGCCCACGCGGCCGGGTACGAGTTCCTGCGCATAGACGACCAGCGCCGCGAAGGCGGACGACATGATCAGGCCGATCGAAATGGCGAACACCGTGGTCCAGAACAGGTTGGCGTGCGGCAGGATCATGGCGAATGGCGCGACGCCGAGGAAGGAGGCCCAGATAACGGCCTTGCGCCCGATCCGGTCCCCGACCGGACCGCCGGCGAAGGTCCCGGCAGCCACCGCGGCGAGGAAGCAGAAGAGATAGAATTGGGACTCGCGCACGCTGAGGTCGAAGCGCTCGATGAGATAGAAGGTGAAATAGTTCGTGAAGGCGCCGATGTAGATGAACTTCGCGAACATCAGGACGCCGATGGCCGACAGGGCGCTGACGATTTCACGGCGGCTGTGCGGAGACGCGCCGACAGGGCCTGTGGCGACGGGCAGCGCCCCGGCGCCCTTCAGCCGCCAGCGGGTGACGCCGAAGAGCACCCATATCGCCGCGATCGCGGCGAAGGCGAGCCAGCCGACGGCGGTCTGGCCGAAGGGCAGGATGACCGCCGACGCAACGACCGGCCCGAGGGCGGAGCCCGTGTTGCCGCCGACCTGAAAGGCCGACTGCGCGGTTCCGAAACGCCCTCCCGAGGCCATGCGGGCCACACGGGACGCTTCAGGATGAAATGTCGCCGACCCCACGCCGATCACCGCCGATGCAAGGATCAGCGACGGATAGCTGCCGGCGGCGGCGAGCCAGCCCACGCCGGCAAGCGTTACGAACATCCCGAGCGGCAGCAGATAGGGGAGGGGGCGTTTGTCGGTATAGAGGCCGACCCACGGCTGGAGAAGCGAGGCGGTGAACTGGTAGACGAGGGCGATCCAGCCGATCTGGCCGAAGCTGAGATGATATTTGTCCTTGAGCATCGGATAGATGGCGGGAAGCACGGCCTGGATCAGGTCATTCAGCAAATGGGCGAAGGCCACGGCGCCGACGATCTGCACGACGAGCTTCGGTCCGTCCTGCGGAGAGGCGGCGGGGAGGAGGAGGTCCGGAGCATTCGGCAGGCTGGCGGTCGTGTCGGTCATGGGGAGAGCTTTCGAAATGTCCGGTGCGCCTATCAACGGGCACCCTTTCCCGCTTTGTTGTATGAGCCAAACTTTTCTGCGAATGGGACATGATGGACTTTTATCCCGACGAGAATGACCATGTCGCGCGTCCGCTGATCGCGATCGGGCACGATTATCCCGATTCATACGAACTTGCCGAGCATCGCCATCGCCGCAGCCAGTTTCTCTATGCCGCCACCGGCGTGATGGCGGTGAGCACGCCGAGCGGGTCGTGGGTCGCCCCGCCCGAGCGCGCGGTCTGGATCCCGGCCGGTACGCCGCATTCGGTTCGTATGGTCGGCGCGGTGCAAACCCGCAGCGTGCTTATCGAACCCGGCGAGTGTGCGGGCCGCGGTGACGAATGCCAGGTGGTCGGTGTGTCGCCGCTCGTTCGTCACCTGCTTGGTGCCGCCGCCGCCATGCCGCCCGAATATGATATTTCAGGTCGCGACGGGCTGGTCATGCGCCTCCTGCTGGCGGAGATCGAGCGCGCGCCCTCGATCCCGCTGGCGGTTCCGTTTCCGACCCACGCGGTGCTTGCCCGCCGGTGTCATGCCTTTCTCGAACGGCCGAATGCAGCCGCCACGATCGACGAATGGGCCGGTGAAATGGCGATGAACCGGCGCAGCTTCACGCGCCTTTTCAGGCGCGAGACGGGAATGAGCTTTGCCGGATGGCGTCAGCAGGCGTGCCTGTCGGTGGCCCTGCCAAAGCTCGCCGCGGGCGAGGCCATCACCTCGATCGCCTACGACCTCGGTTACGACGGCCCCGGCAATTTCTCGACGATGTTCAAGCGGATGCTGGGTGTTGCCCCGAGCCGCTACCTGAAGCCGTAGCGGCCCTTTGCCTCCGCCGTCTATCTGAACGGCGGTTCGTTGAACGCGCGCAATTTCCGGCTGTGCAGCCTCGCTCCCTCGTCGCGCATCGTCTCGCACGCGCGGATACCGATCTGGAGGTGCGCGGCGATCGCTTCCTCGTAGAAGCGGTTCGCCTGTCCGGGCAGCTTGAGCTCGCCGTGGAGCGGCTTGTCGCTGACGCAGAGCAAGGTGCCGTAGGGGACGCGGAAGCGGTAGCCCTGCGCGGCGATCGTCGCCGATTCCATGTCGATGCCGATCGCGCGCGACTGCGAGAAGCGGAGCGCCGAATCGGAATAGCGCAGCTCCCAGTTGCGGTCGTCGGTGGTGACGACGGTGCCGGTGCGCATCCGCTTCTTGAGATCGGCGCCGCTGGTGCCCGAGACGGATTCGGCCGCCGTCGCGAGCGCGACCTGGACCTCGGCGATCGGCGGGATCGGGATTTCGGGCGGCAGCACGCTGTCGAGAATATGATCGTCGCGAAGATAGGCGTGCGCGAGCACATAGTCGCCGATACGCTGGCTGGGGCGGAGCCCGCCGCAGTGGCCGATCATCAGCCACGCCTCGGGGCGCAGCACCGCGAGATGGTCGCAGATCGTCTTGGCGTTCGACGGGCCGACACCGATGTTGACGAGCGTGATGCCGCCGCCATCGGGCGCGATCAGGTGATAGGCGGGCATCTGGTGCCGCCGCCACGCGCTGTCGGCGACGAGCGCGCTGGCGTTGACGCCCGGCTGATCGACATAGAGACCCGCGGCGCCCGCGAGCGCGGTGTAGCGGCCCTGCCCGACCTGCGCGCCCGCCCAGGCGACGAATTCGTCGACATAGCGGTGATAGTTGGTGAAGAGGATATAGCGCTGGAAATGCTCGGGCGCGGTGCCGGTATAGTGGCGGAGGCGCGCGAGGCTGAAGTCGGTGCGCAGCGCGTCGAACAGCGCGAGCGGCTGCGACGCCGCGGGGTCGGCCCCGAACAGGCCGTCGGCAAGCTCGTCGCCGATGTCGGCGAGTTCGGTCGTCGGGAAGTGGCGCGCGAGTTCGAGGGGCGTCACCCCGCCCATGTCCGACCCGTCGCTGGCGTCGAGCACATAGGGGAAGGGGATCTGCTGCCCTGTGCGCGTGACCTCGAGCTGGATGTCATAGTGGCGCGCGAGGAGCATGAGCTGGTCGCGGAGATAATCGGCGAAGAGGTCGGGGCGCGTGACCGTGGTTTCGAAGACGCCCGCGCGCTCGAAGCGGCCGAAGGACAGATTATGCCCCTTCTGCCCCTCGCGCTGTTCGCCGGTGGTGACGAGGCGGATCGCCGGATAGTCGAACAGCCCGGTCGCGGCGGCGTCGGCGGGCGGCAGCGTGCGGTCGCGGACATAGGCGGCGATCGCCGATTTGAGATTGGAGACCGACGTGCGGAACCGGGTCCGGAGTTCGGCGATGATGCCGTCGACGAGCGCGGTGGGGTCGGTGGTGTCTTGCGATGAGCTGGATGTCATCGCGGTGGTGTTGCACGAAAATGTGACAAAAGGGAAGGGCGACCGGAGATGAATGGCGGCGCGGCCTTCCGGGCCGCGCCGCCGCCCCCTTTGTTACATCCTGAAGCTGGCGCGGACGTAATAATAGCGTCCGGGCAGATCGTAGGCGGTCGGATCGAAATTGTTGAGGTCGCAGCTGATGCAGCCGGGCGCCTTGACGTTGAACAGATTGTTCACCCCCAGCGCAAAGCCGAAGGCGTCGCGATCCTCCGCGGGGAACCAGCGCAGCTGGAAATCGGTGTAGAAGCGCGCCTTCATCCGGTTGTCGTCGGCGAGCGGTTCGCGGATCGCCGAGACGTAGCGGCCGGTCAGCGTTGCGCCGATCGACGCGCCGTCCCAGTCGAGGATCCCGACCGACTTCCATTTGGGGAAGGTCTGGCTGGGGCTGCCCTGTTCGGTCCCCTCGCGGCTGACGACGAGGCGGCCGTCGACGACGGGCAATATCAGATCATATTGGGTGAGGATCGTGTTGTTCCAGGTGAAGCCGAAGCGTCCGGCAGAGGTTTCCTGCGTCCGGTAGGTCAGGTTGAGGTCGATCCCCTTGGTTCGTATCCCTGCAATATTCTGCAGAAATCCTTCGACGAAGGTCAGTTGACCGCCCGGTGCGCGGGTGATCAGCGCGCAGGAGCCGGCATTGTTCTGATTCACGCACTGGTCTATCGTAATCGCGGCATTCACCGACTGGATCGCGCCCTTGATCTTGATGTCGTAATAATTGGCCTCGAGCGACAGGCCGGGGATGAAGCCCGGACTGTACACTCCGCCGAAGATCCAGCTGCGCGAGCTTTCGGGAGTCAGATCCTCGTTACCGCTGACCCGGACCGAGATCTGGGGATTGGCCTGGGCGTAACCCGCCGCCGGGACCCCCTGTGCGATGCAATTCGCCCTTACCGCCGGGCTGTTGCTCCAGTTCTGGCCCGCCGTGGTCGAGGTCGAGCAGGGGTCGTCCACCGTCTGGTCGAAGCGTGACAATGTGCCATATAGTTCGCCGATCGACGGGGCGCGGAAGCCCTCGGCATAGGAGGCGCGGAGGCGCAGATCCTGAACCGGTTTCCAGTTGATCCCGCCCTTCAGCGTCGTCGTCGAGCCCGAAGTCGAATAGTCCGACCAGCGCACCGCACCCGTGAGTTCGAGCAGGTCGAAGAACGGGCGATCGGACAGGATCGGCGCGCTCAGTTCGGCATAGGCTTCCTTGACGTCGTAACTGCCACGTGTCGGCGATGCGGGGATATCCGAACTGAAGCCCGCGGCGACGAGCGGGTCGGGATCGAAGCTGCCCTTGAGTTTGCGGTATTCGACGCCGACCGCGATGCCGAGCGGGCCGCCGGGAAGATCGAACAGGCTGCCGGTCACGTTCGCCGAGGCGCTGAAGGTCGACTGGCGGCTGCGGTCGCGCTGGGTGAACATGACATAGTCGAGCATCGGCTGGGTGATCGACCCGACGCCGCCGAAGATGTTGAACGGCACGCAGTCGCCGGTGCAGGCGGCGACCGGGCCGAGCGCGCGGCGCAGGCGGTCCGAATTGATGTTGCCGTACATCGTCTGCTTCGCCTTGTTGCGGCCATAGGCGGCGTTGACGTCCCAATACCATTTGCGCCCGCCGATATCGAAATCGCCGTCGAGCGTTGCGACGCCGTAGATCGTCGTCACCGTCTGGTTGAAGCGGCGCGGCCCGCCTTCGACGAAGCGACGATAGACGAAATCGGTGTTGGTCGAATCGAGCGTCACACCGAACGGGTTGTAGGGATTGCTGGCGTCGACGGTGATCGCGTCGAGCACGGGGGTCAGCCCCGCCGCGACGCCGAAGCCGAAGGGCAAGGGTGCGGCCTGATTCTTCGACTTGCGCTGGTTCCAGATGCCGCGAACCGAGAAATTGATGCGGTCGCCAAGTTCCTGCCGTGCATTGACGAAAGCGCCATAGCGTTCGACCGGGATCTGCAGATAGTTGAACGGGCCGAAATTGAAGCGGTCGGCGTTGGTGAACGCCTTGAAATCGCTCGCCGGATCGGTCGGATTGCCCGGATTATAGACGGGCGTGCGGCCGATCACCGGACCGCGCAGGGTCAGATCGTTGCCGAAGACGGCAAAGCGGCCGAGCGGCACGAAGCCCGAACAGCCGCCGTCGAGGCAGGTGTCGGAATAAGGCGCGGGGAAGCGCGAGATGTCGCGGCTGCCCGCGAGCACGCCGCTCTGATGGACATAGTTGGCGCCGACGACGATCTGCGTCGGGCCGCGGCCGTTGCCCCAGCTGACCTGCGCGCTCTTGGTGAAGCCGTCGCCCTGCCCGAAGCCGCCGACCTGCGCGCTGGCGCGGAGGCCTTCCTGGCTGCGCTTGGTGATGATGTTGACGACGCCCGCGATCGCGTCGGACCCGTAGATCGCCGATGCGCCGTCCTGCAGCACCTCGATCCGTTCGATCGCGCTTTCGGGGATCGAGTTGAGGTCGGTCGAGCCGGGCACGCCGCTTGCCGACGCGCCGTTCACATAGCGGATGCCGTCGACGAGCACGAGCACGCGGCGCGAGCCGAGGTAGCGCAGGTCGATTTCGGCCGCGCCGGCGCCGACCCCGCCCCCGTCGGGCGGATTGCCGAGATTGCCGCTGTTGTTGAACTTGCTGTTGAGACCGCCGCCCGAACTCGGCAGGCGCTGGAGCACGTCGTTGACCGAATTGAGGCCGGTCTTCGCGATATCGTCCTGCCCGATGTGGGCGATCGGTGCGTCCTGATCGAGCGGGTCGCGCCGGATACGCGAGCCGGTGACGACGATCGTGTCGCCCGATGTTTCGGCCGTGCCGGCCTGCGGTGGCGCCGCCTGCTGGGCGAAGCCCGGAGCGGCGTGGACGAGCGCCGCTGCGACGGCGATGCCCGCCGCGCCGCTCCGGATCAAATGCTGGAACCCTTTCATAATCCTCTCCTCCTGTCGTTTTCAGGCCTGTGCGGCCGGCTGCCTTTTTTGCAGCCGCGTCTGCAACGCTTGGGAAAACGACATGGATGAGAGGAAACCGCCCGCCGGACGATTATAGTCGGGCACTGTGGCCTTGGAGCAACAGGCCGCGACCGGCGGGCGGGAAAGGCTTCAGAGCTGTTCGAGCATATGGTCGGCGCTCGAGACCCTGAATTCGCCGGGCGCTTCGACGTTGAGCTGTTCGACGACGCCGTCGTTGACGATCATCGAGAAACGCTGGCCGCGCTTGCCCATGCCGAACGCGGTGCCGTCCATGGTGAGGCCCACCGCTTCGGCGAAGGCGCCGTTGCCGTCGGCGAGCATGGTGACGCTATCGCCCGCGCTCGCGCTCTTGCCCCACGCGCCCATCACGAAGGCGTCGTTGACCGCGGTGCAGACGATTTCGTCGACGCCCTTGGCCTTGAGTTCGCCCGCCTTGTCGACGAAGCCCGGCAGATGCTTGGCCGAGCAGGTGGGGGTGAAGGCGCCGGGGACCGCGCCGGGCGCGACCTTGCGGCCCTTGAAATAATCGGCGGTGGTGACCTGTTCGGGGCCGCTTTCGGTGACCTTTACGAAGGTCGCGTCGGGGAGCTTGTCTCCGGTCTGGATCGTCATGGTCGGCATCCTTTCGCTTGAGGGGATTTGGGTGGCGGTGACATCGGGTGGGCGCGCGCGCGAGTCAAGGAGGGCGATGGACGTGAAGGGGATTTTGGCAGGACGGCGGGTTTCGACAGGGAGCGGCCACTCTCTTTCGTCGTCATCCCGGACTTGATCCGGGATCCATCGCAGCGCTGAAGTCATGGATCCCGGATCAAGTCCGGGATGACGAATGTCTGGAATCCACCCCGAAGCCGGCATACACCCAATGGCGGCGATGCCCGTCCAAAGAGACTGGACCGCATCGGCCGGGCGGGGCATGATGGCGTGATGAGCACAGACCCAACCTGGTTCACCGGCCAGCTGCTGCTCGCGCTGCCGGGCATCGGCGATCCCCGTTTCGAGCATTCGGTGATCGCGATGATCAGCCATGACGAGGATGGCGCGATGGGGATCGGCATCGGCGACCCGATCGACGGGATGACGGTCGGTGCGGTGCTCGACCAGCTCGAGATCGAACATGCCAATCCGCTCGACCAGCCGGTGTTCCTCGGCGGTCCGGTCGAACCGTCGCGCGGCTTCGTGCTCCACAGCCGCGACTGGGGCGGGCAGGAGGCGGTGCAGGTCGGCGACCGGTGGATGGTGTCGAGCTCGCACGACATATTGCGCGCGATCGGCGCGGGGCGCGGTCCGTCGCGCTGGCTGGTGGCGCTGGGCTATGCGGGTTGGTCGCCGGGGCAGCTCGAGGGCGAGCTGGTCCGCCACGGCTGGCACGTTACCCCGGGGAGCGACGGCCTGTTGTTCGAAACGCCGCCCGCCGAAAGGTGGCAGGCGGCGTTCGCCGAAGCGGGAGTGGACGCCCGCCTGCTTACGACCGAAGGCGGTGAGGCCTAGCGCGCGAGGGCGAGCAGCGGGCGGCCCTGTTTCAGATTGGCAAGCGCGGTGCGCGCGGCCCAGCGCGAGTCGACATAGTCGCCGCTCGCGAGTTCGACATCGTAGCGGATCGGGCTGCCGATCGCCGAGTCATAGGCGGCGGCGGCTTCGGCGGTGCGACCCAGCCGGGCATAAGCGGTACCGAGATTGATAAGGCGCGAGGGGTCGCGCCTGTCGAGCGTGGTGTCATCCGTGAGCTTGTCGACTGCGGCCTGATTCTCGCCGGCCTTGAGCTCGGCATAGGCGACGGGAAGCAGCGACTCATCGGCCTGCGGTGCGGTGACGACGACGATCGATTGCGCCGCAGCAGGGCTCGCGAAAGCGAGGGCAACGAGCGGCAGCAGAATTTTTTTCATCTCTGGTATCTCCCCGAAAACTTTCGCCGATTTTCTCGCGCATCCGAAAAATTGTCAATATTTCCGGGCCTTTGTAACACTGTTGTCACAAAGCAGAATTAAGCTGCTCGCGGGTCGCATTATAAGCCAGATTTTTCAGAATCTTGGCTTTTGCGACTCTGTGTCACAATCGGGCCGCGCCGGTTGTCACAATTGATGCGCGCAAAAATTATTTTTGCGGACGGTGCATTTTTGCGTCGCCGATTCGCCTGTCCGCGCTCCCGGCGGACGGTGCTTCGCAAGCGATATAAAGAAAAGTTTATATTTGATCGGCAGCGGCGTTTCGGCTAGGGCGCCGGCATGTTTTTCGTGGCCGCTCGCCTGCGGTCGTATTGCCAAAATGGAGAATTCCCCGTGGCCACTCTCGCCGCCGACACCCGCGATTATGTCGTTGCCGACATCAGCCTCGCCGATTTCGGGCGCAAGGAAATCAACATCGCCGAAACCGAAATGCCGGGCCTGATGGCGCTGCGCGCCGAATATGGCGCCGCGCAGCCGCTGAAGGGCGCGCGCATCACCGGGTCGCTGCACATGACGATCCAGACCGCGGTGCTGATCGAGACGCTGACCGCGCTCGGCGCCGAAGTCCGCTGGGCGACGTGCAACATCTTCTCGACGCAGGACCATGCCGCCGCCGCGATCGCCGCGACGGGCGTGCCGGTGTTCGCGGTGAAGGGCGAGAGCCTTGCCGACTACTGGGACTATGTCGGCCGCATCTTCGACTGGGGTGTCGAGGATGGCACGACGTGCAACCTGATCCTCGACGACGGCGGCGACGCCACGATGTTCGCGCTGTGGGGCGCGAAGCTCGAAGCCGGCGAAACCATGCCGGCGCCCGAGAATGAGGAAGAAATCGAGATGCAGCGCGCGCTGAAGGCGTTCGTTGCCGCTAATCCGGGCTACCTGACCAAGACCGTCAAGGCGATCAAGGGCGTGTCGGAAGAGACGACGACCGGCGTCCACCGCCTGTACCATATCGCGAAGAAGGGCGAGCTGCCCTTCCCCGCGATCAACGTCAACGACAGCGTCACCAAGTCGAAGTTCGACAATCTCTATGGCTGCAAGGAGTCGCTCGTCGACGCGATCCGCCGCGGCACCGACGTGATGCTGGCGGGCAAGGTCGCGACCGTCGCCGGCTTCGGCGATGTCGGCAAGGGTTCGGCGCAGTCGCTCCGCAACGGCGGCGCGCGCGTGCTCGTTACCGAAATCGATCCGATCTGCGCGCTGCAGGCGGCGATGGAAGGTTTCGAGGTCGTGTCGATGGACGAGGCCGTGAAGCGCTCGGATATCTTCGTCACCGCGACGGGCAACGCCGACGTGATCACCGCCGAGCATATGGCGGCGATGAAGAATATGGCGATCGTCTGCAACATCGGCCACTTCGACAGCGAGATCCAGATCGCGGCGCTCGCCAACTACAAGTGGACCGAAGTCAAGCCGCAGGTCGACCTTGTCGAATTCCCCGACGGCAAGCAGATCATCATCCTGTCGAAGGGCCGCCTCGTGAACCTCGGCAACGCGACGGGCCACCCGTCGTTCGTGATGTCGGCAAGCTTCACCAACCAGACGCTCGCGCAGATCGAGCTCTGGACGCGCAGCGAGCAGTACAAGAACGACGTTTACGTTCTGCCCAAGCATCTCGACGAAAAGGTCGCGGCGCTCCACCTCGAAAAACTGGGCGTGCATCTGTCGACGCTGACGCAGAAGCAGGCCGACTATATCGGCGTGCCGGTCGAAGGCCCGTTCAAGCCCGACCATTATCGTTATTGATCGAGCAAGGGGCGCCGCAGCGATGCGGCGTCCCGCTCAATCTTCCGGTGCGGCGGGATAGCTGTCCAGCACCGGCCCCAGCGCCGCCTTGAGCGGACCGAGCCATTCCTCGTAAGCGCGCCAGCGTTCGACCCCGTCGCGATTGATCGGACGACGGACCTGCTCCGAACTCGCAGTCCGTACCGGGCGGCTGTTTTCATGGAAGCGCAGGCAATTCGCCTCGAACGGCAGATCGAGCGCCGCAAGCAGCCGGCGCGTTTCTCCCTCGGGATCGGCGAGCAATTCCTCGTGGATCACGCGGTGAACGCGGCCTGGCAATACGGCATCGATGTGCGCCATCAACCGTACATAATCGCGATAATAATGCCCCATGTCGGCGAGGTCGTAGGAAAAGGCCTGACCGCGCGCAAAATGCTGTTTGAAGTTCGAAAAACCGCAGTCGAGCGGATGGCGCCGCGCGTCGATGATGGTGGCGCGGGGCAGGATCAGGTGGATGAAGCCGGTGTCCAGCCAATTGTTCGGCAGCTTGTCGATAAAGAAGGGCTTGCCGCCCTTGCGGTGTTGCCGTGTGCTCTCGAGGTAGGCCGCGCCATAGCGCCGCGCCGCGTCGGCATCGAGGCTTTCGACGATGGCGGGGTAGGGGCGCGGCGACGCGTCGCCGAGATCGACCATCATCCGCTGTACCAGCAAGGGAATATCGGGCAGTTCGGCGGTGCCCTCGATCCGCGAGTGGCTCGCCAATATCTGCTCGAGCAGCGTCGAGCCGGCGCGTGGCATGCCGAGGATGAAGATCGGGTCGGGCGCCGGATCGCCCCAGCCGGCGCGGCCGTGGAAGAAGGCTTCGGAATAGAGTGCGACGGCGTCGTCGACCTGCCGGCGGAGCGCGCCGGCATCATGGCCGATTTCGCGGCGTCGCTGACGGTTCGCTTCGGCATAATGCGCAAAGGATCGCGCATGGTCCCGATCAGCCTCGAACGCTTCGCCGAGCGCAAAATGCAAATGGACGCGGTCGCGCGGCCGGGCTTTCGGATCGACCGCCGCGGCCTCCATCGCGGCGACATCCTGTGCGCCGAAGCGCGTCGTCTTGAGATTGGCGAGGCTCCACCAGGCTTCGCCGAGCGTCGGCTTGAGCACCAGCGCGCGGCGATAGGCTGTGATCGCGTCCTCCTGCCGCCCGACGGTCTTCAGCACATTGCCATAGCCTAGCCAGGCGTCGGGCGATCCGCTCCGGTGCCTCAGCAATTGCTCATAGCAATCGATCGCCGCGGCATATTCGCCGAATTGCCCGAGCAGCATCGCCTTGGCGGTCGCCGACCGGACGTCGGAAGGGTCGGCGGCGAGAAGCAGGTCATATTCGGCAACGGCTTCCGTCGGGCGGTTCTGATGCAGGAGCGCGGCGGCCAGCGCCGCGCGCGCATCGGAAAAGCCCGGGGCGATCGCAAGGGCGCGGCGAAGGCCCGCTTCGGCTTCCGAATAGATGCCGACGCGCAGCGCAATTTCGGCGAGCATCCGGATCGCGACCGCATCGCGTGGCCGTCCGTGAACCAGCGGCCGCAATATCCGCTCCGCTTCCTTTAGGTTGCCGCTCGCGACGGCGCGGCCCGCGGCGACGAGCGCCGGATCGCGTCCGCTGGCGTCGATCGCACCCTGTTCGGCGCGCGCGGCCTCGGCATCCTTCCCTGTCATCCGCAGCGCGGCGGCGGCAAGCCATAATGCCTCGCGCTGCAGCGGATCGCGTTTCAATATTTCGTGCGCTTGCTCGAGCGCCTGTGCCGGTGCCTGCGCGAGCAGCCGCTCGCCTTGCGCCAGCGCGATGCCGAGACTGCCTGAAACTGTTCCGCTCACCATTTGCATCTGCCCGCCGGGGGATCGAAAGATCAAGGGTTTTGCCGGAGTATGGCAAAGAAAAAAGGGCCGGAGCTTGCGCCCCGGCCCCCGATTCCCCCGCAGGAAGCTCGCCTAGAACTTCGCGACGGCGCCCGCATAAAAGAAGCGGCCGATATTGTTATAGATGCCGCTGCCGCCGCCTGCGCCGGTCAGGCCGAGCGGAGGCAGCTTGTTGGTGACATTGTCCACACCGACGTAGAGGTTGAATTTCTCCGCCGCTTCGAAGTCGAGGCGGAGATCGTGGTACATCACCGACGGATAGAAGCGGCGGTCGGCATAGTCCGCATTCTGCGGATCGCGGCCCTGCTTGCTGAAGAAATCCTCATATTCGTTGAGGACCATCTTGCCGATGTAACGCATCTTGTAGCCGAGCGTGAACGGTCCCGACTTCAGGTCGACGTTCCAGTTGAACGCGTCGCGCGGATCGCCGAGTTCATAGAGCGTCTGGTCGGCGAACCCCGGATCGGTCGGATCGAGGAAGCTGTCGTTCTGGAGCACGCGGGTGTAAACGATGCGCGTGCTGAGATCGACCTTGCCGAAGCTGCGGCGATAGCCGGCCTCGAAGTCGATGCCGCGAACCTTGAGCTTCGCATAGTTGAGCGGGATCACCTGCAGATCATTCTCGAGGATCTGACCCTCGATTTCACCGCGGGGACCGCCGCCCGGTCCGGCGCGCTCGAAGAGATCGCAGAACTGGTTGTTGAGATCCGACGCGTCGTAGCAGGCATCGATGATGTCCTGCGCCGCCGGCGAGGTGATCACGTCGTTGACGACAATCTTGTAATAATCGATCGACAGCGAGAAGCCCGGCAGGAAGCGGGGCTGGATGACGCCGCCGACGGTGTAGGAATCCGAGGTTTCCTCCTTCAGCGCCGGGTTGCCGCCCGACAGGAAGCCCAGCGACGACTGATACTGGAAATTATAGCCGGCCGGCACGCCATCGGCGCGGCAATTCGCCTCGCGGGTCGCCGATCCCTCGCCGATCGAATTCAGCGCGCACGGATCGACGGGCGGCGGTGCGAAATTCTGACCGAGCGGCGTATAAAGGTCTACCAGATTCGGCGCACGGACAGCGCGCGAATAGTTAGCGCGGAAACGGACATCCTGTATGGGAGCCCAGTCGAGGCCGGCGTTGTACGAATAGACCGTGCCGGTCGCACCCTTGTAGTCTGCGATACGGCCTGCACCGCTCAGCGTCAGTTCCCGGAAGACGGGCACGTCTTTCAGAATCGGGATGCGGATTTCGCCGAACAGTTCCTTCACCTCGAACGACGGCGGATCGAAGGTCGGAATGGCGTTGTAGAAGGTCACGCCCGCCGCAGTGGCCTCGTCCTGATCGTATTTCGCGGTCTCGCGGCGATATTCAGCGCCGAAGGCGAAGCCTACCGGGCCGCCGGGCAACTCGAACCACTGGCTCGAATCGCCCGACATCGAGGCGCTCAGCACGAACTGGCTGATCTTGCCACGAGCGAGCGAGTCCTGGAGCAGATAGGCGCGCGCGGCATCCGAGACATTCCCGGCGCCGAAGAGGTTGACCGGCTTGCACTGCGCGACGTCGTTGGCGAGCTGTGCCGCGGCATAGGCCGGGTTCGCCGCAGTTTCGAGGGCGATGCGTGCGGCCGGATCGACGCTCGCGCGGCAGACGATATTGCCGTTGGCAACGCCATTCTGGACGAGGCCCTGGTCGACGGCATCGATCGCCAGCAGGAAGCGCTGGAGGTTGATGTTGCCGAGGATGCGGGTGTTTTCCTTGAACTCGCCATAATTGGCCGAGACTTCATAGCCCCAGTCATCGTTGAACGTGCCGCGGACACCGCCGACGATGCGATAGGTTTCGCGCGTCGCCGATTCCTCGCGGTTGCTGAGGTCGACGGCGTTCTTCAGGAAGGTGAAGGGGACGTCGTCGGTCGGGCCGACTCCATAATAATCGCGGATGATGCCCTTCGCCTGTTCGCTGAGATAGGGGTTGTCGGTATAGAAAACCTCGCGCGGCGAACCCGTCACGCCCCCGTTGAAGAAGAAGGGGCCGCTGGCGTTGCCGAGCGACTTGGTGCGGACATATTTCGCTTCGACGAAGGGAACGAAGGCTTCGCTCACCTCGAAGTGGCCGAGCAGGTTGACCGAATAGCGGTCGAGCTTCGGCGACAGGCCGAGCTGGGTGCCGTCGCGGAAATTGTCGCCGTTGCCGCCGATGAAGCTGCCGAACGGGACCAGGCCGACACGGTCGCCGGTCTGCTGGATCAGCGTACCGTTGGGCTGGAACAGATAGGGCGCATAGAAATCGCCGCCCAGATAGGACAGGAAGGTGCCGCCGTTGCTGTAGAGCGCGCTGCGGATGTCCTTGTAGAACAGGCGGTCGGGGTTGCCGTCGCTGCCGTTGACCGCCGACGCGGGATCGGTATCGACCTGGACGAAATTCTGCGAATTGCGCGTGTTCGGCCGGCCCGACGCGTAGAAATCCTCCTGGTGGGCATATTCGAAATTGACCGCGATATTGCCACGGTCGTCGGCGAAGTTTGTGCCCGCGAGTGCGCTCACATAATAGGAGCCGGCGTCGCCATATTTGCTGGAGCCGCCCTGCGCGCGAAGCTGGACACCCTCATAATTGTCCTTGAGGATGAAATTGACGACGCCCGCGATCGCGTCCGAGCCATAAATGGCCGAGTTGCCGCCGGTGACGATGTCGACGCGCTCGATCAGGTCGGTCGGGATCGTGTTGACGTCGGGCGAAACCGCGTTGCTCAGGATGTCGCCCGCAACGTGGCGGCGGCCGTTCTGCAGCACCAGCGTGCGCTGGGTGCCGAGGCCGCGAAGGTCGAGCAGGTTGAGGCCCGCGGTGCCGAGGAAGCGGCTCGAGTTCGACTGGCTGAAGGTGCTGCGTAGCGCAGGCAGCTCGTTCAGAACGTCGCCCACCGAGGTCTTGCCGGTCTGGAAGAACTCCTCGCCCGATACCGACGTGATCGGAACGGTCGATTCAAGATTGGGCCGGCGGATACGCGAGCCGGTTACGACGATGACGGTGCCCGTCTCGCCCGCGTCGGCGGTCTCGTCTGCCGTCTGGTCGGCTTGCACCTCGTCCTGCGCGTGCGCCGGCACCGCGAGCGTCACCGCGATCGCCGAAAGACTTGCCAAACCGAGATGCCGCGCACGCGGCGTAGCCCGTTGAATCATTTTCATATCGTGCACCCCTGCCCATTTTGCCTGTTCAAGCTGCCCTCTTGACAGGCATGCCTTAACGCAAGGTCAAGCGCGCTCCCGGTCACATCGGGGGGACAACCCGAGCAAATTCAAGGGTCTCAGAGCTTCGGGGCCAAATCAAGCGCGCGTAACAACTTGCGACAATTTTGGCGGCATTGTGTGACTCGAAAGCCACAGGCGCGCGAAAGGTTGATAATCGTCCGCATCGCTCGCCCGGGCGTCGGGTGATTGAAACCGCCCGGGACAGTCGATAGGGCGGTCGGATGGCAATTCGCCCGTTGGCCCATCCCTACTCTCCCGCAGTGGCGCACCCATGATCTTGTCATCCGGGGCGCTCTTCGCTGTCGGCCTGTTCGCCGCGCTCTGGCTGCTCGCCGGGCTGTGGGCGACCGTGCGCGGGATTGCGATGCAGCGGCGCTCCGCATTCGTCGCGGGGCAGGCCGAACGGCTTGCGAGCCTCGTCGAGGCGTCGCCGCAACTTCCGGTGATCGTCCGTGCCGACTGGCGGATCGAGGCCGGCGAGCGGCTCGGCCGCTGGTTGGGGCTCGGCCAAGGACCGCGCAATTTCGACGAGCTGCGCGGGATCGGCAGCGGGCTCGATGCCGACGGCCATGACGCGCTGCGGCAGGCGATCCTCGGCGCGCAGCGCGGCGCGAAGCCCTTTGTCCTGAGCCTGAAGCCCGACGGCAGCCATCGCACGATCATCGTCCATGGCGCCGCGGCGCCGCAGGCGGTCGGCGGGCCGGGCAGCGTGCTTTTGTGGCTGAGCGATGCGACCGACGGGCAGCAGGCGCTGGCCTATGCGCGCGGCGAGCGCGACGAGGCGATGGCGGCGTTCGAGGCGCTGTCGGGGCTGATCGAGGCGGCGCCCTTCCCGATGTGGTTTCGCGACACCGGCCTGTCGCTCGCGCTCGTGAACAACGCCTATGTCCGCGCGGTCGAGGCGAAGAGCGCGGCGGCAGTGATCGACGGCGCGGTCGAGCTTTGCGAGACCGTCGCGGGGGTGAGCGCGGTCGATGCCGCCGACGAGGCGCGCGCGGCAGGGACGGCGCAGATGCGCACCATCCCGGTGACGATCGAGGGTGAGCGGCGGATCATGCGCGTCGTCGACGTGCCGCTGGCGCCCGAGGGCGGCCGCGTGATCGGCGTCGCGGGCTATGCGATCGACATCCAGGAGCTCGAAACCGAGCGCGGCGCGCATCGCCGCTTCGTCGATACGCAGCGCGAACTGCTCGACCGGCTGTCGGCGGCGGTCGCGCAGTTCGGCCCCGATCAGGGCCTCAGCTTCGCCAACCTGCCGTTCCGCCGCCTGTTCGGGCTCGAGACCGAGGATGTCGCCGAGGCGCCGCCTTTCGCGCGGCTGCTCGATGCGTGGCGCGAGCGCGGGCGGACGCCCGAGGTGCGCAACTATCCCGAATGGCGGCAGGCGCATGTCGACTGGTTCGCGCAGCCCGGCGCGAGCGAGGAGGACTGGCTGCTGCGCGACGGCACGCATCTCCACGTCGTTGCGCAGCCGACCCCCGACGGCGGGCTGCTGCTGATCGCCGAGGACAAGACCGAGCAGGTCCAGCTCGCGGGGGCGCGCGATACGCTGCTCCGCGTGCGCACCGCGACCTTCGACAATCTGTTCGAGGCGGTCGCGGTCTTCGCTCCCGACGGGCGGCTGCATCTGTGGAACCAGCGCTTCCGCCGCCTGTGGGGGATCGACGAGCCGACGCTCGCCGCGCACCCGCGCGTCGACGCGCTGATGGGCGGGCTCGCCGACCGGCTCGCCAAGCCGAACCAGATCAGCATCGTGCAGGAGGTGATCCGCGCCGCGACGCTCGAGCGCCAGCAGCGCGTCGGCGAGGTCCGCTTTGCCGACGGACGTCATTTCGACTTCGCCTCGATCCCGCTGCCCGACGGCAATGCGCTGCTGATCATGCTCGACATCACCGCGAGCCGGAGGATGGAAGGCGCGCTTCGCGAGCGCAACGAGGCGCTCGAGGCGGCCGACAAGGCGAAGACCGCCTTCCTGTCGCGGATGAGCTATGAACTGCGCACGCCGCTGACGTCGATCGGCGGTTTCGGCGAGATGCTGCAGGCGGGTTATGCGGGCAAGCTCGGCGACCAGCAGCGCGTCTATGTCGATGCGATCATGGATTCGGTCGCGGTGCTCTCGCGCCAGATCGACAATGTGCTCGATCTTGCGCAGGGCGAGGCGGGGACGCTGGCGATCGAACGCGCGCCGGTCGATGTGAAAACGCTGCTCGAAGGCGCGCTCGCCGACGCCAAGGGCTTTGCGAAGAGCGAGAAGGTCGAACTCGTCGGCAATATTTCGGCGAATCTCGGCATGATCGAGGGCGACGCGCCGCGCCTGTCGCGGCTCGTCGCGGGACTGCTCGACAATGCGGTGCGCTTTACCCTGCCGTCGCGCAAGTCGGGCGCGCGCGTGCTGCTCCACGCCGACGGTGACGCGCGCGGCGTCGACATCATCGTGTCGGACAACGGTCCGGGGATGCCCGAGGCGGCAACGGCGGTCGCGAGGGGACAGCAGGCGGGCACCGACACCGGCGGCATCGGCCTCGCGCTCGCGCGCCAGCTCGTCGCGGCGCACGGCGGGACGATGGAAGTCGTCAGCGAGCAGGGGCAGGGCACGCTCGTGCGGATCAGCCTGCCGCGCGGCGCATGACGGACTTTTCGGTACGATATGATCTGGCGGAAGCCGGGCGCATCGGCGCGGCGATCGGTGCGGCGTTGGCGGCGGGCGACGTCGTCTTGCTGTCGGGCGATCTCGGCGCGGGCAAGACGACGCTGGCGCGCGCGATGCTGAAGGCGCGGGGGCTGGCGGGCGAGGCGCCGAGCCCGACCTTTGCGATCGTCCAGCCCTATGCGCCGCCCGAGGTCGATCTGCCCATCGCGCATGTCGACCTGTACCGCATCGAGGGCCCCGACGAGCTGATCGAACTCGGGCTCGACGATTATCTCTACGACGGTGCGCTGCTGATCGAATGGCCCGAGCGGCTGGGCGGCGACGGCTGGCCGGGTGCGCTGCTGCTCACGATTTCGGGGGAAGGCGACGCGCGCGTCTTGACAGCCGGGGTGCCTGCGGCTTGGGGAGCAAGATGGCCGCTCCGATGATTCCGCCCCCTCATGCGCCCGCCTTTCTTGCCGCGCATGGCTGGGGCGATGCCCAGATTTTGCCGCTCGCGGGGGATGCGTCCTTCCGTCGCTATTTCCGCGTCGTTGACAAGGGCCGGCAGGCGGTGCTGATGGACGCGCCGCCGCCGCACGAGGACCCGCGGCCGTTCATCGCGGTCGCCGAATTCCTGTGCGAACAGGGACTGACCGCCCCGAGGATCCTCGCACGCGATCTTGAGCGCGGTCTACTGCTGATCGACGATTTCGGCGACGTGCGGCTGCGCGAAACGGTCGACGAACAGCTGCACAGGGAGGCGGACTATTATACGGGGGTGACCGACCTTCTCGTCCACCTCCACGCGCGGCCGCCGATGGAGGGGTTGCGCGTCCACGGGCTCGAGCAGTGGCTCGACGAGGTGATGCTGTTCAGCGACTGGTATTGCCCCGCCTTCGACATCGAGGTCGACCGCGACGCGTTCCGCACCGCGTGGGCCGAGGTGCTGACGCCGGTCGAAGAGGACGGCCTGCCGCGCGTCACGGTGCTGCGCGACTATCATGCCGAAAATATCATGCTGGTGCCGGGCAAGGATGGCATCGCGCACTATGGCTTGCTGGACTTTCAGGACGCGCTGGTCGGACACCCGGCGTACGACCTTGCGTCGGTACTCGAGGACGCACGGCGCGACGTGAGTCCGGCGGTCGAGGCGGCGATGCTCGCGCGCTACCAGGCGGCGACCGGGCAGGACATCGAGAATGCCTATTGGGCGCTCGCGGCGCAGCGCAACACGCGTATCCTCGGCGTTTTTGTCCGCCTTTGGAAACGCGACAACAAGCCGCATTACAGGAGTTTCCAGCCGCGCATGTGGGGGCTGCTCGAACGCGATCTCGCGCACCCGGCGCTTGTCCCCGTCCGGCAATGGTTCGACGCCAATGTCCCCGCTTCGAAGCGGGCGGAGATATGGACGTGAGTGCGAAGATCGAAAGCGCGATGGTGATGGCGGCGGGCATCGGCAAACGCATGCGCCCGCTGACCGCGACGCGGCCCAAGCCGCTGGTGCGCGTCGCGGGCAAGGCGCTGATCGACCACAGCCTCGACCGGATCGAGGCGGCGGGGGTCGGGCATGTGGTCGTCAACGTCCATTATCTGGCCGACGCGCTCGAAGCGCATCTCGCGGCGCAGAAGCGCAAGTTCACGATCGCGATTTCGGACGAGCGCGGCCAGCTGCTCGAGACGGGCGGCGGGATGGTCAAGGCGCTGCCGCAGCTTTCGGGCGATCCGATCCTGATCGTCAACAGCGACAATATCTGGACCGACGGGCCCGAGGACAGCATCCGGCATCTCGCGCGCCACTGGGACGGCGACAAGATGGACGCGCTGCTGCTGCTGATCCGGCAGGCGAGCGCGACGGGGCACGGCGGTCGCGGCGATTTCCATATGGATGGCGACGGCAAGCTGTCGCGGCGGAAGCCGGGGCGGATCGCGCCCTTCGTCTATACCGGCATCCAGCTCATTTCGCCGCGGCTGCTCGACAATGCGCCCGAAGGGGCGTTCTCGACCAATATCCTCTGGGATCGCGCGATCGCGGTGGGGCGGCTCTATGGCCTGTCGCACATGGGGCAGTGGTTCGACGTCGGCACCCCGGCGAGCATCGCGCCGACCGAAGCCGCGTTGACGGATGGCTGACGCCAAGCCCACGGTCTTCTCCATCCCGGTCCAGCGGGCCTTCGCCGATGCGCTCGCGGCGGGGCTGATCGATCGCCATGCCGATGGCGCCCTCGGGCTCGCGCAAGGTCTGATCCTGCTGCCGAGCAATCGCGCGCGGAGCGCCGTGCAGGCGGCGTTCGTGCGGGCGGGTGGTTCGGGTTTGCTGATGCCGCGGCTCGTCGTGATCGGCGACGCCGACCTCGATGAATCGGTGGCGCTCGCGCTCGATCCGATCGACGAGAGCGACGCGATCCCGCCCGCGATCGACGCGCTGAGGCGGCGGCTGATGCTCGCGGGGCTGATCGAGAAGCATAATCCGGCGGGCGAGGAACCGATTACTGGCGCCGCGGCGTTCCAGCTCGCCGAAGGGCTGGGGCGCGTGATCGACCAGTTGCACTATGAGGAGGTGCCGCCCGCGCGGCTCGCCGACATCGAAGCCGCGCTCGGCGATCTCGCGGGCCATTGGCAGGCGTCGTGGCGGCGGCTGTCGCTGCTCGTCGAACGCTGGCCAGCCATGCTGGCCGCGACGGGGCATATCGACCGCGCCGACCGGCGCAACCGGCTGCTCGATCGCGTGAGCCGGGGATGGCGCATCGCGCCGCCCGCGCGTTTCGTCGTCGCGGCAGGCGTGACGACCGCCGCACCCGCGATCGCGCGCCTGCTGCGCACCGTCGCTGATTTGACCGACGGCATGGTGGTGCTGCCGGGACTCGACCTCGGCATGGCGGGCGAGGAGTGGGATGCGCTCGGGCCGGTGAAGGCCGACCCCGAGAAGCCCCATGAGCGTCCGCTCGAAACACACCCGCAATATCATCTGAAGCTGCTGCTCGGGCGCATGGGCGTATCGCGTGACGAGGTGCAGCGGTGGGACGCGACCTCGCCCTTCGATGGTCCCGATGCGCGTGCACCCTTCACCTCGCTGCTCTTCGCACCCGCCGCCTATACCGCGCGCTGGCAGCAGGCGGGGGATTTGGGACCCGGCATAGCCGGCCTCACCGCCGCGATATTTGCCGACGACGGACAGGAGGCACAGGGGATCGCGCTGATCATGCGCGATGCGCTCGAAACACCCACGCGCACCGCCGCGCTGGTGACCCCCGACCGTGCGCTTGCCACCAGGGTCGCGGCGGCGCTCGCGCGCTGGGACATTTCGGTCGACGACAGCGCGGGGCAACCGCTCGGGCAGACGCCGCCGGGGGCGCTGCTGCTCGCGCTCGCCGAATTCGCCGCGGCGTTCGACCCGGTGCGGCTGGTGGCGCTGCTCGGGCATCCGCTGGCGCGGGCGGGCGAAGCGCGGCTCGGCTGGCTCGATCAGGTGCGGCGGCTCGACCTCGTGCTGCGCGGGCCGGGGCTGGTGCCGGGGTGGGGCGGGGTGAGCGCACGGATCGCCGACCGCGCCGCCGATTCGAAGGCGCGCGGCCATGCCGAAGCAGAGGCGATCGGCGACTGGTGGGCGGATGTCGCCGCCGGACTGGGCACCGCGCTGACGCCGTTCGCGGCGGGCGTTCCCGCGCCGCCGTCGGTCCTGCTCGGCGCGCTGCAGGCGGCGCTCGGCTGGCTGACCGGCGAAGGCGTGTGGACCGGCCACGCCGGACGCGCGCTGTCCGAATTGTTCGACCGCTGGGCGCTCGCGAGGGGCGACGGCCCGGCGCTCGTCGCGCCTGCCGATTTCCCCGCGATGCTCGCCGACCTCCTGTCGGGCGAGAGTGTGCGCCCGCCCTATGGCGGGCACCCGCGCCTGTTCATCTGGGGCCTGCTCGAAGCGCGGCTGCAGCGCGCCGATGTGATGATCCTCGGCGGGCTCGACGAAGGCCGCTGGCCGCAGCAGCAGAGCCCCGACCCGTGGCTCGCGCCGGGCATCCGCCGGATGCTCGGGCTCCCGGCGCCCGAACGTCAGCAGGGCGCAGCGGCGCATGATTTCACGGGCGCCTTCGCAGCGCGCGAGGTGGTGGTGACGCGCGCGCAGCGCAGCGGCGGCGATCCCGCGGTCGCGTCGCGCTTCTGGCTGCGGCTCGCGGCGCTCGCGGGTGAATTGCCCGAGGCACGGCTCGGCGGGCAGCCGGTGGTGGCGCTCGCGGCGATGCTCGACGTGCCGCCGGGCGTCAGCACTCCCGCCGAAAGGCCGCATCCAGCGCCGCCGCCCGCGGCACGCCCCGACCGGATCAGCGTGACCGGGGTCGATCAGCTCGCGCGTGATCCCTTTGCCTATTATGCGGCAAAGATCTTGCGGCTGAGCGAGCTCGACCCGCTGAGCAGCGGCCCCGACGCGAAGTGGTTCGGCATTCGCGTCCATAAATTCCTGCAGGACTGGCAGACGGCGGGGCTGACCGAAGCCGCGTTCGATGTCGAACTGAAGGCATTGCGCGCCGACCCGGCGCTCGATTCGCTGGCGAGCGCTTTCTGGTTGCCGCGGATCGAGCCGTCGCTGCGCTGGGCGGCCGAGCGCGTCTGGGCGTCGCGCGAGGAGCGCTGGCCGGTGGCCAATGAGGTGCGCGGCGAACGGATCGTGGGCGGCATCCGGCTTTACGGGACCGCCGACCGCGTCGACCAGACCGCCGAAGGCACGCTGGCGATCGTCGATTACAAGACGGGTGCGGCGCCGTCGGCCAAATCGACGGGCGACGGGCTCAACAGCCAGCTCGGCCTTCTGGGCTTGCTCGCGCAGGAGGCGGGGCTCGGCGACCTCGCGCCCGAAATCGTCGACGCGTTCGAATATTGGGAGCTGAAGCGCGACCGGAAAAAGGATGTCGATGGCGCCGTGAAAGCCATCCGCGGGCAAAAGCCCAAACCCGCGACCGCCGCGGCGGTCGTCGAGCGCGCGTGCGAAGTGCTCGCCGACCTGAGTGCGCGCTACCTGTTGGGGCAGGAGCCGTTTATTCCGGGCGATACGGGCAAACGCTATACCGATTTCGACCATCTGATGCGCCGCGACGAATGGTTCGGGCGTGGTGACGCCGACGATCGCGCGCCCGGCGGGGGGGCGGCATGATCGATCCCGACAAGCGGCTCAAAGCGCTTGATGCCGGGCAGAGCGCGGCTGCGCAGCCGGACGACCATGTCTGGCTGGGCGCATCGGCGGGGACGGGCAAGACGCAGGTGCTGTCGGCGCGGGTGCTGCGCCTGATGCTGGAAGGCGTGCCGCCCGAGGCGATCCTGTGCATCACCTTTACCAAGGCGGGCGCCGCCGAAATGGCGCATCGCATTCACGAGCGGCTCGCGATGTGGGTGCGGATGGACGACGGCGACCTGCGCACCGAGTTGCTGGCGCTGGGGCTCGACCTCGACGTCATCGGTTATGACCGGGGCGTCCCCGCGCTGATCGAACGCGCGCGATCCTTGTTCGCGACGGTGATCGACAGCCCCGGCGGCGCGGTTCGTGTCCAGACGATTCACAGTTTTTGCCAGACCCTGCTCGCCAGCTTCCCGCTCGAGGCCCGGATATTGCCGGGGTTCCGTGCGCTCGAGGATAGCGAGGCGCGTACGCTGCAGCGCGAGGTGCTGGGCAAGCTCCTGTCGGGGCAGGGGGGCGACGGCGATCATATGCGAAGCATCGCCGCGATGCTGGCGCGCCGGCTGGGGCAGGATGCCGCGATCGCCTTCCTCGCGCGCTGTGCGAGCAGCTTCACGGCGGCGAATGCCCCGCGGCTCGCGCCGCGACCGACCGACCTGCGGACGGCGCTCGGCCTGCCGCAGGGCGACCCCGCCGACTGGCGGGCGGCGGCGATTGCCGGTGGCGTCATCGCCGATGCCGATATCGCGGCCGTCGCCATCAGTGGCCGCGACTGGGCGACCAGGACCGGCGATGCGCGCGCCGATATCATGGATGACTGGCACCGTGCGGATTCGTACGGGCGCGCGGCGATGCTGGCCGCGGTACGCGGCTGTTTCCTGACCGGAACGGGCGATCTGCGCGCCGACTATACCAAGGAAAAGGGCGGCATGCGCAGCTGCCTCGATGCCGCCGAACGGATCGTTGCCGCCACCGGCGATCTTTTGGCAACCGCGACGGCAATGCAAGTCGCCGACGATCTGGCGGCGGCGTGGGATCTCGGCAGTCGCTTTGCCGAAGCCTATGCGCTTGCCAAGCGCGACAAGGGCTATGCCGATTTCGACGACCTGATCAGCATCGCCGGCCATCTGCTGGCCACGGGCGATTTCGGCGACTGGGTGCGTTTCAAGCTCGACCAGCGCACCGATCATATCCTGGTCGACGAGGCGCAGGACACCAACACGCGGCAGTGGGAGATCATTGCGTTACTCTCCGGGGAGTTTTTCGCAGGGGTCGGCGCCAAAGACGATCGCGTCCGCACGATGTTCACAGTCGGTGACCGCAAACAGGCGATTTTCGGCTTCCAGGGAACCGATCCGATGGCATTCGAGGCTGCTCGACGCAGCTTTGCCAAGCAGGCTGAGGCGGCGGGCAGGCCATTCGAGGATGTTGACCTCGACACCAACTACCGCTCGAGCCCCGCCGTGCTCGATGTCGTAAATGCGTGGATCGCTGCAGGTGCGCCCGAACGGATGGGGCTGGAAAGCGACGAGCCGCCGCACATCCCCGCCGATTTCAACCGCGACCGGGCGGGCCGCGTCGAGCTGTGGGAGCCGCTGCCGGTCGGGAAAGCGCTCGATGCCGCCGCCGATGACGAGAGCGATCGCGAAGACGGTGAGGAAGACGCCGGGCCGGGCGACTCTTCCGCGGCGGCGAGCGACCCCGCGAGCCTGCGCCTGTCGCGTGCGATCGCCGACGAGGTGCAGGACTGGATCGAACATGGCAAGGACGGGCGGAGCGTCGCGCCGGGCGATATATTGATCCTCGTCCGCCGCCGCCGCGACCTTGCGGCGCGGATCGTCGCGCGGTTGCAGTCGCGGCACGTGCCGGTCGCGGGGGTCGATCGTTTTTCGCTGACGCAGTCGCTCGCGGTGCAGGATTTGCTCGCGGCGATGCGCTTCGCGGTCCAGCCGCTCGACGACCTGAATCTCGCCGGCTTGCTCGTCTCGCCGCTGCTGGGCTGGACGCAGGACGATCTGTTCGGCTTTGCCCATGGCCGCAAGGGCCGCGCCTTGTGGGAACAGCTGCGTGCGCGCGAAAGCGACGCGCCCCCCGAAACACTGGCGGCGCTGCGCGGACTGCTCGGCATGGCCGACTTCACCACGCCCTTCCGTTTCCTCGACGCCATCCTGTCGGGGCCGCTGGGCGGGCGGCGCAAGCTGTACCGCCGGCTCGGCCGCGAAGCGCGCGATCCGATCGACGAGCTGCTCGGGCAGGCGCTCGCCTTCGAGCGGCGGGAGGCACCGTCGCTGCCCGGCTTCCTCGCCCATATCGCCGCCAGCACCGCCGAGATCAAGCGCCAGACCGAGGCGCGCAGCGATGTTGTGCGGGTGATGACCGTCCACGGGTCCAAGGGGCTGCAGGCGCCGATCGTCATCCTCGCCGACGCGACCGACGACCCGCGGCCGCGGCGGCTGACCTTCGACCTGTCGACGGGCGCGTGGGAAAAGCTGCCGGTATTCGGCCTGGGCAGGGATGAACGGCACGGCGCGATCGCCAAGGCGTATGACGACAAGGAAGCGGCCGAGCGGCAGGAGCATTGGCGATTGCTCTATGTCGCGATGACGCGCGCCGAGGAATTGCTGGTGGTCACCGGGATCACCAGGACCGCCGACCGCAGCCTGCCCGACAATAATTGGCACAGCGCGGTCGATGCGGTGATGGCCGACATGGGCGCCGATTGGCAGGATGCCGGGCCGCGCTGGGGCCGCAAGCGCGTGCATGCGGTGCAGCCGAAGAAATGGGCGCGTTTGCCGAAGGACAAGGCGCGGCAAGTGGCGCCGCCGGTTGCCGTGCCGCCTTGGGCGACGAAGCCCGCGCCCGAAGAGGCGCGCCCGCCGCGTCCGCTTGCGCCCTCGGCGCTCGGCGAGGATGATGTCGCCCTGCCGCCGCAGGGCGGCGCGCGCGCGGCGGCGGTCGAGCGCGGCTTGCTGCTTCACGCGCTGTTCGAACGGCTGCCGCCGGTGGCGCCTGCGCGGCGGCGCGTCGCGGCGGCGCATTGGCTCGCGGTGCAGGCGGCGGCGCTCGATGGCGAGGTGCGCGCGGCGATGGTCGACGAGGTGCTCGGCGTTCTCGAGAACCCGGCGCACGCGGCGCTGTTCGGTCCGGGGTCGCTGGCCGAGGTGCCGCTGTCGGCCGTGGTCGACGGTTTGGTCGTCGCGGGGATCGTCGACCGGCTGCTCGTCGCCGATGATGCGGTGACGGTGGTCGACTACAAGACCGGGCGCCATATCCCCGCGAGCGCGGCCGATGTCCAGCCGGCCTATCTGCGCCAGATGGCGGCGTATCGCGATGCGCTGGGCGTGATCTTTCCGGGGCGGCGGGTCGAGGCGGCCTTGCTCTATACCGCGGCGGCGCGGCTGATCCGGCTCGACGATGCCTTGCTCGACGCGCACAAGCCCGGCTTGACGGCAACGAAGGCGAATTTGCCGGCTTCTGCCCTTGAGCCCGGCGCACCGACGCCCTAGCTTGGCAGCAACGGAATTTCAGGAGTTCAGACTATGGGTACCAAGGCTATCACCGACGCGAGCTTCCAGTCGGACGTGCTCGACAGCGACACCCCCGTGCTCGTCGATTTCTGGGCCGAATGGTGTGGTCCGTGCAAGATGATCGGCCCCTCGCTCGAAGAGATTTCGGACGAGCTCGCGGGCAAGGTCGTCATCGCCAAGCTCAATATCGACGATCATCCCGATGCTCCCGCCAAATATGGCGTGCGCGGCATTCCGACGATGATCCTGTTCAAGAATGGCGCGATCGCCGACACCAAGGTCGGCGCGGCGCCGAAGAGCGCGCTCAAGGGCTGGCTCGAAGGCGCGCTGTAAGCGAATTTCCCCGACGCCGGATCGCCGGCGCCGGGGGTATTTCCTATCGGTCAGTCGCGCCAATAATCATGCCGCCCGGACCCGTCGAAACCGGCCCGATGTCAGGCAGCAATTGCGGAAACCTCTGCCCCGATCCGCACGGACACGGATCCTTGCGACCGAGTTTTTCGACGAGTTCCTTGTCGCCGTGGACGAAGCGGTGTCCACGTTTGACGTGCGTTTCGGAAGGGTAACCCTTACGCCGTTTCGAGCTGATCTCGAAAGCTAGGCAGGTCGGCGAAGTCCTTTTGGCGTACCATGACGGCCTCCTGTGGTTGACGCACTGCATTGCGCGCAGGCGGCCCCTAACAGAATGGCATCAGCTGCGATAGTCGGCGTTGATGCTGATGTATCCATGGGTGAGATCGCAGGTCCAGACGGTTGCGCGGCCTTTGCCGAGGCCGAGGTCGGCGCCGACGCGGATACCCTGTCCCTTGAGGTGCGCCGCGACCGGCGCCTCGTCATAGCCGTCGACCGGCAGGCCGTCCTTCGCGACCCAATGATCGCCGAAGCGGATCGCGAGGCGGTCGCGGTCGGCGGGTTCGCCGGCCTTGCCGACCGCCATCACGATGCGGCCCCAATTGGCGTCCTCGCCCGCTATCGCGGTCTTGACCAGCGGCGAATTGGCGATCGCGAGCGCGACGCGCTTCGCGCTGTCGTCGCTGACGGCGCCGGTCACCTCGATCTCGATGAATTTCGACGCGCCTTCGCCGTCGCGCACGACCTGATGCGCGAGGTCGAGCGCGACTTCGCGGATCGCCGCGTAAAGCGCGTCGGCGCCCGGATCGTCGCGCGTGGCGAGTGTGGCATTGCCTGCCTGTCCGGTGGCGAACAGCAGCACGGTGTCGCTCGTCGAGGTGTCGCTGTCGACGGTGATGCTGTTGAAGCTGCCGCCGGTCGCCTCGCCCAGCATCTCCTGCAGCAGCGCGGGGGCGACTGCGGCGTCGGTGAAGATATAGCCCAGCATCGTTGCCATGTCGGGGGCGATCATGCCCGAGCCCTTGACGACACCGGCGATCTGCACGGTCGTGTCGCCGACGATCGCGCTGGCGGCCGATCCCTTGGCGAAAGTGTCGGTGGTGCCGATCGTTTCCGCGACGGCCTCCCACGAGCAGGGCTCGGCGGTGAGCGCAGCCTCAACCCCGGCGCGGGCCTTGTCCTTGGGCAGCGGCACGCCGATCACGCCGGTCGAGCTGACGAAAACCTCGGCCGGGTCGCAGCCGAGATGGTCCGCGACCTGCGCCATGATCTGTTCGACCGCCTCGCGGCCGCGATAGCCGGTGAAGGCGTTGCTGTTGCCCGCGTTGACGATCAGCGCGCGGCCCGTGCCGCCCTTCACCTGTTCGCGGCCGAGCTCGACTTCGGACGAGCAGCACACATTGCGCGTGAAGACGCCCGCGACCGTGGTGCCCGGCGACAGCTCGATATAGGTGAGGTCGCAGCGGTCCCATTCCTTGTAGCGCGCGCGCGCGACGCGGCGCGTCACCCCGGCGATGTCGGGGAGGGCCGGAAAGGAGTCGGGGGCGAGCGGGGAGCGGGTGGTCATGAGGGGCGCTTAGCGGGTGTTGCGCTCATACAAAAGCCCCTCCCCTTCAGGGGAGGGGTCGGGGTGGGGGTCCATCGACCTTGCGCAATGCCGATGGACCCCACCCGCTGCGACTAGGCCAGCAAGCTGGCAAGTCCCGCGGTCCTCCCCTGAAGGAGAGGGCGTAAGGATATCAGGCCGGAATGCCGCTGATCGACTTCACTTCCATGAAATCCTTGAGCCCGAACACGCCGCCTTCCCGGCCGTTGCCCGATGCCTTGTAGCCGCCGAACGCCGCGCCCGGGCCGGGGCCCCACGCGTTGACCGCGACCATGCCGGCGCGCAGTTTCGGCGCGATCTCGGCCGCCTTGGCGGGGTCGCCCGAGACCACGGCCGAGAGGCCGTATTCGGTGTCGTTGGCGATATCGACCGCCTCGTCGAGGTCGCCATAGGCCATGATCGTCGCGACGGGGCCGAAGATTTCCTCGTTGGCGATGCGCATGTCGCGCGTCACGCCCGAGAAGACGGTCGGCTTGATATAATAGCCGCGATTGACGTTCGAGGGCAGGCCGGTGCCGCCGGTCTCGAGCGTCGCGCCCTCGTCGATCGCCGACTGGATCAGACCCTGGATCTTGTCGAACTGCGCCTTGTTGACGACGGGTCCGATGTGGCCGCCCTCGGCCTGCGGATCGCCGACCGAGGTGCCGTCGAACATCGCCTTGATCACGCCGACGGCTTCGGCCTCGCGGTCCTTCTGGACGAGGATGCGCGTCGGCGCGATGCAGCTCTGGCCGGTGTTGACGAGCACGCCCTGCACCGTCGGCGGCAGCACGGTTTCGAGGTCCGCATCGGGCAGGACGATGTTCGGCGACTTGCCGCCGAGTTCCTGATGGACGCGCTTGACGGTGTCGGCGGCCGCCTTGGCGACAAGGATGCCCGCGCGGGTCGAGCCGGTGAAGCTGACCATCTCGATGCCGGGATGCGCGCTGATCGCGTTGCCGACGGTCGGGCCGTCGCCCTGCACGAGGTTGAACACGCCCGGGGGCACGCCCGCGGCGTCGAGGATTTCGGCGAAGATAACAGCGTTGCCGGGGCATTCTTCGGACGGCTTCAGCACCATCGTGTTGCCGCCCGCGAGCGCGGGGGCGACCTTCAATGCGATCTGGTTGAGCGGCCAGTTCCACGGGGTGATCATGCCGACGACACCGATCGGTTCGTAGGCGATGACGCCTGCGGCATATTTTTCGGTGAAGCTGAAATCCTTGAGAGCGGCGATCGTGCCGAGGAAGCCGCCGATGCCGGCGCCGACCTGCGCGGTGCCGGCGAAGCTGACCGGCGCGCCCATTTCGGACGCCATCGACTTCGCAAGGTCGGGGACGCGCTTCTTGTATTCCTCGACGATGCGGTTCAGCAGCTCGAGGCGTTCCTCGCGCGTCGTCTGCGAGAAGCTTTTGAAGGCCTCCTTCGCCGCGGCGACCGCATCGTCGACGTCGGCCGCGGTGCCGAGCACGACGGTCGAGGCCGCTTCCTCGGTCGCGGGGTTGATCACGTCGTGGAGCTTGCCGCCCTTGCTGTCGACCCAGCGGCCGCCGATGTAATTTTGCTTGAGGTGCGTTTCGGTGCTCATCATATTTCTCCCATCGGCGTCTGAAAATACGTCTCGCATTGCTACCTAATGATAGCGGCGAATGAATCAAGCGCCGCCGCCCTTTTTCGTCATGCCGGACTTGATCCGGCATCCATTTACCGGCCGCAGGATGGACCCCGGATCAAGTCCGGGGTGACGAGGAAGAAAAGTTTCGGCTCAGCGCTTTTCAGCAGAAAGACGTGACATCAGGATGGCAGCGCGCGTCGCCTGCCGGCTGATGCTCGGGATATCGACCGCCTCTCCCGGCGCATGGTCGCCGGTGCTGTACGGCCCGAGTCCCGCGAGCCCGTCGACGTCGGCGGCGACGAAACTGATGTCGCCCGCCCCGCGTTTCAGCGGGTCGAGCGGCGCCATTTCGGCAAGGCCGAGGTCGCGGTTCACGCCGTTGAGTTTGGCGAGCAGCGCGCGGTTGCCGTCGGTTGGCGCCATCGATGGATAGCCGCCGGGATCGAAGGCGATCTTCGCGTCGGTGCCGGGGGCGTGTTCGGCGACGATCGCCGCCATTTTCGCCTTCACCCGCTCGATCTGGTCGGGCGACAGCGCACGCAGGTCGCCGCGCGCGACCGCCACGGGCGCGATGATGTTGGTCTTGCCGTTGACGGTGGCGCGAATGCCGCCCGCGTCGAGTTCGGCCTGCTGGCCGCCCGCGATCAGTCCGACGTTGAAGGTCAGGTTCGGCTCGGGAAGCTCGGTGCGGAAGCGGTGAATGATGCGCGTCAGTTCATAGATGGCGCCGTCGCCCGCCGCGGCGCTGAAGATGCCCGAGCTGTGCGCGCTCCTGCCTGTCGCGGTGACCGTCCAGCTATCGGACGAGCGGCGCGCGACCGAGCCCATGTCAGCGCCGTTATCGCGCACCAGCCCTTCGAAATCGAGCGCGACGTCGCTGCGCTTGCCCGCGGCGATCAGGTCGGCGCGCGCCTTTTCGATCGGCGTGCCCGAATCCTCCTCGTCGCCGGTCATGTGGATTTCGATATTGGCGTCGCTGAGGGTGCCCGCCGCCTTCATCGCGCGCAGCGCCGCGACGATCACGACCATGCCGCCCTTGTCATCGCCCGCGCCGGGGCCTTCGCCCATATCGCCCTTGCGAGTGAATTTCTGGAACGGCGAGTCGGGTTCGAAAACGGTGTCGAGATGCGCGATCAGGAGCAGCCGCTTCGTATCGGGCTTGCCGCTGTGGGTAGCGATCAGATGGCCGGCGCGGCCGGTGTCGCGCATCGGCTTCCACTCGACCTTGAAGCCGAGCGGCTCGAGCTCGGCACGCATCATCGCTCCGACCTTCTCGACGCCTTCGAGATTGAGCGAACCGCTGTTCTGGTTGACGAGCCTTTCGAGCAGCGCGAGGCTGCGCGCCTGCTCGGCCTCGACCGTCTTTGCCATGCCGCTTTCGGCTTTCGCAAGCTTCGCCTGCGCGGCGGGCACGAGCGCGAGCTGGAGAGCGACGAGAACGGCAAATGGCATTGATTTCATGAGGAAGCCTCCTTGGGAGGCGCCCTTGTGCCGTGCGTTTCCGCCGGCGGCAAGCGTTCAGCCCGAAAGAAGTCCGGTGCCCTCAGTTTCGCGGGCGCACCATGAAGATGTTGCCGGAGATGCTGACGATATAGAGGTTGCCCGCGCTGTCCTCGCCGAAGGAGGCGAGTTGCCGGAGCGTGTCGGTATCGGGTCTGAAGTCGTCGTTGCGATTGGCGAAGCGCGACGACGGCAGCGTCTGCCCCTGCACGAAATCGGCGAAGGGTAGCGTCCACACATTGGCCGAGATGAAATCGCCGAAGACATATTGTCCGCGCAGCGATGCGATCGGCCCGCGATAGACATAGCCGCCGATCACGCTCCGGCCCAAGGCGGGCGCATATTCTGCGACCGGCGGTGTGAGGCCTGAAGGGCCCCCACTGCGGTTGACACGCGTTCCTTCCATGAAGGGCCAGCCGAAATTGAGCCCCGGCGTCGATGTCGGCATCATGCTGATTTCTTCGACATTGCTCTCGCCCACATCGCCGATCACGAGGGTCGATCCCTGGAAGGACGCCCGGAAGGGATTGCGGAGGCCGCGCGCGAAGACATAGGGATCGCCGCCGCCCGAAATATAGGGATTGCCCGGCGCCGGGACGAACCGGTTGGCGTTGGCGGGATCGACCGCGAGCCGCAGGATCTTGCCGAGGCGCGAATTCGTGTCCTGCGCGGGGTCGCCGCCCGTGGCGCCATCGCCGACGGCGACATAGATGTACCCGTCGGGGCCATAGCCGATCCAGCCGCCATTGTGATTGGCCGAATCGGCGTGCGGCGTCGACAGGGCCGTTATATAGTTCGTCTCCGGCTGCGCCGTGCCCAGCGTATAGCGCCGGACCTGCACCGCGCCGTCGGGCGCGGTGGCGACGATCATCAGACGGTTCACATTGCCGGGGTCGACCGCGAGGCCGAGCAGCCCGCGTTCGCCGCCCGTCGAGATATCGGTGATGTTGAGGACACGGGTGCTGCTGCCGGTCGTCGGATTGAACCGGTAGACGCCGCCGCCATTCTCCACGACATAGACGTTGCTGCTGTCGCCGGGGATGGGCGCAAGATAGACCGGCCGGTTGAAACTGGTGGATCCGACGGGCGCGACACGCACGACCGCGATTCCGTCGGCGCTGTTGGTGACGGTGATGTTGACCGTCAATGTCGCGCTCGCGCGCCCGTCGCTGACGCGGAGCTGGATATTGTAGACATTGTTGCGATCGGCATCGGCGGGCGACGAGTAATCGGGCGCGGTGTTGAAGCGGAGCGCGCCCGCCGATGTAATCAAGAACAGTCCGGCATCGGCGCCGCCGTCGATGCTGAATGTGAGCGCATCGCCGTCGGGGTCGCTCGCGGTGGCCTGATAGGCATTGGTGGTATTTTCGACGACACTCGCCGTCTGTGCCGAGGTAAAGCTGGGCGGGGAGTTGCCGGCGGGCGGCTGGCCACCCCCGCCTCCGCCTCCGCCGCACGAGGCGAGGATCAGGGGAGCAAGGGCGGCAAAAATGCGCATCCGCATGGGCGAGCAGCCTTTCGAGATCGGACGGACCCGAAAGCCGGTCTGCCATCCATCGAAGGGGACCGCAACCTCGCTGATTTACCAACCCATATATGGGGATCGGTCCGTCTCAGGCGGGTTCCTTGAACTCGTCGAAATCATCGAGCTTGTCGAGTGCATCGCGTGCGATTTTTCGCAGCGCGGAGCGGTTCACTTCCAGGCCTTTCGTGCCGTGACCGGTCAGATCGTCAATGGTGAAGGCAACACTGGTCCGATCGGGTGCGAGTTCCTCGAAGGTGAATTTCAGGCCGGTAGTCAGCGCGCCATCGTCGACGCTGTAGATCAGATGCGCTTCGCGCGGGATTTCCATCGCGACGGCGATCTTGACCTTGTACGCGTCGGGCCGCTTGTCGGGGATCAGCCTTTCGAAACCCGGGTCGCCCTTTTGCGCGACGAGTTCATAGAGCCGCGTCGAGCCGCCGTTGGTGACGAGCGGCAGGCCGGTGAAGGCGCTGTCGTCGCCGAACATCTTCGCGAATACCTCTTCGCGCGGCGCCGCAACGGTACGCGTCTGGTTCGCCAACTCGGCCATCTTGCCACAGCCGGTCGCAAGCAGCATCGCGGCGGCTGCTATCATGATGCGCAACATATCGGGTGCCTCCTCGAAAGCCCGGTCTGCCGATAGCGGCTTCGGCTTACCAAAGCGTAATCGCGGCGACCTTCGGGCTGTAAACAGCTCTTTACAGGGAGCAAGCATTGGAAAATCGGGGTTCGGCACTATCGCGAAGCAGCGGGATGGAGCCAGGGCGAGCTCGCCCGGCGGCTCGGCGTGGCGCGCCAGACGACCAACGCGGTCGAAACCGATAAATATGATCCGAGCCTGCCGCTTGCGCTGTGCATGGCCAGGCTGTTCGGCCTCGAGACGCGCGAGCTGTTTGTCGATCACCGGATCCCGGAGGACGAAGGATGAACAAGGCCACGACCGGAGAAGAGGCGTCGCAGTTCGGGGCGTCGGCGCTGAAGATGCGGGTGGGCGCTGCCGTGGGCGCGCTGCTTCAGTCGACGGCAGGGGCCGTCCTTGCGAGCTGGCGCTGGCGAAATGCGTTCGACGAGCTGAACTGGCAGATCGGGCTCGAAGACTGTCTATGGGCCTTCTGCCTCAGCTGGGTGGTGCTGTCGCTCCGGGCGGCCGCCGGCTTTTTCGGCTTCGGGGCGACATTGAACCCATCGACGTTGTCACGACGCTCGTCGCGATGCTGCTGCCCGGATCCTTCATCGCGATCGGCAAACGCGGCATGACGACGCGCTGACGCAAGAGGTCACGCGCAAAAAGGGCGCCCGGTTCCCCCGAACCGGACGCCCCCCTTGGCGTCGCTGATCTTTCGATCAGGCGCTGTAGTACATGTCGAACTCGACCGGGCTCGGCGTCTGTTCGAAGCGATAGACCTCGTCCCACTTCAACTCGACATAGGCTTCGATCTGGTCCTTCGAGAACACGTCGCCCTTCAGCAGGAAGTCGTGGTCGGCGAGCAGGCTGTCGAGCGCTTCGCGCAAGCTGCCGCACACGGTCGGGACTTCGCTCAGTTCCTCGGGCGGCAGGTCGTAGAGATTCTTGTCCATCGCGTCGCCGGGGTGGATCTTGTTCTGGATGCCGTCGAGGCCCGCCATCAGCAGCGCCGAATAGCAGAGATAGGGGTTCGCCATCGCGTCGGGGAAGCGGAATTCGACGCGCTTCGACTTGGCGCCCGCACCGTAGGGGATGCGGCACGAGGCCGAACGGTTG